>CAUJHS010000089.1 GCA_963204915.1 Planctomycetota bacterium | reverse complement strand
ATGTTCGACCTCCGGGAAGGGTGTTTCGTGTGACAACCTTCATTCTTTCCGGAGGTCTTTTCGCGCCGCAACCCGACTCACCTGCTAGCATCATGATGCGTCTGGCATGCTTCAACTTACGACTAAGTTCATGCCATTCGCGCCTGTCCCCGTTTTGCATTCTTTGGGAGTTAAATGAGACTTCGAACCGGTCATGCATCGATCCGCGTGTAAAGTGTGAATAGCTACTCTCCATCCAGACCCAAAATTTGAAAATGGCGCAACAGAACCCTTATGCGAGCCCAACTGAGAGCTTCGAGCAACCAAAGGGCGTCAGCCGTCGAGTACTTCTAGCTATTGCCTGCACCTTAGTTTCCGGTGGAGGTCTGCTAAGCTTCCTCGTATCGTACGCGATTCACGAGTTTATTCCACGATTTGAGGTGTTCGCGCTCAACGGAACTGAAATACTAATTCTTTCAATCGCTTGCCTTTTTGGGTCCCTGATGATTGCAATAGTAACAAAGCAACCGCGGATGCGGCTCCTTGCACTTGCGGGGGCTATAATTAATTTCGCTGTAGTTTGCCTACTCTTGTTAATCGTAATTGCACTTTCCAATTTTGCAGCGGGCTGATCAGTTTCGACGGTAACGTCTTGAGAGAAAAGGTGTCAAGGGAAAGGCAAAGGGTCCTGACCCGGCGGGGTGGCGGAGGTGCATTGCGTTGACGATGAAAAGAGGCGGCTGCCGGCGGAGCGGTACGCGACGCCCCAGCGGGATCGGCGTCCTTCGCTGCGATCGAAATCTCTGGCGGCGCTTGCTGGGGCGTCGAAGACTCCGCCCCAGCCACCCGCCGTTGATTGCCTCAACGGGTTGAGGCCTCCATTTTTGCCAGCCGGTATTCGACGCGAAGGATGTGTTCCCGTACGGTTCGTTCGGCCGTTAACTCTCGGTTCCAGAGATTGATGAAACTCGCCAACAGGAACAACAGCAGGCCCAGCAGCGACCACAGCACGCTGGACAGCGACGGGTTGCCAATGCCGTACACAATCAAGACCCCTGCCGCCAACAATGTGGCGGCCGCGAACGCCTTGCTCATCCCCTGCATGATCCGCAGCGGCTCAGCCCCGCGCCTGAGGATGTAAAGAATCCACCCGGCAAAGCCGAGCAGCACCACCAGGTTCAGAGCCCAGACCCAGCGGTGCTCGGCGTCGATCAGGAGGCCGCAAACCGCGCCGGGGAGTCCGATCAGGCAACCGGCCAAACCCAGGAGGTAATACATCCGGTAGCCGCGGGAAAGCTGGGGCTCCACGATCTGGGCGAGTTCGTCGCGAAATCTCTGTTGGTGATTAGGACTGAGCGGCTCGAGGCCGAACAGGTTTTCGCGCAGGTTGTCAGCTTTCTTCATTGTGAACTCCTTCGCAGAGAATTGTTTTGAGGGCTTGCTTGGCGTAATACATACGCGACTTCACCGTGCCCGGCGGGATGCCGAGCACGGAGGCGATCTCTTCGACGGTCAGGTCTTCGAGAAAGAACAGCGTCAGCGCCTCGCGGTGGGGCAGAGTGAGTTGTTCGAGACCGGCATGGACGGCGGCGGCGTCTTCGGCGTTGAACGAGGACTCCGGTTCCAAGCCGCTCTGCAGCGACTCGACACGCTCGTAGAGCCGCAGGTCGGCGCCGCGGTGGCGCAGATGAGCGAGCGCGTGGTTGCGGGCGGTGCGGTAGAGGAACGCGGGCAACGCGCGTGCGTCGCGGAGGCTATGCAGCGAGCGGAAAGTGGAAAACCAGGTCTCCTGGAGCAAATCCCAAGCATCGTCCTCCGACTTGACTAGCCGCCGCAGGTAGTAAAGCAGGGGCTTTTCGAACAAGGCAACCAACTCGCTGGGCGCGCTGGAGTCTCGCCGCTGGCACCGCAGGACAAGCAATTCGCAGAGGATAAGGTCTGCCTCGGACATCATGATGCGGTCTCGATTTCAATCGGGGACACAGATCAGGATGCGCGAGCAGCTCCGATGGTTCAAAGGCGACACCGAATTGGCGTGAAACGTGCAACTTCATGATCGGCCAGGCTTTCAGCGGTTGAACACGCCGAAGCAGCATCGGGTTATGGTAGAGTCGGGATGTGGCGCGGTGGTTTAGGTTGATGTTTGTATTCCCGGTTGACGATACCTTCACTTCGCGCGAGACGCGGGCATCTGGAATGTCGGACAGAATTCTGGCTTACTCCTCGACGCCAAGCGTCTGCAGAAGTTCAACGATTTCCCGATACCCTTCGCGATCAAGGCGAGGATCATCTTCGTAGGCGCCGGCCAGTCCGTTCCGGGCGCGCTTCAGTTGCCCTGCCGTGTTGGCGCCGCGACGAACGAGAATCGGAATGATCCGCTTCTGCCGATGCACGACCGCGGCGGTCAGCGGCGGCGAGCCATGGTCCTGTTCGCGGCCTTCAATGTCGGCTCCGTGGTCCAGAAGCCACTCGACCCATTCCGGTTTGTCGTCGTAGACGCAGCAGTGAAGCGGCGGCGGGACGACATACACCGGCTCGATCTCATCGGGATCGGCCGTAATGACTCGCAAGGCCAAATCGAAATCGTTCGGGTCGATGGCATAGTAGATAGGCGCTTGTTCCTGCGCCGGAAAACCAACCGGCGGACTCAGCTCGAATGGCGAGCCGGTCTTGGCAGCGAGCAACCGAAAGCCGCAATAGCGTGAGCGACCGTTTGGACCAATGCCCCAGCGCTGCGCCACACGGCAGAAGCGGGCACTGCTGCGGCAGCTCCCCCCGCGCACGGACCGGCAGCCTACATTGCAACAGCTCACAAAGAAACAGTCCTCACACCATTCCCAGACATTGCCGAGCATGTCATGGAACCCCCACGCGTTGGGCGTCTTCTGACCGACGGCGTGCGGTTTTCCGTCCGCATTGTCCTGATACCACGCAACCTCCTGCGGCTCGCCATGCCGTGGCGCCGAGCTCCCGGAGCGGCAGGCGTATTCCCACTCCGCGTCCGTCGGTAACCGATATTCCCAGTCGTGAGCGAGCACTCCGGCTTTGCGGTCGCGTTGGGTGAGCTTCAGACAGTACTCCTTCGCCTGGTCCCACGTCACCGAATCAACCGGGGCATCCCCAATCTTCTCATGGGCCGTCGGATTCGTGCCCGTGACCGCTTCAAACTGCTCCTGCGTGACCGGCGTTTTGCCCAGATAGAAGTCGCTAGCGAAAGTGACTTCGCGCTGCTGCTCCCAAGCCCGACGACCCTCCTCGGACTCCGGGCTCCCCATGGTGAAAGAACCGGCGGGCGCCCGGATCATCACGGCGCCGGCGGAACTCTTGAACTCGGAAGTGGGTGATTTCGACATCGAGATCCAGCCCCGCTTTATCTTGACGCCTGCCCTTGCCGCCGAACGTTCAGGATCACCCGGCGGGCGCGAGTGATTCACCATTGCCACTCCGGCTGTCCGCCCGCTCCGGTCCCTCCGCTTGTTCAGTGCCCCGTTCTATTCGCTTTGACGAATGCTGAATGATCTGAATCACCGTCCGCTCCTCGTCTTTTCCACGTGTGATGGCAACGGTAATGAAGCCAAGCTTCGGGTGATCAGTCACGAGCAAATGAGCTACGGCACTGTCCTCACGAATGTAATGTAGCAGAGTGATGCTTGGTTCTTCACGGTAAAAGTTAGTACGCGAGAAGTGCGCCGGAATGTGGACTTCAGTACCGGGATACTCGCGCCCCAGGATGCTCCAGTTTGGTGGCGTGAGCCCGCTCTTGCGGACATAGAACGCGACAACTTCGTGAAACGGTTTGTCCGTCTCGTATTGGCCAAATCCACTCGTGACCGACTGAACGTTCTTCTTGTCGGCCGATGTGACTGTGACGGGTGACGCTGACTGTTCCTTCAATTTCGCGCCAGGGACCACCCATCCTTCAAATGGAGTTGCTTCCTCGCCAAACGAGGCGCCGGACACGGCGAACACAATGGTCAGCATCAAGAGTATTCGCATGGAGCGCTCCCATTGGTTTAGGTCACCGAACGAACAAGCTCACCCTCGGCGGCCGCGGGTGAGACGTAACGACCCGAAAACCGTAATGCGGCCGCCGTCGGGTGCAGCGATTTGTCATGCGGACCCATCACGCCGTGCCGGTTTTCAGCAGGGTCGATATTTCCTCGTTTTCCGAATAGTCAAGTGGGGTCTTACCCTCGCTGTCGTAGATCGAGCGATCTGCCCCATTTTGCAAGAGGAATTCAACGGTGTCTTTGTTTCCTTCTTGAACTGCCCAATGGAGCGGCGTTTGCTGGGCCTTGTCGCGGGCATTGATGTCCGCTCCATTCTTCAGCAGCACCCGAATAACCGTGAGGGAACTCGTGCCCTTGTATCCCCAGCCAGCGGCAACGTGAAGCGCGGTCCGTCCGTCGTTGACCGCGGGTTGATTGACATCGGCCCCATGGGCGATCAGTCGTTCCAGTTTCTCCGTTTGCGCCTTGTAACTTGCCAGGATGACAGCGTTGCCAGATTCGTAACCCATCGCGTTGACATCGGCGCCGTTCTCGACCAGAAAGTCAACCATCTCGACGGTGCCGGCGGCCTGAAGCATGTTGCCATGGAGATCACGGGCATTAACGTCGGCTCCTGCATTCAGGAGTGCGACGGCGATTTCGTGGCTGTTTTCCGACACGGCAAACCGCAAGGGAAAGACATCGCATCGGCCATTGATCGTGTCGAGCCGTCGATCGGGCGTACTTGCGAAACTCGGATTCTCGGCGAGTTGCCGCTTGACGGCACTAAGGTCCCCGCCTCTAAGTGCCGATATCCAGGCCTCGCTCATGGTGGGTCTCCTGTCCGCATAACGACTGCGTTCACCTGCCGGGTCGCCTGCAATGGCGAGGTGTCGCGCGAAACCAGAATGGCGGTCCGGTCAGGTGCAGCGCCTTATTCGGCCGATACACCTGCAACCACCACGGACCTCACACCAACTCTTGCTCGGCGACACAACCACCTGCCGCGGCGATCTTCGCCGACAGGCCGTGGCCATCGACAATCAACTCGCCGGACAGCAATCAGATGGCAGTGTGTTTTGTTGGTTCGGCATTCGCCCATGCCGAATGTTGATCCATCCAGCGTATGGCCTGGCCGAGCATGATGTTACTCACGGTCATAAGAGCGCCGAGAAGCAGTGCGACTGGCAGCCGCAGGTGTGGCATGACATTGCCTGGGACAAAGCAGTAGATCGGGAGACCTATGGCGGCTGCCAACACAAGCCACCAAACGATGATTCCGGTCACGCGATCAGGAAGGCCGAGCATGAAAAACCTTACCCAATATGGCTTTGCTGCGATGTTCGACATGCATGTTCTCCGAGAAGGTAAGGGCCGAATGACCCAGCTCAACTGTGGCGGGAGCGGTAGTGCGGCGCCGATGCCCGTCGAAATAGGTAACCCGCACTTCAAGTACTTCGCTCGCGGTTGTTGGAGATTGAAGCGCCCTCCGACGCCGAACGACACAGCTCAGCAGCGGCGGGGGCTGAGTGAGCTGTGAACCTGGGAAAGCCTACATGCCCCCGCGGTCTGCTGCAGGGGATGGTTCGGCGTCTGCGATGCGGTCTCTGTGGCCGTTCTTGAACGCCGCGCCCAGAACGGCATTCGACGCTAGCCCTAGACCGAGCACGAGGATCGGGACCAGCACATCGAAGATGCGGGGCGGGTGCCCCGTCGCGGTCGGAATCCAGTGCGCGATCGGGTACAGGACGGCGGCGACTATCCAGAAGCCGAAGTTCCGCACCAACACAGTCCTCGCGAGATCGTCTTTCAAAGCTGTTCTCCCGTATGGTGACGTGAACGGTGACTCTCCGCCGCCGAACGCTCCCGGTAAGTTGTGCGGCCCGGTATGGGCTGACTTCAAGATACCGGCGCGGATGGGCCGCATCAACTTGAGTGGGTGGTTTGGCATGATTACATCTTATTGAGCCAATGAGGCGCCTCGCCCCACTCGGACGCCAACGACTGCTCAACCTGCTGCTCCCACATTGGCGAGCCGAGAGCCGCATGCCACACCCGCTCGAACTCTTGGCTATCGATGACTTCCGCGCCACGTCGGCTGTCGATGGCTTTTTGTTTGTGGCTGAATAAGCAACCGAAGAGTTGCCCAAACCTATCGCACCAGTGTGAGCGGTCATACCGCAGCATATGACCATCGCTGTAGACCTCGACTTGCCGAACGGCGTATCGGTCATCTCCGATCTCGATGTAACGTGCGCAGTCTCCCCATTCCGCTGCAAGAGAGTCATGGCGCAAGCAACGTCCACGCTCCTTGAAGTAACGCATCTGCGAGTACCCATCTGCCGCCGAACGCCTGAGCTAACTGGGCGGCGGCCAGCGACGTTGATTTCACATTCCGCGCCCGACCGCCGCTCCGGTTGAGCGATTGGTTATGCCGCTATCGGGAAGCCCAGTTCGGGGCGACGCTACTTGCTGAGGTCTTTGATCCGGAAATTGCGGTACTCATGAGAGCCGTTTTCGCCTTGCAGGCCGAGATAGCCTCGCTGGAGCGCATCCGCGGAGTTGGACGTGGCAACCAGCTCGCCGTTCAAGCGGACTTCAATGCTCGGTCCGACGATCTTGATGTCATATTCGTTCCACTCGCCAACGGGCTTGAGGACCTTCTTCACCAATTCGACGTTGAGATCATGCTTGGCGCCGAAGATCGTCGCCATGCGGGCGCTGTTTTCGCACTGCACCTCGTACTTCCGGTCAGGCCAGTCCTTGCCTTCCTTGACGGCCCGCAGAAAGACGCCGCCGTCCTGTCCGGGCTTCATGAAACGGAATTCCAGGCGAACAATGCAGTCGGCATACTGCTTGTCGCTGCGGAGCCAACCGCGGCCGACGTCGTGCTTGATGACGCCGTCCTCCACGACGAATGTCGCGCCGTTCATGAGATGCCAGCCGTTGAGGGTCTTGCCGTCGAAAAGGCTGACGAAGCCCTCTTCAGTCTTGTCGGCAGCCAAAGCAACGTTTGGCGTGCCCAAGAGGCATAACGCGGCAACGGCAATTCCGGTTCGGACAACATCGGGCCTGCGGACCATGGCCTGCACCTCTCTACGGGTCAATCTATGTTCTGCGGGTCAATTATTGTAGACAATCCTGATTTCTAGCGAGGGTCGACTTCCCAAGATTCCTAGACTTGGACAGAAAGGCATAACGCTCCCGCTAAGTTGTGCGGCCCGAAATGAGCCTGACAACAGGATATCCGCGCTAACGGGCCGCAGCAACTTGAGCATCGGGGTGGCTAAGGTGCATTGCGCTGACTACCAAAAGGGGTGGCTGGCGGCGGAGTCTTCGACGCCCCAGCAGGGCCGGGTTCTTTCGCTGCGCTTGGGTTCGCTGACGTGTCTTGCTGGGGCATCGCTATCGCTCCGCCACCCGACTCACATGCTAGCATCATGATGCATCCGGCACGCTTCCACTTAGGACTAAGTTCATGCCATTCTAGAATGTCCCCTTTTAGCAAGCCGGGCGGCATTGACGCTTCATGCGATTGCGGTAGAACAGGGCGTGAGGAACACTGCACCAAGAAAAGGCGGAATCATGGATATTGCTGCTCCGAGAATTGAGAACCGAGTGTCGCCGGCGCCGTGGCTGTTGACGAAGCAACACACGGACCAACGGCGACTGGTCGAGGAGTTGGCGCGTCAGCATCCGCACGAAACGCCTGATCAAATCGCCGCCCGATGTGCAGCTTGGGGCGTACCGGTATCGGGCATTCTGGCCGCACGAATTGTGCAAGCCGTGC
Source organism: Planctomycetota bacterium (assembly GCA_963204915.1). GTDB lineage: Bacteria > Planctomycetota > Planctomycetia > Pirellulales > Pirellulaceae > JAHWKS01. The sequence goes on along the minus strand of CAUJHS010000089.1, from coordinate 69,652 downwards.
GCAACCGCGAGAAGCTGACCAGCGCGGCAAGTTGATGAGGGCAATTACCGCACTCCCTGCGCGCCACGATGTGGCAGGGCGGCAAGCTGGCGAGACGGCGTAGTTCGGGCATGGTGAAGCAGGCCCCAGCCGCTGCAATTCTGTACGCCGTCAACTCGCAGAGTCGCCTTCCCTTGATACAATGAACGATGAGGTGGAACGGGCGCTTTCACCTTGTGGTTCATGTGATCAGGAAAGGAGGCAAGTCCATGTTTCGAAAAACTGCCTTGGCGTTGCTCGCCGTGGGGATGGTCGTGTTGATGGCCAGCGGTGCTTCGGCGCAGGGCGTTGTTGTGTTCGATCCGGTTGTACCGGCAACAGCTCTTATGCCCGCTCCCACGGTGACCTTCTCGCCAGTCGTTCCTGCTCCCGCAGTGACGACTTGGGCGCCAGTGGTGACGGCGCCACCCACGGTGGTTTACCGTCCCGGGGTTGTCACCACGTTCAGCCCCGTCGTAACGCCTGCGCCGGTGGTGGTGGCGCCTGCTCCTGTGGTTGTGGGGCGTCCGGTCATCATCCGGCCCCGAGTGTACGTGCCGGGGCAACCCGTGCGGAACTTTTTCCGCGCTATTGCCCCCTAGCGTGAAAGCCGTGGTCAATCGGCTCATTACCATGCAACGCCAGTGGAACGCGCAATGCGCTAACCACTGGCGTTTCGCGACCGAGCATCGACAACGAATCATGGAGTTGATTCGTCAATCCACGCCCGCTTCCGCCGGGCGTGTTTGTATTTTGGGGGCCGGCAACTGCAATGACTTGGACCTGCCAACGCTGGCCCAACGCTTTTCGCAAACGGTGCTGATCGATTTGGACGACGAGGCCCTGCAGCATGCCGTTGTGCGGCAAGGGGTGGTCGACGCGCCGTCGCTGATGCTCAGGGGCGGCTGTGACATCTCGGGCGTGTGGGACGATCTGGAACTCCTTGCCGCAGCGCCGCAAGACTCGGATTTGCTGGAACGCATCGTTCAGAATGCCGAAAGTCCCTCGCTTCCTGGGCCTCATGCCCCGTTTGATCTTGTCGTGTCAACGTGCGTCTTGAGTCAACTGATCAAAGGCGTGGTTGAAGTTTTGGGCCAAGAGCATCCTCGCTTTCTTGACGTCGTCTCGGCCGTGCGCCGCGGACATTTGCGGTTACTGTTCGACCTTGCCGCGCCTGGCGGGCAGGCGATCCTGGTCACGGACTTTGTCTCGTCCGATTCGGCGCCAGAGATTACCACCACAGCCGACGCCGACTTAGCCGGGCTGGCGCAGCGTCTGATTGCGCAGCGTAACTTTTTCCACGGCTTGAATCCTGCCGTCGTGGCGTCGTTGTGGCAAAGCGATTCACGGCTGGCGCCTTCGCGCGGAACGCTGCGCGTGGCTCGGCCGTGGCGGTGGGATTTTGGTGTGCGGCAATATCTGGTGACGGCGTTTACCGCGACGAAACCCGTGGCGTGACCGGACCGGCCCCCGTTATTTTCACCAAGTGTCCACACCGCAACCAACGACGAGGAGTGCGACTTGCCGTCGCCCGATGCCCATCATGGCGTGGGGGCGGCGCGCAACGCAGGGCGGGCCCGTTGCGCGAGTTGGTCCAACGTGCTGAACTCGGCCCGATCGCCCGATGCTTGGACGAGCCGGCATATAAGCTCGATCGCTTCAAAGTTCGGATCCTCCACGACGAGGCATGACGGATGGGCGAGGAAATCGAACGTCGCTCCGGCGTCGATGGCCCAGCCGACAGCGGCGCGGGTGGCGGTCAGAAAATCGGACAGCTTCCAGCGCTGACTGCGGAACGCCGTCACGTCGCTGATGGGACTCATAGGAACCTCTACCAATCCACAGGGATAGGCGAACGGTTGCGCCGCCTTCTGCGCCGCCACAATGGAATCGATCACCGCGGCCGTTGGCGGCTCGCCCACGGCGCCGCGCTCGTGCGGCGGATAAAGACTGCTCACCCAAGTGAACCCCAAGTCAAGCGCCAGCTGTTGCAGGTCGGGCCGATCGGTCAGCCCGTCGCCGAAACCGCCCGGCGTGCGGAAGCCTGCAATCGGAACTCCCAGTCGTTCCTGCATAGCGAGCGACGCCAGGCGAATATTCTCGCGGATGACCTCGAGCGCCGTTTTACCGCGCACTAGCCATGGCGCGCGTTGGAAACGAAACTGCGCTTCCTCAGGAGTGGCGGCTTTCACATTCACGTGATCATACGTGTGATTGCCCAGGAGATGCCCTTCGGCCGCAAGCCGCTTGAGCCACGCTACATCGGGTTGCTCCAGCACGCGTGCGACGCAAAAGAAGTGAATTTCTCCGCCATGGGCGCGCACGCGTCGAGCCGCTTCCACGGCGTATTGTTTGGTGGCGTCGTCGAGGTTTCCTTTATCGAAATCCCATTCCGATATGCCGCGGCGGGGATAGTCGCGGCTCATCTCTAAGTCGAGCGAGATGACGATTTGCGCTTTCTTTGCGGCTGCGGCCTCGCCTCGTAACGAGGCGTTTGCCGCCAGGGTCGCGGCGCCAGCGAGAAACGTTCGCCGCGTGAATGTCGCCGACGCGTTCATGGAATCGTTTCGGTTGGAGTTGATCTGCGAGCCTCCGCGGGCGCAACGAAACGCACCCACGAGACTTGGGTTATCAGTTGAGTTAACGCCGCATAGGAAATGTGGGCGTTCGTGGCGTACCGCGGCGTGGCGTTGGCAGGAAAGGTGGCCAGCGTCGCGTCGCCCACGAGGAACACGTTGAAGTCTTGCGAGAGGTTCTCGTACCCGGCGGTGGTGCGGCAAAAGCACATATCGGTCGCGTAGCCTGTGAGCAGCACATGCCGCACTCCGTGATTCTTTAAGAATGCTTTCAAAGGCGCGTAGCCTGCGGCGTCGTAAATCACGACGTCGTTCACGTCAACTTCCAGGTCTTGAGTCACAGGAATTGGCAGCGACCAGAACCCTTCTCGGTTGAAGTGCGGACCGGCGTCAAGGCCGGCAAATTGACGAAAGTAGTCTTTCACCGGCTGTTCGTTCGACAAAGTGAGCGTCGCGGGTAAACTCTCGCCGCGGTAGTCAAAGTTGGCAAGCGTCTCACGCAGTTCTTTCTTGCCCGAAGCCCGTTCTTCGTCGCTCGGCGTATGTGTGATCGAGCGGTAGAGCTTGCGTCGGATCGGGTCCTCGGCGCCGGGCAAGCTATACATGATGAACGCCGCCTTGCCGCGAAGCCGTTTCAGGAATGGGCCGATCACTTCGCGCGTATGCCGGGCCGCCAAACGATTTTTCTCGGGTGTGCAGAAGTCGGCGGCGCCGGCAGGTTCGGGGGTCTTCCATCCTTGGCCGTCATCAATTCCCCAGGGATGCACCATGATGACCGCCGTGTGCGCCGCACGCAGCCGGTTGGGCATTTCGATGACACCGCGCGCGTTGTACGAAAACCGCCAGGCTCGCACTTCCAGATCGGCGTGTTCGTCGTCGACAAGTCGCGGCGTTTCAAAACGCACGGTCTCGATCACGGGCTGAACAAACTCAGGAAAGTCGGCCAGCAGCGGCGGTGGATCGACCAGCCGCGTCAAACGGTTCTCGTAAGTCCTCGTTTCCGGCGGATGTTCTTGGCCGTACCCCTCCCGTTCGATGCCGGCAACCCCGCTCAGACCTAGCCAGACCAGGAAGGCGCGCCACGACCAGCCCAAAACTGGGGAACGGTTTCGCGAACGTTGCAGCATGGGCGACTCCTGTGAACAGGTCGAAATCCGATCGTCAACGAAAGCTCGACTCGGGCCGTTGTAATGCGTTCGCCGCGGGAAGTCCAGGAATGGCCGCCCCAGCACGGGCTTGCGACTTGCTTCGATGATTGCACGGCCCATGCGAAATTATTTTCATCCCGACCTTTCGGGGGTACAATAACCCTAACGGCTTCTCGTCAAACCGCGCGGCCTGACAGCGCCGAGACGGACGCGTTCCGGGCACGAAAGGAGAACGTTATGAACTTGCGCACTTTCTGGCTGTGGGCGGTTGTCGCGATTGGGGGCTCCACCCCACACGTTGGGGCCGACGAAGCTCCGGGGCTGGTGTGGCGCGGTTGCTCTGTCGCCAAAATTGCTTTTATGGAGCGCTGTGCTGAAGCGTACACGAAGGCCACCGGTATTCCGATTAGCCTTTCCGGCGGAGGCGCCACGTTGGGAATCGAGGCCGCAGCCAGCGGTGGAGCCGACCTCGGCGGTACATGCCGCGCGTGCCTGAGCAGGCTGAATGAGGATCAACTTGACGTCCGACTGGCCATTGTCGCCTGGGATGCGCTCGTGGTGATCGTGCATCCGGACAACCCCGTGCAGAATATCTCGCGCGATCAATTGCGTTTGATTCTGGAGCAAGAGATTACGAACTGGAAAGTGCTAGGAGGTCGCGACGAGCCTATCGTCGTCGTCGCCCGGCGCGATAAAACCAGCGGTGTCGACTATTCGATGCGCGTGATGATCTTAGGCGATCCCGACTTTGCCTTCGGCCGCAACGCCGTGTTGCTGAATTCGAGCGCCCCGGTCGAAGAATTGGTCGAGCGTCAACCGCGCGCGGTCGCCGTCACAGGCGTATCCAGCGCCAATAAACGACTGCTCAAGGTGCTTGCCATCGACGGCCACGCTCCGACGGTCGAGAACATCGCCAGCGGCGCGTATCCCTATTTTCGTCCGTTGTACCTGGCGTATAAACCGAGTAATAAGGCGGCTGCGAAGTTTGTGGAATGGCTGTTAAGCCCAGCCGGACAGCAAGTGGTCGCCGAAGAAGGCACCGTCACCTTGGAGCAAGGCGCACGGTTGGCTGGCATGTATGCTCACTTCGAGGGCGTATCGCAAATCGTCAACCATGCCATGCTGGTCGAGAAGGCTCGACTCGTTCAATAAACGGCGGGAATGAAACGCTTTATCCCCATGGCGCTGTTTGTGGTGTTGCCGGTGGCGACCATCATGGCGCTCGCGGGAGCGGCGTTTCATGTCTACCACGAGCGCGTGGAACAGCGTACGGCGCAGGCGAAGTTGCAATCCGCCTCGCAGTTGACGGCGCGCCTGATTCAACGCCGCATTGAACGCATCGACGGGGCGCTCGAGTCCGTTCTGCTGCAAGAATCGCTTTACGACTTCGCCATGTTTGAACGGGCGGGGCTTTTAGACGATGCGGCCGTTTCCCGCGCCGAAGTCGAAAGCGCGTTGCTCCGTCTCACACGGGGCGACCCCCACGTGGCGACGATTGACCTGTATCGCCCCTCGGGCGAGCGGTTCGTCGCCATCGACCAGAAAGTGCGTTCCTTGGTCCCGCAGAACGTGTCGCAAGAGCCGTGGTTTCACGCAGCTCTCCGACGTCCGCGCATGGCCGAACTGGTTGGACAAGGCCAGCTGCGTTTGAGTCTGGTCCAGTTTGACGATCAGCACGACCCCATCGCCGTTGCGTCCTTACGATATGACCTGCGCGATGGCCTGCATGAGTCGAGTCATTTTGCGACCGAGTACATGCAAAGCACCGAGGTCGTGGTTCGCAATCAACAAGGGGAAGCGCTCTTCCAGCACGGCGAAGTCACGGAAGAGCAGGTTATGGAGGCGAAATCTTCGTTAGCGTTGCTCGGGGCGACCGTTGTCGTGCGGCAGGCTCGCTCGGAAGCGTTGGCCACGTTCTATAGCGCCCAACGATTGCTCTTTGGCGCTTTAGGCATTGTCACGCTCGGGCTTATGGCTGCGGCGGGCTTGGGAACGCACTTGGTGGTGCGCGACTTGCGCCGAGCGCAACGCAAGGCGGACGAAGCCAACCGCGCCAAGAGCGAGTTTCTGGCCAATATGAGCCACGAGATTCGCACGCCCATGAACGGCGTATTGGGCATGGCGGAGCTACTGTCGCACACGCGGCTGAGCGGGGAGCAACGCGAGTACCTGTCAATGATCCAACAGTCCGCCGACTCGCTACTGCGCATTTTGAACGACATTCTCGACTTCTCCAAGATCGAGGCGGGACGGCTTGAACTGGAGTCCGTCGCCTTTCGTTTGCGCGACTGTGTGGGCAAGGCCGTACAATCCTTGACCTTGCGGGCTGCCGCCAAGGAGATCGAATTGGCTTGTCGTATTGCGCCCGATCTGCCTGACGGGCTTCGCGGCGACCCCGTGCGTTTGCGGCAAATTTTGATCAATTTGGTGGGAAATTCGATCAAGTTCACTTCGCAGGGGGAAGTCGTCGTCGATGTGGAGCGTGACGGCGAACCGGAGAACGGCCAGACCGTCCGGTTGCATGTCACGGTGCGCGACACCGGCATCGGCATTCCGCCGGAGAAGCAGCAATACGTGTTTGACGCATTCGCTCAGGCCGATTCTTCGACCACGCGTCGGTTTGGCGGCACGGGACTTGGCCTGACGATCTCATCCCAACTGGTGCGAATGATGGGAGGCCGCATCTGGCTCCAAAGCGAAGTGAACAAGGGGACCACCTTTCACTTTACCGCCGAGTTTCTGCTCGACGACGCGCCGATCGAAACGCCGCGAGTACAACCGCCGTCGCTGGCGGGGCAGTCGGTGCTGGTTGTGGACGACAACGCCACGAATCGCCGAATTCTCCAAGAACTCCTGAAGAGTTGGCGAATGCTCCCGGTCTTGGCCGACGGCGGTCCTGCGGCCCTTGCCGAACTACGCCGGGCAGCGCAAGTAGGGCGCCCCTATGGTCTGGTGCTGCTCGACTTAATGATGCCCGACATGGATGGTTTCGACCTGGCTGCCGAAATTCGCCGCGCCGACGAATTGCAAGAACCGCGCATGATTATGCTGTCGTCCGTCGCGCGTCCTGGTGACGCCCAGCGTTGCCGCGATTTGGGACTGGCAGGTTACTTGACCAAACCCTTAGTTTGCTCCGAGTTGCTCGATACGCTCTTGTCTGTCGATCGAAACAGCGAATCAGGCGACGGAAGACCCACCGAAGCCCCGCCAACGTCCGCGGTCTTCCCACGCAAAATCCTGCTCGTGGAGGACGGACTCGTCAACCAGCGTGTGGCCGTGGGACTACTCACGCGACAAGGACACCAAGTCACCCTGGCGGTCAATGGTCAGGAGGCGATCGAAGCCTGGGAGCGTGAACCGTTTGACCTGGTGTTAATGGATCTTCAAATGCCCGTCATGGATGGTTTCGCGGCGACGGCGCGGATTCGTGAACTTGAGCACAATACCGGACGGCGCACACCGATTATCGCCATGACCGCAGCCGCCATGAAGGGCGATCGGGAACGATGTCTCCAGGCAGGCATGGACGGGCACCTGGCCAAACCGGTTCGTGCGGATGAAATGGCGCGGGCCATCGAAGTTTTCGCGCCGGTGCGTCAACCGCTCGCCACGCACAAGCCAAGTGCGCCGCCCAGGCCGCAAGCTTCCGTTGCCCACGGCGGCAGCAAATGGAGTTGGGAGGCCGCCGTCCAGCGCATTGGCGGAGGACCGGAAGAAGTGACGCAAATGGCGCAGGTGCTGCTTGAGGAGTGCCCCAAATTGCTGCGTCAAATCGACGAAGCCCGCGCAACGGGGAACGTGGTGCGACTGCAACGCGCCGCGCATACGCTCAAAAGCTCGGTCGATGTGTTCGCCGCCCAAGCCGCCTTTGACGCCGCGTGGCGCCTGGAAAAGTTATCCGGCGCCGGCGACAGATCCGAGATCGACCAGGCCATTGCCGACGTCAAGCGAGAGGTATCTGCGTTCACCTCGTCGTTGGAACAGGTTGTATCGACTCAACCTGCATCGTAGACTCAATCGCACAGGCAGGTCGGCGATCCTACGCTCGTTCGGAGCCCAGGCCCGTCATTGATTACCGGCGTGAATCATGCAGGAACCGTTATGAAGCAGTTATTCCCCACGCGACGCCGTTTTTTGCAAGCCTCGGTCGGAGTGGCAGGGTGCTTCATCGCCGCGAAACCAAACGCCGCGGAGCCCCAGTCGCCGAATGACCGTTTGCGCATCGGGTCGATCGGCATGCGTTATCAAGGTTCGGTGATTGCCGAGAAAGCTCAAGCCTTTGGCGATATTGTGGCGATTGCCGACGTCGACCGGCAGATCGCCGAAAAAGCGCGTGAGCAGTTCGGCGGGAAGGCGGCGATCTATGAGGATTATCGCGAGTTGCTCGCTCGCGACGATATCGACGTCGTCACCATTGGCTCGCCCGATCATTGGCACGCCAAAATGCTTATCGACGCGTGCCGAGCCGGCAAGGATGTGTATTGCGAAAAGCCCCTTACGCTCACCGTAGATGAAGGCCGACATGTTCTCCGGGCCGTTGAAGAAACCAATCGCGTGGTTCAAATCGGCACGTGGCAGCGCAGCGATCATAACTTTCGCCTGGGCTGTGAACTCGTGCGCGCGGGGCGCATTGGTCGTTTGGAGCGCGTGACGGTGGTCTTGGGGAAGAACGTCACAGGTGGCCCGTTCGCCGTGCAACCCGTTCCGGCGCATTTGAACTGGAATCTCTGGCAAGGTCAAACGCCGGATACGCCGTACATTCCCGAGCGCTGCCATTACACGTTTCGCTGGTGGATGGATTACTCCGGTGGTCAGATGACCGACTGGGGCGCGCATCACATGGATATTGCCCATTGGGGCATGGGTATGGAGCATTCCGGTCCGGTCGAAATCACCGGCGCTGCGCGTTGGCCTAAGGCGCCGAACGGCTATACCGTACCGATCGACTTCGAAGCGCGGCTCACGTACCCGGACGGCGTCGTGCTGGAATTGAAAGACAACGGCCGCAACGGCGTCCTGTTTGAAGGAACCGAAGGCCGCATCTTTGTCAATCGCGGCACGGCCTCAGGTAAGCCCGTCGAAGATCTCGTCCAACAGCCCTGGCCGCGCGAGGAGTTCCGCCTTTACCCGGACGACAACCTGGACCGACCGCCGCGCACGGGGAAACTCGACGCGATCATCAACCACATGGGCAACTTTTACGACTGCATTTTGTCGCGTCGCACGCCCATTTCCGACGTGGTCAGCCAGCACCGCTCGGTCAGCGTCTGCCACCTGGTGAATATCGCGCTTCGGCTTGGACGCCCGGTGCGGTGGAATCCCGAGCAAGAGCGCTTCGTGAACGATGCTGAAGCCGATGCGCTGCTCAGTCGCGAACAACGGCCGGGGTTTGAAGTCGTGTAACGCACCCTCCTCGCCAAGTCCGTAACGGCTTCATTTGCAAACTGCGGCAAGAGGCCGCTGGGCGATAGTCCACGCTTCGCTTCGTCGATGGCGCAAGAACCGCACGCTTGCGCGCGGCGCAAGGCGGCTGGCGGGAGCTTACTGCTGCAACGCGTAAAGCAATATGTTCATGGCGATCTTCGCGGCGTCGGCCGGGCCGTAGCCTTTACACTCCAACGATGCGTGGTTCTCCAAGGCGCAGCTCAGATCGTACGGTGAGAACACGACCGCCAAACGCCCGTCGATTTCGAGTCCTTCCAAGTACGGCGCCTGCGTGGTTGTCGCCGGACCGGAACCGTCTGCAGTGTCCCGCTTCGGTTCTCGAAGTTGCACCTGCGAGATTGCGAAACCCTGAAAGGCATCGCTGAATAGCGGATGATCGGCCGGCAGCGGCCGCAATGGGGCGTCTGGGAAGATGTGCGTCATCTCCTGACGAAACGCGTCGGCAAAGGGCTGAGCCGCGCAAATCGCATCGGCCAGCAAAAAGCCGCCGCGCTCCACGTGGGTGCGCACGGCTTGGCGTTCGGCCGGTGTAAACTGAAACTGACGGCGGCCGTGCATGAACAGGAGCGGTTGATTCAGGAGCCGAGGATCCGTCGGCGCCAGGAGTCGTCGCTCGCGATTGACCGGCATGGCGAGTTCTTGTTCGATCATGGCCAAGAGGTTGGCCACCGCATTGGGCGCGTCATCGGCGCCGCCTGCGTGACTCACTTTAGCGAGGGATAGCGTCGCCCGATCGGGCGGACCGTCCTTGGCGTCGCTGTACGCTAACTGTGGCGTGTCGAGTTTGTCGCGCAGTTCACGGTTCGTGGCGTATGCGAGAACGTTCGCCCCAATTTGTTGGCACGCGGCCACTTCTTCTTGCACCGCTGGCGGATAGCTTTTCACACGGCGCAAATCGCCCAACTCCCAGTAGCAAGCGAGGTCTTGCGGACAATACACAATATTGGTGCGGCAGCACGCATCGACGCCGAAAAGAGGCCGTTGGTGTTTCGGATCGACTTTGCCGTCGGCGTACCATACGGGATGATCCGGCGGCAACAAACGCAGGGGGCTATCGGGGTAGAGTTGCTTGGCCAACTCACGAAATTTCTGGTCGAACGCCTTTCCGCCGCCGGCCGCTTCGGCGAACAAGAATCCGCCTTGATCCAGGTATTTGCGCAGGTTCTCGATTTGCTCGGGCGCGAGCTGCAACCCGTCGCGACCGCTCAAAAACAGCACGGGGGCCTGCAACAAGTCGTCGGGAGATGCAGCCCGCACGTCAATCGTTTGCCAGGTGAGGCGCTGCTTCCAGCGGTCTTCAATGAAGAACGTCAAATTGCGCACACCGTCGCGATGATGATTCCAGTCGGCCCCTTCGCCATGCCGCAAGTGCCCCATCAACACGGGGCGGCGTCCCTTGGCCAGGAACAATAACGCCAGCGGCGTGGCGATGTGCGGTTCGTTCTCGACTTCATTCACGCCGGTCCAATAACCGAGTTCGGTTTGCGAGTTGACCAGGAAATCAGCCCCTTGGCGGTACCAGTCGGCGCGACCAATGAAGCGGTTGCCGGTCATGCGGCCGACGCGCTCCAAGCCGTACAAGTAATAGAACAACCAACCTCGCGCGGCTCCTCCGGCGGTCGACGCGGCGCCGGGGTTGCTTTCAACGGTAAAGTGCGAACCAAGCCACTGCAGCCCTTTTTCAATCTCCGTCACACTCTCTTGAGTGCGGCAACATTGCACGCTGCCCGACTCGACAGCGGCGTCGCCCGCGGTGAGCCTTCCGGCGGCAATCACCATCGACGCGACTCCCGCCGAAGTCATACTGCCCGTGCTGGCTTGCGTGGCGAAGTACCCCCAAGAACCGTCGGGGCGCTGCTCGCGCTGCCAGTACTGCAAAGCCAGACGCCAAGTGCGTTCGCTCACTTCGGCGCCGGCCCGTTCCGCGTCATACAGCGCGAGCATGGCGAATTGCGAGTTGGATTTGTCCCCCGCGCCTTGCCGGTCGGAGTAAGCCCAGGAGCCTTTATTCGCCTCGCCGGTGTTTTGTACGCCTTGCAGCCATTGTGCGTTCCGGCGGATGAGCAGAATGTCTTTCTCCGGCTCAGCGGCGCAAAACACCATCGTCTGCAAACTGGCCGAGTATACCAGCCGGGGCAGACCGAGGGCGCGCAAGTACTCGAGCGACTTTTGTATGGTCGGGTCTTCGGGAGGAACTCCCGCTTCCAGCAACGCGAGGGTGCATAGGGCCGTCACGCCGCCGGGATAACCGGCGCGTTCGCGCCAGGCGCCGTTCACTTTGCTTTGTTCGTTCTTGAGATAAGCGACGGCGCGTTGGATCGAGTCGCGCACTTGTTCGGCGGAGACATCGCCCCGAGTGGGCGCCGTCACAGACGCCAACAGCACCAGCGCCAGCCCCGCCGCCCCAAGCTTTCGAAACTCCATGCGACCCTCCGCCAAAGACGCGCCCTCGACTCCAATCTTATCTTAGGATTACGCCCTTCACGAAGCAACGAAGCCGTTGCGTAGTACGTATTTCCGCAAACTGCGGCCGTCAGCCGCTGAATGCTAGCCCAGGGCTAGTGCTGACCTGCCCAGGGGCGCCAAAACGGTATGCCGCCGTGTAAGGGCTAGTGCAAATACGCCCGCCAGCAGCCGTTTGTGCAGATTAGGGCGCGTTTAGCGATCAAGGGGCTTTCGATGCAGCGCTCCTGCGCTGATTTGCGTTGCTGGTTTTTCGTTCGATCCCTAGAATTGAGAAATGAGCACGACCACCAAACAACGTAGCCTGGGAGAAATTCTTCAAGAGTTTCGCCAGTTTCGTCATCTCTTGCAGCAGGAGCTGCAAAAGGTGATTGTGGGCCAGAACGAAGTTATTGAGCAGTTGTTCGCCGCGATTTTCACACGGGGCCATTGTCTTCTCGAAGGAGTGCCAGGACTGGCCAAGACGCTGATGGTCAGCACGCTGGCGCAAATTCTGGATGTGAGCTTCAAGCGGGTTCAGTTTACGCCCGACTTGATGCCGTCCGATATCACCGGCGCCAATGTCCTGGAAGAAGATGAGCATGGCCGGCGAAACTTCCGTTTCGTGGAAGGCCCCATCTTCACCAACATTTTGCTGGCCGACGAGATCAACCGGACGCCGCCCAAAACGCAAGCGGCGCTGCTGCAGGCCATGCAAGAGCACGAAATTTCTTCAGGCTTGAATACCTACGCGCTGCCTGACCCGTTCTTCACCATCGCTACGCAAAACCCCATCGAACAGGAAGGTACGTATCCGCTGCCCGAGGCGCAACTGGATCGCTTTATGTTCAACATCAAGGTGGGGTATCCCACGGCCGAGGAGGAGCGGCAAATCCTGGCCGTCACCACCCGCAACGAGAAAGTGGAGGTGCGCAAAGTACTTTCGGCGAGGGCGATTCTGAACTTGCAAAAGCTCGTGCGCAGCGTGGCCGTTACGGAACATGTTATCGACTACGTGGCGAGGCTGGTCCGCGCCACCCGGCCGGGTGATCCCACCGCGCCGGACTTTGTCAAAGAGTTAGTCGATTGGGGTGCCGGACCGCGCGCCGGACAATTTCTCATCAACGGCGGCAAGGCGCTGGCCGCCATGGATGGCCGGTTCTCCGTGTCCATTGACGATGTGAAAAAGATTGCCGTGCCCGTGCTGCGCCACCGCATCAGCACGAATTTCCAGGCGCAAGCTCAAGGCATGGCCACGGATGATGTGATCAAGCGGCTCGTCCAAGTGATTCCCGATCCCACCGTGCAAAAGTATGTGTAAAACCTCGTGGCGAAGAATCGTGCTGAGCAGCTCTCCCTCAGCGAGCGGGCGGAAATAGCAAGTCGCGAGCCAGCGTCAGGAATCGCTCCCTGGTAACAAGCCGCAAAGAATGATCAACGACGCATGACCTCCTCCGTCGAAAAGTACCTCAAGCCGGAAGTGGCGCAACAGATCAAACGGCTCGATCTGCGCGCGCAGTTCGTGGTGAAAGGCTTTTTGCAGGGGCTCCACGCAAGTCCGTTCCATGGGTTCTCGGTCGAGTTCAGCGAGCATCGCAAGTACACGCCCGGCGACGACACCAAAGATATCGACTGGCTGGTCTTCGCTAAAACGGAAAAGTACTACGTCAAAAAGTTCGAGGCCGAAACGAACATCACGGGCTACCTGGCGGTCGACCTGAGTGGTTCGATGGACTACACCTACCAGCAATCGCTCACCAAGTTCGACTACGCCATTTGTCTGGCGGCGGCCTTGTGCTACTTGATGGTGCACCAACAAGACCCCGTAGGACTAATCACCTTCGACCAGAAGGTGCGCGACTGCCTGCCGCCGCACTCCAAGCGGTCGCAACTGGGAAACGTGCTGTCGATGCTTTCCCGTTTGCGGCCAACGGGCCCTACCGATGTGGCGGCGAGCATCATCCAAATCGCCGCCATGCTACGCCGTCGCAGCCTGGTGATGATCTTCTCGGACCTGCTGACCGAGCCCGAGCCGGTGTTCCGCGCCCTTCAGCGCCTGCGGCATGGCGGACACGACGTAATCCTGTTTCACGTGTTGGATAAGGCCGAAGTCGATTTCCGCTTTGATAACCATGACCTTGTCGAGCTGGAGGATCCCGAGTCTGGCGAGCGGCTTCAAGTCGATTCAGCCGGTTACCGCGAAGATTACCAGTCGGCGGTGGCCGAATTTCGCGACAACTATCAAAAAGAGTGCGTTCGCATTGGCGTGGACTACGTGCCACTTGACACGAGCGTGCAGTTCGACAAAGCGCTTATGGAGTATCTTTTGAACCGGCGGGCGCGCTGCTGAACGATCGGACGAATTATCTCCTCGGCGGAATCGTCATTCCCTTATGTCTTTCGTGAACGCATCGGTGCTACTCTTCGGCAGCCTGCTCGTGGCGGCGCCGATCGTGTTGCATTTGATGATGCGTCGAAAGCCAAAACAGTTGGTCTTTCCCGCGTTGCGGTTTGTCAAAGCGCGGCGCGAACAAAACCAACATCGACTGCGATTGCGCCAGTTGCTGCTGCTGGCGCTGCGGTGCCTGGCGATTGTGTTGTTGGCCGCGGCTCTGGCCCGGCCAAGCGTCGATTCGTCCACACTGGGCGACTGGCTACTCACCCTGCTGTTAGCCACGTTGTTTCTGTTCGCAGGACTTGGCGCCGTCCTGGCGTTTATGAACGGCCGCAGCAATTTGCTGGGGGCGGCGCTGTCGGCTGTGGCGGCGCAGTTACTCATTGGCGCCGCCGTCATGGGACGTTCGGCTTGGAACGCCAGTTCCCAGTTCGGCATCGGCGACGAAGAAGCGCCGCTCGCAGCTGCGTTAATCGTCGATAGCGCTCCGCGCATGGCGTACCGACATGAAAACCGCACGCGGCTGGAACAGGCCAAGGAAACGGCGCTCTGGGTGTTGCCCCAACTCCCCGCCGAGAGCGAAGTGGCGGTGATCGACGCACGCCCCGGCCCTGCGGCGTTTTCCGTTGATCGCGCTGCGGCGCAGCGCGCCGTCGAACGGTTGGAGCCCAGCGCGATCGCGCGCCCTCTGACGGAAACCATTGCCGACGCCTTGACCCTTGTGCGCAGTAGCGACAAGGCGCGCAAGGAGATCTTCATTTTCACGGATCAAACCGAAACGGCCTGGCGTGACGCCGATGCATCGCGACTGCGCGACTTGCTCTCTCGGGCGCCCGAAGTGCAACTTTACGTGTTCGACGTTGGCGTAGAGAACCCTCAGAACGTCGCACTGGGCGAGTTGCGATTGTCGGCCGAACGCCTCACCTCGGGCAGCCAATTGGAGATTGCAGTCGATGTCGTCAGCGTGGGCTCAACCGGCGCGCGCGACGTGGAGCTCTATCTGGAGTCGCCCGATGACGCCGTACCGTCGGTGCAAGAAGGAAGGTTGCTGGCGCCCCCAGCGCTGCCGCGTCAACGCCTCACGGTCGCATGGACGGAGGCGAGCGGCAACGCGATGTCTGGGGGTAACGCTTCGCCGCCATCCGAACCGTCGACTTCGCAGAAACGCGCACAACGATTGCGATTCGCGCCCCTGCCTAAGTTGCCGCCAGGCGTGCACCACGGCTATGTACGACTGGTCGGGGAAGACGCATTGGCCTGGGACAATGAACGCTATTTTACGGTGGAGGTTCGTCCGCCCTGGCCGGTATTGGTTGTGTCGCCGCCTTCGGCCGATCCGTCGTACTTCACCGAGGCGCTCGCGCCATACGAATTTCGTGTCACGGGGCAAGCGGGCTTCGCTTGCGAAACGATAACCGAGGACGAGTTGCGAAATGCTGCGTTGAATCAGTTCGCTGCAGTATGCTTACTCGACCCGTCGCCGCTAACACCGGACCAATGGAGCAAGCTTGCCGACTTTGCGGCTCAAGGGGGCGGCGTAGCCTTGTTTCTCGGTCGGAATGCGCAAAACTATTCCGCCTGGAACGAGCCGCCGGCGCAGACTGTACTTCCCGGAAAGATCGTGGCGCCATTTATCTGGAACGCTCCGCAAGGAAACTTGTTTCTGGCGCCAAGCGGTGCGGAACACCCCGTGTTGGCGCCCTTTCGAGCGCTGGCGACGGTGGCCCCTTGGCAGAATTTTCCGGTGTATAAGCACTGGGTCATGACCGCGAACTCACCCGATAGCGCCGTAATTGCCCGATATGGCAACAACAAGCCAGCCCTGCTTGAGCGATTGCTGGGGCGCGGCCGCGTCATCGTAATGACTACGCCCGTGTCGGATTCGCTTAATCAGCCGGGCCGCGAGCCGTGGAACAACTTGCCTACTGGTTTTGACCCGTGGCCGTTCGTGATTTTAGCCAACGAGACGGCATTGCATCTGGTGGGCGCCGGCGCTGCACGTTTGAACTACCTCACCGGCGAAACCGCGGAGTTGGCAAACGACGAACAAGAGGATCCTGCGCGTTATGAGTTATATCCACCCACGGGCGATCCGCGCGAAGCAACGGCGCACGAGGGAGCGGTGACCCTCCGTTTTCTGGACGAACCTGGCGCCTATCGCCTGCTCGGTCAACGCGGCGGACCGGTGGTGCGAGGCTTTTCGGCAAACCTTCCGCTGGCCGCAACCGATCTGACACGCGCGCCGCCCGAACTCTTCGACGCGGCGCTCGGCGAGGATCGCTATCAATTGGCGCGCACGCGAGACGACTTTCGGCGCAAGATTGGCCTGGCCCGGCAAGGTCGCGAGTTCTATCCCTTCCTGCTCGTGATGCTCGCCGTGGTCATGGGCATGGAGTACCTTTTGGCGAATCGGTTCTACAAGGCAGAGTAGAGAAAAGAGTGGAGAATCAGGCTGCAGAGAAACAACTTACAAAGGCTCGACCCTCCGCGGTTGAATTGCTCGCCAAGCGAGAGCGAATCGCTGGGTCACGTTGGACTCTGCCGCTAAGAGCGCGCTTCCCGCGGGGAAGCGGTTCAACCACATTACGCAGAATTACCGTTTTCCCGACGATTATTGCACGTTCCTCATGTCCACTTGGTCGTTCGAGCCGATATTCAATAGTTCGCTTGCGGCGATCGTCATCGCGGGCGTGCTGGCGGTCTTGCTGTTCGTGCGGCCTGCTTATCGAACGCTTTCCCAGGGACAGTGGGGAACCTTGCTGGCCCTGCGTGTTGCGGCCATTCTGCTGCTATTTACGGCCATGCTTGGTCCTACGCATGTCTCGACCACGAGTGAGCCGCAGTCGGCGGTCGCGGTCATACTTTTTGACCAAAGCCGAAGCATGCAGCTACCCGACGCCTCGGGCGGCGCCTCGCGCTGGGAAGCACAGCAAGCCACGTTGAAACAAGCCGAGCCGTTGCTCGCGGAGCTTTCCCAGCAGTTGCAGGTGAAGGTTTACGGGTACGACGCCCGTCTCCATCCGGTCGCATGGGACAGCGGGAGTTTGCAGCTTCCGGCGGCTCCCGCGGGAGTGCAATCTGATCTTGGTTCGACCTTGCACGAAGCCGTTCAGAAGGAATTAGGGCAACGCGTCGCCGCAGTGATCGTGTTGGGCGACGGCGCGCAAACCGCGCCGGCGCCCCAAATCGAACCGTATCAGGCCGCGCGCGATTTGGCCCGCTTGCAGTATCCTTTGTATGTTATTCCTTTTGGTCCGAGCGGCGGCGGCGCCCAAGCACATGATGTCGCCATTGAGGCGCTGCAAGATCAGTATTCGGTGTTTGTGAAGAACGAGTTGGTCGTGCGTGGGTTAGCGCGGGTGCGCGGATATGCTGCGCAGGCCATTCCGGTCGAGTTGACCGTGGAAGCCGCCGATGGAAAACCGATTGCGGTTCAAAAGACCACGATCCAAGCCGACGAAGAGGGAGTTCAAGTTCCGTTCGAATTCACCTACACGCCCGAGACGGCCGGTCAGTACAAACTGACCGTGAGCGCCGCAGAACAAACGGGCGAACTCGTGACCAAGAACAATCGGCTCAACGCCTTCTTGACGGTGCGCGAAGGCGGGATTCGCGTGCTGATCCTGCGCGGAGCGTCGCTGTTTGAGCAACGCGCGCTGCGCCGTTCGCTCGACGCCTCGCCCGATATCGAGGTCGAAGATCGCTGGATCGAAACGCGCCGCCGCGAAACTTGGCCCGTCGACGTCACTCGGTTGCTGGGCGACAAAAAGTACGATGTATTTGTCTTGAGCGACCTGGACAGTTCGGCGCTCTACGCCGAAGGCTCCCAAACAGAAAACTTGCGCCTCTTAACCGACGCCGTGGGTGCGGGCAAAGGGCTAATGATGCTCGGCGGCGTACACAGTTTTGGACCAGGAGGCTATCGTCACACGCCGTTGACGAACGTGTTGCCCATTCAGATGGATCGTTTTGAGCGTCAAGACTTTGGAGGGCCGTTTCGGCATGACTTGCACCTGACGGGGCCGTTAACGATGCGGCCCGTGGCGCCGCATTTTATCACCACGCTTGCTTCGGCAGAGAAAAATCGCCAAGTTTGGGCGGCGCTTCCGCCGTTAAACGGAGCAAACAAGTTTGTGAACCTCTCGGGAGGCGCCCACCTGTTGTTAGAAAGCACCCATGGTGCGCGGCTGCTTGTGGCGGGGCAATACGGGCAGGGGCGCGTTCTGGCCTTCGCCGGCGACTCGACCTACCTGTGGCCCTTACACGGTTTTGAAAAAGAACATAAACGCTTCTGGCGGCAAATGGTCTTATGGGCCGCCGGACACGACCAAGAACAGAAGGACGATGTTTGGATTCGTCTGGCCAGGCGACGGTTTGGCTTGGGCGAACGAGTTCCCTTTACCTTGGGCGCCAATTCCGCCACAGGCGAAACTCTGGAGGACGTTCAATTTACCCTGGAAGTTCAAGGCCCCAACGGCGCACGACAAAGCGCAACAGCGACTCGGGACGGCGAAGCCTACGCCGGAGAAATCGTCCCGCCGGAACAGTCGGGCGAGTATACCTTGGTGGCGATCGCACGGCGCGATGGCCAGGAGGTTGGCTCGTCGCAAGCAAAGTTCGAAGTCTTCGATCAAGATGTCGAGTTGAGCAACCCCGCGACGGACCATGACCTGCTGCGAAGGATGGCTCGGCTAACGGAGCCTGCCGGCGGCCGGGCGCTGGAGCGCCACGAACTTTCCGAGTTATTGCATCAACTGCAAACTCTGCCGGAGCAAATTGCCGTGGAACGCGAAACGCGATGGCGACTTGCCGGAAGCGCCGCCGATGCGTGGATATTCTTCCTCGTTATGGTTGGCCTACTGATCGGGGAGTGGGCGCTCCGAAAAAAATGGGGGCTCGCCTGAGACATTTGCTCGCAGGAGCCCTCTTTCAACGACGCCTCGCGACAACCCCGACAACGTCTACGACAGGTTTATGGTCCGAACGTGAACGGATGGCTGGGGTCCCAGGCAGGTGGGTAACGTGGAGCCAAAGGCGGATGCGGCGGCGGCTCAATGGTTGGCCCCGGCGGCGGATTCTTGATGTATTCGCGGCCCTTCATCACCCGGTTACGTTCTCGCCAGGTTTCGCCTTCCAGGCTGTTGGGGGCGACAAAAGCCGCCGGTGCGCCAATCCAAGCTGGCGGGTGAGGCGTTCCGACGCGGGAGATTTGAATGCATCCCGAACCGCCGAACAGAGCGCCTGCCAAGAGCAGAACGTAAACAGGCTTCATGGCAAAGTTCTTTCCTCGCAGGCTCGCTTGGCAACGGCCAAGACGCGCATTCGGTCAATCCGTGCGAAGGCACGGACGACCTTAACGGTTGTATCGGCGCCAAGCTGCCGAAAGCCGTAGCGGACAGGCTAATTTTTCCGTTTTTCTTCAATCCCACCTCGCGATACGCATTCATGGTGCACATCCCGTAGTACGGCGCATGGCCCATCACACCGTGCGGGGAGAGATAGGTATGATAGGAGAATTCGCCAGACTCTTTCCTCCGTTGCAACTTGGTCATGAATGCATCGCTTCTTCGTTCGGTCGCTTCGGTTACGTCGCTTCTGATCGCGGTTTTCCTCACCACGGCGGGATGTAAACCCATTCCGCCCGAGACAAAACAAGCCAACGGTCAAGAATCGAAATCTGCCAAAACGCAAGCTGCGGCTGAGAGCGCAGGCGCGGCGGACGCCGAATTGCCGCCCGACGCGCGGCCCAAACCACTCTCGGACGAAGAACTTGCCGAAGGGTGGATCGCGCTGTTCGACGGGCATTCGCTGTTTGGCTGGACCGCGCAAAGCAAGGCCAACTGGCGCGTGGAATACGGCGCCATCGTGGTGGACTCGGGCGACAAAGGGCTCCTCACCACGAACAGCCAGTTCGGCGATTATCTTCTCCGGCTGGAATTCCAGGCCGATCCGCAAACCAACAGCGGGGTGTTCCTGCATACCCCGGTGACGATCGGTCCCGAAGGCGTCGCCAAAGAATGTTATGAACTCAACATCGCTCCGCCTGACAACCCCTTTCCGACGGGCAGCTTTGTCCAGCGTCAAAAGGCCGAAGGCGTTGAACCGCGCGAGGGATGGCGAAGCTACGAAGTCCACCTAGAGGGGGGGGGTCGCGACGGTGACACTCGATGGCCAGAAAGTGCTTGAGTATGAAGATCCTCAGCCGCTTGCCCGTGGACATCTAGGACTGCAATTCAATGAAGGAAAGGTCGCCTTCCGCAACATTCGCTTGAAACCTCTTTCCACAAAACAGATATTCAACGGTCAAGATTTGAGCGGTTGGAAGACCTATCCCGAGATGGCCAGCAAGTTTACGGTAACGGAAGAAGCCTGGATCAATGTGAAAGACGGTCGCGGTCAATTAGAAACCGAAGGCGAGTTTGGCGACTTCGTCCTCCAGTTAGATTGTTACGTCAATGGCGACGATCTGAACTCCGGCGTGTTCTTTCGCTGTATTCCGGGCGAGCAAATGAACGGCTATGAATGCCAAATTCACAACGGTTATCAGAACGGCGACCGAACGCAGCCCAAAGATTGCGGCACGGGAGGAATCTTCCGACGTCAGAACGCGCGCCGTGTCGTCTCGGAAGACCGGGAGTGGTTCTCCATGACGCTCGTGGCCGATGGACCGCACATGGCGGCGTGGGTCAATGGTTACCCGGTATGCGATTGGACCGATACTCGACCTCCGCACGAAAATCCTCGTAACGGCTTGCGGCTAAAACCCGGTACCATCATGCTGCAGGGCCATGATCCTACGACAGATCTTTCGTTCCGGAATTTACGGATTGCCGAGATCTCCCCGCGTCAATCGCCGTAGCGTAGGCGGCTTGGAGAGGCCCCGCGTATGCCCCGCATTGCGAAGATGGTTGCCGTTGGCCGGTTGTTTCTCCAATCCAGACCGAATGCGACCGATGAAGAACTGCGGAGTTACCTACGCCATGAGTTTCAGGTCGAACGCAATGCAGAAATCGTCCTGTTACGCAGCGGGCTGTGGCCGTTGGCTCTGGTCATGGGGGTCGTTCGCGATGCGTGGCAAGGGCGCCGATCGGCGCGAATCGAGCAAAGAGTAGAAGCTGCGATTCTGGAACTACGCGGTCGACGGACGCCCTGAACCGCCGTCGGCTATGTTCGCTTGACAGCCCCGCCTTTCGGTGTAGCGCCAGGCGGCACGCTACACCCCGGCAAGCTATGGCGACGCAGCGATGTTCGTTTCAGTTCGTGGTTACGGTATTGTCCAAGGCGTCATCCATTTGAAGCTGGGCCGCCATCTCGCGCAGCTTAGCCAAGGCTCGTTGTTCAAGCTGCCGGACACGTTCTTTCGACAGACCGAGCTTGTCCGCGAGGGCTTGAAAGGTGCGCACTTCGCGATGGGCGCCAAGGGCGTATCGCCCGCTCAAGATGAAACGTTCGCGGCGATCGAGCCGGTCCAGCATTTGTCCCAACATGCCGCGCAGCGACTCCCAGGTTCGTTCGTCTAACGTCGATGCCCCGCGTTGGTCTTCGGTGTCGAGCCGCTCCTCGCCACCACAGGTAAAACGGCGGCTTTCCTTCTGCTGGTCGGTGATCGCACGATACACGTTGCGCGAAATGGCGCGGTACGCATACGTGCTGAACCGGAACCCACGGTCGTAGTCAAACTTATCGACGGCGACCATGAGCGTCATGATGCCTTCGCTCAGCAGGTCGTCAAAGGAATGTTGCGGCGTGACGTACTTCTTGACAACGGAGATGACTAGCCGCATGTTGCCTTGGACGATCCGATCTCGAATCGTTTTCGCGGCGGCCAAGCATCGCTCCGCCTCATCCAGCGCTTTGACGTCCAGGTGCAAAAGACTAAGCGTTTGCTGAATACGGTGCGCCCGAAACTTCAGCAAGTTCATTTGATGGAACAACTCGCGCTCTTCGTTGGCGGTCAAAAGCTGGGCTTCGCAAAGCCGCGCCAAATGCCCCGGAAGGTCGCGGGGGACGCGTCGAATTCCCTCCGATGACGGCTCGCAGGCAGAAGCCCATAGGTCCGGCGAGGCGTCATCCGTATGGTCCTCCTCAAACGACGCATGGGGAATAAACGAAATCTCTTGCGTTAGTAAGCGTTGTGCTCGGGTGCGTTGCTCCTCCGTAGGACCCATCGCAACCGCACAGCGGTTCAGCAAGGGGGTCGGCCGAAAGCTCCGGCACGGCTCAGGTCGGGAAAGAACAGCCGTGGTCATAAAAGTCTCCGAGGGGTCGCCAGAACGAGGTGCTGCTACGGGGAGGAGAAAAAGCAGGGCCGGGCGTCTTCGCGACCGACCGGCCCTGCTGCATCACAGGAGTTACTTAGGCAGTAATACACGGTCGATGACATGGATGACGCCGTTGCTCGCGGCAATGTCGGCTTTAATCACGTTGGCGTCATTGATCTTCACGCCCTTCGAGGCGTCAACGGTTACCTCGCTGCCTTGGAGCGTCTTCGCACTGTCGAGCTTCACCACCTGGCCCGACGTAACTTTGCCCGACACAACGTGATACTTCAGAATCGCCACCAGTTGATCGCGGTTTTCCGGCTTCAGCAGGCTTTCGACGGTGCCCTTAGGAAGCTTGGCGAACGCTTCGTCGGTCGGAGCAAACACGGTGAAAGGCCCTTTACCCTTCAAGGCCTCAACCAGCCCACCCGCCTTCAGGGCGGCCGCCAAGGTGTTGAATGAACCAGCGGCAACTGCGGTGTCGACAATGTCTTTTTTCGCGGCCGAATCTTCGGCACGGGCGGCGCCAACAACGCCCAACAGAGCTACGGAAGCCGCCACCAAGCATGTGCAAAACGTACGACGAATCATCTGAAACTCCTTTGGATTTTGCCGGACTGGCTGGGAGACTGAGGGGGTTCGCCACATGACGACCCGGGGGAAGGCCTCGCTCTCGCCGCTCAGCAAAAATCGTTCAAATCGTTCAATGTGTTATACAAGAGTGGAGATGGTTTGGCAAGGAAAAAATTCGTGCAAATCGTTCACTGTGTGCGTTTTTAAAATTTAAATGCAAATGGTGAAACGACTTGCGATTTTTTAATTACCAAGGCCTGCCTCTCGGTATAAACTGTTTTATTGACGGGGCAGTAAACCGCCGAAGAAAAAACAAGCAAAACGATCAACTTCTGGCTTGCTAATATGAACGAGTTGTTGACTCCAAAGCAGGTGGCCCGGGCAATTCAGGTCAGCGAAGCGTCGATTAAACGCTGGTGCGATAAAGGGGTGATTCCCACGCAATACACCGTGGGGGGGCATCGCCGGATTCCCATGGACGGGCTGATGGACTTCCTGCGTGCAAGCAATCGCGCGTTGGTGCGACCCGAGGTGCTAGGGCTTCCGGCCACTGCTGGCCAAACGACGCGAGTTATTGAGCGCGCCGCCGACCAGTTAACCCAAGCCCTAATTCAAGGCGATGAAGAACTCTGCTTGCGTATCGCACTGGATTTGCATTTGGCAGGTCATGGGCTCAGCGCCATTTGCGATCAAGTCTTCGCGGTCGCTTTTGAGGCGATCGGGCGGCAATGGGAGTGCGGCGATGTGGAGGTGTACCAAGAACGCCACGGTTGTGAGATTACGCTCCACGTATTGCACGAATTGCGCTCGCTCGTTCCCGCGCCCTTGAATGGTCCCCTTGCGATTGGCGGAGCCGTCGAAGGCGATCAATACAATCTCGCTACAACCATGGCGGAAATCGTGCTGCGCAGCGCCGGTTGGAACGCCTCCTCGCTGGGCGATAACTTACCCTTCCCGACATTGGCCGCGGCGATCGGCCAACTACGTCCTCGCCTGTTTTGGTTGAGTTGCTCGCATTTGTCGGACATCGAGGCGTTTCTTGCCGGTTACAACACGTTGTATGACCAATACGGTCAAGAAACGGCGTTTGTCGTCGGCGGGCGGGCCTTAACCGATGAGCTTCGCCGGCAAATGAAGTACGCGGCGTTTTGCGACAACATGCAGCATCTCGAATCGTTCGCTCGAACGATCTATGGCACCGCGCAACGCCGTAGCGTTGAAGAGGGGGGCGATCCTCGTTGATCCAACCCTGTGGCCTGAATCGCTTGCGCAGGCGGTTTGCCAAGGCCCTTTGGGTCGGCCGATGGCCCTGTCACACTAGGACGCCGTTTTCAGAGACGCGTCTTCCGGCGCCGGCACTTCGGGGTGGTGGAAATAGTTGTCCCAAGCGTGGTCTAACCGGTGGAGGGCATGGGCGATCGACGCTGCGACAAGGCGCCCCTGAGGAGTTATTTCCACCAAACGCAAACGGCGAAGTTTATGCACGGCGTCACGATAATCAAAATCAACGTGAATCCCCACGGCATTCTCCAAGTACGCCTCGGCGCGTTTGCCTAACGTTTCCGGGGGCCAACCATCAGGCCCCGCCTCGCGCCACAACAGGTACCACGCCAGGAACGCCTCGCGGCAGTCTTGCTCTTCCGCTTCATCAATGAGCCGTGCCAACACGCCAGCGTTGTTGTCCAGGTTTTGGAAGTACAAACTGCGCGTCAGGTTTAGCTGGTATTTGTCTTTCGTCGTAAGGTAATTGAAGAACGATTTCACGGCGTAACCGATCATGGTGGCGCCAACCGCTGCGAAGGCGAAGATCCCCCAAAAACCGCCCGCCAGAGCAGCCACAACACCCCCCTTCAGTAATTTGCCCAGCAGGCCCATTTGAGTCGCTTTGTATGCCGAGACTCCGAGGCCCGAAACGGTAGGAAAAGCGATCTTTGTACGGTCGACCAAGGTCATTTTGACGCTGGTGCCCGGCAACAGCATTTCCAAATCGGCCTTGTGGATATTCTTAAAAATCTTGATGTATACCGCGTCGTAGGCGGCGTTTTCCATCGCCTCGTGGTCGGCCAGGCGAAAGATCAACACCAGGCGTTGGTATGTGGGAACTTCCACTTCTTCCAGGCGATACCACTTGCGTAAACGTCGGCGCGATCGCCGGCCAATGACGTCGCCGCGAACGAACACCTCAAGCTGGTCGAACACGTCAAAATCAATCTCGAGATTGACGCCCCACTCCGTAACGGTGTGGCTGGCGGCCTCGATTTCCTCTCGGCTCAAGCGTTGGAAATCGCACCGCTGAAGCAGCTTGATAAAACGGTCAAACAACTCGTGGGCACACACATTCCGCCGATTTTCATCGAGCACTTCGCCCGGCAGCGTGTCGGCGTCGGGGTCGAAGGGCGCATACGCGTTCTTTAACTCTTCCCAGCGCTGGTGATACTCATAGTGGAATGTGGCTTCCAACAACCGGCACAACTGAGAGAATTGCTCACGTTCGGTCGACGTCAAGGTGGGCTGCTCCATGAGCAACCGCAAGAGATCCGCCTTGCGCAAAGGGATGAACTGTTCGCGACCGACAGCCGGAGCCACCGGAGGGGTCTCAATCTCGGAGGCCGCCGGCAAGGGGATGTTATTCGCGTCCTGGCTTGCCGGGAGGGTCATCTGGAAAGATCGGGTCGGCGGCGAAGAATAGGTCAAGACGCAGTCCATGCGTCGAAACAAGCCCAGGTGCGCGATCCACGCCTGCCAGTTAGCCCGCTTTGCGTTTTTGGCGCTCGCGAAACCGGACTACAACAGGTCGATGGTCGAGTCACTCTTTTTTTTTCGGCGCTGCTCGCGCAGTTCTTGCATCGTATAGCTGATTGCCTGCGAATACTCGCGCAGCGATTTTTGATGATCGCGGGCTTTGGCGGCATGTTCGGCCGCCTGACAGTGCCGATCAATGGGGGGCCAGTTAATCGTCCAGTCCTCTTCGATCGCCGCTTGGCGCAATTCTTCCATGGTATTGCGCAACCGCTGCACCAACTGCTCGACACGATTGCAAGCGGTGCGCGTGTACGGACCATGCCCGATCTTGCGTTCACCGGGGAAAGAATGCCCGCTGGCAGGGGGGCCTACCGTGCGCCACGCCGCGACGATCATCCCAAACAACCCGGCTAACCCCGCCACCGCGGCGACCGGCAGTAAACCGCCATTGCCCAAGAGCGCCATCAAAGCCGCCGCTAACAGCAGGGCGACACTGATGGCCCAGATTGCGGGGTGGACCCCACGCCGCTTGGGTGAAAGCGGCCCGCCCCCGGACAACGACGAGTCCGAGTGCAGGTTCATATTGCTTTCGACTCGGGCCACCAGAATCGTGATGTTGTCGGGACCACCTCGCAGGTTCGCCAGATCGACCAGGAATCGCACTGCTTCCTCGGGGGGGAGCGTCGCCAGCACGGGCCCCAATTCTTCATCGGGAACCTGCCCCGTCAGTCCGTCACTACACAATAAGAACGTGTCGCCCGGCTCCAGCGGAAAGGGCCCCTCCAGATCGACTTCGACGGTGGCGTTGGGACCAAGCGAGCGCGTGATCACATTTTTGGGCAAGCGGCTGACGGCTTCCGAGTCTTCGGCCAGGTGTCCCGCGGCGCGCATTTCCCACACCAGGCTATGGTCGAATGTTAGCTGCTCCAGCACCCCGCCCCGAAGACGATAGATGCGGCTGTCGCCCACGTGGGCCGCGAGCGCGCCTTGAGGCAAGACAGCGAGCGCGCTGCAGGTGGTGCCCATATTGTGAAAGTCGGGGTTCGCCTGACCACGACGATGAACTTCGGCATTCGTTTCAATTACGGCCTTTTGCAGCGCCTCGGAGGCCGACTCTTCGCGATACTTGCGATACAAGAACGGCATGGTGTCGGCGGCGATCTTGCTGGCCAGTTCGCCCGCCGCATGCGCGCCCATGCCGTCACATACGACAAACAAATGCCCCCGTCGGCGCCAGGAGTCTTCATCGCCAGCCAGCGAGACTTTGTAGGAGTCTTGGTTATTGGAGCGACGCATGCCCACGTCAGAGATTGTGGCGCTGGTTATGCCCTCGCTCCAATTTTTCGCGATGTCACCCATGGAAAATTGCCCGGCGCGGTTCCGGCGCGAAACACAATCGCGCCGTGACCCTGCGGCGCGCCATTTCGATGCGTGGAAACAAACCCCGACCCTATTGTACCTGCCGCCCCGTCGCACGGACACCCTTTCCGTGCAGGAAAGTAAATGTAGCAAAGACCTTGCGGGAAGGCACGAGCCCGTGCTCTTTCGCCTACGGTAAGTGCTGGCAGCGACGTCGCCATTGCGAGAACGAGCCGGCGTTCGCCATTATTCGCTCGGCTCGTCGACCGCGTTTTCGTCGTGAGGGACGCGCACCACAGCCGCGAGCGTGTCGCCTTCATCCAGGCTCATGATGCGCACGCCCTGCGTATTACGACCGATGACGTTGATGTCGCTGGCGCGAATGCGTTGGACTTTACCGCGTGCGGTCATCATCAGCACTTCATCGTGGTCGTCGACCCGGGCAATGGCCACGACACGGCCGTTTCGGCTCGTGGTCTTGATGTCGCGCACCCCCTTGCCGCTACGGCGCTGGGTGCGATAGCGATTCCCGCTCGAATGGCCCCCGTCTTCGCCCCCCTCTTCGCTTGATTCCAGTTCAGAATCCTCAGCAAGACTCTCTTCGGCCCCGTTCTCGTCTTCGCCTTCCAGCGAGTCGTCAGCCAACTCGGGGGCATTGGGGCCGAACCAGGTCCGTTTTCCGTAGCCGTACTCGCAGGTGGTCAGCAACGTGGCGTCAGGATCGGCCACCACCATGCCCACCACATAGTCCGGTTCGCCGGAGGACAACTTCCGCAGGGTGATTCCTTTCACACCACTGGTGTTGCGGCCCATGGGCCGCAAGTTGCTTTGCGGGAAACGAATCGCCATGCCGCCTGCCGTGGCGAGCACCAACTCATCGCCCGCTTGCGCGATGGCGACGTCCACCACTTCATCATCCTCACGCAGTTTGATGGCGATGATGCCGCGCTTCATGGGCCGGCCATAGGCGCTCAGGTCGGTTTTCTTCACCAATCCTTTGCGCGTGGCCATCACAAGGTACTGGTCGGGCGCGTCGAAGTTGCGCACGGCGCGGCAGTCGGCAATGGTCTCGCCCTCGGTCAATTGCAGCAGGTTGACAATCGCTCGGCCGCGGCGCTCCCGGCTCAGTTCGGGCAAGTCGTACACTTTGCGCCAATGCACAATTCCTTTGTTGGTGAAAAACATCAAGTAGTCGTGCGTACTGGCGACGAACAGATGTTCGATGGGATCTTCTTCCTCGGTGGCGGCGCCTTTGATGCCTTTACCACCGCGCCGCTGCGCGCGGTAGGCCGTGGCGGGCGTGCGTTTGATGTAACCGCGGTGGCTGATCGAGACGACCATCATCTCTTCTTCGATAAGGTCCTCCAGATCGATCTCGCCGACTTCCTCGCCACTGATTTCCGTGCGCCGATCGTCGCCGTGTTTCTTTTGAATGTCGCGCAGGTCGCTCTTGATGATGTCCAAGATATTTTGATCGTCCGAGAGGATGCGCAAATACTCGGTAATCTCCTCCAACAGGTCGCGGTACTCCTGAGCCAGTTGCTCCTGCGCCAAGTTGACCAACTGCCCGAGCGTCATGCGCAAAATGGCGTCGGCCTGCACCGGCGTAAGGTGGTACACATCGGCAACGCCGCGCTCTTGCTGGAAGATGGCGAAACCCTCCTCACCCAAAGCGCGGTGCAGCATCGACGCGGGACTTTCTACGCCCATGAGGCGAGTCTTCGCCTCGGCCACGCTCTCGGACGTGCGAATGATGCGAATGATCTCGTCAATGTCGGCCAAGGCCAGCAATAGGCCTTCGACCGTATGTTTGCGTTTACGCGCCCGGGCCAGCAGGAACTGGGTGCGCCGGCGAATGACCGTGACCCGATGCCGCAGAAACTCCTCCAGCATGGCCTTGAGCGACATCTCGCGCGGCTTACCGTCGACGAGCGCCAGCAAAATGATGGAGTACGAAATTTGCAGCGGCGAGTATTGATAAAGCTGGTTGAGAATCAATTCCGGGTCGGCGTCGCGCTTCAAATACGCACAAATGCGCACCGGCTCCTTCAAATCGCTTTCATCCAGAATTTCACTTACGCCCTTGATGCGTCCTTCGTTCACCAGTTCGCTCATGCGCGCAACCAGGCGGTCGCGAAACTGCTGGAATGGAATCTCCGAGATCACAATCCGGGTTTTGTTTTTCTGATACTCCTCAATGCGAGCCTTGCCGCGCAGTTGAATGTTGCCGCGGCCCGTATGGTACGCTTTGCGAATGCCCGACCGACCGCCAATAATGCCGCCGGTGGGAAAGTCTGGCCCTGGCACAATTTCCAACAGTTCATCGATGGCGATCTCGGGGTTATCGATCAAGCGAATCAGCGCTTCGCAAATCTCGGTGGGATTGTGCGGCGGGATCGAAGTCGCCATACCCACGGCAATGCCCGTCGCGCCATTGATGAGCAAGTTCGGATATCGCGAGGGAAGCACCGTCGGCTCGGTGTTGCGCTCGTCGTACGTGGGGACGTAATCAACGGTGTCGAGCTTGAGATCGTCCAGCATCGCCGCCGCCGCTGCTGAAAGGCGCGCTTCGGTGTATCGCATGGCGGCGGGCGGCAAGCCGGCGATCGAACCAAAGTTGCCTTGCTTGTCGATCAGCACTTCGCGCATGTTCCACTCTTGGGCCATGCGCACCAGCGTGGGGTAAATCACGCTTTCACCGTGCGGGTGATAGTTACCGCTCGTATCGCCCGAGATCTTCGCGCACTTGACCCGGCCCGCGCCAGGGCCAAGGTTCAGGTCATTCATCGCCACAAGGATGCGCCGTTGCGAAGGTTTCAAGCCGTCGCGCACGTCGGGCAGGGCGCGGCTCACGATGACGCTCATCGAGTACGTGAGGTAGGAGTCTTTCAACTCCTCGTCGATGGGCCGGTCGATTAAGCGGCCGTCGCCCCCCGACCCATCGCCATTCCCGTCGCCGCCCGGCGGAAGCTCGTCGACCGGTGGTTGACCGGGGTTGTTGATATCGGTAGCCAAGGCGCAATCCTTTCAGCAAGAGAGCAGGCGCGGCCTGCCAAGGGTCCAAATGTCTTCCGAGAATGTCTTCAAAGAAAGTCGGGCATCATACGCAGAAAGCGGCGTCGGTCGAGAAAGACCCGAGAGCAGGACGCCGAAAATTTTTCCCATTTTTTGCACTCTCCCATTCTACTCGGCGAGGCCTGTTTCAACAACGTCCCTTCGCGCGGAACCGTCGACGCAACTTCTTACGCACAAATAATTTATGGCGACACGTTTTGAGTAAGCCGCGGCGATTGCCGCGCTGCGCGCCGCGCCAGAATTTTCACTCGGGCAACGTGATGAGAAGCGGAGCTTTCCCGCTCGCGAACGATTGCGTTTACAATGGTCTCGCCAACGAACCTACCGCGTCTTTTCATCTTCAAACCACTATGAACCGCCGCGTTTTTCTCTTCGCCGCTCTGAGTTGGACTATGCTATCGATGACTGCTACGCGGGGCGATGAGGCGTTGCGCCTCATGACCTTCAACATTCGTTACAACAATCCCGCGGACGGCGAGAACGCCTGGCCGAATCGGCGCGACTGGGTCGCACAAATTGTGCGCGAGCGCAATACCGATCTGGTAGGAATGCAGGAAGCCCTACCCGGACAAATTGCGGACCTGGAACAACGGCTGCCGGATTACGCCTGGCATGGCGTCGGCCGAGATGATGGGAAACGCGGCGGCGAGCATACGCCCATCTTCTACCGCAAGAGCCGCTTCGAGGTCTTGGACCAAGGAGCTTTCTGGCTCTCGGAACAGCCGGAACAACCGGGCAGCAAAGGTTGGGATACCGCTATCACGCGCGTCACGGTATGGCTGAAGCTCAAGGACCGCACGACCGGCAAGGAACTATTCGCGTTCAACACCCACTTCGACCATGTCGGTCGGGAAGCACGGCTGCAAAGTGCGAAGTTAATGCTGAGGAAGATTTCGCAGATCGCAGGACAATCGCCTGTCGTTCTGACGGGTGATTTCAATTGCACCCCCACTTCGCCCCCATATATGGCGTTAACCGCCAAAACTGAAACGGACGGGGCGCTCACGCTGCACGATTCGCGCGAGATCAGCAAGACCAAGCCGCAAGGCCCCGACACCACCTGGAACGGCTTTGATCGGATCGTGCCGGATCGGCGCATTGACTTTGTGTTTGTCACGCCGGGCGTTGATGTTCTTTCCCATACAACCCTTGA
Source organism: Planctomycetota bacterium (assembly GCA_963204915.1). Classification (GTDB taxonomy): domain Bacteria; phylum Planctomycetota; class Planctomycetia; order Pirellulales; family Pirellulaceae; genus JAHWKS01. The sequence goes on along the minus strand of CAUJHS010000089.1, from coordinate 38,465 downwards.
CGAAAGCCGTGAGGGACGATTTCCTTCCGACCATTTGCCCGTGCTGACCGCATTGCAGCTTTCGCGATAACCGTCCATGCGTACCGCCGTTACGTTCTGGCAGATGCCGAGCGATGATGCGGCGCTCTTCGACTTCTTGCGTAGCGCCGGCGCTGTGCGTGTGCGCCGCCATCGTTCCGAACCGCAGTCGGAGCCGATCGAGTTTCTTCCGCTCTCGGCATTTCGCCGGCGCGGTTCCGACTTCCTCGTCCTTTGTCGCGAGTGCGACCTTGCGGCGGTCAAGGTTGAAAAGTTCAAGTCCGAAGGTCGCGCGTGGCATACCGTTTCGGACGCCTCATCGCCCGTCTTGACCTATAGCCGGGAGAAGCCGGTGCGCGGCGTACTGCACCAATCGACTCTGGGCGCGTCGCTGGACTATGTCGACCTGAAGACCGGTCAAAAGCGTCAGAAGGACGGTGATTTCAAGAAGTGGGCCAAGTCCGTCGTCGCGTGGGTTCGCAACCGTTGCACGGAAACCTGTGAACTCAACGGCTTTGAGTATCTCGCAACTCCGGACGTCGCGCGCGCTGTAAATGAAGGCGTGATTGAGCTGTCCATTTGACGTGGCGACGAAGAAGCTACTTTTTCTCGGTCAGTCGCGTGGCGAGAGCTTGCAAGTCATTCCCGCGAAGCGCGCCTTCCAGCAAATCGGGCAGCTTTTGCGGTGTGCAGCCAAAACACGGAATGCCCAGCGCCGCCAGTTTGCGCGCGAGCCCCTCATCAAAACAGGGAACGCCGCTATCGGAAAGCGCTAAAAGGCAAATCGCGCGCACCCCCGAGGCGACCAAATCTCCCATGCGGCGCACCAACTGCGCCTGGTTGCCCCCTTCGAACAAGTCGGTAATCAGGATGAACAACGTGCGACTGGGATCGGTAATAAATTGCTCGCAATAACCGACCGACTTGTTAATGTCGGTCCCGCCGCCCAGTTGCACGCCAAACAGCATGTCTACGGGATCGTCGCCGCATTGCTCGGTCAAGTCGACCACTTCGGTATCAAAGGCCACGACGCGCGTGTTGAGCGCCGGCAGGCTGGCGAAGATTGAACCGCACACGGCCCCATACACAACCGAGTCGGCCATCGAGCCGCTTTGGTCCATATCGACGATCACCGTCCAGTTGTTCGTACGCTGCGACCGCGAGTAGAAGTACACACGTTCGGGAATGATGCGTTTCAGGTCGGCATTGTAGTTCTTCAAGTTGCGGCCGATGGTCCACTTCCAGTCGATGCTGTTCACATGCGGAATGGGCGAATGTTCGTTCCGATTGAGCGCGCCCATGACGGCCTGGCGGATCTTTTGCTCCAGCGCCAGTTTGATCTTTTCGACCACGGCCCGCACCACCATGCGCGCCGTCTCTTTGGTGCGTTCGGGAATGCGGCCGCGAAGCGACATGAGCGTGCCGACCAACTGCACGTTGGGCTGTACGTTCTTGAGCATTTCCGGCTCGAACAGCAGTTGGTCCATTCCCTTACGCTGAATGGCGTCTTGCTGAATGACCGTGACCACGTCCTCGGTAAAGTACGTGCGAATGTCGCCGAGCCACTTGGCCAGCCGCGGGGCGGAAGCGCCCAAACCGGCCGAGCGTTGCCGGCTTTGCGTGGCTTCTTCGCTTTCGTCGTAGATGGCCGCCAGGGCTTCATCCATGAGCAGCTGATCCGACGATAACTCCATCCCGCCGCTGCACATGGCGCTCAAGTTCTCTTGCGAGTCCTTGCCCAAGATTAGCCGCCAGCGACGAAGTTGTTCTTGATCGATCGAAGTTTTGGCCATGAAAGGTCGTTGGTGCTTGTGATTCCCCGTTTAGCCGCTCCTAAGCACCTGCCGCAGGCGGGTCGGGGAAGCGAGTCGATGCGCCGCAGTAAGCCGATCCTCCGTTTAACCGCTCCCCCGCGGAGAGCGCGTTGGCGTTGCATCGTTCAAGGTTGCGCCACGCGCTTCCCACGGGGAAGCGGTTCAGCAAATACGCCGGCAACGGTCAAAGGTCTCCGAAGTCGAACTCGTTCAGGTCTTCCAGGGTTTTCTCTTCTTGCTCGGTCAGCGGCTGCTGCAACACTTCGCTTGCCGCGTCGGGGTTGACTCCCCAATGCTCTCCGAGGTTCTCCGTGATCTGTTGCTTCTCTTGCGGACTGAACCCGCCGAAGGCGCGCCGCAAGAACACAATGGCGCGGCGGAACTGCTCCTCATCGAGCGATTTGACGTACTCGGCCAGTTGCTCCCACAACGGCTGACGCGTGAGCAGCGCATACCGATTGCGTTTCGAAACTCCCTCGAACCAGCCGGCGCCCAAGTCGGCGGCAATGCCGGGCGAGAGCCGACGAGACACCTCGCGCGCCAGATCTTCATTCGAGAGCAAACTGCGCTCCAGCAAGATGGCGCAGGCGTAGCCCGAAAGGATCGGGTTGCGGTCGTCGGCGTCGGAGAGGAGCTTGAGCTTGCTCGTCCACAACGGCTCGTCGACGCGGTCGTGGTACTCCAGGTTCACCTTGTTGAGTTCATCCATGCCGACCAAAACCCCCTTGGCCGCGTCGTTGTCGCAATTGGCCGCCCCCAGCAGCGCGAGCGAACCTTGCACAAACAAGTCATCCATGAGCGGCAACAGGGGCGCGGGGTCAAAGCGACGTACATCGCCATACCGGGCCAACATACCCAACTCGTTGGCCGCATGGGCCACGGCGGTGAACTCGGTCGATTCGGTCGAAAGCTCTTGCAACCGCCGGCGCGCCGCTTCCATCGACTCCATCATGCCGCACTCGCATGCGGCGCGCACCAATTGCGCCGCCTCATTCACGGCGGCGCATTTCTCGAGCAACATTTTGAACTTGTACGCGGTGGCCAGTTCGACGGTTTCGCCGAGCAGCACCGCTTCGACCAGGCTGATCTCGGCTTCGGGCGTCCATTGCACGACCCACTTCTCGGCCCAGGTGGCCGATTGTTGACTAGACGGCGCCAGCGCGGCAAAGGGAATTTCCAGGACGCGCAGCCGATGCAGGAAGTACGAACGGTGCAGATCAAGATAAGCCGCCGCTTCGGTCTTGGCGCGCCGGTTCTCCCGCAAGTCGAGCGACAGGTCTTGCTTCACGGCGGTGACGTACTTGTCCAACTTCAAGCGGTCGATCTCTCGGGCGAAGTCGTCCTGGATCGAAGTCTTGCTCACCCCCTTGGGAAGTTGGCCGATTTCGGTTCCGACTTCGACGCGCGCGAGTGCTTCGGAAATGGCGGTGCGTTCGCCATGCCCGATGAGCGTAACCGCCGCGTCTTGCAGGTCTTGCAATGTTGGCGCCGAACCTTCCTTCATGGCCGACAGCGTACACGCCAGGCGCACGCCTTCAATTACCTCGGCTGTCGAGCGGTGCGTGCCGCCCTCGCGCAAATGCCGCGCCACCAGCGATAGGTACCGCGCCGGCAGACCCGGCAAGTCGTCCTGTTCGAGCGCTTCCCAAAGTAATTGGAAATACGCCGGAGCATGGTTGCCCGCACCGTAGCCCGACTGAGACGACAGTTTGAAGTACGAGTACGGCATGAGCGTCAGCTTGCTGGGCCGGCGCGGCAGCGACTTGAGTTCTTGGTCGGTCATCGGAGCTTCGTCGCGCGTTAGCACCGAGGCATGGAAAGCTCCCACGATAGCGACGATCTTCTCGGGAGGTGTTCCCGCCTCGATCGTCTCTTGAATGCGGCGTCGCATGTACGCTTCGCGCACGAGATTTTCCGCTCGCCAGCGCGGCTCGTCTTGCTCCAGTTCGCGCAACGCCCGACCGAACTCAAACGCGGCGCGGCGGTAGCTTTCTTCACTCAGGTTGTGCTCGAAACGTCGCTCCCAGTAGGTTTCGTAGTCGGTCTCGCCCGCTTGTGCGGCAAAACGGTCATACAGGGAGACCGGCGGTTCGGTGTTGATCGGCCGGTCGGCCTCGTCCTGCGCGTCGGGTGAAGGCGCGCCATCGGCTTGTGGTTCGTCTTGAGCTTCGGGCGAGGAATGCTCATGACGCTGCCGAACATCTTCCAGCGCGAGAAAGATGTCGGAGGGCAGGTCGATGAACTCGGCCCGTGCGCGGTTCTCCGCGGCCCAAACCAGGGCTTGATACTCAGGACTATAGCGCGCAATGGGGTAAACCAGCGTCCGAACGGGCAGCGTCTGCGTATAGGCGAGAATGGCGATCGGAGGACGGGTTTGCTTTCGCGTGATGTCCGGGATCAGATCATTGGCGTCCGCGAGTCCTTCGATGAGCACCACTTTCGGCCGGACCGCGTCCAAGAAGCGGCGCAAGTGCCACGCCCCCGACGGCGACAAATGTCGCACGCCAAACACATGCACCATCGCAGGACTGGTCAAGGTGAGCGTCATACAATCTCATCGACCGCAGGGGCAGGCCCTTGGCTTCGCGAGGCGGAACGAACAACCGTCGCCGTCCCGCGGCGGTTCAGCCGTGATGCTCGGAACAAGCGTTAAACAAAGGTCGCCAGTCGGCGCCCCGTTTTTTCATCACGTTCTTCAGATATTCTTCCCACACGACGTGGTCTTTCTCTTCATCCTTCACAATGGCGCCTTGCAGGCCCGCGGCAATGTCATCGGCTTCGACTTTGCCGCTGCCGAAGTTGCCCGCCAGCGCCATGCTGTTGGCCAGCAGCGAGATCGCTTCGGCGGTGGATAGCACGCCCGAAGGCGACTTTACCTTCGCTTTGCCATCGAGCGTTTGGCCGCTGCGCAGCTCGCGGAAGATGGTGACGACCTTTTCAATGGCGTCGTCGGCCGGGGGTTGCGCGGCCAGGTCGAGGCTCAAGGCCAGTTCGCGCACGCGCTTGCGGACAATGCCGATCTCGGTGTCGATGTCCTTAGGCGTGGGCAAGACCACGATGTTAAACCGCCGCTTGATGGCGGCCGACATATCGTTCACGCCCCGGTCGCGCGTGTTGGCCGTGGCGATGATCGAGAAGCCTTTTTGCGCGGGAACCTCGGTGGCCAATTCCGGCACCGAGATGCGCTTTTCCGAAAGGAGCGAGATCATCGCGTCTTGCACCTCCGAGGCGCAGCGCGTGATTTCTTCAAACCGCGCAATAGCGCCTTCCTCCATGGCGCGGAAGATGGGACTCTTAATCAGCGCTTGATGACTGGGGCCATGCGCAATGAGCATGGCGTAGTTCCAGGTGTAACGGATTTGTTCTTCGGTCGTGCCGGCGGTGCCTTGCACCACTTTGGTTGAATCACCGTTAATGGCGGCCGTCAGATGCTCGGACAACCAAGACTTCGCCGTGCCTGGCTCGCCGATGAGCAGCAGCGCCCGGTCGGTGACGAGGGTCGAGATCGCGATTTCGACCTGCCGTTGATGTCCGATATACTTGGGCGTGATGTCGAGTTTGCCGCACTTGCCGCCGCAGAGGTAGGTCAGCACCGACCGCGGCGACATGCGCCAGCCCGTGGGCTTCGGGTGCTTGTCGGCTTTGATGAGTGCGTCGATCTCCTCGGCGTAAAGCACTTCGGCCGGTTGGCGCAACATGTTGCCCGCACCATTGCCTGACGCCGCCGCAGATGCTTGCTTCTTGGCCATTGGGAAGTGACCCTTCGAAGAAAAGAGGCTCCTGTTGCGCCAAACTTGCGCGTTGGCGGCGCGCCTTGCGAGAAACTACCGGGCCGATTCTCCCCAGGTTTTCCACGCGCCTTGCGCTTCGAACTTCAAGATCGCATCGACCAGTTCGCCGGGACCGTGCCGGATCACGTCGCACACGGGAAGGTTCATCTCTTGGCTCACGCGGCGACGTTCCTCTTCGGCCTGTTCGGCGGAAATGCGCCGACTGTTCATCGCCACGCCAATCACGGGGCAAGGCTGGTTGATGCCGCCCATCAGTTCGTTCAACTCGCGAATCTTGGCCAAGGGCGGAATTTTAACGTGCTCCACGCCGGTCACGCAATCGCGCCCCACTTCATACACCATGATCAATGCGTGAGGCAAGCAGCCGTGCAACAAACTGAGCGTGACGCCGGAATACGACGGATGCACCAGGCTGCCTTGCCCTTCGACGATCAGAATTTCGTGATGCTGGTGTTTGAGCACCATCTTTTCAACGGCGCCGCTGACGAAGTCGGCCACGACGCAATCAATCGGGCAGCCGTCGCCTTCGACCATAATTCCGGTTTGCCCCGTGGCGATGAACTTCGCATCACGCCCGCGCTGTTTCAGACCGTTGGTTAGCTCCACGGCGGCCACCATCTTGCCGATGCTGCAGTCGTGGCCGACGGTCAAAATACGTAAACAATCGGGACGCAAACCGCGACGCCGGGCGATGTCGCGCTCGTTGTTTTTCCGCACGTCAATCAGTTCCACGCCGTGCTTTTGCGCCGCGGCGACGAACTCCGCGTCGGCGGAAACAAAATCGTGCAGGCCCGAAAGAATGTTCATCTTGCGGGCGATGGCCTCAAGAATGATGGGCCGCCAGGACGCGGGAATTTTTCCGCCGGCCGGAGCAATGCCCAGCAGAAGCGTGTTTGCAGGCGGGGCTTCACTCAGGCTGGCCACCACCGGCACATCGCCCACTTGCAGCAGGTCGCGGCTGGTTTTGCCTCGCTGCGCGCCATCGAGCAGCGCGACCACTTCGTCGCCTTTGTAGCGAATCATGCACGAGGCGGTCTTGGCGGTGTGGGGGTTGGTATGGCCTTCCGTGAGAATCACAATCGAGCGCGGCATAACGGCGGTTACTAAAGAAGGGACGATGCAAAAGTCGAACGACGTTCTCCGCGCGGGGCCGCCTGCACGACGGCAAACTTCGGAGATCATCTCGGAACGACGTGAACACCGACACTATCGTAGCGTTTCACCCGCAGAGAACCACGGGTGATGGGCGCCAATCGTATCAAGCCGCCGCAGAAGTTTCCGGCCTGCTCAACCGACAATCACGGCCTGATGCGATTTGGCGCACGCCGCGATGATGGCCTGTTGAATAGCCGAGGCTTGCTCGCTGGTAAAGGTTTCTTCCTGCGGACGCAGCGTGTACGAAAAGAGAAGCCGTTTTTTGCCGGGACCGTCTTTGTTCACATCGCGGAAATCTTCGCGAAAGGCGACGTTCTCCAGTTCTGGCCCCGCGGCGCGGCGCACCGTGCCGGCCAGGTCGGCCCAGCGCAGTTGCTCATCGACAATAAAGTTCAAGTCGCGCGTGATTGGTTGCTGCGTGCTCAGCGCCCGATACTTGGGCGTCAACTGAGCGATGCGCTCCAGCTCGCCTAAGTGCAACTCGGCCACGGTGGCCGGCGCGCGGAGGCTCCATTCGGTTTCTTTCAGTTTCGCCAGATTCACCTCGCCGAGGAATCCAAGTCGACGTCCTGCTAGCCGCAACTCGCACGAACGCGCCGGATCCAACAGGGGGTGCGTCCAGTCGGCCACTTCCAGGGAAATGCCAGAGCCCATTTCTGCGACTAGGGCTTCGATCACGCCCTTCACCTCGAAGAAGTCGCCCGCGCTCACCAGGCCCAAGAGCCAAGGCTCCTCTGGCAGGTGACCCGAACGCGGGAGGTACCCCTTGGCGGTTTCAAACAAGTCGGAACGCGGGTTCGACAGCGATTCATTGATTCGCCGAACATCAAGCAAGCTCGGAATGAGGCTGGTGCGCAGTCGGTCGGCGCCTTTCAACATCGCCGTGTTGGCGACCAGCGCCGGCGCCGTGGTCCAAGGGCTGAACGCGAGGGTCCAACTTTCCGGCGTCATGCTCGCCGTGAGCGCTTCGTCAAAACCCGCGGCGGTGGCCACGCGGCGAACCTTTTGCAACACGCGGTCGGCGTCGCTGCGATGCGAAGCCGTCATCGGAACGGACACGTCTTCGGGAATTTTATCGTACCCGTGAATGCGTGCGGCTTCTTCAATCAAGTCGATCTCGCGGGTCAAGTCGCGTCGCCAGGAAGGCGGCGTCATTTGCAGGCTAGCGCCGTGAGCGCGCGTGTCGCCTCCCAGGGCCGAGAGAATGCGCACGACTTCTTCGCGATCGATCGTGATGCCCAAGACTCGTTCGATTTGCGACAGGCGCAAGGTGATGGGCTTACGTGCAGGAACGCCGCGGCCCACGTCGATGACGCCTTCGGCCAGTTCGCCGCCGCACAGGTCGAGGATCAGTTCGCAGCAGCGGCGGCTCGCCCAGTCGACTCCGTCTGGGTCCACGCCGCGTTCAAAGCGATAGGAAGAGTCGCTGAACAATCGCAACGTGCGGGCGGTGGTGCGAATCGAAAGCGGGGCGAACTCGGCCGACTCGATCAGCAAATCGGTCGTGTTGGCAGAGACTTCGGTGTCGGCACCCCCCATGACGCCGCCCAGGGCGACGGCGCGCTGCGCATCGGCGATGACGCACATCTCCGGGTGAAGTTCATACGTTTCGTGGTTGATCGCTTCGAACTTTTCTCCCTTGCGGGCTCGCCGCACGATGATCTCTTGCCCGCGCAGATGCTTTAAGTCGAACGCGTGCAGCGGTTGGCCGCACTCCATGAGCACGTAATTGGTGATGTCCACCACGTTGTTGATGCTCTTCCACGGCTTTTTCTTCTCGCGCTGCGAGGGCCGCGGATCGTAGATCGTTTGCAAGCGGCGCGCCATCCACTCGGGCGTTGCTCCCACTTTCACGCCGCGAATCACTCGCGCCGTGTAGCGGTAGCATAGGTCAGGGCATTCCAGGGCGACTTTCGCCAGATCGGATACTTGCGACGTGCCTGGCTTGGTCTCGGGCGTGGGAGTCTTTAGCGGCTGGTTGAACAGCACAGCGATTTCGCGCGCGATGCCTAAGTGCCCTAAGCAGTCGGGACGATTGCTGGTGATTTCAATATCAATCGCCAGGTCCTCGCCCGAGGTCCAAGACTCTTCATGATTCAAGCCCGCCATCGCAAGACGTTGCTCGACCTGCTCGGGCGGCATGTCCAAGTCGAGGTAATCTTTCAACCAATTCCAAGAGACGATCATGGGCGTGCGCCGTGGAGCCGCGTTCCGGGGCGGAACGCGACGAAGAGGAACGGTACGAAGAGGTCAAGGGATTTCTGGATCCGATTCCAGCCAGCCAGAAGTCGACCGAGCTAAAACTGATGCAGGAACCGCACGTCGTTGCGGTAGAACTCGCGAATGTCGGTAATGTGGTGACGACGCATGCACAGACGCTCGATCCCTAGCCCGAACGCGAAGCCGGTCACTTCCTCAGGGTCATAACCGACCGCCTGGAGCACATTCGGGTCGACCATGCCGGCGCCGCCGAACTCGGTCCACTTGTTGTTCCAATAATAGTCGCACTCCACGCTCGGTTCGGTGAACGGGAAGAACGACGGCCGGAAGCGGATGTGGACGTCCCGCCCCAGGTAACTGGACGCGAACAATCGTAATACGCTTTTCAAGTCGGCCATGGTGACGTGTCGATCAACCAGCAACCCTTCCATTTGATGGAACATGGGATAGTGCGTGCGGTCGACTTCATCTGGCCGGTAGACGCGCCCCAGTGCGATGATGCGCACCGGCGGCGGCGTGCATTCCATCACGCGAATTTGCACCGTGCTGGTTTGACTGCGCAGGAGCATCGGGGCGTCTTTGCGCCCCGTCGCTGCTGCGGCGGCGCTCAGATAAAAATTCTCCAGAGGATCCCGCGCGGGGTGATCCAACGGAATGTTGAGCGCCTCGAAGTTATGGCGCTCGTCTTCGATTTCCGGACCATCGGCCACGGAGAAACCGAGCCGGCCCATGATGTCTTTCAGTTCTTCGATCGTTTGCGTGATGGGATGCAAACGCCCCACACGCAGCGGTCGGCCCGGAAGCGTCGGATCGAACACGGGCTCGGATTTTTGACTCGCCTGGGCCGCGTCGATGCGCGCCTTAGCGGTCTCCGAAGCCTCCTGAATGAGTTGCTTCACTTCATTGAAACGTTTCCCCGCGGCGGGTTTTTCTTCTTTGGGAACGCTGCCCAGACCCTTTTGTACATCCTTCAGGCGGCCGCTCTTGGCGCCCAGGAATTCGACACGCGCAGCCTCCCACGCGTCGGGCGTTTGCGCCGCAGCGAACGCTTGTTGGGCGTCGGCGGTCAGGGCGTCAAGTTCTGCAAGAAAGTCCGACATGCCATTGTGGCGAGCGAGAGAAACAGACCCAAAGGAAGCGAGCGCGCAGGCCAGACGAAGGTTCGCCGACGAGCCTGCGCGAAGGATCATGCCCGGCGCACCACCTACCTCTTCGTGGAAGACACGCCGTGATTTGCGACTTGGCCCTTGGCACAGAGGTTTGACGTGAACTCGTCCGCCACGCGTAACGAGCTCACGGGAAACCAGCGAGTTCGACTTGCCTTACGCAGCCAAGGCGCCTTTGACCTTTTCGACGACGGCGTCAAACGCGGCGGGATCGCTCACGGCGATTTCGGCCAGCGATTTGCGGTCGATCTCCAGACCGAGCTTGTTGATGCCGTTAATCAACTCGCTGTAACGAATGCCGCGTTCACGGCACGCCGCGTTAATACGAATGATCCACAGTCGGCGGAAGTCGCGCTTGCGGTTCTTGCGGTGTTTGTACGCAAATACGCCCGCACGGACGAGGGTTTCTTTGGCCGTACGGTACAGTTTACGACGACCGCCGACAAAGCCCTTGGCTTTTTTGAAGAGACGACGTTTCGCCTGGCGCCGCGCGGCGCCTTTGGTAGTTCTCATTGGAGTGCGACCTTGTCGCTAAAGTGTAGCGTAACCAGGCCCCTTCGAGACGACCTCGAAGGCGTTTTCCTGCCCGTACGCTTGGAAAAAATGATGGGGGAAAGGTGTTGGGGAACCACGGAAGCCGAGAAAGCCTCCCCTAGCCGACCCTTCCGTTCTTTAGATAATCGCTCCGGCTTCGCAGTGCCGGTGGCGATAACCTGTTTCTCGCAAACAACTTGCGACTAATAACCGTATTTGCCCAGCGATTCGTGAATCGATGTTTGCATGGACTTATCCACGGCCGCGGTGCCACGAAGCTTGCGCTTCCGCTTTTGCGACATGCGCGACGCCAAATGGCTTGTGCCGCACTGACGGTGCATCGCCTTACCCGTGGCGGTCAAGCGGAACCGCTTCTTAGTTCCCTTGTGCGTTTTCATCTTAGGCATAGCGCAACTTCTTTCCAGATAAAGTTTTATATAAAGCCGACCAGCGGCGATTCCAAGCGTAGCGTGTTGGCGCCAGGAGCGCCCGCGATGAGACAACTCCTGGTGGGTAAACGAGTTAATTTACGGCAAATCGCGGCAAAGGAAAAGGCCGGCAAGCGGCTACTGAATGCGATAGGCCTGGTTTTGTTGATACATGGTTTGACGCTTTTTGAGGTCCTCGGCCTTGTCTTCCGGGGCCTGTTCAATCGCCGTGACAATCACTTCCTGCGCTTTGGCGAAGTCGCCCGCGGTGGCGTGTGCGGCGGCAAGCGTATCGTAATAACGGTAATCGACTTCGTCGCCGGCCAATTCGATGGCCTTGAGAGCGGCGTTGACCGCGCGATCGGGATACCGGTACCGCTGGTCGGGACAAGCCGCCATAAGCCATGCGGCCCCTTGATAGGCGCGTCCCATCGTGCCGTCAATGGTGATCGCCTGACGGTAGTCGCGCGCGGCGGGGTCCCATAACGACAACGAGAGGTACGCTTCGCCGCGGTTGAGGTAAGCCATTGCGTCGTCAGGCTTTAGGGTGACGGCCCGGCTGTAATCGCTTAACGCCTCTCGGTAGCGTCCTAGTTTGAAGTAGGCATGCCCGCGGCGGGTATAGGCGTCTGCGTCGTCCCGATTTACGCGCAGCACGTTGTTGTAATCGGCAATCGCTTCGGCGTACTTGCCTTGCTCGTAATGGATTTCTCCGCGATTGAACCACGTGTTGGCGTAGGTGGGCTTCAAGCGTAGGGCCTGGTCGAAGTCGGCCAAGGCTTTGTCGTAGTCGTGCGTCATAGCGAAACTGACGCCCCGATTGTGAAACGCTTTCCAACGCGTGGGATCCCATTCCAGGGCCAGATTAAAGTCTTCGAGCGACTGAGTATCGAGTTGCGCTGCGGCTTCGGTGTCGCCCGCCTCGGCCTTGGCGGCCGATTCCTCGGAGCGCGCTTCGCCGCGGCGGTTCAATGCCCACGAACCAAGTTGCTTTAAATACGCTTGATGGGCCGGCGCCAAACCAGGCTCCGCCATGAGTCGTTGGCATTCGTCGATCATCGTCGTGTAATCTTCCATCGTCGCCGCGGTTTGCGACAACTGGAACACCGCCTGCACGGCAGTGCGGTGATCGGCGGCGCCCTGCGCTGGGCGCTGTCCGCGAACCGGCGCCGCCAGGGGCATCGCCAGAAGCACCAACGCGATCCACGTACGATTCATCTCACGCATAGCCGGCTCCTCGCAAGAAAAGATTGAAGTACACAGTCAAACAGAGAACAAAGGGCGAAGGAGCTAATGTGCCTCAATCAAGGAGAAAAGAATCACGGCGCGGCAAGGCGGTTTTACGTGGCGAAGCCAACCAAGATTTGGCAGGCTTTGCGGTTCTCCTTCGGCCCTTGGGGTAACGGTTGCCTACGGTTGCGGCTCGGTCATCGACATGGGGTCGAGCGCTTCGTTCAACGTGGCCTCGGGAAGGATGCCTTCCTCCAGGCATAGCTCGCGAATGGTGCGGCCCGTGGTGAACGCTTTCTTGACCAGCTTGGCGGCGTGCTCGTAGCCGATGAGCGGGTTCAGGCTTGTAGCCATCGACAGGCTCTTTTCGACCGACGCTTCGCATTGGGCGACATTGGCTTCGAGCCCTTCGGCGCAGAAGTCGACAAAGGACCGCGTGACTGCCGCCAGCAGACGAATGCTTTCCAACGTGGCGTGCCCCATCACGGGCATCATGATGTTCAACTGGAACTGACCGCCTGCGGCGCCCGAGAGGGCGACCGTTTGGTCGTTGCCCATCACCCGGGCCGCTACCTGCATCATGCTTTCGCACATCACCGGGTTGACCTTGCCGGGCATAATGGAGCTGCCGGGCTGGCGATCGGGCAGAATCACTTCAAAGAACCCGCAGCGCGGCCCCGAGCCAATCCAGCGAATGTTGTTCGCCACGTTCATCAACGTCACGGCGATGGTGCGCAATTGGCCGTGGCAGTGAACCAGGCCGTCGCGCTGGGCGTTCGCTTCGAAGTGGTCCACCGCTTCGATGAACGGAATGCCGGTCTTGTCGGCTAAAACCTTCGCCACGCGCGAGCCAAATTCCGGGTGCGTATTAATGCCCGTTCCTACCGCCGTGCCGCCCACGGGCAGTTCCAACACGGGCTGAATCGCTTGTTCGGCCCGCTCGACAGAAAGTTGTAACTGCCGGGCGAAGCCGCCGAATTCTTGCCCCAGCCGAATGGGCGTAGCGTCCATCAAATGCGTACGACCGATCTTGATGATCTTATCCCAGTCGTTCGCCTTTTGCGCCAGAACTTGCTGCAGACGCTGGAGCGAGGGAATCAAGTCGTTCTTGATTTGCGCCGCCACCGCCACGTGAATCGCCGTGGGAAAGGTGTCGTTGGTGCTTTGCCCCATGTTCACGTGGTCATTGGGGTGAATCGGCTTGTGCTTATGGTCCAGCCGATCACCGCCGGTCAGTTCGATCGCGCGGTTGGCGATGACCTCATTCACATTCATATTGCTCGATGTGCCCGATCCGGTTTGGAACACATCGATCGGAAACTCGCCGTCGAACTTGCCTTCATAGACTTCCTGGCACGCCTGAAGCAGCGCTTCGACTTGTTGATCGCTCAGCGGATTCTTGCCCGAACCCGTTAACTTGCCCAAATCCCGATTGGCGACCGCGGCGGCGTACTTCACCAGGCCCATGGCCCGCACGAGCGCCGGCGGAAGCGGCCAACCCGACACCGGGAAGTTTTCCACAGCCCGTTGAGTTTGTGCGCTGTAATACGCTTGAGCGGGGACTTGAACCTCGCCCATCGAGTCTTTTTCAATACGAAAGGCAGTCATGTTACGTCAAAGGAAAGCGCCACAAGAACCGCGGCCGCGGCCATGCTCGACCGTCGGCGACCTCAAGACGGCGGCCTCCAGGCCGCATCTCTGGGCGGTATCATACCGCGCTCGGCTGGGTTCTCAAAGGGAACACCGCAGAGTTAGCATGCGATGGGGAATGTTCTCCGGCACATCATTTGCCGCATGCATTCCAACGTTGTCTTTCCCGCGAATTCTCCCTAAGGAACGGCTATGCACTGGTGGCAACGCGGCGCAATTTATCACATCTATCCTCGCTCGTTTCAAGACTCCAACGGCGACGGTGTGGGCGATCTGGCCGGGATTACCGAGCGTCTCAAGTATTGTCAGTGGTTGGGCGTTAGCGGCGTGTGGCTTTCGCCGATTTATCCCTCGCCGATGGTCGATTTCGGATATGACGTGACCGACCATACCGACATTGACCCCCTGTTCGGCACGTTAGCGGACTTTGATCGCTTGCTGGCCGAAGCACATCGGCAGGGCTTGCGGCTGCTCCTTGATTTTGTGCCGAACCACACCAGCGACTTCCATCCGTGGTTTGTCGCATCGCGCAGCTCGCGCGACCATCCTCGCCGCGACTGGTACATTTGGCGCGACGCAGCCCCCGACGGCGGACCGCCCAACAACTGGATCAGCGTCTTTGGCGGCAGCGCCTGGGAATGGGATGAAGCCACCGGGCAGTATTATCTTCACTCGTACTTGAAACAGCAGCCCGACCTGAACTGGCGCTCGCCCGAATTGCAGCAAGCCATGTTTGACGTGATGCGGTTTTGGCTTGATCGCGGCGTCGATGGTTTCCGGGTTGACGCGGTGTCGCGGCTCATCAAAGACGAGCAATTCCGCGACGACCCGCCCAACCCCGATTGGCGTCCAGGCCAGGACCCGTATCATCAACAGCTGCATTTGTTCTCGCGCGATCAACCGGAACTGCCCGACCTCTTGCGCCGCATGCGGCAGTTAGCCGCCGCGTATGGCGAGCCGCTTCTCATTGGCGAAGCGTACCTGCCGCTGCCGCGATTGATTCCCTACTACGAAGCGGGCATTCATTTTCCGTTCAACTTTCAGTTGATGCGCACGACGTGGGACCCGCAGCAAGTCCGCGCGGTCATCGACACGTACGAAGCGGCGCTGGCGGGCGCTCATTGGCCGAACTGGGTGCTAAGCAATCATGACAACTCGCGCGTCGCCAGTCGTTTAGGACCGGCCCAGGCGCGCGTGGCGGCGATGCTATTGCTTACGCTGCGAGGCACCGCCACGGTGTACTACGGCGATGAGTTAGGCATGTGCGATGTGCCGATTCCTCCCGAACGCGTGCATGATCCTTGGGAGCGTAACGTGCCGGGGCTGGGCCTGGGCCGCGACCCCGAACGCACGCCGATGCAATGGAGCGCTGCGCTCCACGCCGGCTTTTCCATGGTCACGCCGTGGTTGCCGATAGCCGAGAACTTTGCGCAATGCAACGTGGCGGCGCAGCAGCAAGACTCTCGCTCGATGCTCCATCTGTATCGTCGACTTCTCCAATTACGCGCGGCCGAGCCAGCCTTCGAGTCGGGAGCGTATACGTCGCGCTTTAGCAGCGATCAACTTCTGGTGTACCAGCGAGAACACGCTGCACAACGACTGCTCGTCGCACTCAACTTTAGCGCCCAGCCGGCCACTTTCGCCGAGGCCGGCCTGCGCGGCAAGACGCTTCTTTCAACGAACCAGGACCGCGAAGGCGCGACGGTCCAAGACGCCATTCCCCTCGAAGCCAACGAAGGCGTCATCGTGCGACTCAACGCGCCAGAGTCCACGTCTTAGAGCGTATTTCAATGAGGTGTGCTGACCTCTTTTTTAATATGGTGCACTCGCTCCGCGAGTGCCGGAAACCACTCGCAGAGCGAGTGCGCCACATTGGGGGCGTCGCACCTGCGTGAAACGCGATCTAGCGTTGAATCCGCTGGCCGTAACCTGGCGCGTCGCCGCCATTAGGAACGGGCGGCAAGGTGAACTTATCATTGGGAAACTGCTTTTGCAGTTCTTGAACAACCTCAGCCGGTACGTTGTTGCTCGTGCGAGTATTGCCCCGACCCATAGGGCTATAGTCGTACTTACCGCTCAATTGTTTGACTAACTTGTCGATCGCATCTTTGTACTTATCACAGGGACAGTCGTTGCCGCTATCGAACACCACGGAATGGGGCGCGTTAGGATGGCGTAAATCGCTTTGTTGCTTCGGATTGAATGGGTACACACCAAGTTCTAACTTGCCCTTCAGCGACGGGAAACCTGTTGGAACGCCTTCCGCCGTGGACTGACCATGCGTATCACTAAAGACCACGTGGGTATGATAGATGGTGGTGGGAAACTGGTTTCCTTGACCAAACAAGTTAGATACCTTGTTAAGCGTGTTGCTCAGGCCTGTCGGACGGTCCAATTTCTGGAAGAAGATCTCGATCCTGCACGTTCCCAGTGGGTCGACGGCGCTGATGGGTGAACTCCCTGCATACACATAGAGCGAGCTTTCGCCGTTTCTCAGCCCGATCGGGTCTTCGTTGATGAAGCGCCCCAGCGATGCATCGTAGAAGCGGCTGCGGAAGTAGTACAGATTCGCGTCGCGGTCGAACTCACGGCCTGCGAAGCCGTAACGCGTGGCGAACGCCGCATTGCTTTGGTCGATCAGGTTGCCATACGAATCATACTTAAGGTGATTGAGAATCGAGCCGTCGTCATCGGCCAAGTCACGCACGGTTCCTAAGTGATCGGCCAGCATCCACAGCACTTCCCCGGCGCCGTCGTCTTGTGCAAGCACCTGATCGACGGCCGGACCGTGCAGATATCGCTGAGATAGTTGCGCCGCGCCGGGGCCGGCCCCGTCGTCATCCACAAAGTCGAGCAGCACGTTGGCGCGGTCATACACAAAGTGGGCGATGTCTTGATCCACGCCATCGGTCCAGGTTCGGGACTTCCGGCGGTTGAGCGCATCGTAGGTGAAGTCGATGCGCTGTTGTTGGACATCGGCGCCGTCCGTGTCGATGATCGTGCTCAGTCGGTTGCGGTGGTCCCAGTGGAACTCACGCTCGGCGCCCGTGCCGATCTCGGTGCGCATCACGAGGTTTCCTTCAGCGTCGTACGCGTAGAGATACGTTCCGTCGGAAGTTAGACGGTTATGGGCGTCAACAACGTATCCTCCGCCGTGAAGGTGCGATGAGACGCGATTGCCGCTTGCGTCGTAAACATACGTTTCATCTGGGTTGGCGATGTCCGCATGGTTGGCGCCGTTCAACTGATTGCGATCATCGTACGTGTAGGTGGTCGCGCCGTCGATGGTTTCGATTTGCGTCACGCGGCTGGCGGCGTCGAACGTGAAATTGTAAAACGCCACGTTGTTGCCGCCGTCTTGATGTTGCAGGCTCGTCAGGCGGTTCAGAGCGTCATAACTATACACGCTTTGCACGACAGGTTGCGCACCGGCGAGGTCGACAAAACGATCGATCGTGGCGAACTGCCCGAGCGGGTTGTATTTGAAGTCGACGCGTTTGTCGGTCACGCCCGTTCCGTTTTGCGAGATGCGCGTCATGCGGTTCAGGGCGTCATAGGCGTACTGACTCATGCCAGCCGCCACGCCGCTGATGGCGTCGGCCACCGAAAGCACGTTGTTGGCGTCGTCATACGAGTAAGTTAACACTACGTTGGGCGTGTCCGGCGTTCCCGCGTTGTCAATCGTCTTGACCCGGTTGCGGCTGTCGTAGGTGAAAGTCAGTGTGCTGAACTGATCGGTCACCGAGAGCAAGTTGCCCACCGCGTCATAGGTATGTTGCACCTCGTTCACGCCGCCGCTCCAGGATTCGGAGACAATCCGGTCCACATCATCGTATGCGTAGTTGATGACGCGGCCGTTGCGGTCATGCAGCGACAGGAGGTTATCGACCGTATCGAAAATGAACGTTCGCGAGACTTCACTCATGCCGCCGCCCGGTTCTGGCGAGAGCTGGATCTCGCGGAACATGCGATTGCGCGCATCGTACTCGAACTCCGTGACGTTCCCCTTGGGGTCGGTGACTTGCACCAGGTTGTCGTCCAGGTCATACGCGCGGCGCGTCACGCCGCCATCGGCGTCGTGCGTTTCCAAGAGTCGGTTGCGGGCATCGTACACGTACTGCGTTTCATGCCCTAGCGGGTCGATCATCTTGGTCACGTTGCCCGCCAGATCGTACTCATACCGCGTCACGCCTGCGTTGGGGTCGGTCGCGGTGACCAACCGGTTGCGCGAATCGTAGGTGTAGAGAAGTTCGTTGCCGCGTGCGTCGATCGCGCGCACCACGTTTCCGGCGGCGTCGTGGAAGTATTGCGTGACGGGCGACGTGAGCGGCCCTGCGCCATCGGGATCGGCTTCGGTCACGCGCCGCAGGCGGTTGAGCGTGTCGTACTCGAACTCCGTGCGGTTGCCCAATTCGTCGATGCTGGCGGCGAGATTTCCCGCGGCGTCGTACTCGTAGCTTTGCGTGGCTTCCTCGGCGGTTCCGAGGGCGAAGGTAATCGACACCAGCCGGCCCAGCGCGTCGTAATCATAATCGGTCACACGGCCCAACGCGTCGGTCATCGTGTCCATCTGACCGTGAGCCGTGTAGGTGTATTGCGTGACCAAGTCGTCGCCGCCGCCCGCGGCCCCGATGACTTCCGTGCGCGTCAACGTGTTTCCGTTCATGGGATCGATCGTGAACAGAATCTCTCGGCCCAATTCATCGACGCGGCGTGTAAGCTGGCTAAAGTCGAAGTCATACTCGTAATGCAGCGCGCCATCGCCAATTTCGCTTTCCGCTTCCGTGCCGCCGAAACCGCCGATCTCGTCGCGAATGGACGTGATGTTGCCGCGGTCATCGTGACCGTACTGCGTGACATTGCCGCGCGCATTGACCGAAAGCGCGACCAGGTTTCGGAAATCCCGCTGTACAAAGCCGACCGGGCCAATCGAGTCGCGCTCCGCCATCAACTGCCCCTCCACATCCAGTTGCGTGCGAATGGTGTTGCCCGAGTCGCTCACGTAGACCGACTCGCCGAGCGTGCGCACCGCGGCGGGCGGGTTCATCGGATTGCTCGACTGCGACGAAGCGTACAACCCACGCACCGCCAGCGGCGTCATCTCCACCGAGGAGCCGTCGGGCCGGTCGGCGCGGGTGGCGCGGCCGAAGGCGTCATACTCGTTCGTCTCGCGGAAGCCGCGCTCGTTCACCTCGGCCGTCAAATGATGGCGCGCATCGTACTCGAACCGGCGCTCCGATCCGTCAGGGTTCACAAGACGGGTTAGATTGCCCGCCGCGTCGTAGTGCAACTGCGTGACGCGAATGATCGGATCGGTCATCGAAGTCACTTTGCCGTTGGCGTAAGCCAACGTCGTTTCCAGCCCCACGGGGTCGATGATCTTGGTCAGATTTCCCGCGGCGTCATACTGATAGTGCGTCTCGTTGCCATTGCGGTCGCGCTCGACGGTCAACCGGCCTTGGGCATTGAACTCGTAGACCATCTTGTCGGGCAGTGTGCGCCGGAACGAACCATCGCCGAGCTTTTCCAGTTTGGAGAAATCACCCGGCGGCGCGCCATACTGCCCGAAGCCCGCCTCGGTTGAAGGCGTGAACTGCAAGTTCTGACCGTCTCCGTCGATAATCGCCACGATTCCGTCGGGCCCTTCCATGAGCGACTGCAACCCCGCCAGGCCCCATCCCGCGCCAAACGGACTTTGCATGCCGTTCACATGCACCAACATGCCGTTGACGCGCTGCGAGCTGCCGTTGAAGCGGTCGTCCATGAAACCGTACACGCCGGCCGTCACCTGATAGGGATACACTCCTGTAGGTTGCGAGGAGAGATCAATCATCAGCGCCGCGTCGAGTCGGCCGTTGCCTGCGGGCACGTCGAAGAAGTTCTCGCCGCCGAGAAGCCCGAACTGTCCGGGTTGAGCGAAACCGGGCGCCGCTACGTCGACACCGTTCACATTCACCGAAGCCGAAGCGATGATGCGCGTCGCCCCGGGGTCGCCGAAGACGCCTTCCGGCACGTTGTCGGCCGAACCATGAAAGATTCGCCGTGGGTCGGCCCGGAGCGAGTCATACACCAGACTCACACCGCGCCATTGGCCGAGCGACGAGTACACCGGCAGCGCGTGCGACTCGGTAATGGCGCCTGTGCCAAAGCTCACCGCCGAGTTGGATGCGCCTTGCTTTTCGCAGTCGTCGCAGCCGCAGTCGTCGTCGTCAATGGTGATGCGCGGGATGCGCGGTACGAAGAAGTGCCAACTGCTGTTGCGAATGCCGCCCGAGGTGGTCACGACGCGCGAGCCGTCGGGCGTGACGAATCCATCGCCCACGTCGTCGAACTCGCCCGTCACGGGATTGATCGACCACAAATCCATCGGCACGAACGGCGCCCAACCGTCGCGATTGGGAAACGCAACTGGCGCCGGCGTCGCGAACGTCATTTCACCCGGCTGAATGGTCACCACCAGCGACGGCGACAGATTGTTGGGAAGCGCCGCGGGGGTCAAATCGGGCGGGACTTCCGTGATGCTCAACACGCCTTGGAAGGGCGAACCTTGCTGATTGAACAGGGTGCCCGCCTCGACGAATACCTCGGCCGTTTCGCCCGGAGCCACCTCCTGCGACACCGTGGTGTCCTGCGCCGGATTGATTTGTGTTCCGCCCGCCACGTCCAGCACGGGCAAATACACCGGACGGCGGATCTCGTTCAACACGCCCAGGAACACCTCATGGCCGAACATCAGTTCCAGTTTTTCGGCCACGAAGGGATACGCCTTGTCGCCCGCCAGTTCATTGCCATGAAATCGCAGCGTATCGCCGATGAACGGGCCGGCGGAGCCAGCGTCAATCGAGAACTCGCCGCTCGCGCCGGTGAGCACGCTCATAGCGCCGAGCGAGACGCGCAGTCCCACAATCGGTTGCGATTGCGTATCGAGCACCTTGCCCGAGAGGCGCGTCGTGCCGATCGGATCCGGCGTGACCTCCAGCGCGACGGTCCGGCGCGTTTCGCCTTCTCCGTCACTGGCCACGATTTCAAACTGGTAGGCGCCTACATCATCGGCCGAAGGAGTGAACTCCAGCACGCCGTCGGCGCGTAGCCGCCCTTTAGGAAGCGGCGTCTCGCTGGCGAGCATGAACGTGACCGGCCCATTGGGCGACGAGGCGACGAGCGGAGTCTCCACCGTGCGTCCCGCCACGACGCTCAGCGGTTCGATCGGTTGGAGCGACACGCCATCGCCCGCGACGAATTCAAAACTGATCGTCTGGGGCACGGGCGCCCCGCCCCAGGTTTGTGCGATCAGCAGCACCTGGTGCATGCCGTTCTGCGAGCCATCGCCCGCAAGCGCGGGCGAATAGGTAAATGAACCATTGTTGCCAAGGGGCAAATTGGTCCATGGTCCCCCATCGAGTCGTGCGAGCACATGCGTCCCCGCGTGCAGGTTCGCCGTGATCTGCCCTGCAATGGTCGCATCAGACGTGACGCCGTCCATAGTGTCCGGGGGCGTGTCATTCATTAACCCCGCTTGGAATACCGGGGGATTCAGCGGAATGCCATCACGAATTTGCGTCACAATGAGCAGCAAATCGTTCACGGCCGCCACATCGTCGCCGTTCACATCAACGTACGGCGGCGGAACAAACGGGGCCTGCGGCGGAATGGTTAAATTGTGCGGATTGCCTCGTTCACGCAACGCCACGACCACTCCTGCCAAATCTTCCACCCCGATGAACCCATTCGTGTTCACATCTTCCGGCAGCACAGGATTGCGCCAGTCTCCGGCCATCAAACGGCGGTCTTCCAGCTTCTCCGGCGTCATCCAACGCGCTCGGCGAGGCCGCATCACGTTTCGACGGAGCTTCCGCGCTTTTGAGCGAACCGACCGGCGCAACAATCCCGGCGTCCACACAACCCACGAGGGCGACGTTTTCATAATCGTGCCTGAGAAGAACGAGCGGGGTGGATCCACAGCATCGCGCAGTGATGCCTCAGCGCCATCGACGCAAGGCGCTGCATCACCGCGATCTTGGGCCCAACAAAGAGAGTGACTCGCGCGAGAGAATCGCTTCTCGGACGATAGTTGAATTTCCGTCTTCCGCAATTACTCTAAAAGAGGGAGGCCGCACCACCCAGCAGGCGAGCCAAGGCGCCCGAATGGCGAACGCAATCTTCCTTCTCGCGCGCAACGTCGGGTAACTTGAGAGTGACGTTATCATCGCATTTCAGGCGACCAGGGCGACGCGTATGACCGAGTCCAACCCGTACCATCCGCCGTCGGTGGCGCCCGAGTCAAGGCATGAACCGAGCAGCGAGGCCGGTCCGCGCCGCCCGAGCGTGTGGCGATGCATGTTGCTTGGGGCGATGGTGGCCGTGTTCGCCTCGTTCCCCTCGGCCGGTTTCGTGGCCTTAGTGTTTCGCTTTCCAATTCCCTTTGTGGGGTACCAAAGCGGCGTCGAAGCGTTTTTGCCAGCCCTGCTCGCGGCGTTTTTTTACGGCATCGTGGGCGGAGTTGTGGTGCAAGCCGTGGCGGGAAGTTTGGGAGGCGTGGCGGCTTACATGTGGACCCGCAAAGCCGAAGGCCGTACCACCGCGAAGGTCGTTTTGCTCGGCATGCTCAGTGCGTTGCCTGGCTTGTTGACCTTAGCCGTGCTGGACTGGATTATCGGCCCCTGGTGAAGGGAAGACCCTGTTCGCCGGAAAGCGAGCCTAGCCAACGGCCGGAAAGCACGCCTAGCCAACGGAACGAAGCGAGGCCCCAACCCCGCCGTACCCCAGACGGCGATAGGATCGTCCCACTTCCTCATGCGGCGTGCGCTGGCGATTACCGCCAACTACGCCCTCTGCGACAGGCGCCGCATGGTAAAGAACTTCACCCCGCGTTGATAAAACTTGCCCCGAAGGCTAGTTGACTTGGATCTCATCAACCAACCGAACGACCCCCGCCACGCGCTGGCAACAGTTCAGGCACAGTTGTTTGTGATAGAACGAGTCCACACCGCCGCGCATGGTCACAACGCCCTCTTGAACGTCCACTTCGATCGTCCGCAAGCTGGGAACGTGTCGTTGGTGGAGAAAGTTCACAATTCTCCGCCGCAGGTCGGAATCACGCTCACACGGAAGAATGGCCGGCATGGGGAAACTACTCCTGGCTCCACAAGGTGAGACAAAGAAAATGCGCCCACGAGGAGGTTAGCAACCGCGGCGCCAATGCCGGCAAAAGCAGCGCAACATGCAAAATCGCTTAGAAAACCACGATTTTATCACCGTTCGCGTGTGAAAAAACAGGCAGTAGCTGGCAAGTTTTTGCACAGTTGCGTTGCGAGGGCGCCAGAGGGTTAAGCACCCGGAACACAAGTGCGGGGCGAAAACGCCAAGTTCGCCGGCGCGGCAGTCGTTCCGCCTACGGAATCGAGTCGGGCTGATACAGAGCGCGAATTTCTGGTTTCGCGATATACCGCAGGGTCACGCTGTAGTAGGCCAGCTTCATGAACATCCAGCCGAAAAAGAAGACCCACCCCATGATGATCGAGAACCGGGCCATCATTTTCCCGAACGCTGCGATTTGCTCGCCTTGCGTACCCGGCGCCGAAGCCTCCATGAGGCGCGGAAAATAATCCTCCATAAGCGCCATGTTCTCCAGCTGCATTAACGTATGCGGCACGGCCCGCACGAACTCAAACACAATCGCCACGGCGCAGGCCCGCCAGAGCATCTTGCGGCCGCGCTCGCGTAATTTAAGGGCTTGGACGCCTCCATACAGCAGCGCTCCGGCCAGCAAGAAGTGAAACAACGCCAGCGTCACATTCACAACCCGAAAACGATTCATGATGGCCGAGGTCTTCGCATTCATTTCTTCCTGCAAGTCGCGCATCTCGGCCGGGCCGCCGGCCGTGCCCATGTTCGTTTGCCACTGCTGGATTTGTCCGCCAAACAGCGCGACCAGACCGCTTGAGCCGGCCGTAAACACTCCCATGGCTCCCAAGATGATGGCGATGATGCACACGGCGGTCAGCCCGCCGGGACGATAACCCGCCACCGGGGCGACTTCAGCCGCGTAGACCTCATCTTGATCTTGAAAGGTCCAAGAAGGCGTCGGAGTGTTGGGCGACGGGAGCGACGAGTCGGAACTCATAAGACCTGGTTTCACAAAGAAGAGACGCACCGCAAACCGACTTAGCCCGGTTCAACCAACGTCAGGCGAAAGTGGTCAATCGTTTGTTGCGGATCCAGGTTGAACACCGTGCGGCCGTCGGTGGTCCAGCCGTTGTCGGCCAAACGAAAAACCGCCGTGGCCGCCCGCACATTGCCCACCGCTTCCACCTCCTCCATGCCGCCGCCTTCGATCGCTTCGAAGCTCACCGAGACACCCAATAACCCCTGCAACTGGCCGCTGGTGGGGTCGCGGGCGAACAGCGGTTCGCCATGAAACTCGCAGCGCACCCAGCGCAAACCGCGCGGCCGGCCGCTGGCGCCGGCCCGTTGAAAGAACAAGTCTTGCAACCCGGGCCGCTGTTGGCGAAAGTCTTCGATCGCCGCTTCGAAACGTCGCTTGCCGTTGAAGAACATGCAGGCATTATCAACCCCGCATTCACGACTGACAAGGCTGGCCGGCGGCAAACTCGCGACTACTCGGCAATCGCGTTCGCATTATGGGCTTCCGCTTCGCGGCGCTCCGCCCAGCGCTGCGTTGGCTCCATCCAGAATATAAAACCGCGCCGTGTCTCGTCATTCCAAAACGCGGTGAATCGAATGGTCCCGTCTGGCGAAAAGGATTGCTCCCCCTCGCCAAGCGAACCTCCCACCGAATACGGGAAATCTGTTTCCTCCCATTCCTCTAAACGATAATCGAACAAAGTTTGGGAATCCGTCCAAGCCCTAAAGCGGCGAACGTTTTGGTCATCGTGCTCCCACGTCCAGCGGAGAATCACATCCGCCCCCTGACTCCAGTTATTCATTGACATCGATTGTGTGGGTTTCCAACTGACCGGCTCTCCTTGAGGAGAAAATCTGGTATCGGCGATATTGAGCATCAACTTTTGCCCCGGCGGAATGCGCATGCGCACACGAACTTCCCGCTGCCGTTCGCCTGCTTGGATGCGAACGATGTGGATTTTGCCAGGATCCTCGCCCCGAAGGTAACCGTATTCCTTACGAACGATATCGATCTCCGCCTCGGCTTGGCGTACTTGTTCGCGAGCTTGCTGCAACCTCCGAAACATCGCGACGTGCGACACGGCCAGTGCCACAATCGTCAAGATAAGGAACGCCTGGAGTATTGAAAATGAGAATCGCTTGTTCAGGTTCATGGGAGGACAATGGCAAAAAATGCTACCGGAGTGCGCACGAAACTACGAGTAGCGTAATCACGAGCGCCGCGTTTTGTTCGACCCGCATTTTCGCACGGTTCGCCCGCCTTGGCGACATAAGAGCGCAATCAAGGGATTTCGAGGTACATCATTGGACGAATCCTCTCGACGCCGCACACGGCCCGCGCTTCGGACAAGCGTCGGCTCGGCGACGAAACGGAAAGACG
The DNA here is from genome assembly GCA_963204915.1 of Planctomycetota bacterium. Lineage (GTDB taxonomy): Bacteria > Planctomycetota > Planctomycetia > Pirellulales > Pirellulaceae > JAHWKS01. The sequence goes on along the minus strand of CAUJHS010000089.1, from coordinate 12,935 downwards.
CACGCCATGTGGCGTGCGCCGTTGGGTTTGGATGCGACTTGCCTGAGATGCCGTGCGACCCAAACAACCGTCCCGCGTCGCACCTTGGCCACGTGTTACTTTTTGTCGCCTTGAATTTCGAAGTTGGCCGCGTTGGAGCCTTCGGGCGGAACGGTGTAGCTCAGGTCCGTGTCGGTTCCGCTGTACTTGGTGGGAATGGGGTTTTCCACTTCCCGCCATTGGGAATAGTCATCCGGAAGCGACTGACCTTCCGGCACTTCCGAAGCGGCCACGATCATCACTTTGTGCATGCCGGGAATGGCGCCCATGTGCCCCGTGGAGGTGCGCAAGGTGAAGCGGCCTTGGCTGTCCGTCGCACCGACGGAGGCGGGACGTTCGGCTCCGCCTTCGGTCGGCATGAAAGTGACAATCGCCTTGGGAAGCGGCTTGCCGTCCATGGTCACCTGGCCGGAAACGGGCGCTACGTCAAAGTTCGCGCTATCGCCGCACCCGGTGACGCTCAAACCACTAACGGCCAGTAACGCCGCCATGAAAACCAACCAACGATGCATCTCTCGAGGATCCTTGAAAGTTACGGCAACTGAACCGACTGTCCGCCCTGAATGGTCGCGGCATTGGCGAGCATCGGAATGTCGATCGTCTTGGCGACGAACCGCACCGAAGCGTCCGCCAGGCAGAAATTCACACCGCCCGGGTGGAAGCTGGCGAAGGCGCGTTTGCAGTCGTTGTTATGGGCGCCGGCGCCCGGCGGAGTCGCCGTGGGCAGGTTATCGCACAAGTCATAATCGGGAATGCCAAACGAGGTGGGCGACCCCAAGTGAATGCCGCTTTGGTTGTAGCCCGAGTAAGCGTACGCCCAGAAACGGCGGCGACGATTGACCGTTTTCGTGTGGTATTCGCCTACCATGATCGTTTGTGAGGTGCCGTCGATGATGTCGGACATCCGCTCGCAGCTAAGCCGGCGCGTGTAGTTTTCAATCACCGCGTGCATTACGCCGCGCCATTGCTGGTTCTGTGTGGCGTCTTCATCAAAGTGCGGGCCGCCGCGCACGGTGGCCACGCCCGAGACCGCGGCATACGAACCGGGGGCAAAGTCAATGCCGCTGCCAGGACCGCTCTCGGGTCGCTCCAATCGATTCGTATTCACGTCTGACGGGCAAAGATAGGTTTCGATGAAGGTACGCAAAACGGGTTGGTTCACCGTATGAACGTTGGGATACCGTTGATCGTACTTTTCATACAGCGGTTGCTGTTCCATGAATGGCAAGATGCAGACCGACCAGGTTGTGGTCCAAGGACCAGGGTTTTGGTTCCACCCGGTGCATGGCGAAGCAGGCCAGTTGGGGCAATCCCATCCGCCCGGAGGAAACGACTTGTATGTGTCGTGATAGTTATGCGTCGCCAAGCCGATTTGCTTGAGATTATTCGTGCAAGAGCTTCGCCGAGCCGCCTCACGAGCGGCTTGCACCGCGGGTAACAACAAGGCCACCAGAACGCCAATAATGGCGATTACTACCAGCAACTCCACCAAGGTGAAGGCATACCGCCGCCCCGCCGAGAAACGAACGGACATGACCGCGCTCCCAAGAGAATGAAACGCACCGCAGGATAAGAAAGAAGATTAGTGCGCCGTTAACCTAATGAATTCTGATTGGCTTTGCAATGAAACAGCAAAAATTTTTTCGCTTTTTTGAGAGGTTAACGGAAATGTCCTGGCCATGGAACTCCGCTCCCGAAGTTCGTATCGTAAAAACCTGGCGAGAAACCCAAGCCGGCTAACTCTTGAACGTGGCGCAGAAGGCGCGCCAAGCGCGCTGTCCCAGTGTGCGACGTCCGGCGTGAACGCGAGCGTGGCCCGTCGCGCCTGGCACAATGGCGCCGGCAGGATCCTCTAACGGCGCACTCGCCTGATACGTGACGGTGAGCGGCTTAAGCCGACCGGCGGCGTCCGGCGCGGTCGGCAAAGTTCCCCCGCCTTGGCTGGAAAGGCTGGTGGGCGCCTGCTGCATCTCGGCTTGGGAGATATGCTCAATTCGCGTGGTGAACTTTTCGGTGCGCAGCGGCTGGAGCACTACGTCGACTTGTTGGCCCGAGCGCAAGAACTCAATCTGTTCCTGATCAATCGCGAGCACGACTTCCAACTTCCGCGGATCGCCAATCTGGCACAGCAATACGCCATCGGTCAAAAACGCGCCCAAGTTTTCCCGCTCCAAGGGCGATCCCGACCAGGTCGAGAGTTGCTCTTCTTCACGATGCGGCGGCGCCACGGTGGGCGGCGCCAAGATCGTTCCCGCCGCGGAGGCGGAGATCGTCAAACGCGCGAGATCGCGCTGCCGCCGGGCCAGTTGATCCTCCAGCGCGAGTAGGGCTTTTTCGACTTCCACAATCTCTTGGGCGGCCTGCTCATCGCGAAACGCAGCGCGACGCAGCCCGTCGAGCCGTGTCAGCAGTTCGGCGCGACGACCGGCCAGTTGCTCCAAACGCAGTCGCAGTTCGACATTCTCCAAAGTCGCCAGCGGCTCGCCGGCCGACACATAATCGCCCGGCGCGGCGTGAATCGCTTCCAGCCGTCCGGGGGCGTCGACATACACGTGCGCCGCGTCGCGCGGCTGGACGGTCAAACGACACGTCACGTAGTGCGGCAAAGGCACGCCAAGCGCCGCCGCCAGCAAGGCGCCGCCTACGGCGATTGCCGCCGTCAGTCGAAGTTTTTTCACGGCCTCCCATCTTCCTGGAGCCTTGACGAAGCCGACGGCGCGAACCACCGGCGGAATGATCATTCCCACTACGGCCGTCAGCGTTAACGCTTGCCCCACGGCCTGCAAGCCGTACGGCTCGAGAACATGCCACAAGAACCACAGAATCGAAAACGTCACGACCCACCGGTACGCTCCTGCCGCGACAGCGTACAGCGCGAACAGCCCCCGCCGACGTTGCGGCATGAACGGATCAGGCGCGGTGCGTAAGCCCAGCACACCGGTGGTCCAAGCCTGGCTGATCACCGCGGAAGCCTTCTGCCGCAGATTGGGAATCTCAAGCAAGTCGGAAAGAATGTAGTAGCCGTCGTAACGCAACAGGGGGTTGGCGTTAAACGCCAGCGTGCTGACCGAACAAATAAACATCACGTTCAAACACAGCGAGTTCACCACGCCGGGATGGGTGAACCACCACAGGAACGTCGCCGCCGTCGCCAGCACCAGTTCCACGTACATTCCCGCCGCCGCCACCGCGGCGCGCCGCCATTTGCTCGGCAGCATCCACGAGTCGGTCACGTTGCAATACAGGCAGGGCGTGAACACAAGCAACATCAGCCCCATCTCGTGACATTCGCCTCCGAAGCGCTTGCACGCCAGTCCGTGACCAAACTCGTGCAGCACTTTCGTGGCCGCCAGCGTCATCGCCAGCAACAGCCAGTTCTGCGCGGCGAAGAACTGCTGAAAAGTGGGCAATTTGGCTTGGAACTCGTCGAAATGCGTAAACACCAACGCCAGGGCCGACAGCGCCACGAGCAAAGTCATCACGACGGCCGGAAGTGAAAAGAACCCGCCAATGCATGCATTGAGCCGGGTCAGCAAACCGTCGGGGTCAATCCCTTTGAACCGCGCCGCGAGAATTTGAGAGAGCGCGGCTACTCGCCTTTGGCGGCGTTTCGCATCGCCGCGGCGCATCAGCTCCTGGCCCTGTCCTGGCGCGTCGGAGATCACCAGCCCGCTGCGATGGAGCATCGCCAGATAGCGATGGAGTTCGGTCGGCGAAATCCGCTGGGGGGTGAACCGGCGTTCGAATTCGTCTTGAATTTGCTCCAGGCTCGCGCGGCCGTCGAGCATTTCCAGTAGCGCGAATTCTTCGTCCTCAAAGCAGTAATACCGTAGCGACAGCGGATCTTTGACCACCCAATAACGTCGACCTTGCCGCCATTGCCGCCGCGTTTGCAGATCAGGCCGCATCCGCAGCCCCAGGGGTCGTGTGGTGCTAGCGACAAGCGATGAAGCAAGCGACATAACGCAGCGATTTCCTGTGTCGCATCGAGTTCGCCGGCGCGCTCCGCGCGACGGCGGCAGAACATGAACGTGGCCGCCGTTTTACTGCCCTGCCGCACAAGCCACGGTCATTTCGACGCTCATGCCGGGACGCAACAGCCACTGGCCCTGCTCGTGGCGATTGCGCACTTCGGCTCGCACGCGGTGCTTGTTGCCTGCTTGCACCTCGGGGCTGACGAAGACAATTTGCCCGGGTAGTTCGACGCGCCGGCCTCCCGCCATGGTGAAGAACACGCGCACGGGACGCCCTGCCACGTCGGCCGGATTGTGGCGAGCGGCGTCGACGAAGCCTTCGACGCGCAAAGTGTCCATGCGCACGAGGCGTAAGACCGGATCGCCCGCGTTGACCCATTCGCCGTTGCGGCGATAAACGTCGGCCACCATGCCATCCAGCGGCGCCAGGATGCGGCGACGGCGCATGCTCGCCTCCGACGCCTTGACCTCGGCTTCTTTGATCTCGGCGGTGAGCAACGCCACGCGCTGCTCTAACCGGCTGCGGTCAATTTGCAATTCGGCCCGATGTTTTTCCAATCGCTGCCGGTTGATCTCGGCTTCCGACACCGTTTGCTGCCCTGCCCGGCGGTTAATGTCCAGCGAGCGTTGGAGTTCGGCGGCCGAAACTTCCTGCGAGGCTTGCGCAAAACGAATGCTGATATCGTCTTCGGCTTGCGCCAGCGCGGCCCGCAACTCCCGCTCGGCGGCAAAACGTTGCAATTGGGCTTGCTCGTCGTCAATGCGCGCCAGGAGCGCCTTGGATTGGATGAAGTCGCCTTCTTTCACCAGCACTTCGACCAGCGGACCGGACTCCAAGGCGGGCACTTGTACGTCATCGCCCAGCGAGACGAGGCACGCCGGAAGGTGCGCTTCGCGCGCGGCGCCGCTCTCGGCAGGCGGAGGCAACGGACCAAGCAACGCCAGGGCCGGAAGGACCAAGGTTAAGCAAAATGTCATAGCGACAAAACACCCTCAAACGCACTGGAAGGCCGGCGCCCCGCTTGCGGCGGGTCGGCCGCTACAGCCAGAACACAACTTTCGACTGAATCGTTTCAATGAACTCGTGCAACCACACATAGCCCAAAGGCCGCTGGCCGCATTGGACACGCGCATTGACCGTTGCGCCGGGGCGCAAATCGGGCAGCGCTTCGCGGTCGATCGCCACACGCACCCGCACCGTGTTGCCCTCTTCGCCATGCACTTCGGCGGTCCGGTGAACCTCGGTGACGAAGCCGTGAAACTCCTCGCCCGGATGCGTCGCCAGGGTGAACGTGACGGGCAGGTCTTCCCCGTACGCGCTGGCGGCGCGCACCAGGTGTCCCATGCGACGTTCGGGCAAGTACAACTCCAACTCCCAAGGGCCGGCCGGGTCGACCACCGTCACGAGCGATTGTCCCCGCTCAATCGGCCGATGCATCAACTTGTCGCGCACGCGCCACGTGACTACCTCCCCTGAAAGCGGGGATCGCACGATCAACTGTTCTTCTTTCTGACGCACCAGCGCCAATTGCCTCTCCAAGCCTGCTGCCGTTTCCTGGAGTTCGAGCAAGCGGCCCGAAAGCCGTTCGCGCTCCTCGGGCGACAGGCGGGGATTGTCGAGCAAGGTGCGCTGGACCGACAGAATTTGCTCGTGTGTGGTGGTTTGCTGTCCCAATAGCGATGCGATTTCCACTTCCAGGTCGGTATTACGCAGCCGCACCAGTTCTTGCCCCGCCGCGACCGTCGAGCCGTGTTCGACCAACGCATCGGTCACCACGCCGTCGACGCTGGCGAACACATGACGCCGCTCGACCGGCTGAAGCGCGCCCCGCGAGGCCAAGGTGAAATCCTTCGGCAGGATGACCATGGCCGCCACGGCCGCCGCGAGCGCTACCGCCGCCAGCAACGTCTTGGGCAAGGCGCCGCATTGCACCAGGTATTGCAAACGGCCGAGCGTCTTCCAGAGCGGCAACAGAAATAGCCGGGAATGTTCTTGCGCCTTTGCCAGAGCGATGCCGGCATGCGTGGCCACCGTGTCGATGCGGCGCTGCACCGGCTCCTCGAAACGTCGTTCGTGAAACTGCTCGACGATGAGCGCTCCCAATGGCCGAGTTCGCCGGGTGCGGCGCGGCGCATCTTCGCGCTCGTCCTCCGCTTGCGGCGCAAGTGGAATCACCGCAAGGGTTTTTGCGTAGGAACGATCGATGTACTCCTGCAAAGCCCGTTCGATTTGCGGCGCCAGATCGGTCGCATCGCCTTGAAAGATCAGCGGTTCGCCCGCCGCCACCGCGGCGCGGGCCAATTTTCCCAAGGCGCGCACTTCCGAAGCGCGGCGGTCGATCGAATCCAACCCGCTCACCGCTTCGACCACGCAGCGTCGGCCGCGCACCAGGGCCACACTGACCCGGTCGCAACCGACCAAACGACGTCCTTCGTTGGCCACCACCAACGCCGTTTGACGGACATTCAAACTGCCGTGCACGGCGCGGGTAAATTGTTCGAGTTGCTCCCAAAGCGCCTGGCGGTCGTGCAAATGGCGTAACTGGCGGTTCTTGAGGAAGTCGGCCGCCAGGTCGCACATCTGGTTCAAAAACCGCAGGTAACCGCGATGGGTGGTCGGCCCGCCGCCGGCTCGCTGGAAGATTTCCACGACGGCTTCGACGCGCTGCTCCAACTTCACCACACCGACAATCAACAAGTGGGGCGTGGGGTTGCTCGCCTCCTCGGAGTCGAAACCCGACTGCGGCGGAATGAGCGTGGGTTGCCCCGCGGCGGCGATTTTATCCAGCAGCAAACTATGCCGGAGTTGCGCTTCTTCACTTTCGGCCAGACCCGTTCGCGCCAGGTTCACCTGGTACTGGAGGCGCAAACGGCGGTTCTCGTCGACCAGCCAAATCGCACCCCCCACTGCGGCCAGCGCCGACACCACGCGCGTGAGATAACCCTCGCAAAAGTCCTCAAGCGATGTGTCTGACTGCGAAAGTTGCGTGATCTCTTGGATAATTGCCCGAATCTCGCGCCGCGTATCTTCGACCAGTTGCGGATCGACCACGGCGGACGCGCCGCGTGGGGGGGTCGTTGTTTCGGGCGAAATTACGTGCGAAGCGGCCGTCATACGTTCCTTTTGGCAGCGAACGATCTCTCAGAATGCGTCACTTCGTGTTACAACGCTTCTGGACGCCTGTTACCCAACTTTAGGACGTCGCCGCATGCCCGCGTGGTGAAACAACGCGGCGATTACGGCGGCGCAAGCCAACCGAGAAAGGCGCTTCTCCTCCATCGGCAGAACAGTGCCGCTACAATCACTAAAACCGGAAAAGTCGCCGTAAGTTGCCTGAACGAGTTGAAGCCGGTTTCCACGGATGTCATCCCCCGTTGGGGCGAATCACCAATGGGCGTAGGGATATCCCGGTTCATCTACAGAGGGGGCCTTAGTGCTGCCCCAGCTCAAAATTCCCTAACTTCGCAAACAACGCAACTCTACAAAACACTCCCCACCACGGCCTTAACCATGCCTTTGCAGCCTGACGATCTTTGCCCAACGCCGGCGGATTTGCCCGAGTCGCCCAAGTCGCTCAGTCCGCCGCTTTACCTGGCTTCGGTTTATCGCTGCTCGTCGCCGGAGGAAGCCGACCGCATGCTGGGGGGTGAGCTACCCGGTTATGTGTATCAGCGCGATGGTCACCCGAATGCGACGATGTTGGCCGAGAAATGCCGCCAATTGCACGCCGCAGACCGGGCCATCACCACCAGTTCCGGCATGGCGGCGATCTCCCTGGCGGTGCTGGCGCTGCTAAAACCGGGCGATCACGTCGTGGTGAGCAAGTTGCTCTATGGCAAAAGCCGGTTCTTGCTCACGCAAGAGGCGGCGCGGTGGGGCGTGGAAAGTTCGCTGTTCGATCCTTGTGACCTGGAAGACGCAGCCGCGGCGATGCGGCCCAACACGCGGCTGGTGGTGGTCGAAACCATCGCCAATCCGCTGCTCGAAGTGGCGGATGTGCCGGCGCTGTCCGAGCTCGCTCACGCCTACGGAGCGCTGCTTCTGGTCGATAACACGTTCGCTTCGCCGGTCGTCTATCGTCCTCTGGAGCACGGCGCCGACCTGGTCCAAGAAAGTCTGACCAAGATGATGAACGGCCACAGCGATGTGATTCTAGGTCTACTGTGCGGTCGGCAAGCAATTTGGGATCGTATGGCCGGCGTGGTCTCGGCCTGGGGGCTTAACTCCAGCCCGATGGATTGTTGGCTGGCCTTCCGCGGCTTAACCACGTTGCATCTTCGCATGGAGCGCGCCTGCGCGAACGCTTTGCATGCGGCGCGGTTTCTTGCGGAACGGCCGGAAGTCGCCCAAGTCTTTTATCCGGGGATCGACTCGCATCCCACCCATGCGCTGGCGGTTCGCCAGTTTGGACCGCGGTTCGGTTCGATCGTGTCATTTCGTCTGCGCGGAGGGCGGCCGGCGTCCGATCGCTTCATCGCCGCGGCGCAGCACATTCCGTTTTGTCCGTCACTGGGAGAAGCCTCGACCACGCTAAGCCATCCGGAAACGACCAGCCATCGGGGGCTATCGGCTGAGGAGCGGCAGCAGTTGGGAATCGACGGCGGCGTGATTCGCCTCTCGGTCGGAATCGAGTCGCCCGAGTTCGTATGTGAATCGCTCGCCCAAGGCTTAGCGGCGATTTAGAGCGCATTTCACGCAGGTGTGACGCCCCCAGAGTGGCGCACTCGCTCCGCGAGTGCGAAATCCACTCGCGGAGCGAGTGGACCACACTGAAGAATTTATCCCACCTCGATGGAATACGCTCTAGGCGAGTTGCTTGCGCCTCGCCGACAGCGCGCGGCCACGGCGTTAGCCGACGATTTTGCGGTACGCTTCGCCTTCGTTCTGCGTAGGCCGTTCGGGACGCCCCTTGTGGCGATAGACCAGCTTCATGTGGTCTATGCCCAGCAGATGTAGCACCGTGGCGTGCAGGTCATGCACATGCAGCCGGGTTTCGATGGCGTGCAAGCCCAGCTCATCGGTTGAACCGATGGTTTGGCCCCCTTTGACGCCGCCGCCGGCCATCCACATGGTAAAGCCGGTGGGGTTATGGTCGCGTCCGTCCCCTTTTTCGCTTTGCGGAGTGCGGCCGAACTCGCCGCCCCAGATCACTAGCGTTTCGTCGAGCAAGCCGCGCTGCTTGAGGTCTTTGAGCAACCCCGCCACGGGCAAGTCCATCTCGCGGCACATTTGCGTGTGATTCGCCTCGATGCCCGAGTGGGCGTCCCACTTGCTGCCGGCGCCGTGGTACAGTTGCACGAACCGCACGCCGCGCTCGACAAGCCGCCGAGCCAACAAACAGTTACGGCCGAAAACCTCGGTCTCTTTTTGATCCATGCCATACAAGCGCTGCGTGGCGGCCGACTCTTGCGAAAGGTCAACCGTTTCCGGCGCATGGGCCTGCATGCGGAAGGCGAGTTCGTAACTCCGCAGCCGCGCATCGAGTTCGGTTTGCTCCGAGCGCGTGATTAAATGTTCCCGATTGAGTTGATTCAGAAACGCCAGCTTGCCTTGCTGTTGCGCTTCGGTCGCGCCTTCCGGGGCATGAAGAAAACGAATCGGCTCGGCGCCGTTGTGGAACCGGGTGCCTTGATACACCGCCGGCATAAAGCCGGTGCTCCAGTTGCGCGGGCCATTGACCGGCGTGCCGTGGTTGTCGACCAGGACGACAAACGCCGGGAGGTTCTGATTCTCCGTACCCAAACCATACGTGACCCAGGACCCCAGGCAAGGACGGCCAGGAACCGGCGTGCCGGTGTTCATTTGGCACACGCCGCCCGAGTGGTTGATGCCGTTGGTCCAGCACGAGCGAATCACCGCGATGTCGTCGGCACAGGTGCTGAGATGCGGAATCCAGTCGCTCATCCACAAGCCGCCTTCGCCATACTGCTTCCACTTGCGTTTGCTGGCCAGCAGCGGCGAATCGAATTCACCCATCGCCGTGACCACGCGCTTAAACGACGGCGGAATAGGCTGACCCGCCAGTCGGTTCAACTCGGGCTTAGGGTCGAACAAGTCGATATGGCTGGGGCCGCCTTCCATGAACAGGAAGATTACGTTTTTCGCCGTGGGCGGAAGATGCGGCGTCTTAGGCGCCATGGGGTCGTCCACCGGCGACACATTCTCCGAAGTCGCCCCCAGTAGCCGATGATTCCCTAGCAAATAGGTAAGCGCCAGCGCGCCAAAGCCGGCGCCGCCGTGCAAGAGCATCTCACGCCGAGTAGCAACCGAGGCCGAAGACGGGTCCATGTTCATGATGAGGCGGGAGGGCAAGGAGGGAGGGAGGACGCAACTCGTCCCGCGAGGATTGGACACCCCCGGATTATACCACAACCAAGCGACCCGATGCGAGCGCTGAAACACGAGGGTAGCGGTACGCTTTCCTTTTTCGCGGTTACCTATCCGGAAATTCCCGCGTTTCTTTGAAGTTTTTTGCGCCTGGGTGCGTCTGGTCTCGCGGCGTGGTTTAATTTTGTTCCGACTTCCATTGATCGAACGCGCGGAGCACTGCCATGTCAAAACTACTACGCAAGCGCAAGTCCGTCGAAGCAATTCTCGCGGAGTTTGTTGCGGACGTGTCGCCGTTGGAAAAGAGGGAGCATCTTTACGTCTTAAAGGACAAGAGAAACGGCGCCAGTTATTGCGAATGCCACGTTTTGGCAAGCAAGCTTGTTGCTCTTGGGACTACTGATGTGCCGTTGGACCCAGACGAGCAAGCCGAGTACCGAGCTAATCGGGATGTGGTTCCAAATGCTCCAGCATTTGAAAGGATGAAAGACGACGCAAGAAAGGGAAGGCATTTTAGCAACATCGTTGCGCAATACACGAAAGACTTTGATGAAGATCGGCCAATCAAGATTATAGGTGGCCAGCATCGCTTTGAAGCGATTACGGAAGCGCTTGACGCTGGAGTTGATGAGATGCACGGAGTGAAAGTCTATTTTGACCTCAACAACGATCAACGATTGGATGTACAGTTGATTTCAAACACAAACATTGCCGTCTCTGCCGACTTATTCGACAGGATGCAAGAAACGATGCGAGGCCCGAATCTTCGCAACTGGTGCCAAGAAGTTGGATTGCTTCGCGAAGGGCAGGACTTTGCCGACCGTCGTTTGCGGGGCGGGCCAATTTCCGTATTGTTTGCGCGGACACTCATTACCAATTACTTTCGCGGCACAACCATCGACTTGAAAAAATTTGGAGAGACCGAAACGACGCCGGTGATTTGCCCGACTGGGCAGCACGACACTGAATGGGACAATCTTGTTCATACACATGCAACACTATGGGATGATGCAAAACTTAAGGAAGCCGGAAGAGAGTTTTCTGGATTGGTGGAAGCGCAGCGCCTAGCGTTCCAAGGTAAGAAGCCAAAACCAAAGCCAGATTTCCCAGAAAAGGCATTGAGTCCCGCGATCTTAGCTGGGTGGGCCTATGTCGCTGGGATGCTTCGGAACAACGAAAAACGATTGCGGCGCCATTACGCATTACGGAACGTGACCGGAAAAGACCCGCTCAACGCCGCCGCGCTTGCGAAGGGTAGACACAAAAGTGACCCGCCTAATTATCGAGGGTTGGGATACCGAAGCGATCCTAAAGAGCGAGGCCGTTTTGTTGAGCTGTTTTACAATCAGGCCGAAACCGGTTCTGGAATTACGCCGTCAGCGATTGACATTGCGATCAAACAGTTTCACGCCAAGCAAGCTCAAATTGAAGTAAATACGGCGAAGGAGGAGGCTCGTGACGGAAAGAGATGACTTTGCGACAAGGCTCTTAGAGGAAGCCAAGCGTTTTCTTGAAAAGGCGTCGGAAGCCTCCGACGCCGACGCGGAGACCGCGTTCTTGCATGCCGCCACTATGCTTGGCTTCTGTGCGTTAGAGGCTCATGTCAATTCAATCGCCGACGACTTTGTGGGCATGGATGGCTTATCCGCCCACGAAAAAGCGGTCCTGCTAGAGCAAGATGTTCAAATGAAGGACGGCGAATTTGTATTGGTTAATAGGTTGAAAATGGTGCGATTGGAGGAGCGGATCGAGTTTTTACATCGGCGCTTTTCCGGAAAACCGATTAATGGCAGCGAATCGTGGTGGTCGGAATTGAAAGCGGGCCTTAAATTGCGCAATGATCTTACCCACCCCAAAGGCGCTCCAGTGGTGTCGCAAAACGCCGTTGAGCGGGCGCTGCGAGCTATCATTTCGACACTTAACGTGCTGTACATTTCCATTTACAAAGCCAAATTCCCGACCTTGGGTATGGATCTTCAATCAATGTTAAACTTTTGACGGTCGTTGAGCGAACCATGTCTGTCCGCTGGTGGTCCCTTCGGATTATGTTTCGAAAAGCATTTCATCGGCCGTCGCCGCAAGACGCCGCATTATAGCCGGCGAGTGGCCCGCGCCTTGGTGGCGCACCGGTCTTACTAACTACCGTAGAAACCGGCTTAGTGCGGCTGGGGTCGATTCCCCTTCTCGCCGCTCGCTTTCTTCGCGAGCATACCGTATCTTCCTTGACGACCCAGTAGAAACTGGGAAAGTATACCACTACCAACGCCAGGGTAATGCGTTGTTTTGCGTAACTTGTTTGGTCACGCCCTGGCTTGGTCCATTTGGGCAGTCCGCAGTGGAGGCACTTCTTGGAAAACTCGTTGCTTCCAATGCCCCTGCGAAAGAATCGGTTGCCGCACCGGGGCAACGGAACCGCGAGAGTCGGAATCCCGTGACCCAAACGAATTAACTAGGCTAGTGCTTTGTGACGGCTAATACTTAGGGTTCACGACGGGGTGGCTGGCGGTGGAGTCTTCGACGCCCTAGCTGCATTCGCTGGGGCGTCGCTGCGCTCCGCCGCCAGCCACCCTTGAATCGTAACTCTAAAATCAAGC
>CAUJHS010000088.1 GCA_963204915.1 Planctomycetota bacterium | reverse complement strand
TCGTCGCCTGGGTCGCCAACTCTTGCGCCAGCTCCTCGGCCTTCTTCGTCCACATCGCATCCATGCGTCAGTCTCCGTAAATGAGAGAATCTGGGAAAACGTCCATTCTTCCCGACTGACACAAAATTTTCTACAGGCCCTCCCGGCGCGCTCTCCCGTTCGGCTAGGGCGTCGTTTAGGCTCCGCCGCCAGCCACCCTCTTCGAGTCCCCCTGCCCACGCAGTTCCCGTCCCAGCCGCCCCCGTTGGAACGCGTCGCCCTGTTTTTCCGTCCCAGCCACGCCCGCCGAACTCGCGCAAGAACTTCGGGCCGAAGCGCGGAAAGGGTTATCGGCGTAGAGCGCCACCCCGCCGAGCCATATTCATAGTACGCGGGCTACAGCCAAGAACGCAAATTCATCCGCATCCACCGCAGCCGCCGCACCCGTCGCAGTTGCCGCACCCACTTCCACAGCCGCCGCCCGACATCTCCCGCCGTGCCAACATGGAACGAAGTTCCTCGTGAGGTCCCCCAACGAGTACGTGGACGTTGAATAATGCGAGGGCGAGGACGAGGTCCAGACCCGCTAGTTTTGTCCGATCGATATCTAGCAAGAATGACTTATCGGCCTTCAAATCGTCTAGCATGCAGTCGCCGCGATAGGTGCGATGAAGTCTCTCCCCAAAAACGGCGATCGCAACGACGGCCGAAACGATGCACGCAATTACGAGGAAGCCGACCGGCTTTTCGCGTGATAGACCAACGAGGACCTTTATGGCGCCGAGCAGCGGAACGGATAGCACGATGAATAAGGCGGCCTGTCCAAGCTGGACGCGCTCCTCCGACACGATTAACCCCAGCGATCTGAGGCGATTGGCGATCTTACCAGAATATTGCAAGTCTTCATGCAACTGGTCAATCTCCCTGCCCAAGTGAGGATCCACCGCCTGGAGAACAGTATCTTCAAGAGGATGCAAGGGGACACTTACACCGTCGTTGATTCGCCAAAATCGATTTTCCTCGATCTTCAGCAAGTCTCGGCTAACCAAGCTGGCGAGAGCAGCGTTGACCGCTCGTTCGCTTCCACCGGCTAAATGGGCGACCTCATAGGGGTCGAGGCGAATTGCAGGCGGCGACGCCGGAGCGGACATTTTAAGACACCAGCGCATTACGGCGGCAGAACACGCCGCGACCGCAAAGGCTATAGCGTAAACGGCCATGAATTGCGGGCCGGACAAATTGAACACGTCGGGAAGCGCAACTTCTGAAATCGAGAACCGTGAGTCCGCTTTGTGGTTGTTGCTGACGAGAACACAACCAGCAACAATTGCGATAACGACTGTCAATAAGACGGCGCTCGCCGCCGGCCAAGTAGATTTGGGGATAATCCAATGTCTTTGCGTGTTAACGCGGCGATAATGCACATCCTCACTAAACCGCCGCTTTGGATCGGGCCAGATGTCCGAAGGAGGCTCGTGTCCGAAGAAATATCGATAGCTTTTTAGCGTCTGCTCGTACCATTGGACGAATTTTTTCTGCTCCGCGACCCCTCCCTGGCTCGGTCCGTGGTGAAGAGGCCTACCCAACACCTTGGGACAAAACTCGTTCCAGTAAGAACGTGTGTAGGTTAAATGCAAATGCCAGGCTTGATCCACCTGATCGGACGGAGACACGGGATGGCTGGCGGTGATCGCCAAAAAGACGAACTTTTTGTACTCATCGACGACCCTCATCGCAAAATTGTGCGACCACTCATTCTCCTTCGCTAGTTTGTCTGTGAACGTAAACACCGCGGCAGGTTCGTCAACCTCGAATTCGGCAATTCGCCGGTACGTTTCTGTACCGTAGGAGTTGAGCGGGCGCTCGTAGTTCTCGATTTGTCGCATGGCAGGGGGCTTCAATAGAGGATCCGAACGGCGCGTGACCCACACCAGTTTCCTCCACTCCCTGCGACCGTTTGCGACGAAATCCGCATTGCAAAACTGAAAAAATCCTGATCGCTGTCGACGTCCCCGCCTTTTTAGGGCGCCGGGCGTCAGCAGTTGGGAAATCGCAAAAAACTTTGGAAAATGCATGCGCACTTTGCCCGATTCCTTCGCAGGTACAACTGGAGGGCGAACTTTCGCCGCCCTGCGACCTGATTTACAACGCGGCCTGGCTAACGGAAGCGATACCATGACGCATGACTCCGACTGCGTGACGCAACTGTGCGAACGGATCGCCGCTGGCGACCAGACGGCAAAAGACCAGCTCATGGACTGCGTCTACCACGAGCTTCGCCGAATGGCGAAACGTCAGATCCGGCGCGAGCGCCGCGGCCACACCTTGGGCCCCACGGGACTGGTCCATGAGTGCTTTCTGCGTCTCAAAGGACCGGCGCTCGAAAAGGATCGCGCATACTTTTTCGCAGCGGCGGCGGAGGCGATGTGTCGAATTCTGGTGGAATATGCTCGAAAACGTCGTCCTAATTGCGTTCCGATTGATCGCGTGCTAAGCGAACTGGAAGCTACTCATCGCGTCAGCCTGACCGATCTTCACAACTCCCTCGAAAAGCTGCGGCAGTTCGGCGGGCGCGGCGAACGGCAATATCAAGTGGTTGTGCGACGATTTTTCCTCGGCATGACGTGGAAAGAAATCGCAAGCAGCCTTGAAATCGCTGTGAGGACGGCGGAACAGGACTGGCAATTGGCCCGAGCCTGGCTCTACACGCAACTCAACAAGGGAGATGAAATATGAATGCGGACCGCTGGAACCAGATCGCGGACGTGTTCGCGGGCGTCGCCGACTGTAGCTCCGAACGGCGGAACGCCCTTCTCGAGGAGACGTGCAGTCAAGATCCGGAACTACGGGCCGAAGTGGAGCGACTCTTAGCCAATCACGCGGCGGCCGAAACGCGAGAGTTTCTGCAAGAGCCGCCGTGGGTGGTGGACGCCCTACCGGCCGTGCTGCCGGACTTCGATGATTACTGCAATATCGAGTACCTCGGGCACGGCGGCATTGGGGTCGTTTATCGGGCGTTTGATAAGAGTCTCAACACCGACGTGGCCTTAAAGATGAGTTTGCCGCGTCGCCTCACAACTGCGAAAGATGCGAACTGGTTTCGCGTCGAGCCGCGCGCCATTGCGAGGTTAAAACACCCGAACGTCGTACAGGTTCACCGGGTTGGAGAATGGAATGGGAATCCCTACTTCACCATGAATCTCGTCAGGCGAAAAGACAACCTCGTGAGCCTGGAGAAACATGTGGCTCGGTACAAGGAGGATCCGGCGGGCGCCGTCAGGCTCATGATCCAGGTGGCCCGCGCCATCCATCACGCGCACCAGCGCCGCCTCCTGCATCGCGACCTGAAGCCCGGCAACATTTTGTTGGACGATGAGGAGAATCCCTACGTGACCGATCTCGGATTGGCGAAAGAGATCGGCCCGAACGCAAAACTTACCGAAGCCAACGAGACGCTTGGCGAAGCGAGTCCGACCTATCAGGCAATCGTGGGTACGGTTCCTTACATGTCCCCCGAGCAGGCCGACCCCCGATCTGCCACAGAAGTAACGACGCTCAGCGACGTGTACGGTCTGGGCGCAACGCTGTACACGCTTTTGACGGGACGGGCGCCGTTTCAAGCGAACACGCTGGAGGCGACGCTGCAATTGGTGCGCGACCCTGATCGAAAGCCTCGGCCGCCGCGGGAATTAAATCCGCGCGTGGACCGGATTCTCGAATCCATCTGTCTGAAGTGCTTGAACAAGGAGCCGAGTCGGCGCTACCCCTCCGCCGAGAGCTTCGCCAAAAACCTCGAACGCTGGCTATATAACGAAGGCGACATTGATCCACCGCCGCCAATCTGGCTCCGCATTCGCAACTGGTATCGGCGAAACTCCGGTGCGGCGACTCTTACCATCGCGTCCGTCGTCTTGTTTGTCTTGTCGGTTGTAATGGCCAGCATCGCGGCAAAGCATATGGAGTCACAGCTTCGCGAGTCCGCGGGACGCAGCCTCGCGCGCGCTGCGGAAAGAATCGCAGATATTTTTCGAAGGGAGCTGGAGTTCTTAGGCGACAAAGTGGTTGACATGGCGAAAAATCCCGAGGTGCATAGACTGCTGCACGAGACGCGAACCATCCAGACTCACAAGGAGGCGCAAGACTTTCATGAATCGGACCAGGGCCGCGAATTCCAAGACGCGTTCGACGAATTGTTCACCAGACATAACGCAGACTTGATACGACGAAAAGGAATTCCATTCGCCACGATGTTTTTCGTGAACCAAAACGGCGTGCTCGTCGCGCACGCGGGACCGCAAGGACCCGCTCGGAAAATCATCGGCATGCGCGTCGAAAACCGCGACTACTTTGTTACCGCCAAGCGGTACGCCGATAGCGGAAAACGGGGTATGGATGCTGTGCATATTTCCCGCGCCTTCCAATCGATATATGACGAGTATTTCAAGTTCGCGATTTCCATGCCCGTGCTCGATGAGAAAGGCGACTTCCTCGGAGTAGTGGAAGCGTCCATTCCGATGGACGATACGATGGGACTGGCGGAGCCCTTGCTCTACGAAGACCAAAGAGTTGTTCTGGCGGGGCGCGTGGACGCGAACCCGCACGCCCAGGACGCGGATAAGAAGGATTACATGAGGGATGAATGGTTGATCCTTCTGCATGAGGCGTTTGGGGGCGAAAACAAGGACGAAATGCGAAAGAAGTTCTTCCCGCTCCCAGGGAGTCTCGATGCTGGACGAATTTGGCCGACCATCGACGCAAAACGCTCGGAACTGGATTCAATCCCGCCGCAACGATTGGCGCCGGACTACGACTACGCCGATCCGCTCGAAAACGACTCCGAGGATTACAAGGGGCGGCGCCTGGCCGGATTCGCCCAGGTGGGCAATACCGAATTGGTAGTCATTGTGCAACAACGATATGCTGCTACGGTCGGACATCCTACGCTGATCGCCAAAAGATTCGTCCTGTGGGGCTGGATTAGCCTTACACTCGCCGTAATGTTAGCAGGCGTAGTCGTCTGTTTACGCGGTTGTCGAAGCGCGCGCCTCTAGTCGTTAGCCCGGACTATTCAGTGTGCCGTGAAAGGCTTGTGGTTTCTAATGGGTGCGAATCCCGCCCGGCAACTCGTCGCTCCAGCCGGAAGCACTTGGGGCGGCGAGAGGAGGCAACCACTTTCGCTAAAGCACTCCAAGAGAAGGCTCCCTCGGGGAGTAAGCGAGCGTGCAGTCCGTAACGCGAGTGAACGTGGAGCAGGCATCGAAAATGGCAACGTGGGAGCCGACCCGCCTGAATAACAGGGAAGGCCGCAGTCGTCGGGAGGAATCCTCCTGAGGCGCGAGCGACGCCAACCCCAACGGTCCCAGCGGGGTAGTGACGACGGCATGCAATTACGAAAAGCAGGGCAGGTACATTTCCACTGTCCACCCGCACTCGGTGGGCGCAACGAAAAAACCCCCGCTTGGTTTGAGCAAGCGGGGGTTTTTGGGGTTTAAATAAACCCGGCGAGACCTACTTTCGCACGGGTAGGCACTATCATCGGCTCGGAAAGCTTAACTACTGTGTTCGGGATGGGAACAGGTGTGGCCTTTCCGATATCGTCGCCGGGAAGGGACCCGGCAGGACCTGTCGATCCTGCCGGGCCAATCTTTCGGTTGCGTGTACTGACATTAAGAGCTCTTAGCATTCACCCGGTTGGCTCTGCGGGTAGGCAGAGCCGGGGTGAGAGCATTGGATAATAGCGGCCAAGCTTTCGTCCGTTAGTACCGGTGGGCTGAGCGCATTACTGCGTTTACACCTCCGGCCTATCAACCTGGTTGTCTTCCAGGGGACTCTCGCGGATAAACCGCGACGAAACCTGATCTTGGAGAGGGCTTCACGCTTAGATGCTTTCAGCGTTTATCCTTTCCGTAGTTAGCTATCCAGCCGTGCCGCTAGCGCGACAACTGGGACACCAGAGCTACGTCCAACTAAATCCTCTCGTACTAAAGTTGAACCTCCGCAAGTTTCGTACGCCCACGGCAGATAGGGACCGACCTGTCTCACGACGGTCTGAACCCAGCTCACGTACCACTTTCATTGGCGAACAGCCAAACCCTTGGGAGCTTCTTCACCCCCAGGATGTGATGAG
>CAUJHS010000087.1 GCA_963204915.1 Planctomycetota bacterium | reverse complement strand
TGTTGACGTAATTAGTCCAGGTTTGCCTGTAGTACGCCACGCGCTGATGCTTTGAATATGATGCAATCTCGCATTGCGAAGATGTTGGCATCGGGTTTTGCTTATCCCAAATAATCGCGCCGTGCTTGTTTGAAAAGCAATTGAAATAGTTGGCCCCCCAAATAATCCGATCAACTGAAACACGCTCTAGCTCGGCAAAATACTCATCTGGCGGCGTGGTGTTATCCCATTGCTTCCCGTCGCAGGATTCGTTTTTAACGTCCCGTGCGCCGAAATTCAAAGCGGCTACACCTATCCCATAAGGCGGGTCAACAATCGCCAAATCAAACGCCTTGTCCGGCAAGCCGCGCATGTAGTCCATGCAGTCGCCGTGCCAAAGCTCGCAATTACCGATTATCACTTTCTCAGCCATCATCACTCCGTAGTTACGTTTTGCCTGCCAACCCGTCGCTCAAGCGGGACGCGCGAAAAGCCGCGCGCCCCTTAGCTATGCGTTGGCAGGCAAAAGCATGTCGCCCTGCACCGCCGTATCGCCAGCGCCGACTTTTGCGTCCTCGAACAGCCGGGGCTGTGCGTAGGCTTGCTCTATTCGGCGGCAGGCAGCGGAATAATAGTCGCCATCAATCTCAACGCCAACAAAGTCGAATCCAAGCCCGTTTGCTGCTATCGCGCTGCTGCCGCTTCCAAGGTGCGTGTCCAGGATGCGATGCCCTTGTTTGGCGTAGTTGGTTAGCAACCATTCGTAGAGGGCTACGGGCTTTTGGGTGGGGTGAAACCGATCAAGCTGGTTTGGGTTCTTTTTGAACATTCGCGCAGTCTTGTCCATGCTTGACCATGCCAACTCGCACTCGGCAAAATCACGGCCATACATGGTTTCGCCTTTATCCCATATCAAAAAATGCTTGGATGGCGGCAGGTCAAAGTAATTTCCGCCCCAAATGATCTGGTTGACACTTACCCGCATTAGCTCAACAAAGTATTCTTTTCCCGGCACTGCAGAATCCCATTTTCGTTTGTCAGGCTTAACGGTTTGTCTTCCTCCCATGTTCATCTGGTTCACGCCTATTCCATAAGGCGGATCAACAATCGCAAGGTCGAACGCCTTGTCAGGCAATCCGGTCATGTAGGTCATGCAGTCGCCGTGCCACAGTTCGCAATTACCGATTATCACTTTCTCAGCCATCATCACTCCGTAGTTACGATTTGCCTGCCAACCCGTCGCTCAAGCGGGACGCGCCGCGATAAAGCCGCGTCGCGCCCCTTAGCTATGCGTTAGGCGGCGTGTAGTCCGGGTTGCGGAACCGCTCCCGATCCACGGCAAACACGTTGAGCATTTCGAGAAATGCCGAGTACGCTTCCACACCCATGCGTACCGACGTGGTTGTCGGCTCTTTGTCTTCGCCGTCCCAATACGTCGCAATGTGGAAACTAATCGTGGCATCTTCATACCGCTGCGCGCCCATTCGTCGCATGGTCCCGTCTTTGCCGACGTATTCACACCCGCAGGCATGGGTCAGTAGCGACCTCTTGGGATCGTCGCCGCCCAACCCGTCGGTCAACACGGACTGGCCGCAAGCGGCGCTGTTGTCGTTCGTGGTTGCTCCCATCTTCATCTCTCCTGTTTGGTTTCGTGGGCGGCCAGCCGGTTACCTAGGTCGTTGGCCGTCAGCAAGTCGCCTTGCCGCAGCCGCTCCACGATGGCCCGGCATTGGGCCTCGCGCTTCTCAATCAAGATCGCCCGCCGCCGGAACTTCCGCGCCACTGCGCCTGTTGTTCCGCTACCCGCGAAGCAATCAACCACCAGCCCGCCGGGCGGCACGCTGTACTGCAGCAGCGGTGCCACAATGTCTTCCGGCTTTTGGGTTTCGTTCACCGCGTAGCCGTGGCAGCTCGGCGCGAAGATCACGGAAGTCATGATCCGTTGCCCTTCAATCACCGATGCCGCGCCGTTCGCGCCAAGGTGCGGCGTCTTGCCGCGCCTGATGTTCTGCTTCCGCTGTTCCTCCCCGAACCTCGGTACTTCGCGGTACAGCGCGCCCCATTCGCCGCGGTAGAAGTGGAGCGCGAATTCATGCACCCGCCGGAACCTGTCGTCGTGGAAGGAAGACCCGTTGTGCTTCTCCCACACGATGTCCTGCGCCAGTTTCCATCCCTCCAGGTCGCCGCGCTTTTCGAGGAACATCCGCATGGAGCCAAAGCACCACATCTGCGGCGCCACCATCGCTGCCGCTGCAGGCCATCCATCCGGCCAACGGTCCCAATCCAGCGAGGTTTCGCCATAGGGCGGGTCGGTCACAATGGCGTCCGCCTTCGGCAACTGCGGCAGTATCTCCAGCGCATCGCCGTGGTAGAGCGTCACCGCTTCGTCTTCGTAATACGGTTGCATCATTTCTCCGTGGTGCCGCTGCCGGCCAACCCGTCGGTCGAGAGGGACCGTGCGCAAGAAGCCGCGCCCGGCCCCTCACCTATGGAGTTCGGCGTCACAGCAATTCGGCCTGTGCGGTCTTCGCCTTCTTCTTTTCCGGGCGCACCCACTTGCTCAGCATTTCGCGGGCCTCGGCGGTCGGCACGCGCATCACGTTCGCGCCACGCCGCACCCAGTCGGCTATCGTCTTGGCCGTATCCTTGGCATACTGCGGCATGTCTGCCGTTGCTGCCCAAGCAGCGCCAGGTTGTTCCGGGTCTGCTGCCACGTAGCACATTCCTTCGTCTTCCATTCTCGCCTCCTATCAAAAGTCAGTCTCCGCAGGACGGCTACGCCGAACCCTGCTGTCCACCGGAGCCGCGCAAGCGCGGCCCGGTGACATCCACGTTCACCGCACCACCTCCGCCCCACGGCAGCGCACGTAACCATCTTCCACACGCCACGCACGCATGCCGTTCAGGCACATCGCCAGGTCTTCCTCGGCATCCATCTTCTTTGCTTCCGCCACCAGCGCCCGCGCTTCCGCCTCCTGCGCGACGGCGTCCTGGTACTCCATGCGCCCGCTGATCGCCACCAGTACGGCCAGCACGGTGCCGATGACGATGCCCTTCACCAGTTCGCGGGCGAACGGCGCGGGATCTGGATGTGCTTTCTGCCAGCGCAGGCCGCGTGCCATGCGCCATTTCGTCAGGTAGACGTGCATCAGGCGGCCTCCTTGATCCTGCGCACCTTGCGGCGCGTCTCGGCGGCGACGGCCGCGTCCTGCTCGGCCTGGCGCTGCGCTTCCGCTTCGATCTGCCGTCGCGCGCGGCGGAAGGTGGCGCCGATGTCGGTTGATTTGCTCGGCACGTAGCCGTGCGGGTAGCGGTGCGCGTCGGTGAAGTTCGGGCGCTTCATGCCGCCACCCCGCCGATCCGGTCGATGTCGCAGCAGCCGGCCGTGCGGTCGGTCTCTTCGTAAGCGTCGCGCACGCAGCCGGCGATGCGGAACCAGCCGGGCGGCACGATGGGGCTCACCTTGACATGGCGGCCGTCGTGGATCAGGTGCATGCCTCCCTCGATGGCGGCGCGCTCGAGTTCGGCCAGCGTGGCGGGGAGGTTCGGTGCAGGCGTCATGATGTGGTCTCCAGCAGGATGTGGCGGGTGGCGTCGGTGGGGTCGAGCAGCACGATGCGGCCGTGGCGCCGCGTGCGCCGGTCGGTGTCCGACACGGCGACGGCGATCTTGCCCGGCGTGGCGGCCTCGACGAACCAGCGCAGCGCGAGCCGCAGGTCGGGGGCCTTGACGTAGTGTGGTTTCATGCGCCCTCCATAAAATCCATCTGCACCGGCAACCGGCCGGATCGGGCCTCGCGCCGCCGCCGCTCTTCGCGCACCTGGTTGGACAGGCACTGCGCGACGTAGGGCACCGACTGCGCCTTCTCGAACGTCCAGCCCAGCCACCACAGCCGCCCGCGCCGGAAGGCATCGCGCAGTTCGGCGGTGGTGGGGTGGTAGGGCAT
>CAUJHS010000086.1 GCA_963204915.1 Planctomycetota bacterium | reverse complement strand
CGTCCAAGAAATGGACGATGCCTATACCGAAGTGGAAAGAAGCCCTCAATCACTTCGCCATCCTGTTCGCCGACCGCATGCCCAAAAACCTCAACTAACTCACCCCAATAACCGACTGACACAAAAATCAAGACAGGCCCCTCGGAGTGCGGACCGTGCGAGCAACGCGAAGCAACTTCCGACCCGCAGGTGTCCTGGTGCCGCAAGTGCGGTTGCCGCCTCAGCCACAATCCACAGGTGCTCAACAAGATTCTTCTGGCGACCGAGCATTGTCCGCTCGGCAAATGGTAGTTCCATCTCGATTCCCTGCTTATGAAAGGCCCTTGTTGCATGCCGCATCACTGGGAACTAACTCGCGAAAGCCCCGTCTGGTGGGTCAAAGAACTTCTGCGCCAGCCGCCCGGCCCTTTTCCCGACCAGTGGTTTGGCTTCGCCAACGTGGCTGAGGCGTTTCGCGAGCTTATGGCGGAGGCGGCGGCCAACGTGCCCTCGCCGCCCTCGTGGTCGCACGACCGCGGGATCGTCATTTGTGGCGGCGGGTGGCGGTTCTTCCCGTCGCTGTTTGTAACCATCGCTTGCATTCGCAAGACCGGTTGTCGGCTGCCGATCCAAGTCTGGTTCTTGGGCGACCGCGGCGAATTCGATCTTCGCATGCAGCAAGCCCTGGCGCCGTTCGACGTGGGCTGGATCTGCGGGAATTCGTTCTGCCGCGAAAACGGCATCGAGCGGCGACTTCTTGGCGGCTGGGAACTGAAGCCGCTCGCGGCCGCGTATTGCCCGTTTCGCGAAGTGCTCTCGCTCGACGCCGATTCCTATCCCGCCTACAACCCGGAGATCTTCATGGATCACCCGGAGTTCCGTCGCATCGGTGCCGCGTTCTGGCCCGACCAGGGCAAGCTCGAACCGGGGCAGTGGGAGCGGTTTGGCATTCCCGTCCACGATGAAGCCGCTTGGGAATCGGGCCAGTTCATCATCGACAAGTCGCGCCACTGGCGGCCGCTCTGGCTCACCTGCTGGATAAACGACCACAGCGACTACGTCTACAAGCACATCTACGGTGACAAGGACACGTTCCACCTCTCCTGGCGCTACTGCGGCCACGACGTGTGCGTGCCGACGCAGTCGCCCGGCTGGCATGTGTGCGCGTTCATCCAGATGGACTTCAACGGCAACTGTCTGTTCTGCCATCGCACCCGCGACAAGTTCCGCTGGTCGGGCGGGCAGATGGACGGGCAAGACCTCACGAATTGGTACATGACCGGGCAATGGTATGGGCAGACCGAGCGAGTCGCCGGATTGCCGCACGAAGATTTCGGGCACGACATGCTGCAGTACAGCGACGAACTACTGCGGCCCGAACTCTACTTCCAGTTCGTCGACGGGTCGCGCGGCTGGTGCCGAGCGCTTTGGGACCAAGTGTATCTGGCGAATGAATACCGCCTCCCGCACGCGTTCTCGGATCAGGATGTGGTGCTCGACGTGGGCGCTCACATCGGCGCGTTTACGCGAGCCTGCCTGCGCCGTGGTGCCGGCCACGTGGTCGCGGTCGAACCACTGGCCGCCAACGTGGAATGTCTCCGTCGCAACATCGCCGACTTCGAACAGCGAGTCACGGTACGTGAAGCGGCCGCATGGCACGAGGATTCAACGCTGCTTCTGAGCGAAGACTCCTGCCACGAGCCGGGCAATACCTCCACGTTTTCCGCTTTTGTTCCGGCGAGCGAACAAACTCTGGAAGTCCAGGCCATCGGGATTGATCGGTTCATTGACGAAGTCTGCCGGACGGCGCCAAACGGGCGCATTCGCTTGCTCAAAATTGACGCCGAAGGCGCCGAGTACCCCACTCTCCTGACCGCCAAGAATCTCCACCTCGTGGACGAGGTCTGCGGCGAGACGCACAACAACACGTGTTGGCGAGGCGAGACGCCCGGGCTGCCGGCGGTCGCGCACCGGCTCACTGAGGAGGGCTTTACGGTCACGCACAACGACAACGGCCCCAACACCAGCCTCTTTTGGGCGCGGAGAACGCAGCCATGCTAAAATCGGTAGTCTGGTGGACGTCGATGGCCTGCAACTTCAAATGCAAATACTGCTGGGAAGTGCAGGCCCAGGAGCGCGGCGAGTTTAAGCCGCAGCCTTTCAAACCGGCCAGCGACTGGCTGGCGGTCTGGAACCGACTCCGCCCGCAACTCCTGGACATTACCGGCGGCGAGCCGTTCCTCATGCCCGACTTCGTCGAACTGCTCGCCGGCCTCGATCCGAGCATTCGCGTCGGGCTTACATCGAACCTCTCACACCCGCTCATCGAGTTCGCCCAGACGCTCAGCCCCAAGCAGGTCATCAACATCACCGCAAGCTTCCATCCCACGGAGAACGGGACGCGGCAACACCCGATGAACCCCGAGATCTTCGTCGGCCGCTGCCTCTTCCTCCAGAACCGCGGTTTCCATGTCTGCGTCAACCTCGTCGCTTGGCCCGAGCAGATGTACCTCATCCCCGCCTGGGCCGAGATGTTCCGCTCGCACGGCCTGCGGTTCCACGTCGATCCCTATTCCTCGATCAGCTACTACCCCTATCAGTACACGGATGCCGAAAGAAAATTTCTCGCGCCGTGGATCACGCCCAACCGCACCGCTGGCCTGCAGGTCATCGAGCCGAACCCAAAACCCTGCGTGACTTGCAGCGGCGGCGTCGACCACCTCAGCGTCCAGCCCAACGGCGACGCCTGGCGCTGCATCCTGGAAACCCAACTCGCGCTCAACCCCCTCGGCAACGTCTTCGATCCTAACTTCCGTCTCCTCGACCAGCCCCTCAAATGCTGGGAACAATGGCGCTGCCCTGCCTGTGATCGGGATAAGGTCGAGACGAGGGCTTGTTCGCCCTCCTGATGATTCATCGATCGTTCGTGCAAGATTTCACTCGCTGCTTCAACCGGAAATACGTTGGCCGCGATCTTCCGGTCTCGGCGATGAATTGGGCAACGCGGTCCTTTTCACTCGTGAAGGAACGGTCGAGCTGCAGCCGAACTACACACGCGAGGGGCGCGTCCGGGAGTAGCATCCGCAGAATTGTCTCCTTCCAATCGCCCATACCTGCGTGACGCAGCGTCTTACCTTTCAAATAATGGCGAATCGACACCTTAGGAACATAAGGGAGCAACGAGCCGATGAAGTCGTAAACCTCGTCATCTGCGAACCATGTCCGCACGGCGGCATGCAGTTCTTCGTTGGTTGGGTCGAAGTGTATCACCAGCGCTCGGTCCTCTAAGGCATGGATGTCGGCGTTCAGGCTCCGCCACTGGTTGGCGATCAGGATCACCGTGCTGGTGGTGTCGAACTCGGTGGGCAACTCCAGAGAACGATTCGTCAAGTGGCTGCACCAGGTCACGCGCTTCACCGGAGCAATGTCGCAAAGCTGCTTCAAAATGCGCACGCAGTCGGGCTGGGCGTAGAGCTTATCCAGATCGTCGATCACGACGGGACAGTTGCGGTGCTTCCAAAGCTGCTGGTAAAGCCCAAATGCGCTGACGTGTCCTCCCAGATAGAGGACATTCGGGGGTGTTCTATTTCGCGGTGCGGCCAGCGGCGATAATCCCACGGCCGCCTGCACGCGCTTGGTCTTCCCCGTCCCGTGCCGACCGAGCAACATTACCAATTGCAGGGCGCCGCCGGCAAAGGCCGAGAGGTAGCGATCCAGATCGGAATAAGCGGAAACGCGGATTGCGTCTTCGGGAAGCAAATTCGTGGAGCGAGCAGCGTGCGGCATGGCCAAGCGGAAAATCGTGAGACTTTGAGACTACTTGTTGCCAAGCACACGGCCTGCTCCCTTCGCGTTCTTTCTAACTTAGCCCGAGGTTGGCATTTGCGTCTCTTCTTGCGAACTGCGGCGGCGTCTCCCAAGCCTACGACGTGGTTTCACGACCCTGAAACCGTCGATTCTCCCATGCCGCCGTCCAGCGACGTGGACTCCACCAGCTTCTGAAATTGAGACAGCAGGTCGGGATGCTTTCGAGCGAGATACTTGACGACCGTGGCGCTTGCCAACAGCCTCTTGAGGTAGCCGACGACGATCACCAGATTCAGGACGTTTCGTCCGTGTGTTTCCTCGAGGGTGCGCATTTCGTGGCTGATGGAGTCCATCTCACGTTCAATCTTGGCGAGATCCTCGGCCGTGAAACGGTCCTTGGGCGTTGCTTTCTTTGGATTCGCCAACTGGTCGGCGGGCGTCGCCGCAACCAGGCACTTGGCGTAGGCGAGGGTGAAGTTGTTCGAGGCGATCATCAATTCCGCCATTTCGATCTGCCGCAGAGGGGCGACGCTGCGAAGCTCGTGCAGCGCGCGCCGGGCGATCGGCTTGTCCTTCAGCAATTCCACGGCCTCGTCGCAGATGCCGACCAGCAGACCTTGTTTCTCGCGAATGGTCCGCAGTTCGATGCATAGCATTTCGGCGATCTTTTCCTTCGAAACGCCATGGGCGATGGCCCGGGAGATCATGAAATGCTCTTGGATCGCCGTCATCACGCAAACGTAATGATTGTAGGTGAAAGCTTCGTCGTCGGTCGCGATCAGGCAGAACGTCTCCTTCTCCCCCAGATCCTTGAGCGCCTCCAACCGCAAATGTCCGTCCACTAGCAGGTATTCCCCTTTGCGCTTGTTTTGGGGATAAACCAGCAGCGGTTCGACGATCCCGATAACTCGGATCGAGGAGACAATGCGCTGGTATCGGGGAGTGGTCTTGATGCCCTCCTTGAGTTGTTTGCGGGGAAAGATTTTCTCCAGCGGCAAGACGATTCCTTTTTGTTCGAACGCCATTCGCACATCTTTGGGCATTGTCGTTACTCCCCCTTTCCTTGTAGTCGTCCCGCCAGGTACTTCGGCAGCGTATCGAGCGACTCCGCGCGGAGCAGCGTGACAAAGTCCTCGTCCTCGAAGAGCGCCTTGAGCGCGGAGATGGCGAACGTCAGGCGCGTTTCGCAAAGCTTGGCCTTCGTGATCACCGCGCGCTGCCGCGACACTTCCTTTCGATACACGCGGACCAGATCGTTGGAGGTAGGCTTGCCGTTCGTGCGCGGGCCTCCCTTTCGCAGACTTTTGCCTCCGTCCTGCCGCCGGCCAATCACACGGCGGACGACGAGCAGTTGATTGCCGCGCAGGCTTTTGTCCTCGTAGGCCTCTTGCAGGGCGTGTTGAATCTGCTCGTCATCCTCCGACGCCACGACGATGGCCAGGCTAAGCGGCATCTGCCGCTTGACGACCGCCTGGACCAGCCGCTCCTCGCCTTTCTTAAGCAGGCGAAGAATTCCCGACACATACGTGCTGTCCAGCCCGACTTTGCGGGCGATTTCCGCTGTCTTGTAGCCCCGCTCCTTCAGATCGAGAATTCCCCACATCTGCTCCACGCCGGCACAGTGCCGTCGCGCCAGGTTTTCCGTGAGGCTAATGAGCAGCAGTTCCTCATCGGTGGCGTCGATCACCAGGGCGGGGATCAGGGTCTGACCCAAAGCTTCAAAAGCCTTGAGCCTCCCTTCGCCGCAGCCGGTGGCGTAATAGAGTTGTCCGTCCTTGTCCTTGCGAGGAGAAACCGTGATGGGCCGTTTCAGCCCGACGTTGGCGATGTTGCTGACCATTTCCTGGAACTTCGCCTTGCTCCGCGACCGCGGATTGAGCACGCGAATGAGACTGATCGGAATCAGTTGCACGCCCTGGTCATAGTTGCGCTTCATGAGGCCACGCGAATTCTCACGCGCTCGGCGAGGAACCAGAAGTACTCGAGGGTGTCAAAGCGATAGGTGTCGAGCGCCGCTCCGTTGAACTCCGCCAGGCGCAGCTTCCAATCCGCCAGGTCCATACGAGGAAAGAGATAGTAGTCGAGCGCCGCGTCATTCGTGGCGTTCATGCGGACAACAATCGTGATATCGGCCGCCAGCTCCTGCTCGAGTCGGATCAACCAGCGCAAATGCCCGGCGTCCGTCCGCCGGCAGCGGGCGATCACGATGGAGGCCGTGAACTCGCCGTTGACGAGTAGCAGATCGGTGTGCTGATCGCGCACGGTCGAGGCGTTGAGGTCGGCAAGCTGGCGAATCGTGTCCTCCACCACTTCGGCGTGTTTGCGGCGCAGCGCGCGATTGATGCGGATGTACTCGTAGTCGCGACGGGGCAAAAAGCCGATGAGTTGATAGGCGCGGATCAGGCTGCCAAATCGCTGGCGGTATGCGGAACTGGACGGCATCCCCTCGGACTCGTCGATCAGGATGCCAGAAACCGTATGATGCCGCTCCAGCAGCGCTTTTAACAGTTCCAGCATTTGCTCGTCGGAGAAGCGACGGCTGCGTTCCTGGATGATCCCCTGGGCCATGTAGTAAAGCTCGGCGTCCACAATCGGCTTGAACGCTCCGTCGCACCGGACCCACATCTCCGGCGGGTTCTTGACATGGCGTTTCTTCAACTTAAAGGACGTGCGGTTACGGACGTTGTGGCCGATGTACTTCTCGTTCGTCAGAATCTCATGCACGACGCCCTTGGACCAGTCAGCGCCAGACTCTGAGGGAATACTCTTCTGGTTGAGCAGCTTGGCGATGTCCGTTTCGCTCTTGCCTTCCCGCACGAACCATTCGTAGATTTGGCGAACAACCTTTCTTTCTTCCGGGGGACCGGGAACGAGAATCACACGATCGGTTTGCAGGCTCTTACGCTCGCCGCGTTTCAGGATTCCCTTGGGCTCGCCTGACTGGTCGATCAGCATCCGCCGCAAGCCATATCCGGCCGTTCCGCCCTGGCGGAACCCCTTCTCCGTGAGCGTGCATTGCCCCTGAAATACCTTCACCGACAACTCACGGCTGTACTCGCCGGCCATCGCGCGTTTGACGCTCTTGATAATCGTGGCCTGCGGCGAGCCGTCGTTCTCGAACTGCTCGGCGCAGTACTGAACGTCGATCCCTGACCGGCGACAGATGTATTCGTAGTAGGCGCTTTCGTCGGCGTCCTGGAACCGGCCCCAGCGGCTGATGTCGTATACGAGGGTTGTCTGATACGGTTGATCTCCCGCCTGAACGTCGTTGATCAGCTGTCTCAGCGCCTCGCGACCTTCGAGACGCAGCCCGCTCTTTCCCTCGTCCATGTACGTTTTGACAATCTCATAGCCCCGGCGTTCGGCATACTCGCGAATCACCTTGGCCTGATTCTCGGTGGAGAACTGCTGATGCTCGGTGGACATTCGGACATACATGGCCGCCGGACGCGGAGCTTTCGTTTCCGTCGAAGGGGATTGTTTCTCGGTCATTGGCGCCAACTTCCGTCCCGTGTTTTGTGCTGCATCGATACGCTAGCTCGACGTATTCGGATGCATTATCTGATGAGACTGCGGCAAGTGGCATGTTTTGGGCGTTGGAAATGCGTTGGGTCGGGCGTTGGTTTTCCGTTGGGAGTATCTCCTCAGTCGTTCAATTTGAGACCATACGCCCGCCCTTCGAAGCGGATCGCTTCTGCCAGTTCGTCCATGCCGGCGTTGCGCAGCCGGCGCCGCAGCTCGAAAATGGCGCTGCGAACCGTGGTCGCGGAGCGGCGCTGGCCATCCCAGACGACGGCCAGCAGTTGTTCTCGCGTGAAACAGCGGTCTGGCTCACGCGCCAGGCATTCGAAAAAGCGAAAGTAGATGGTGTTGCCAAGTTCGCAGACCCGTGTACCATCACAAACCGAGAATGTCGTGCGATGTACCGTATACCGGCCGAGGTGAAGCGGCGCCGGTTCATGGTTTGTCGAGGATTCGGGCTGATCGAGGGACGTCGCCAGCTTCAGCAGAAGTTCCAATTCTCGCGTGCATCGCTGGGCGACAAGCTCGAGCGTCGCGACGTTCATGGATAGCGATTGCAGCAGCGCCAGTAGTTCGGATTTCGTTGCCATTGCGGTCTCCCACTGCGAAGCCACGGAACGTGGACAACGCGCAGCAGGTAGCTCACGACGATGCTTCGTGGCTTCGATGCGAAGTCCTCGGAGGGAGGCCCGCTGCTCTCACGGGAACAGCCGGGCGGCGAGAGCGAATAATTCCGCAGACATACGCGATAACGGCGGTCTGCGGAGGCCGACCGAGGCCGCTGACCAGTCGCCAGATGCCACGACGGAGTGGCGCCTCAGGTGACGTCGCAGAAGCGGAACGCTTCGATCAGCGCCACGGTCCGGGCGGAGCCCAGTGCTGCTGAAAGTGTAGGTCAACTCGAAACGCGTCGAGCGGCGGCCATCGGAAGCATAGCCGCTGAGATTCTCCCGAAAGTATTCTCGCGCTTGGGAGCGAGAACCTGGAGTCAGTCACGTTCGGTGAGCTGGCTTTGGTCAGACTCGACCGCCCCACCTTTTTCGGGACCGCAAACGGGCATCGGGGAGATTTTATTCGGTCAGCGAGGTAAAATAGAAAAACAGGAAAGTCGCAGTGGTCTGAACGGAGGCGCTGCGGAACACGTAAATACAAGGTAGAATCCCACTTCTCGCGAAACGGAGTACTTGCCGCAATCGAGGAACTGGAGCGTTTAGGTAATGAGCACTGAGCTGGTTGATGCCAATGTGGTCGTCGCTGCACGGCAGTTCAACCCGTCCGTGCTCAGCCAGCTTTGGCTTGTTCGACGGGGACTTGTCGGGGAGGAAGACTTCCGCGAAGGCTGTATCTTCGCCGACGCGATTGCTCAGGTGAACACGGACGAGTTCAGTCTCCTCGTTGTCCCGCCTAGGGCGCAATTCACCACGAGCGTTCCGAGAGACCAACAGCAACGGTTGATCGTCGAAAAAATGGGTGGGCTCGTTCACGCTTTGCCAGAGACGCCTTACCGCGCTGTTGGCATCAATCTGACGTGGCAGCTCGTTCCTGAAAATGAGGACATCGGAGCCGTGTGCCACCGCTTGGCATTTGTTCCGCAAAGCCCTGTTCACGAGCTGTTCGAGTCTCCGGATGCGCGTTTCGGGTCTTACCTCAGTAAAGACTCGCTGGGTTGTCGCCTGAAATTGGATATGCGGCCCGCCATTGCAGAAGTAGCGGGCAGAGAACCTCAGGACATAATCTTACTTGCCTTTAACTACCATCGGGATATCGCGGCAGAAGAGGAGCCATTGCCGATCATCGATCAACTTCTTCGTAAGTGGGATGAGGCCGTCGAAGAGACAACACGAATCGTCCAGGCCACCGGAGTGCAGTAGCAATGCCGCCAGTTGAAACTTTCGCAACCGAGCCATTTGGTCGAGAAGTCTACAATCGGCTTCCTGACATAAGAAATCGGCTGCGCGTCCTCGACCTTGACGCCGGCAAGTTGCTTCGGCAAGGCACAGAGGCGATTGGACTGAGCGCTGGGAGAGTGTCGGCGTTTGGTACGGAGCCGATTAATGACGATGATATCCGTGCATCGATTGACGCTGTCGCGCTGCCTTCGCCCTCGAACCCTCCTGTTAGTGAGATCTACAAGCGCGCTTTTGACGCCGCAATCGAATCCGTTCGATTGGCTTCAAGTGCTAGGGAAGGGAAGTCGATGGCCCTTAGGCGCTGGAGGCAAAAACACACGACTCCTGACGATGGCTGGAAACAACTCTTTGAAAAACTCGAATCGTTTGGTGATTTGCCGAGAGGATGGGACGGATATACGGCTTCTCCTCCTACAGCCGACGCTTTGTTCAATGCACAAGAGTTTCTGGGGGTCCTGTTTTTGGCGACGTTCCGGCCAAGTCGGTTTAAGCCGTCAGTGGTCGGAGGGATTGGCGTGACGTTTCGGCAAGGAGATCGAAAGGTCTACGTCGAGTTTTATAACGATGGTCGCGTTCATTCGCTTATGTCGGATGGCGCCACAGAGCCGAGAACCAAGCGAGTTCGCGCGAGCTACTCAGGTTATTTGAAGCTCCTCCGGGAAATCCGAAAGTATCTGAATGCCTGACCTCCCTCCGGCGATGATGCAGGGGGCGAGGGGTGTAGACCAGGTATTCGCTCCCGACGAGCAGCTTTATCGCCGAGTTCCATTTGATCTCTGGGATGAGGACGAAGACGACCTTGATCTGGACGCCATCGAGTTGCCAGATATGTCAGTCATGCGCGGAAAGTACGCACACCCCGAGTGGGCGAGATTTGATCGCGGCGTGTACATCGAACTCGGTGTGATCTCCTTCCTTGTGCGAGACATCCCCGAACCGTTCATCCATCTCGGAGTGTTTCATTGGTCCTTTGAAGCCGAGCATGTGCCGCATCGGAAGAACTACCCGCATTCTGAGGTGCGTGCCTACGAAGACGATGTGCACGTTGACGGGAAACAACGGATGCTAGACCCGGATGCGCATCTACGCTGGCGTGAACTCCTTTTCCGAAAGGTGAGAAAGGTCATCCATCCACGGGAGGATGTCGAATTTCGCGAAGACCCTCCTCCGGCTTTCTAGGTGAGACACGTGGTTGCGCGACGAGATTTAGTTTTTGGTAGTCGATCAATCGCATCAGAGTTGTAGCAGCCCGGCACCTGGAGTTGGATGAGACGAGTTCGAAACCTCGCTAGCAACCACCAGCGGAAAGGTCGCGAACTCGGTAACTTATTGAGAGCGAACGGGTTGTATAAAGAGAGGGCGAGAGAACTGTAATGAGATAGGTCAGTATCAGGGAGCTGACATTTTGACTACGAACTGGCGCGACCCGCCAGTTTACGCCCGACGCCGAGAGCCTACGCTTGCGGCGTTTTTGCGTTTCTTGGCGTTCCTGCAAGGGTTTACGTCGATCTGGCCGAGGTCGGCGGCGCTCTCTAGTTCGAGAGACAACAACCGGGGTCCGGAACGAACCATGACGGTTGCAACCGCACCCCCGGATTTCAAAACCCAAACTCTCAAACTCTCTAGTTAACACCGCCCGCCAGTTAACAGCCTAATCGGCCCCGATCCGGAATTCCAGACTCGATGCCTTAGCCGGTTGGTTCGCCAGGGTTTCGAGAATTCGAGTCGTTGGTACGCGTTGTATTTCGTGACGAGCCTCTCGTGCGGCCGGTCTTTGTGATCGAAGCAATTTCAAGGCCATTGTCCTTGCCGGCGACTCCCAAGAGGCATTCGAGATGGCTGCCCGCGGGAGGACCGATCGCCGAACTCCTTCCCCAACGATTCCAATCGCTTTAGCGCCTTTGTTGTCTTGGCCATGGCCGTGCGGCACCATCAATCGACTTCGTGAGAATCCAAAAGCTGCTCCCTGACACTACGCGAGCACCGTCTATTTGCAGTCCTCTTTCAGGATCTTCAGCCGAGCTCTCTCGCCGATCTGGCGATTCCTGCGCCCACCTCAGCTTAGTGCCTAACGCTCTTCCCGCGGTCGCGAACCACGCTGGTGTCCAGTGTACCAACTCGTCGTAGTCTCGGTCTTCCAGCCGAAACGGATCAAGACGACCTGACACCGCCTGACACGTCAATCAAGCAATCGAGCAGCGCCACTGAGCCATCGCGCGGCCGAAGAGGCCCAGCGAAAGAACGAGGCTCGCGTCAGTTTGATCCGTTCGGCGCGCTTTGCCTTAAGGCCCCATTGGCTACGTCCCGTTGGGCGTCAAGTGGTCGGCGCAAAATAAATTCCCGCAATCGAGAATCGCTGTAATCCCGCCCCTCGGAGTCTGGCGCCGTTGTGGTCGCTTCCAAGCCAACGCCAAAGCACGTCTTAACCCCAAATTCTGCGACCAATTGCGTAGAATACTTCGCTCCAACATTGACGTACGGCCGAGCGGGGCGTGGAATGCGAATAAGGTGCGAAATGCCTGGTGCAGAAAGTCTTGGCGGCTTGGTTTATCAGCAGCGCTACACGTACTTTTGCGTGCTCAGCCAACTCGCGCTCGAGGCGACCGGAACTGCGGATGCAACGGCCCGCGTAGTGAAGTTTTCCGTTGAGGGTTGGATCGGCGACCATGGCCCCGTTTGGGACATCGTCTTTGAATACTCCGATGGAGTTTTGGAGCTGCATGAATCCAAGGACACGGCGATCGCGAAGGGAGATCGGCTGACCTTCTATGACCGGCTGCGCCGCCAGATTGCCGCCGGCACACCCGCGGACAAGATCCGCCCGGTATGGGTCACCGACCCCGACAAGCAAACCCCGAATGCTCTGACGTACCTGGAGGGAATTGCGGCCTCCGTTGAGAATCTAGATCTTTCCCAGTTGCCCGTTGCATCGCCAGCTCGCATGAACTCGGTTGCAGACGCAATCCAGGAAGCCGTCCATCGGCTCTGCCATTACGGTGGCGAAGAAGCGGAAGCGCCAAAAACCGACAAACAAAAGGAGGCCCAAGCCAAGAGGATGGCGGAGTGGCCTCGCCCCTGCACGTTTGAGGAAGCGATGGCTGTCCTAAAAAACCTACGCGTTGTTCGCCAAAAATTCACCGAGCTCGATCAATCGATCCAGCTGCTCACCACCGGCGTGTTCACTTCGGGAACTCCTGACTCGTTGCAAAAGTTCGTTACGGGCGTACTCACCGAGCGTGTCGTCTCGGAAGGCAAGGCAGAGTTTCGCGTTGACGAATTTCTGCAGGCGGTTGACACCGTTGCTCTCGAACACGGCTTGGTCGGCATGTTGCGCGACTTGATGGCGTTTAACTCCGCTTCCGGCTTGCAGCCCCATGTGCGCAGGATCGAGTGGAGGAATCTGCCAGGAACGCCCGTCACGGGATGGACTCTTGCCGAACGTGTTCCGGCCTATGACACGCACCGCTCTGCTTGTTTGCTGGCCGAAATGGGAAACGGCAAGACGGTTGCCAGCCAATTGTCATTCGAGCAACAAGCAGCGCAAGGCCACCCAAATCGCACGCTTCGTATCGAGGCGCGCAGCCTTGACGACGCCCACCTGGATGCCCTGCTCCGACTTTGCTGCATGCTCTGTGGGGTAGGACCGACCTGGCTCGCCATCGATGGGCTGGACGAAGCATCCCATCCCATGCGCGAACACTGGATTCGTGTCCTCAGCACTTTGGTTTCCCTGCCCAACTTGACCATCTTGGTCACGATCCGCCGCGAAGTCTTCACGGTGCACGAGTGGTTAGCGGAAGCCGTCACCTTGCTTCCCAAAGTCGACTTGCAGCCTCTCTCGACCCAGCAGGTGGAGCAAGCGTTTGCAAACGTCGGCCTTCCCGTTCCCAATAACGCACAACTGCTGGCGGTGCTGCGAAATCCCTTTCTGCTTTCGCTGTATGCGGACATCATCACTCCTGCCGATATGCCGCTCGCCCAAAGTGGCGAAGTCACCGCATTTCGCGTCATCGGTGAATTCTGGAGTCGGCGCGTGCGAGGAGCCAGTGAAGGACAGCGAGCCATAGGGGACATCGCATTGTTGCAGGAAGCAAAGCGCAAAGCCGCCGTTTACCTGGGCGAGCAAACACTGGCGGGCGCACTGATCATTTCCCGAACCGGCCTGGATGCGGAAGTAGAAAACGGCATCGAAATGCTGCGTCGTGAAGGTGTGCTTCGTGAGCAAGGTTCTGGCGCCGTGGTCTGGGCTCACGATTGGTTGCGCGAATACGCGCTTGTTGAGACCATCCGCTCGCGAATTGAAACCGTCACGGTGAGTTCGCTTGCTGCGACCATCTCTACTGTATGCACCACGGACCACGTCGCACGCGCGGCCGCGGCAGCAGGGCTCAAATGGGTGTCGGCCAATCTAGCCGCAGGATCTCCAACCGAGTACGTTTCTCAACTGGCTCGGCACAATCTGGGCCTGGCCCGAGAGGCCTTAATCGTTTTTTTGGAAGCTTCGCCAGTCCTCGGCACTTTAGCCCAGCTTCCGGACGAATTGCTGGCAGAGGCGATAACAATGGCCGTTAGCCTCCGCGTTCCGCACTGGAGCGACCAAGCGGCTGCACTTGACGAGGCACGATTCTTCGGGCCGGTGGGAGAGCGCCTGCATTTAATCACGGTCGAATACGAACTTGGGATCGCACCCGGATCCGGGCAACCTTCCCCTGAGACTGTTCGTCGCTTGGCGGCGCGCGATCTCAAACGCAGGAAGGCTAAACTGCCCTCCTACCCGAGAACCGCGGCTGTACTGCTTGAAAAAATCGTTGCGACCGCCGCCTACGGCGATCCCCAGGTCGATGAGTGGCTGCTTTCGGTGGGAGGTGTTTCCAATGCTCGCTACTTTGGCAATATGCGCGACGCCCTTGCAGGCCTGATAGCAGCCGGCGCGCTTGATCTCGCCAATAACCTTTACCGGGCTACGATGGGGTTCAACGACGCCGAACGAGGTGCCATAATCGCCGACACTTTGGTCGCGCGCAGATTCACCTACGAGCAGGACTTCATCGATATCCTTCACACGCCAGGCCTGCTCGCCAATGTCAATACTTGGGGCCGCAC
This sequence comes from Planctomycetota bacterium, assembly GCA_963204915.1. GTDB lineage: Bacteria > Planctomycetota > Planctomycetia > Pirellulales > Pirellulaceae > JAHWKS01. The sequence goes on along the minus strand of CAUJHS010000086.1, from coordinate 15,035 downwards.
CGCGATTGAACTTCTGGCAAGACTTGTCGAAGCCAAGCAGCGACGCAGTTGGCCGTCAACGCGCCGCTTCATCAAAGCACTCGGTGCAAAGGTCGAAGACGATACGCCGTTTGAGCCGAACTACGACGAAGACGCCAGGGTCACGACGCTCGACACTTATGATGAGGACGAGCCCTTCGTGCGCATGCGTCGCGCGATCGAACAAAACTTTGCGGCGCTTGTCGCATTGGACAATGCTCACGCTTTTCGAGCCCTGGCCGACCTTGCAATCGAAACGGGCTATGCAGCAGTAGTCACCATCCCGCTGCTGGTGCTTTATGACGCCGCCGGCAATCCAAGTACTCGGCGCGACTGGCACGAAGCGGAGATTGTCCGCCTGCTGTTAAACACGCATGTCTTGGCATTCGACTCCTTGCACGATGTAAGGCGCCTGTTGCGGCAGCAACTTCCCCCAACGCTTTCTGCTGACTCCAAGGCAGAGCTCACCGACGCCATTCGACAATCCCTGATGGAGCCCATCTTTCAGGTGCGCGAACTGGACGACTTGCGGGATTGGCAGGTACTAACCGCCAAAGACTTGGAAAACATCGACCTGGCGGAAAAAGAAGAGGATCTTCGCCACGCAGTCGATCCTCGCACCGAGCCGCTATTTCACGTTGGCCGCGGACCAATTCCGACGCAGCCCCGCCGTGACTCCGACTGGCCGTACGCCGATGACGATGAACACATCCGGGTCCTTCAAACCCGACTCACATTCAATTCAACGGATGCGGCCGCGCCGGATACCCCAGTGATTGCTCGGCAAATTCAAGCCATCAACGCCATTCTTGCCCGGCCTGAAGCGAAGACTGAACGCTGGATCGGCGCGGTGCTGGGATGGTGCAACAACCTATTGTCGGCCTTACGTCGTTATGCCGCATCGCAGGCTGAACCTGGGCAGCGAATCACCCTTCAGGCCTGGGAAGACCTACTTAACTCCCATGCCCCTTGGTGGCGCGAGTTGGCGGACCTTGCCTTGCAAACATTGCACTCCACGATTCCCCAGCATCACATCGATAAGCCCCTGGAGCGGACGTTGTCGTGGAGTTCAAACGATCCGATTCTGACCGCTACGGATTATTTGGATACGGTTCTGGCGATCGAGCCCGTTTCGCCGTTTGCGGAGTTGCAAGCTCGCCTGACAGCCGCTGTCACAAAGCGATGGAACAGTTGGCCGCTATATACTAAGGGAACAGTGCTCTCCTCTTTGCGGACGTGGTTTATTGGGGAGTTTCCTCCCTTGCGAGCACTTCTGACTGAGCTTGTGAAGACCGAGCCGGACCAGTTTCTGGTGCGCTATGCCATCACTCCACTGCTGACAATTGCGCACTCCAAGCCGGTTCCCGAATTAACCGTTCTTTTGGAAAGAGCCAAGTCGGGTGGGCACGACGACTCCCTGGCTCAGGTGGCCCAATTCCTTGCCGCAGCCTACCTTCAGCAAACTATTGAGTCGGCGACAGCTGGTCAAGAGACTTCATCGCTGCTGGAGAAGGCTTTACTGTGGGAATGGCCCGACCGCAATGCGCAAATGCAGTTCCTGCGTAGCGTCATGTTTGGAGCACGTGACGCGTTTCGCCATCTCACCGCTGAAGAAAGGGAAAAAATCTACGACCAGTGGTTGAACCTGATCGAACTGGTCGTCGCGATGTGGCCCTTCAAGCAAGAGAATTCCGGTGACCGCGAGCGGTTTCCGCTGGATGTGATCTTGCAGGTCTTAGAAAACGAGCCTTCCGTCGAAATCCGGACTCGGCTTTTCCTGAGACTTGCACCGGTTTTTGAGACCATCGTGCGCCACGGCGAGCTTGCTGCATTTTGCCAACTGCACTTCGCTCTCAAACGCTTTATCACCGGCGGATGGTCCCCGGTTCACGGCAGCGAAGAGCGCCTGCAAGGTGTGATCGTCACTGAAGCCATGGAAATGACTCTTGCCGTGCTCTGTCGAGCCTCGATGGAACGAGTCGTCACTTGGCACAAACAAGGTACCAAGACCGACGACCAGGGCTGGGCGTCAGCGCTTCGCGGCGAAGACACGGTCGAGCTAATCGAACGTTGTATTGGCGTCAGCCAGAATCGCGAGCGACTCAAACGCGACCTGCTACCCTGCGTGGAGCTCCTCGCCGCGGCGACGCAACCAGATCGAGCTGCCGCTTTGCGCATTTATCTTCGCAACGCGTAGCCTCGCAGTATGTAGGCGGCATAGGCAGATCTGCGCCAAAACACGTTTCATCTACCTGGACCACCCGCGACAACGCACGGAGGTGAGCATGCCAGAGCAATGGGAAGAGATTCGAGCGGCCAGGGACGACCTCACGAGTTGGGCGTTGCCCTTCGGGCCGCGCTGCTACGGGATTCGCTCGCGCTTCGGTCCGGCGGCGCCGGACTGCTTCGCATCCTGCACACCCTAACGCGGGACCGGCAGGCTGGCTTGCGCGCGCCGGTTGGACACTTCGAAGTAAGTTCGCCGGTTCGGTCGAATCAGCCTGAATACCCGGAATTGCTTTCCGTGATTTCGCAGGATCTGGCTAGAGATGGGTGTCATTGCTCCGATGATTACTGCTCTGCGACTTCATTCTGAATCGCCTGCCACATCCGCCGTTGCTTCCGCCAGTCGGGCTCGGCGGCGATGGCGCGTAGACGCCATTCGGGAATCGGATCTTTGCCGCGTTCGGTTCGGGGGAGATGCAGGAGTTCTTCTTGAATGTTGGGAGCGAGCAAGAGTAAGTTCATGATTTGGGTCAGACGCGCCCGGCTGACGTGGCCGAGACGAGCGAGTTCGGCCTGGTCAGTGACGACTCCTTCGCGCACGAGCCCATCAAAGCGGATCGCCAGCGCCATGAGTTTTGAAACCAACGGCACGCGGCCAGGCTCTACAGTCAGGCGGGGCGTATCGCCTGTTTCCAGGTGCTTGCGCCCGTTACGGCCGGCGCGGAAGCGAAGCTTGGTCGTAAAGGTGACTTTGTTGGTCATGCGGCTCCTCCCATCGAATCGCGGCTGGCCAGCGTCTTGATACCGCTGGCGTGGAATGTGATTGAGACGGATCCATCACGCCCGTCGTAATCAATCCGCTCAATCAAGAGTTGGAGCAGGCGAGCCTGTTCGCGGGGACTTAGCACCTCCCACACAGGATCGAATTGTCCCAGAGCGTGTACGACGTCGGTCTCTTCAATCAGCTCGCGTTGCAATGATTCAATTTCATCGCGGACCTCTATCAGACGACGTTCGACACAGGCGAGCCGTTCGTGCAGGTCGGCGAAGCGAGCCGTCGCCAGACTATCCGGCTCCACGGCGCCCGTGTGTCGCGCCAGTTGTTGTAATTCGCGATGGCGGATGGCCATCTCGCGCTCCAGACGGCGCTTTTCAGCATCGAGTTCGTCCATGCGCTGCGTCGCCTGTAGCTGCGCTTGGCGGACCGTTTCCGCCACAAGCTGTGGATCGCGTCCGATGCCTTTGATCTGCTCGACCAGGAAACGCTCGATCTCGCCCGCGGGAATGGATGGAGTGGGGCAGGCCTGGCGGCCTCGCTTCTGCGCCGCCGTGCAGAGGTAATAACGGTATCTTTTCTTTCGCTCCTTCGTGGCGTGCGTCGGCGTCATGGCGCAGCCGCAGGGAGCGCAGTGCAGCAACCCCTTGAGCAGCGCTCCGAACTTGTTTCGCACCATTTTGCCGCCGGTACGGCCGTTGCGCTGGAGTTTGGCCTGGACGCGCTTCCAAACGTCGTCGCTAACGAGCGCCTCGTGCTCGCCCGCATGAATCTCGTTCTTGTACTTGACCTTGCCGGCGTAGGCCACGTTGGTCAGCAAGCGCCAGAGGCTCGCCTTGTCGAATGGTTTCCCTCGCCGAACAGCGTGAAGTCGCCGAGGCGTTTATTGCGGCGCAGAAGCCGGAAGGCTGGCTCTGCCTACCCGATCGATATGACGACCACGCTGTGCCCGGGGACTCGCTGGACCGGCCCGCCCTCCAGCGCCTGATCACGGATCTGGATCAAGCCGTGATTGACGTCGTCGTGGTGGCCTACGTCTCTCGGCTAGCGACTACGCTTCCGGCGTTCACGCAGCTTATGAATCGATTTCAAGCCCACGACGTGACGTTCGCTTGCGTGCGGCCGCCGCTCATTACGCGAGACTCGGTCAGCCGCCTCATGTTGCACGTTCTTTTGTCCCTGAACCAATTCGAACACGAACTGGATGGATTCAAGACATGAACCGAAACCATGCTATGCCTATCCGCTGTGCGATCTACACCCGCAAAAGCACGGACGAGGGCCTGGAGAAGGACTTCAACTCGCTGGATGCGCAGCGCGAATCCGGCGAGGCGTTTATCAAGAGCCTGGCCAACGAAGGTTGGGAATGCCTTCCCACGAAGTATGACGACGGCGGGTTCACTGGGGCGAATATGGATCGGCCTGCCCTGCGCAGACTGCTGGCCGATATCGAAGCGGGAAAGGTCGATTGCGTGATCGTTTACAAAGTCGATCGCCTGAGCCGCAGCTTGCTCGACTTCGCTCGTATCATGGAGACGTTCGATCGGCGCAAGGTGTCGTTCGTGAGCGTGACGCAGGCGTTCAACACGGCGAGTTCGATGGGCCGGTTGGTCCTCAATGTGCTTTTATCCTTCGCGCAGTTCGAGCGCGAGATGATCAGCGAGCGGACGCGCGACAAAATCGCCGCCGCGCGTCGTAAAGGGAAATGGATCGGCGGCATGCCGCTTCTGGGCTACAACGTCGTCGACACGAAGCTGGTGATCGAACCGGACGAGGCCGCCCAGGTGCGGGCGATCTTCCAGTTGTACCTCGATCACGACGGTCTGCTGCCGGTTGTCGCGGAACTGGAGCGCCGCGGCTGGTGCAACAAGACCTGGACCACGAAGAAAGGCGATCAGCGCGGCGGCAAGACACGTCTTCCCCTGGATCGGATCGCGTGTAGACGGCGCAGCACAGGCTACCGGGCGGGTACCGGGGCTCCGGCGCTTCTTTCCCCTCCTCCGAGGCGAAAAAAGTAGTAGCCGTTCCAATGTTGTCCCGTGATCGCCTTGGCCACCGCCGAAAGCGACTTATAACGCTCGCCTTGGAAACTGAAACCGTCGCTAAGCACCGTGACTTCATAGATCTCGCCTTTGTATTCTCGGGTCAGCACCGTTCCGGGCATGGGCAAACGGGCGTTAACGCCAGCGGAGCGCTTTACCCTTGTCGTTGCAGTTGGCGCCGCGGGAAGGGGAATCACCTTGGCTTGGCGCGGCGGCGTCGAGCGCAAGTCCGCGTCGTTGGCCAATTCCAGTGCCCTGCGGCGGGCGCGTTCGGAGAGATCGCCCTGCTCGTTGGCCTGCAACCGCCAAATGATTCGCTTGATCAGGTACTCCTTGTGTCGCGAACGCGTCGCTTCGCCGAACACCTCGCCGTACCTCGCCCGTAGTTGGTCGACGGTCATCCGCTCCAGGGTGGCGACCTCTTTCGCAACGTTCAGCATGGTTCATTCCTTGTGCTTGAGACTCTCGAAACCGTTAACCCGAAACCACACTGAGCACGGTTTCGCCCGAAGACTCAAGGCGTCCGGTCGAGGATTCCGCCGAAGTGTTCTGAGTGGCGGCGGAACACGGTTCGGCCAGCCCACGGCGCTGTCGCAGCCGCAGTACGCCCTGGGCCAAGATGACGGCGAGTTCGCTTAATTGAGAGCCTGCCGTACGGTCAGGATGCACTTGGGAGTTCATGCGCGGCGCAATTTCCTGTGGAGGATTTGTAAGCTGTCCCTACTGCTCATTTATGCGCGCGGCTGTTAACCTGTCCGGAAATCCTCGGCACGGGAGTGGAAAGAATGGACTGGCGCGCGCTCTATCAAAAGTTGGCAAGTGTCTCCCTCGACATGCGCGAACTAGACGAACCCGAGTACATGGAGTTGGCGGCGATACTTCACATTAAGCAGGAGCTCGATCTTCGCCGCATTCGCCAGGATCCGGACGGTGCAGCGCGCGAGCGCGAGGCGCAAGCGTGGATGCGTCGGCTGTTGAAGTACAACGAACTCGTTCGGGAGCACCGGCGAGCCGAACGCGACACAGCGACCGCTACGACGCCGGCCCTTGATGGGCAACCTCAGAATTGCGAGCAGGCGGAGCAAATGGGCTATGTGAGTTGCCAGCACGTCTTGGACGCGATGCCGGAACGCTTCGGCGACAACGCCGCACTAACTCGCTTTCTCAAACGATGCCCCCAAGTTCGGACCTATAAGCCCGGTAGAAATCGAAAGATGGTCCATGCGGGCGACCTGATCCGACAAGTAGCGAGTGAAGCGGACGGAGGTTTCGAACAGTTAGACCGAGAGGATATCGAAGCACGCACAAACAACCTTCGCAACCAGCGGTCGAAAGAAGAGCGCAAGTAGGCGTTCTACTTTTCTTGCAAATGCTCAACTGCCGCAACAATAAGCAGTTACGCGCCCTCGGTCTGCGATTCGCCAGTACGTTTACTTTTCTTGATCGGAATTTGGTTTAACGAGAGAAATCAGCCGCCTATCCACGGCTGGTGTTCTCTTGGTGAACCAAAATGACATCGCCCGCACTTAACACGGCAGCAAACACTCCCACCGAGCGGCGTCCGGCTTCTTCGGACAGAGACGTCGAATCTGGGACGGTCTTTGAGCCCGAACACCTCGTCGATCCTTCCCTTTGGCCGGGCTCTGCGGTGTTTCACCGCGCTCGACAGCTGGTGGGAATAGAAGGTCTGAATATCTCGGATCTCGCTGACCTGCAGCAAGACCTGGCCATCCATGCCTGGCGGCAATGGCCGAAATTTGACCCGAGCCGCGCCAGCCCCGCCACGTTCCTCGACCGTATTCTGCGCCAGCGACAGGGCGAGATCTTGCGCCAACGACGGTGCGTCACGCGCGGCCCTGCGACCCAGGTCCTGCCGGGAGAGCTGTCGCGCGATCGACGGCGCCATTCCCATCGCGACCATGTGGCGGAAGTCGATTGTCAATACGACGTCCGCAACTTGTTGATCAATCTATCGCCTGAGGAGCGTCGTCTCGCTCTGGGACTAATGCGCCATCCGATCACGCAGTTGGCGCGTAAGGAGGGACGCCATCGGCAGCGTTTGCACGAATCGCTCGGCCGCATCCGCAAGCGATTGGCAGGGAGCGCTCTGTGGGAGTATCTCCCGTAATCCGGACAGATGCGGCTCGCCGCGCATATGTGAAGGATAGCACTCGTCATGGCGTCGGGAGAACTCAAGCATGCACGGCCAAGTGTTTCATTACAAGTTTCATGAGGATGTGGAGTTGGAATACGTCGAGGCGGAACTGAACCTGGCGATGTTCAACGTCGAAAGCCTACATGGCCCGGCTCGGACTCGGCTGGAGGCGGCTCATGTTGTCGACTACGCGCGACGTTCGCTCGCGATCGACGCCTCGACCGAGGTCGGGTGGGACTTCAATCGATTGTTCGTGGGCGGTCTGCTCCGAGAGCATGGCCCCGATTCATTCACGGTGCGGCGCACCGAGGGACCGCTTCCCACCAAGAGAAACTCTCAACGCCATGCCTGCTAAGCCGTTGCTGAACGAAGGAAACCACGCGATGACCTCCGACACATCTCAATCGCAGCGACAGCCGCCCAAGGCGCCGCAGCTCCAGCGGATCGCCTTCCAGACGAGCCGTGAATTGGACTTTCTGTCGGAGAAGGAGCTTGTAGCGCAGACCGGGCACCAGCGCCGCGAGTGGCCTTTGGTGGTGCTCAAAGAGCTGGTGGACAACGCGCTGGATGCATGCGAGGAGGCGGGCGTCGCCCCCTGTATTGATGTTTCGGTTGATGATCAGGGAATTCACGTGGCGGACAATGGTCCTGGAATTCCGCCCGAGGTCGTGGCCTCGGTGCTCGACTTCACAATCCGCGTCTCCAGCCGTGAGGCCTACGTCGCCCCCGATCGCGGTCGTCAGGGAAACGCCCTCAAAACTGTGGTGGCCATGCCATTCGTTCTGTCTGGAGAGATTGGCGAAGTTCGGATCGATGCTCAGGGCGTCCGGCACGAGATCACCCTCAAGGTCGACCGCATCCGTCAGCAACCGGTGATCGATCACCACCAGATCGCGATTGCGGCGACGGCGGGTACAAAAATCTGCGTCGCTTGGCCCGATTCACCAAGGTCAATGGGCAGCAGAGAAACGCAGCGATTCTTACAAAACGCCGCCATCGACGACGATTCACCTTGGTCAAACGATGACGTCGAAGATGACGGTTTTTTACAAAACGACCGCGGCCAGATGAATTCACCAAGGTCAATTCTGATCGCTGCGAAGTCCCGATTTTTACAAATCGCCGCCGACTACGCCTGGATGAACCCCCATCTGACCTTACGGCTGGATTGGCTGGGGGAAAGGACCGAGTTCCTCGCCAGCGCCCCCAACTGGTCCAAATGGAAGCCGTCGGATCCGACCGACCCCCATTGGTATCGTCCGGAAGACCTGGAGCGTCTAATCGCCGCGAATATCGGCCACGACGACGACTTGGGACGCAACCGAACCCTACGTGAATTCGTGGCCGAGTTCCGCGGCCTGTCCAGCACCGCCAAGGTCAAGCAAGTCCTGGGGCGCCTGGACCTTTCGCGGGCGAAATTGGCGGATCTCGCAGGAGAGGAAGGGGTTCGCAAGGACAGGGTGATCAAGCTCCTGGCCGCCATGAAGGAGGCGACCCGTCCGGTTAAGCCGATGGCGCTGGGGATCATTGGTAAGGAGCATCTCGCCGCGTGCTGCGCCGCGGCCGGCGCTGAGATGGCGAGCTTTCAATACAAGCGAATTCTTTCCAGAGAAAGGGAGCTTCCCTGGATCGTGGAGTCGGCTTTCGCCTGGCGGCCCAAGGCGAGCGGGCGGGGCATCGTCACCGGCGTTAATTGGTCGCCAGGGATTCTCAATCCGTTTCGACAGCTGGGCGCGTTTGCGAAAAGTCTTGACTCAATCCTGGAGGAGCAGCGCGTCGGACGCGACGAGCCTGCGATCGTGTTTTTGCATGTCGCCTGTCCGCGGGTGAATTACGCCGACCGCGGCAAATCCAGTGTGATCGTGGAGGAGTGAATGAAAGCGGAAGCCATTATCCACGCGGTGCGTAGCGTCACGAAAGTTTGGGCCAAGCAGCGGAAGGCGGAGGAGCGCGAGGCCAACCGCGTCCTTCGCCGGAGCAGCGTTTTAACGAGGTCGAACAGCCCTTGGACCTTGAAAGACGCGGCCGAGTCGGTCATGGAGGCCGCCTATCGGCAAGCGAGCAGCAATGGCGAACTGCCAGCGACCGCCCGGCAGATCATGTATGCGGCGCGCGGTCCGATTCAGGACCTGACCGGCGAAATGCTTGACGACAAGTATTTCACGCAAACGCTCCTGACTGGTTATCTACGGGAACACCCGGAAACCACCGCGAACTGGGATGTGGTGTTTGACGCCCGAGGGCATTTCCATGAACCGCATACGCAGTTGACCGTTCCCCTGGGGACGCTGGCGGTTCGGCATTATTTGGCTGAACGCACGGATGAGTGCGAGACGCTCAACCGCGACAGGATGAATCCGCCGTTGTTTCCCACCCACGGTCCACGGAGCCGCTTTGGCGCGATCTTGTTTATTGAGAAAGAAGGGTTTCTGCCGCTTTTGGAGCGAGCCCAGATTGCCGAACGGTTTGACCTCGCCCTCATGTCCACCAAGGGGATGAGCGTCACCGCGGCGCGGCGCCTGGTCGACTCCCTCTGCGGCGAATTCGAAATCCCACTGCTCGTCATGCATGACTTTGACAAGGCAGGCTTCTCGATTCTCGGCGGCTTTACCCGCAACAACGCTCGTTACCGCTTCCGGCACAAAATCAAGGTCATTGATCTGGGGCTCCGGCTGGCCGACATCCAGGCATACGGACTGCAGTCGGAATCGGTCGCGCTTGGGGGCGCGGGAAGCCTGGCGAAGTTTCGCGTTAACCTTCGCCGCAACGGAGCGACGGACGATGAGATCACATTCCTTGCTCAAGGCCGACGGGTCGAGCTCAACGCCATGGGCGCCGGGCAACTCGTCGCGTGGATCGAAGGCAAGCTGGCCGCTCAGGGCGTGACGAAAGTGATTCCTGACGCGGACATCTTGGAGGGCGCGTATCGGCAAGCGTTGCAGCTGCATTACCTACAGCAACGTCTCGCGGACATTCAGGCCGAAGCGGAGACGCTCGCGAACGCCGTTCCGTTGCCGGAGTCTCTGACGCGACAGGTGCAGAGCATGTTGGAGGACGATCCGACTCGACCATGGGACCGGGCCGTTCAGCAGATCGCGGTGCTGGAGAACGAAGGAGAATCATGAATTGGTCGATCGATCAACTGCAGGAGATCTTGGGGCGAACGTGAGCCAACCTGGACCATCCAAGCGAACGTCGTTGTTCGAATCTAAACTCGTGTTGGATGCGCTGCGGATCATCCGTGCGCCAAACCAAGTCGTCGAACTGCGTGTGTTGGAGGGAGTTACGGGTCATGGCGGATGGCCGGCCACGTGGAACGGTTACTTCCACGATCCCGAACAACTCGTTGCGTCGTTGTCGATGATCCAAGCGGCCACGGGCGTCTACATTACAGTGAACCCCATCAATCCTTCCCTCTTGGCTCGGGCGAATAACCGCCTGCGTAAGGCGGAGAAAGGGGGCAGTACGACGGACCTCGACGTGTTGTCGCGGCGCTGGATGCTCATCGATACGGATGCGAGACGGCCCTCGGGGATTTCCGCGAGCGATGCAGAGCATGAAAACGCCTTGCGTCGCGCGGCCGAGATTCAGGCTTATCTCACTGGCGAAGGTTGGCCCGAGCCGATTGTCGCGGATAGCGGCAATGGCGGCCATCTGATGTATCGAATCGACCAGCCGGTCGATGACGGCGGACTTATCCAGCGCTGCCTGGCCGCCTTGGCCGCGCGTTTTGACGACGAACAGGTGAATGTCGATACGACCGTTTTCAACCCGTCGCGCATCTGGAAACTTTACGGCACGCGGGCCTGTAAAGGCGACAGCACTCCGGATCGGCCCCACCGACTGGCCAAGATCTTGAGTTCGCCGCCATCCCTTGCTGTGGTTCCCGACGCGCGGCTCAACCAGCTCGCGGGGGAGATTTCGCCGCCGGAACGGAAACAGCAGTCCCACCACGGTCTTGGAGGCGATTTCGATATCGAGCAGTTCATTGCCCAGCACGGCCTCGATGTGGAAGGGCCTCACGACTGGTCGGGTCAGCAGGGACCTGGACGGCGCTGGACGCTGAAGAAGTCTCCTCTGTGCGACCACCATGATGGCGCCGCTTTCATTCTGCAGCACGCCAGCGGCGCCATTACCGCCCGGTGCCACCATAACTCCTGCTCGTGGGGGTGGCCTGAGTTACGCCAGCAATTGTCGGGCGTCGACCGTGACGTTGACACTACCTCCCCGAAATCGCGAAATCGCAGAGATTCACGAAGTAATGTCAACGTGTCAACAGTCAACGCAATGAAATTGCGCACGCCGCCGGCAGCGTATCGGCCGTTTCCGGTCGAGAAGTTCCCTGCCCCTGTTGGCACGTTTATTGGCGCGGCCGCGGCGGCAATCGGGTGCGATCCGGCTTTTGTGGCCTTGCCAATTCTGGCCTGTTTGGCGCGGGCGATCGGGAACAATCGAGTCGTCCGACTGAAGTCCAGTTGGATGGAGCCGGCGATTCTTTGGGCCGCAATTGTCGGCAAGAGCGGAACCCAAAAGTCGCCGGCGCTGAAAATCGCCACAAAAATCCTCCAGCACAAGCAGGAGGAGGCATTCGAGAGCTGTCAGCAGGACCTAGCCGAGTATGAGATCAATCGGGCCGAATACGAGCGGGATTTGCAGGAGTGGAAACGCAAAAAAAGACCGGGTGACCCGCCGTGGGAGCCGAAGGCGCCCACAGCGAGGCGTTACCTCGTGGGGGACATAACGATCGAGGCGCTTGCCGATCGTCTGGCGAATCAATACGACGGCGTTTTGGTCGTATGCGATGAACTGGCAGGCTGGATCAATGGAATGGGCCAGTACAAAGGCGGAAGAAAAAGCGCCGATACGGGCTATTGGCTTTCGACCTGGTCGGCGGCCGCGATGAGCGTGGACCGGAAAACGGGCGATCGCAAGACAATCCACATTCCGCGAGCATCGGTATCGATCGTCGGCGGCATCCAACCCGATATTCTTCGTTCCGCGCTGGGGAGCGAGCATTTGCAGGATGGGATGTGCGCCAGGCTTTTACTTGCAATGCCGCCGGCTCGCTTTGCGAGATGGAGTGAGGCGGTAGTGCCCTTCGAGACGGAAAGAGCGATTTCAGAGGTATTCGATCAACTGTTGCGGCTGGAACCCGCAGCCGATGCCAGTGGTCGTCCCGCACCATTTCCCTTGGATCTATCCCCAGAAGCGCGGGACCTGTGGATCGCGTACTACGACCGCCACCGGGAGGAGCAACTTGACCTGGACGACGATCTTGCAGCCGCCTGGAGCAAGCTCGAAGCGTACACGGCACGGTTCAGTCTCATCTTCCAGCTATGCGGGTATGCCGCAGGGCTTTGCCCCGAGGCCCCCATTGATGACGTCTCCATGCGCTCGGCGATCGCAGTCTCGGACTGGTTCGCGTGGGAAGCCAAGCGGGTCTACGCACTTCTGGCTGAGACGAAGGAAGAACGCCAACATCGGGAGTTGATCGAGTTGATTCGCCGGAAGGGCGAGAGCGTGACTGCCCGAGACCTGATGCGTTCGTCTCGCCGGTTCGCATCTGCGGCAGAAGCCGAGGCCGCGCTAAATGAACTTTTCCTTGCCGGAGTGGGACGCTGGGAATGGCTTCAACCCGGACGGCAGGGTGGGAGGCCGACACGACGTTTTTTACTCGTTGACAGCGTTGACATTGACCAAACCTCGTGAATCCCTGCGAAAAGCGGGGTTGTGTCAACGCGCGATTGTAATTTGCACCCTCCGGTAGGAGTCTGGATGATTATGGAAGCGCGGAACCAGTTAGCAAAAGTCGGAGGTCGGTCAGCCGAACTTCCCTTGTCAGATGGGTTGCCCACGTGCCAGAGCATCGACTGGTATTGCGAAGGCGAGTCGCGGAAGGTGATGGTCCAAGGTGTGACCGTCGAAGTGCGTATGGTTGCTCGCAAGGGCAGGAAGGTCCGGATTGCGATCACGGCGCCGGCGGGAGCGATTTTTCAGGCAACGTGGAGCATGCGTCCTAGGAGCGCTAATCTCGGGTCACCTATACTCGGAAAGCCTGGAGAGGTAAGCTAATACGCTGCACGGAGTGTCGATATTCATGGGAGCGGCTCATTGGCGGGAGCTGGGCCCCGGAGACCGGTAAGGTGTTCGCAGAGTGGATTGAGGGGAAAAACCGTGCCTAAACCAATCACCGAGACACAGCAGCAAGCGATCTCGATTGTGGTCTTGGGGGATTTCAATCCGTCGATTTTCCAGCCGCTCTGGTTTTCGGCAAACGGGCTCATGCCGGCCGAGGAGACTGAGAGTGCTGATATCGCTGTAATTCACAAACGGGTGGCGTCCTTCTCGATGGGTAAAATGCAGATACAGGTAGACGAGGAACGTCTCGGTATGACAACCGTTGAATCACCGCAGGGACCTGTGCTTCGCGATCTCGCAATTGGCACGCTTTCGATTCTCGAACATTCTCCGCTTAAGGCAATTGGGATTAACCTGGACACTGTTTTTGCAATCGAATCAGACGAAGCTTGGCACGAGATCGGCCATCGGCTTGTCCCGAAGAGCCCTTGGACACCGCTTATTGCTCAGCCAGGAATGCAGCAGGTTATTGTGGAGGGAAAACGAGAAGGGTGCCTGGCCGACAAAGTTCAGATCCGCGTGCAACCAACGGCCCAGCGACATGTGATGGTTGCTATCAACCAACACTACCAACTAGCAACAAAAGAACGGACGGATGTACGTGAGCGACACAGTGCTGCCCTTCGCGCCTTACGTGACGATTGGACGTCATTTTTCACGTACGCTAGTAAGGCAGCGATTAAGGTGATTGTCCCAGGCGCGGAGTCTGAGGAAAGAAAGGGACAGCAATGAGCACAGCAATACTTGAGAAGTCCTGGCGCGCAGCTGACGTTGATCCGGAACTGGAGACACTTGGAATTGCGAACGATGGCTGGGTCCTGCCAGAGCCCGAATGGGCGACAGGGCAGACGACAACCCAAGATATGAATAGTTCGACAGATTCCAATGTCGTTACTAAGACGGATGTCATAGCTAGCCCGATTGTCTCCCCACCAGTTCGAAAGGATGACCTAGTGATTCGCCCTGCAGAAAAACGCATTACGCTTTTGCAGCAGTGGGAGTGCATTGTCTCGCGAGTCATGGGTGATTGCGTAGAGTGTGAAATGCACGACCTTACGGACGAAAGCCGTTCTGTCGAGCAGGCAGAGGTCTATCTGGATGAGTTCAGTCATTTCGACAGGGCATTGCTTCAAGAAGGCGCTGTCTTTTACTGGAGCATTGGCCATGAAACGAGCTCGACCGGCCAGGTGCGAAGGTACTCTGAGCTACGCGTTCGCCGGATGCCCAGGCTGAGCCAGCTGCGCAAACGTGAAATCAGTAGGGAGGCAGAGCATCTGAGTGAGCTCCTCAAATCCAAGTGAGCGGCCTCCAGCCAAGAACGAATTGGAGCTAACGATCTTTGGACCCGGCGTGGGGGAATGCATTGTCCTGCATTTAGGAAACGACGACTGGATGGTTGTCGACTCCTGTATTCAGCCCGGCTGTCCAGAACCGGCAGCGCTAAACTACCTTCGGAACATTGGCGTCGATCCTGCAAAGTCTGTGCGGCGGGTTCTCGCGACTCATTGGCACGACGACCACATACAGGGCCTGGCTAAGGTGTCATCGAGCGGGCAAGAACGGCCAGTGGGGGCGAATTGAAAAGCAGCCATTTTGAAGGGAGCGTTTTGCGCGGTTGGTTTTCATCAACACTTGTTCTGTTGATGGAGGCCGCGCATGGCGCACATTCTCAAGATGGCGA
>CAUJHS010000085.1 GCA_963204915.1 Planctomycetota bacterium | reverse complement strand
TTGCTGCGAGCCGAAACCACTGCCTGGCGCCAGGCCAGCAACAACAAGCAGCGCGGCGTCGATTGGCATTTTCGAATCGCTGACGCTCGCCAAAAACTCAAGAGCCTCTATCCCAAAATCCTCGATTGACAGAGCACTAGTCAGCGTTTTGCGTGTCGCGGGTATCAATGTCGGACGGCCCGTGGAGGCGATCGACGTCCACGTTTGGCAAGGTGAGTACACGATAAAGACAGAAACTGACCAACATCAAAACCGCCGTGACGGACGATCCCATGATAATCCAACCAGCAAGGGTCATAGCGTCGCTTCTCCTTTTTTGCGTTCCTCGAGATCAAGTTGGGCGAAGCGCCCGTCGGCGGTCCATCGCTTCCCAGCAATGTGAATCATGACCAGTAGAAACGCCAAAATGACCGCTAGAAACAAGATCGACCCTAACGCGACCGGATCCTTTGAAATCGTTAGCGCATATTTGGGCACGTTGTTTACGCAAAACGGAATAAGCATGGCTAACAAGTAAACCGGCACCATGTATTTCAACATGAGTTGTACAAACCATGGAATACGAATGTGAGCGCCTTGATGCGCCTCTTTGTGACCGCGTTCAATGCCGAGGGCCCACCCGTACAGAATGGACTGCACCAAAGCCAGCAGTAGAATCATCACGCTGCCGACCCAAAAGTCAAAAGTATCAAGCGCTACTAAGCCCTTAGAGAAGTAAGCGACGTATCCGCAACCCAGCGCGGTGATCAATCCGAGGAGTGCGACCGAGGCGTGACGCCGAAGGCCGAAACCTTCTTCGAGAAACGCGATAACCGGTTGCAACATAGACACACTGCTGGTAATTGCAGCAAGAAACAACATGAAAAACCAAAGAAAGCCGAAAAACTGCCCGCCCCACATCCTTGCAAATACATTGGGTAGTGCGTTAAAGCCTAAGCCAAACGTAGAGCCCGTGAATTGCGCCGCCTGATCGCCCAGGAAGATGAACGCAGCAGGTACGGTAATAAGACCTCCAAGGCAAACCTCGAAAAACTCGTTGACGCTGCACGACGTCAACCCGCTTAGAGCGATGTCGTCGTTTCGCTTCAAGTAGCTCGCGTAATTGACGATAATCCCAAATCCTACCGAGAGACTAAAGAAAATCTGTCCCGAGGCGGCCAACCACGTTGCGGGGTCCCAAAGCTTCTCCGCATTTGGGTTCCACATGAAACCAAGGCCGGCCACCACCGTTTGCTCAGGCTTGGAGGGGTCGGGAGCGCCCAAGGTTAAGACACGCACCAAAACGATAATCGCGAGCACCGCCATCAGCGGCATGGCGAATTTGCACAGTAATTCAATACCCTTTGAAACTCCACGATAAATCAACACGAAATTTAATACAAATACCAACCCAAACCCAAGCAATCGCATACGGTTTTGTGGTGCGAGCAATGCGCCGTCTTCTTCGATTCCTACGAACTGGTTAAAGAACTGGCTGAAATTCTGATTCGGCTGCGTCATTTCGCCCGTGAGATAACTTAGGGCGTATCCCAAACACCACGCCTCAATCAGCACGTAGTACATGTAGATCACCATAGGGATCATGAGGGCGAGTCCGCCGAAGTATTTCGCCAGGGGATGCCGCCAAACGACCGTGAAAACACCGGGCGCCGAATTGAAGCCACGAGTTCCGCCGTATCGGCCCATGGTCCACTCCGCCCAACATAACGGAATGCCTAAAACGAGTAAGGAGATAAAGTAGGGCAGCATGAACGCGCCTCCGCCGTTTTGCGCCGCCAAACCAGGAAACCTTAAGAAGTTCCCCAACCCCACAGCCGACCCGGCTACCGCCAAGATCACGCCAATGCGCGATCCCCAGTGCTCTCGCCCAGTTGCACTTGCCACGCAAAGCTCTCCTGTCCAAGGTGAAAGGTGGTTTGGTTCAAGATTTTGGCGGTTGCGGCGGCAGGGGGCAATGGTAGTTCGTACGTCCAATCCCCCATGCCCCATTGGATCACCTGTCCGATCGCCACAAACCCAGACGAAAAGCGAATTTTCTTGCAAGAAAAACTTGTCGAACCCTTCGGCCATGAATCGCGATTGGAAACGGGGCTGTTTTCAGGGAATTGAGGTCTTAGGGGTATGAATTCGCCTTGTTTCGGCGGATGGTCTTAGGCGTTTGTCCTCAACAAATTGCCCGAACCGCCCCCTCGTTTTGATCGTAGGGACTTGTGAGAAACTCCCATTTGCGTTAAGTGAATATACTTCGCAGGCTTAACCCTCCACTCCGAATCTCCCCCGACGCATGAAGAAGAACGATCCGGACACCCCCATGATCGAGGCCGATCGGCTCTCGAAGTTTTACGGGATTTTTGCCGCCTGCCGCGAAGTTTCATTTACCGTGCGGAAGGGCGAATTAGTTGCTTTTCTTGGACCAAACGGCGCCGGGAAAAGCACCACGATGAAGTTGCTGACGGGCTACCTGTCGCCTTCCGAGGGGACCGCCCGTATCGCGGGTCACGATATGATGATCGACCGACTAGCAGGTTCTCAGCGGTTGGGTTATTTGCCTGAAAACGGTCCACTCTATCCCGACATGACTCCCCATAGTTTGCTGGAGTTTTTTGCCGAAGCGCGGGGAATGGCCCGCGACAGGAAGAACGACCGGATTGAAGCTGTGGTTGATTTGTGCGCCCTCGGAAGCGTGCTACATAAACCCATCAGCAAGCTTTCCAAAGGGTATCGCCAACGTGTGGGGATGGCGCAAGCCCTGCTTCACGAGCCTGATGTGCTGATTCTGGACGAGCCAACTGCGGGATTGGATCCTAATCAGATCCGCGACTTGCGCGAGACCATGCGGCGTTTGGGCGAACAAAAGACGATCCTGTTGTCAACGCATATTTTGCAAGAGGTCGAAGCGATGGCTAGCCGCGTAATCGTGATCAATGAGGGCCGCCTGGTGTATGACGGTCCTGTGGCGGAACTCCACCGCGGCGGACGAGGGCTGGAAGCCGCGTTTCAAGAGCTGACCGCCCAAGCCGCGGTTGTGTAAACGACCGTGGTGTCAAGGTTGCAAATAGTGGTGAAACCCACACCTGAACATTCTGAATCGATCAAAGTACAAAGCATAACGTTATGAGTGGTGGTCTTACTTTAATGGTTGTTTTGGCTGTGGTGGCCGTCGTGGTCGGAGTTAGCGCCGCTGTCGGTATGAGCGCGGCCCGGCGTTCGCAACGCGGAGCGCTCGCGCTTCCTTTGCTGAAATTTCTGGTTTACGACGCCTTGTTCGCCATCGCATGCCTTGCGTTCTTGATCCCTTTGACGCTTTACAATCTGGCAGAGGTGTTTCGTCCCCTGCTTTGGTTGTTTATTTTTGACGCCTTCTTTCTGGGCGCCTTCATGTTAGCCCTTGTGCCGCTGGCCATTTGGAAGCAGGCGGGATTCGCGGTACTGAAACGCAACTTCCTAGGATACTTTTCTAATCCCACAGGTTATGTGTTTCTTTGTTTGTTTGTCTTGTTAACGTCATTCGCTGCGTTCTGGCCTCATGAGTTCTTCAACGCCAACCTTCCTAATTTGGACCAGTTAAACGCATATTTCCCGCTGATCATGTTGGTCTTTATTCCCGCCATTACGATGGGCGTCTGGGCCGACGAACGTCGGCAAGGGACTGATGAATTGCTGCTAACGATACCTGCGGGTGATTTTGACATCGTGTTAGGCAAATACCTTGCGGCGGCGGCGATCTACACCGCTTCGCTTTTGTTTTCACAAATTGCGACGTACACCGTTTTGGTATCGTTGTCGCTCGGCGACGTCGATGTCGGTTTATTGATGGCCACGTATTTTGGCTATTGGATGGTTGGTCTGGCAATGCTGTCCGTCGGCATGATCGCCTCGTTCTTGACTCACATCCTTACCGTCGGGTTCATTTTGGGAGTCGCATTCAACGCTCCGCTCGTGTTCTCGGTTTGGGCGGATACGATTGCTCCCACAGCCACTTTGGCGCAGACCATATCAAGCTGGAGTATCGGCCGACAATTTGAAGACTTCGGGCGAGGCGTTATCAGCCTCTCATCAACAACCTATTTTTTGATGGTCATCGCTGTTGGCCTTTACCTTTGCATGCTGCTGATCGGTCGGCGACATTGGATTGGCGGTAGGGACGGCGACGCCATGGTCGGACACTACTTGGTGCGAACCGTCTGTCTTATTGTGATCGCCTTGGCCGCCAATGTCGTGTTTGCGCGGTACGACGTTATGCGAATTGATATGACGGACGGCGATGTAAGCTCGTTGTCGCAAGAAACGAAACGATTAATTCGCAATCTTGAGGCAAAACACCCTGTTGTAGTCGAAGCATTCATTAGTGATGAAGTGCCTGAGGACTACGTCAAGACACGCATTGACCTTGTCTCGCTGCTTCGCGAGTTCAAAGCGATTTCCGGCAACAAAGTCGTCGTGCATATTCACGACAATCTCGAACCCTCAAGCGAAGAAGCGGCAATGGCGTCGGAGCGGTACGGAATTGAGCCGCGCACGGTTCGAACTTTGTCGCGCGGGCAATTCCGTGACCAAGATCTGATCTTAGGGGCTGCGGTCACATGCGGCTTGGAAAAAGTCGTTGTGCCATTCTTTGAGTACGGCGTGCCTGTGGAATACGAATTGGTGCGGTCGATTTCGACTGTGGCGGAGGGAAAACGCAAGACGTTGGGTGTTTTGCAAACGGACGCACGGCTGCTGGGCGGGTTTGTCATGTCGGGCATGCAACCGCAAAACACTCCGCGGCAGGCGATAATTACGGAATTGGAAAAGCAATATGATGTCGAGGAAGTCGATCCGAATTCTCCAATTGATGTAACCAAATACGATGCGCTATTGGCCGCTCAACCATCGTCGTTGACACCGACGCAAATGGAGAATTTTCTGGCGGCGATCAAGGCAGGCTTGCCGACCGCGATTTTCGAAGACCCTCTCCCTTTTAATATGGCGGGAGCGCCCGGCACCAGCCAACCCAAACAAGCTCAAGGAGGAATGTTTGGCGGCGCCCAACCCGAACAAAAAGGAGATATTCAAAGCGTTTGGGATGCGCTAGGCATACAAATGCTGGGACAACACGGCCCAGGACGAACGAATGTCGACGTCGTGTGGCAACGTTACAACCCCTATCCCAAGCTCCAACTGCAAGGCATTATTCCCGAGTTTGTGTTCATACGTCCCGAAGCGCCCTCAGAAGAGGAAAACTTCCAGCCTTTCAATCCGAATGACCCGATCACCTCGGGTTTGGAAGAAGTGTTGTTTATGTTCCCCGGCGCCGTCGAAAAGGCTGAAGCAGCGCCAGAAGAGCTTGAATACACCGAACTCGTGACAACCGGTTCCTTCGCCGGTTCGATGAGCTATCAGGAATATATGGGGCAAGCGTTTTTTGGCCCTGCTCAGTTGGATCTTGAGCCTACGCGTTTGGAAGCGAAACGCAAAATGTCATTTGGCGGCCAGAACAAGTTCGCTATTGCCGCACGTATTCGAGAAACTCCGGCTAAAACTGACGACGAAAAGACCGAGGATGCGGCGGCCGCTCAACGTTCACTCCATGTTGTGTATGTATCGGACTTGGACGTTTTGGACGACCAATTCCTGTTCCTTCGCGCCCGTCCCGATGAAGAGGTTCGGTTCAACTTTGAAAACGTCACGTTTGTGTTGAACGTAATTGACTCATTAGCAGGTGAACACGATTTTGTCGAAATCCGAAAACGGAAGCCTCATTATGGTTCGCTGAAAATGGTCGAGCTACGAACCGAAGAGTCGCGCGAGGATGAACTTAAGGAGCAGCAACAGTATCGTGAGCAGTTCGATGGCGCGGTGAAAGAAGCAAATGAGGAAATGGATCAGTCGATTAAGGAGTTGCAAAGTGCGGTCGATGCACTTCGTAAGCGGAGCGATGCAGGCGAGGATGTTTCGGCGGAGTTGGCAGCCACTGCGGAACGGCTCAACATCAAGCGAGAAACGGCTCAACAGCGTTTCGACGCGAAACGTCAACAGTTGGAGCGCAAACGTGATCGGCAAATCAAGAGCATTCGCCGCGACGCGGACTTGGAGATCCGCCAGATTCAGACGGGATACAAGCTTTGGGCCGTCGTGTTGCCTCCGATCCCGCCTCTCTTGGTTGGGCTTGTGGTATTTGTTCGCCGCCGATTACGCGAACGTGAAGGCATCTCCCGTAGTCGCCTGCGCTAACCGAGGCGTATCCTGTTCTTTCGTCAATTTCGAAATCGTCCCGCAATAAATCGTTATGAGTGAGACTGTCAAAACTTCTGTTTTTGCTGCTGTCGCCATGGTGGTATCAGTAGCAGCGTTCGCGGCCGTCTACTTGGGTCAGCCGGTTGGCGTACCCGTCGAAACCGAAGTAGGCGAGCAATTGTTCCCCGAGTTTAAGGATCCCTTGCAAGGCGCAAGCTTAGAGATTGTGCGAGCGGACGAAGAGTTGGCGAAACTCCACCGCTTCGAAGTCGAACAGGGTAAAGACGGCCGTTGGGTGATTCCATCACATGGCGGTTATCCGGCGGACGCCGAAAACCGCATTCGTGACGCCGCTGTCGCCTTGATGGATCTAAAAATAATGGGCGTGGCGACCGACCGCGCCGGCGATCACGAGCTTTTCGGGGTCGTTGAACCCACGAGCGATAACGCAAGCAAGGAAGGAGTGGGAACGCTCCTCGCCATGCAAGACTCGAGCGATAAAGATCTTGTGCGCCTGATTGTCGGTCAAAAAGTCAAGGGACAGGACAATCAGCGTTTTGTTCGAAAACCGAGTCAAGATCGAGTTTATGCAGTGGAAATTAACCTTGACGCTTTTCCGGCTAAGTTCGAAGACTGGATTGAAAAAGATCTACTTCAACTCAACCCCCTCGACCTGGCGAAGCTAAACATCCAAGATTACTCCGCGCAGGCGGCCGTTGATCTTCGGCAAGGCGTTCTTCGCGCACGTGACAATCGGCGAATGGACCTGGCTGTTTCCGACGATAATGGCAAATGGAAACTTGACGATTTGAAACTCTACCGTAATGGCAAACCCCAGTCGACCGGACTTTTGCCCGAGGAAGAATTGAATCAATCCAAGCTCAACGACGTGAAGAATGGCCTCGACACCTTAGAAATTGTCGACGTTCGCCGAAAGCCGCAAGGGCTCGGCGCGGATCTCAAGGCCGATCAAGGATTCCTGAAAGACCAGGAAGGCGTCAATTCATTGGTGCAACTTGGGTTCATTCCTGACGTCAGCCGCACGAGTGTTCAGCAAATCGATCTATACGCCGCCAATGGAGAAGTCTTGGCGACATTGAAGGACGGCGTCGAGTATGTACTTAAGTTTGGAAATGTTTCTGGCGCCGAAGAAGAGTCTGAGAACGACAAGCTGAATCGCTACTTGCTTGTGATGGCTCGCGTTAACGAAAGCGCCGTCGCCAAGCCCGAACTTGCAGAACTGCCGCCTTTGCCGGAAGAAGACAAGAACGCGCCGACCGAAACTTCCACCGAGGGCGGCGAAGAAGCGAAACAAACGGACGAAGCCACGGCAACGGAAACAGCAGATGTCGCATCGGTAGCGAATTCCAATGACGAGACATCAACCGGTAAATCCGACGATGACGCGGCATCGGACGCTTCGCAAGACGACCGTGCAAAGATTGAGGCCGAACGCGAACGCATTACCAAAGAAAACCAGCGCAAACTGGACGAATACAACGACAAGATCAAAGAAGCTCAAAGGAAAGTTCGTGATTTGAACTTTCGCTTTGCAGATTGGTACTATGTCGTTTCAGAGGACGTGTTCAAGAAGGTTCGTTTAACTCGCAGCGACGTTATTCAAGAGAAGGCGTCGGTCGAGGACGAAGGTTTCGGCGTCGACGCATTTCGCAGTCTTGAGGAAGAGGGGCTTAAGAAGCCCGAAAGTCCTCAGTAGGCGTCTACCACAGCGCGGCGATTGTTCGCGGTGGAAGTATGCGAGAATTCGCACCATCCTACGTTCGAAAACGTAAATTGGTTGATCGCACCTCAGCGCTCAGTTAAAAATCCTCCGATTATCGACCATTCGGCGGCATCCTCGTATGCCGCCTTCTTTTCCTCGACGGATCGATAATTTTCGCGCGGCGCAGCAGTTTCGTCACGACAGGGTTCGCCGACGATTAGTCCCTATTCAAGCCGCGCAAGTCCGAATTCTCAAAAATCGCTTGATGTATTGCTTCGCGCTTGCCGCAGCGGTTTTGCCGAAGAATCCCTGACTGACTCCCTGTCCTCTGTCCTCGGCCGAACGAAAACCGCTTTTGACAGAACCGGGTGATCTCGTTATCTTCCTACCGCCGTGCATGGACGTGCGGCGCAGGCCGCCGTCCGGGCGAACATGGACGTTCGCTCGCCGGCGCTTAATAATCATTTGGCCGCTCCCTTATGACGCCCACCAACACTGTTTTCCCGCCGGATCCGTTGTCGCCGCGAGTGCTAATCGTGGACGAATCTCCCGACAATCGTGAAGTATTGCGCTTCGCCTTGGAACGGAGGGGCGTTGAGGTGCACGAGGCGGGCGATGTTGAACCGGGACTTGAGTTTACACGCAATGGCCGCCCCCACTTGGTGATTCTCGACTTGGATCTCGCTGGCGGCCAAGAAGAAGACACATGTCACGCTTTTGACGAAGCGCTCAGAAATCAATCAGGTTGTTTAGTCATTCTGGGCAAACTTCATTCGCCGGAGACGCTTGCTTTCGAACGGCAGGAAATTGCAAAGCCCTATCATTTCGCTTCGCTGATTCTTAGAATTGAAGAGTTGTTGGCGTGCACATAACACTCCTCGGTATTTCGTCGCGTAGCGGAGGCGACGTTCGTGGCTTCTTTGTTCGTGATTCAGGGACGCGACCAGGGACGACGCTTTGAGTTGAACAAGCCCGCGCTGGGTATAGGGCGCGACACAGGCAATCTAATTCAACTGCACGACACCGAAGTCTCTCGCCGTCATGCCGAAATTCGCCAAAACGGCAACGACTGGATGCTGGTCGATTTGAACAGCTCCAACGGCACCTTCGTCAACAGCGAGCCCGTCGGCGAGCGACCGCTGAAAAGCGGAGACCGCCTGCAAATTGGCCGAACGTTGCTCATTTTTACCGGCGAAGAAGAAGCATCAGAAGATCTTTCGCAGATCATAAACATCGTTGGAAAGTCGCCCAGCGAAAACGAGTCTCGCATCGTCCGCACGATTGGCCAGGAAGAAGGGAGCCGGATTTTTGATGGCTCACTCGAGGTGGAAAACCCGTGGTTAGCGCGCGCACGCAGTAATCTGCAGATCATGTACCGCACCGCGCTGGCGGTTAGCCATACGCTCGATATTGACCAATTGCTGCGTCGCATCATGGATCTTATTTTCGAATGGGTCGAAGCCGACCGTGGCTGCATCATGCTGGTCGACCAAGACACAGAAGAATTGATCCCCAAGGTGCGTCGCACACGCCAAAGCATGGCGCCGGAGGAGCGCATTCGCATCAGCCGCACGATTCTTGACTATGTGATGAATAAGAAAGAAGGGGTTCTGACGACAGACGCACAAGAGGATCAGCGCTTTAGCCCAGCACAAAGCATCCTCAAGTTGGGTGTGCGCGAAGCGATTTGCGTGCCGATGCAAGGCCGTTACGGAATTGTCGGCGTCATTTACATTGATACGTTCACACCTCCGGGCCGCGGAATTCAATCTCCGCTGGGCACGCGGTTCACGGAAGAACATCTCAAATTAATGGTCGCCATTGGGCATCAGGCGGCGCTCGCGGTGGAAGACACCTCCTATTATTCCGCCATGGTGCAAGCGGAACGGCTTGCCGCAATCGGTCAAACCATCGCTACGTTGTCGCACCATATCAAAAATATTCTGCAGGGAATCCGAGGCGGCAGTTACCTGATCGACGAAGGTCTCAAAAGCAACGAGCAGGAGGTAATTCGTAAAGGCTGGGGCATTGTCGAAAAGAACCAAGAGCGGATCAGCAACCTTGTGATGGATATGCTCACGTTCAGTAAAGAACGCAAGCCGGACTTGATCTCGGCCGACCTGAACGAAACCGCTGGCGAAGTAGTCGAGTTAATGCAAACGCGCGCTAACGATTATCAGGTCGAACTCATCTTCCGACCTACGCCGAATTTGCCCCTGCTCACTTTCGACCCGGAAGCCTTGCACCGGGCGATCTTGAACGTCGTCACCAACGCCATTGATGCCTGTGAAAAGGTTGACAACCGTAAGGTGCTTGTCTCCACAAATTACTCAGCGGAAAAAAAGGTGGCGTGGATCGATGTTGAAGACACCGGCGAGGGAATGTCGCCTGAGGATATGAAGAAATTATTTACAGTGTTTGAGTCGCGCAAAGGAGCCCGCGGTACAGGATTGGGATTGACCGTGAGTCAGAAGATCTTACGTGAGCATAATGGCGATATACGCGTCGTTAGCGAAGTTGGAAAAGGCAGTCGGTTTCGCCTTCACTTTCCTGCGGTAGCCGCCGAATCGAGTAAGACCCTTCCCTTTGAAGCGCCAATGCAATAGCAATTGAAGATTCGTGCGTGGCGTGAATCATTGGCTTGCGGTGAAATCCAAGACCTGTGACCAGCGAGCCGCCTTGAGTTGCATATTCTTACGCGGAGTATAAGGCGGTAAGGGGGAAGGTTCCGCATCTGATTCAAACGCTTGACGCGTCGCTGAGTCACACCTCTATGCCTGACATTTAGGCATGAAGGAAGTACAGCGCGTACCGCGTGGATTCTCGATGTTTACACCAATTCCACCAGCCCACGATCGGCAAACAACATTCGCACTGCGATTCTATCAGAAGAAAGCTTTAGAATCTTCGACAACGAACGTCGGTAGGCTTCGGCCTGCGGACGGTAAAACTCGACTCGATCGTTCAACGTCTGCGTCGACGGTATCACGTCCGTCTTGAAATCGACCAAATCTGCGGCAACCAATTGGTTCGCATCATAGATAAGCACCACACGATCCATCGAACCCGCCACCACGGTGGCGCCTTCCTGAATCGCGAAACGTCGTCCAATATTCACATCAAGCCTTAGGTCAGAGCTTCGGATTTCCGTCGTTATCGGATGGCTCAAACCTATTTTTTTCGGAGTCCTGCGATAGAATTCCTGAAGCAACGACTCCCGAACACCTTGCCTTTGGAGCATGATTCGGAACTCTTCAATTAAGGGATCCAAGCGGATCGCCGTCTCGGCCGTCTCATTGCCAATCCGTCGGAGCGTTTCGTCGTCGGGCGCTCCTTCTAAAGGAGCCGCAGGATCCAACCACTCAATCTGCTCAAACCATGCATGTAGGATCAGCCCACGTTGGATTGCCGCCATGTCTTCGCGTCCAAACACATCGGCCAATTTGACGCGGACGCCGCCTTCGAGGCTTGACGGGGTGCTACGCACAAGTCGGCGATGGCGACGCGAAGTTTCTTTGAGTTGGACGCGAACTGGCGCAGGCGCGACTTCTGGCGGTTTGCGTTCCAGGGGTTCGACATCATTGTCGACAACTTCACGCTGGCCGCACCAATGAGGATCCCCATGTGCGAACGCCATTGCACCAGGCGTCATTGGCCTGCTTTCCACGAGACTCGCCCGTAATAAGCCGGCAAATGTCTTAGCCGGCAATCGACTCAGTGCGCCTGCGGGGCGCACAATCATGTGCAAGGCTCGTGCTGCGCGAGTCAGCGCGACATATAAAACGCAAAGCGATTCTCGGATTGTTTGCGCTGTGTCGGCCTCAAACATTTCTTGAAATTCGCGTGGCAACAACTCTTGCACGCTCTTGTTGGTATGACGACAAACGCGATCGACCGGTTTTGTTGGATCAGGGCGACCAACTACAAACCAATCTCTTTGGCCGACCAAGGGCGCCTCCAGTTCGGGTAGCACGACCGCATCAAACTCTAGTCCTTTTGCCTGGTGAACTGTCATGACCCGCACATCGGCAGAGGTCGGATCCGATACCCTTTGATGCTCCACAAATTCAACAAACGCGCGAGTGCGAAGCGTGGCTTGTGACTGGTACTGATACGCCAAATCCACCAATTGTTGTAAGCGACTTTGATCGCGCGATGTACCAAACGCGGCAAGGGGGCGAACGATTTCGTAGACCGAAGCTCCATATCCCTTTTCTAGAACAGAACGCCGAATTTGCTGCGCTAAGCGCGTGGCTTCAACGTTATCGCGCCACTCATTCAAAGCGAAGGGCGGTCTCAATGGGGCGTGCGCGACATGAAAACGGGAGATCGTATCGCCCGGATGGTCTGCTAAACGGAACAAAGATAATACGACCTCGACTGCAGCCGAGTCTGTGACTGGGTTGCCGCCCTCTTCACTGACGTGCAGTCCAAGTTCGCGCAATCGGTGAATCAAACGGCTAACCCGCGCATTGGTGCGCACGAGGACTCCCACGGTCAATCCGGGCGCTTGTCGAACGATTTCAGCAACGCGTTGCGCACAATATGCGTCGTGAACATCGTCGACAGATTGGTCTTCTTCCGCCATTGGCGAAATTTCGAGGGTAACATATCCCGCGAGATCTTCTTTGGCGGTGGTATGCGGTTCAAACTGACTACGCCAGGCGCGAATCGCTGGTTCATAATGTTCCAGGTTAGGATGCTCCACCATGCGCGTGAATACTTGATTGACAACGTCAATAACCGCGGGCGCAGAACGAAAACTTCGATTGAGCGACGTATGTTGAAGACGATCTAGTTCAAGTTCGAGCGCGTCGAAGATTTCGGCTACGCCGCCACGCCAACCATAGATAGCCTGTTTCACATCACCTACGCAGAAAAACGAACTGCTAACTCCTCCCGACGCCGCTCGGCGAGCAAAAGGACGCAGTACATGCCATTGAGCAAGCGAAGTGTCTTGAAACTCATCAAGCAGTAAATGCGAAATGGTTGCATCCAATCGGAAAGCGACCTGCTGAACGTCGTTTAACATCGTCGCATCGGCGAGACGCCGTGTGACATCCTCAAACCGCAAAACACGTCGCTCCTGTTTTAGTCGTTGATACTCAACGTGAAACTTTTTCAACACCTTATACGCGGCCTCGGTTTGGTTGGCCACATGCCCTACCAGTATTGCGCGGGCATGATGTAAGAGCGTCTGATACTCTTTAACAGCGCAGGGTGGTATTTCCTTGCGTTGAAATGTTAGTTCATCTCTTGCGATTTTCGCAGCAAGTCCCACACTGATGAACGATTCCCAATCTCCCTGTTCGGCAGCCTCTAAGTTTTTTTCGCAAGCGGTGCGTTGGGGCTTATTTGGAAAATCGATTTGACGCAGCGTAGAAATCGCTTCGCTCAAGCGGTCGTCCGATACAAGCCGAAATCTCGGGATGGATGTCCATGCTTCGGAAGTAGACTCGCAATATACGTCGTACACCTGATTGACCGTATCACGTAGCAAATCGCTGACGCTGCGTTTGGCCTCTCCTTTCGTCAATAGGTGCATTAGCGTTAAGACATCCGTAGCGGAATCTTGCGCAATGACCGACTCAATCGCTTCGGCGCGCATTTGGGCGTCCTGCAACTCATCGACCATCGTCCATCCCGGCGGTAGGCCTAGCTCCAAACCAAAGCTGCCTGCAATCTTGGAGAAGAATGCGTCAAGCGTGTTGACACGCATCCGATGCAAATTTCGAGTTGCGACGGTCAATAGTCGACGACAGCGCGTTCGGGTCAATTCCGGATCACGTACGTATTCGCCTAACTGTTTGCAAGCGCGAACCTCAAGCGCCGCGTCGGCCAGACGCAACAAGATGCGGTCAAGGATCTCGCCCGCGGCTTTGCGGGTAAACGTTGTTGCAAGCACGTGATCCAGCGCAACATCGTTATTCAATAAATCCAGGAACCGATTCGACAACTGAAATGTCTTACCCGTGCCCGCAGAAGCGCGAATGACGATATTGGGATAACGGGTATTCGTGGATTGGATCATGTAATCATGGAAAAGATGAACCGACGCCGCACTATGTCGTGCCTTAACTCACTTGGCGGACGTCGGACGTTCTATCTGGCCGAGGGGCATGGAAATCACAGGGGTTTAATCACGCGGTCTTGGCAAATCGCGGCGAACTCATCGGAAAAGTCTGGTGGTTCCGCTGTAGGCGGCCAAAATTCCTGCCGGCGCACTTTCCTCACGACTTCTCGCGCCGTCTGTAATGCCTGCGCCAAATCGGATTCACTCCACTCCGCGGGGGCCAAGCCAATGCGTCCTACATCTTTGGGAATCAAGATGTAGCCAAGATGCACTTTGCCTACGACGCCCAAGAATCGGGCCAGTTCCCGATAAAGCGGCAATTGGAGGTCGTGCCATTTTTCGTTGTATCGGTGGATTTGGTCGGGTGTTTCCCCTGCTTCGCCGGACTTGTAGTCCAAGATGTACCACTCGTTCTTTTTGGCGTGGTAGTCCACTCGATCGAGACGCGCTCGCAAATACATCCGTTCGCCATCGACATCAAGATATGGCGTTTCGCGAAACTGATTCGTTTCGGTGTACTTAATGCGCCAACCTCGCGCAACCCAGTCCGCCTGCCACACGGCGAAACTTTTCAGTCGATGACGAATTTGCTCCACTTGCACGCGAACCGCAGGTAATGGATGTTCGCCGTGACGCTTGCGTACCAAGTCATTTAAGTTTGCATGCAACAACGCGAGCACTTTTTCAGAGTCTTTCCACTCTCGAGCATTTTCGTTTTGACCGAACGATTCAAGCACGTCGTGCAAGAGCGTACCAAACCCACTTGCATCCAGTTCCGTGGCCGCGTCGTCAATGGCTTCGAGTCGCAGCACCCGTTTAAGGTAAAAACGGTAAGGACACGCCAAGTACTCTTTAAAGCTTGTGACGCTCATGGCGTTGATCGGCGCGGCGAGCGGTACAGGTCGCGGCGTTTCCAAACTTCCTCGCGCCTCGATCTTTGACAACGTTGAGTCTCGGTCGAGATCCAACGTTAATTGTCTCGCATCTGAAGTATTGGTTGCTTTTGCAACAGAACTTTCCACATGTATCAGCGGGTGAGGCTTCACCGTGGGCGCCAAAGAAGAGAAAAATCTTTTCGCACGCAGTGCGATCGTTTCTTCGTCGGTTGCAAATAGCAGACGGCTGGGTGGCATGGGATTTGACTGCGTATCCCGTTTCGCGACAATGAGCGCAACATCCTCTCGCGACGCTAGGATCGAGCAGAGCGCATAAGCGTCGCGTGCGTAACGTCGATCATTGTCCGACACACCCATCAGCCGCCGCAACTCGTTCGGCAAAAACAAGTCTGCACTGGCGGATGACGGTACTCGGCCTTCATTAAAGCTCGTTACAATCACCGCGGGCGCATCATCCAGCGGCAAATCAAGCCATCCAAGCATTTCTACAGCCGAGCTCTCCTGCCGCGAAGCAAGCATTTCGCCCGTCAACTGATCGAGCGTGTATCGAATGGCTTCTGCTGCGGTCAACCGCGGGGAAAGTTCAACGGGAAGCAACTCATGTTCCGAAAGCACGCGTTGCATTCGCACAAACGCCGTAAGGGCTTCGTCTTGCACATGATCTGTTCGGTCGAATTCGCGGCCACGATAAACTTCGGCCAGTAACATCGTGATCGGGCGCGTCCAGTCGTGCAGACGTCGTGATTCTTGAACTAATGGCGCCAGGAGCGTTGTAATTGATTCATAAACGCGAGCCGCCGCCGGATGGATGCTCGGATCTTCGAACGCGTCATCGCGTATGCGAGACGGCAATCGCTCGCCGTACAGTGCATCCAACTCGGCCAAGTAGTTTGTTGCACCAGTTTGCTGGACCAACCAATCGTGCAAGTCGGGGTGTCGAACCATTGCGGCGAAATCGGCATAGTGACCTCGCTCCAAATAACTGGCAAGGGCGGACAATAATCGGCAAGGGGCTGAATCAAGCATACGCCGGCCGTCGAAAACGTGTGTCTCCACGCCGACTTGATGTAATTGCCGTTGAATGTGCGGAGCTAGTAAGGGATCCGGAAGGCCAATCGCAATATCGTCGGGCGCGTATCGCCCGCCGTACTCGGCCAAGCGCCGCACCACAATCTCGGCTTGGTCGTCCGGACCATCGACAAAAATCAATTGGTCATCACGTACCTCAATCGAGGCTTCCAGCCATTTCTCGGGAATGACGCAACCATGTTCGTCAAAGCGTTCGGCCCATTCCTCGGGAGCATGAATTAGCGTCGAGACGCGCTCCGCGACTTGATCAAGCATCTGGCGCATAGCCACATTCAGATCGACAGCGCCAATCAACACGATATCGCGAGTTGTTTTGAATTCACGTTTCTTGATCGCAAACAATCTCGCGGTCTGCAAATCCCACACCTTCAGTGAGTCTAAGAGCCGTAGGTAATGTTCTTGTAGTTCTCGCATAGAACGCCAGCGTTCCAATTCGCGAAAGCCCTCGACCTCAGGACCGCGCCGCATTACATCGCTGAAATCGAGACTGTCAGCCGCCAGTTCGATATGTTGTGTGCGAAGCAAGTCGCCTAAGTTCATCCAACTGGTGGCGTCGTTAGGATCTGGGCGATGGGCGACAATGTTGGAGAGACGTTCGGGAGCACTATCGTGCAATGTTCGGGTCCACGCCAATTGCTGTACTAACCGGCTCGCGAAGGGCAACTTCGGTTTGTAAAGCTTCTCCGGGAGATATCCGACGGTCTCGATATCGGGCGGGTCCAAAACTAACTTGGCCGCCTCGGTCTTTTCTAACAAAATTTCTAGCAGGCGTCGCGCGGCACTAATAACTGGCGTAATAACAATTGTATTCCGCATTGCCACGACATTGTCGTACCGATAACGGTCGATGAGGTAGTTTGCGGCGCTTTCCAGCGGAGGACGACGCCAAGGTAGAAATACGCGCTTGATGGGCATGGCTGGGAATTCAATTCGCCGAGTTGTGATTTGAGAAAACGGCAGAGAGATTTTGTCTCGTCCGATGGCCCCCTACTCATTCAACGCGATGCACGTGACACCTGTGGTCACTTTAGCATTGGCCAAATGCATTCTCGACACAGGCGCCCAGCTCCGGATACACTGGCGCCAGTCCTAGGGCGTCTTTTGTCTCGAAAAACTGTTTTACAACAGCTCCTTTCTGTCCATGAAAAAAATCCTCGGCATATTTGGACTATTGGTATGTATTTGCATTGTGACCACCGTTGGCGAGCCGCAGTTTGTAACGCCGTATAACGTTGAGAATCTAATTCGCTGGACGGCATTGTTCGGCATCATCAGCATTGGCGTAGCGTTTGTGATTATCACCGGGGGAATCGATCTGTCGATTGGCTCCGTCATTGGTCTTACGGGTTGTTTGCTACCACTGCTGTTGGCCGTCGAATACATCCCCTCCGGCGATCGGCTCACAATTGACGAAATTCGGGCTCGCGAGAAAACACTTGTTGTTGCGGGGGGAGACCAGTTTGATTTGCGATCGGCCGACCGTCTTGAGTTTAAGACGTCGACAGGTCGCGTGCGACGATTGACCATCGATCAAATCACTCGCCAAAATGATCGAATTGTGATTACCACGCGGGAGTCACCTGCGTTCCTGGCGCCGGGAAGCAGTTTGACGATATCCTACCGCAATAGTCGAAATATCTTTCTCGCCTTTGGCATTGTGATGATGGTTGCTGCGGGAATAGGACTTCTCCATGGCCTCCTCATCACTAAATTGCGGCTTCAACCCTTCGTTGTGACCCTATGTGGCTTATTATTCTATCGCGGCCTAGCACGTTATCTGACTGATGATAAAGTCCAAGGTTTTGGCGCGGGCTTCGAGAGCCTGCGTTACCTTGCGCAGGGACGCCCGTTTTCGATACCTGTTCCATTTTTGAAATGGGTTTCAGAGGGAAACTGGAGTCGATTCAAGTGGAATTGGCAGACTGGACAACATGCGGTTGACACCGCCGGAAATCGCTTACCGCTGGAGTTGGTGGAGTGGATCGCCATTCCCATGCCGGTGATCATCGTGGCGGTCATCGCCATCGTGGCGGGCGTGTTCTTAAACTACACGATTTACGGCCGATATTTGTTAGCGCTTGGTCGGAACGAGCAAGCGGCGCGCTACAGTGGTATTAACACCGACCGAATGATCATCCTCGCCTACGTGATCTGCGCCGTCCTAGCGGGTCTCGCGGGGGTACTGTTCGCACTCGACTTAAATTCCGTCCAACCTTCGGGTCATGGCAACTTCTATGAGCTGTACGCCATCGCCGCTGCCGTTCTAGGCGGGTGTAGCCTTCGCGGTGGCGAAGGATCAATTTTGGGTGTGCTCATCGGGGCCGCCGTGATGCGAGTGCTTTACAATTCCATCAATTTGATGGACATTCCCACGCAATTGGAGTTCGCCATCATCGGCATGGTGATTCTGGCGGGTGTTATCGTTGACGAAGTCGTCAAGCGTATGGCCGCGAGGCGACGCGCTCATTCCACGGC
Source organism: Planctomycetota bacterium (assembly GCA_963204915.1). Lineage (GTDB taxonomy): Bacteria > Planctomycetota > Planctomycetia > Pirellulales > Pirellulaceae > JAHWKS01. Next base: position 25,552 of record CAUJHS010000085.1, on the reverse strand, counting down.
GGCGCGCCTAGAGAAGGCACCCGCGTAAGCAAGAGCGCCAGTCATTCCGGCTTTTCGCCACATAAGGTAGGAGCAACTGCGGCGAGTTTTTCTAAATTACGCACGCCTCGTCGAATGCCGTGCGGCGGACTCCAGGTCCTGCTGGTCACCACACACCAACGATTTTCGCCATTCGACGGCGAGCATTAAACAGTTAATTCCTGATCCGATTCCCAACATGGCGACCTTGTCGTCAGGTTGCACGAAACCTCGCTCTGCGCCAATTGCCATCGTCACGGGTAGCGCAGCCGAGCCCGTGTTTCCTAACCACTCGAGCGTTGTGTAATCGCGCTCGGCGTCAAGATCAAGCGATTCAAGCATAAACTTACGGTGCCCGGCCCCGACCTGATGGCAAACTGTTCGGCTCACTTCATCGGGCGACCAGTTCGACGTCTCCAAGAATGCCTTGAATGTTTCGACGCCGGTGGCAATGCCTTCATGCATTAATCGCTCCGAGTCGGTGTTCATTAGCAAACCGCCAGAGGAACCACCCGCTGCCATCAAGGCCGCATCAGCATCCGTTCGCTGATTCTCCTCGTAGCCTCCTTGGCAGAGGTGATGCTGACGCGTGTTGGCGCGCACCACGGCGGCCGTTAAACGATTGCCCGTTCTGCTCAACTCTCGGCGCACTAGCAAGATGGCGCAGCTGGCCGAGCCAATGGTGAGCGAAGCGATGGCGTTCTTTACTGTTTGACGTGTTAACGATGTATCCCGATTGAGTGTTGCGATCGTGTTTTCGACCAAGGTTCTGCCCGACTCGGTGCCAACAACAAGTCCGGCGTCAATTTGCCCTAACTCAATCATGTTCGCGACTTGAATTACTCCATTGAGTACCCCTAGGCATGCATTTGAAACGTCGTACACCATGCATGCGTTTGGGAGCGCCAACTGATGATGAACGCCACACGCCGTTGCTGGCTCCAAGAAGTCGCGGCATACCGATCCATGGATTAACGCTCCGATTCGCCGTCGGTCGAAATCCGCCGCACGAATCGCTTTTTCGCCGCTCTGTACGCTGATTTCGCTGGGACGCGCGCCGGGAGAGAAAAACCTTCGCTCACGAATCCCCGTCATCAGTTCGAGTCGCCCTTCCGGCAAACGTAAGCGACGATATAACGGCGCGAGGCGCTGTTCAATTTCGACCGTGGAGACGATTTCCTGCGGCAACGTATAGCCGAACGACTCTAAACAAACATTGCGATAATGCATACTCGCAAAATACCGGTTTCTGAGAGTGTCGTAAACGGGATCCAGTCATAAAGAATCTTCGAGCAAGGCAAAGTCTCGCCTACACGCCCGCAAAATTAGACCGTGCCCGTTGCAATTGGAATGCGCTGGTTTATGATGTTGCTTGTTTGGTGCGCTGCGACAATCTGAAAACCGGGCCGTTTTCGTCGCAGTGAAATAGCGATCTATACATCCTCAATTTCTTAATCCATACGGCCCCCATCACAGACACAGCATAACTGTGATTTGTTCGCCTCGGATGCGGAGGCGCTTCTTCGTTTGAATCGACTTCACTACCTTGAGGACGTCTATCCGTAGACGGGTAAAAAAATCGTTAAAAGTTCCCTAACGCTACTTGTTATTGTCATTTTTTGACTTTACGATAACTGCCCAGATTATCAGATTTCGCTATTTAAACTGCCCTAAAAGGACTAGCTTTTCCGCACCATCGAAGTTTGCAGGGCCATGAAACACGTTGTCAGTTGGCACAACGTTGAGCACTCCGACGGCCTGCGGTCGTCGCGAATTGGAACAAACAAACAACGTTCATCGGTACACAACCCCACGCGTTCAACTTCTCGATAAGGACCGGTTCGTATGTTTCGCCGTGGTGATCGCAACACTCGCAAGTTTCGCAACAAGAAGATTCGCAAGTCCCTCGGCCGTCTGGCCTCTTTTGGAGGTTGGATGCGCAAACCGTCGCTCGAGTTCCTTGAAGAACGCCGCGTGCTGTCGACGCTGACGTGGGTGGGCGACGTCGACGCCAACTGGAATACCGATAACGCGGGAGACACCAACTGGAACACCAACACTCTGCCGGCTGATGGCGACACGTTGGTTTTTCCCGCAGGTGCCGCGAATATCAACAACAATAACGACACCACCGCGGGCAACAGTTACATCCTCCAATTCACGGGCACGAATTACACCGTGAGTGGCAATGCGATCACCCTCGATCTCCCGGGCGTCGATATCGTCGGCAATACGCAAACCGTCATTGGCACGAACTTCACGCTGGCGGCGGACACGACGGTTCAAGTAAACGGTGGACCCGTCCAGACACAACTCAACGGCATACTTTCGGGCGCGACTGGCGGATTGACGAAGACGGGCACGAATTTCCTGCACCTAACGGGGACCAACAACTACGGCGGCGCCACCGATGTTCAACAAGGATTCTTAGTTCTTGCTCTCGGCGGGAGCATCACCTCGTCGAATGCCGTAACCGTTCAGTCTGGGGCCTCGCTCGGCACAGCAACTGGCGATACGGGCGCGGCGAACGCCCCGATCGACGGCAAGGCTGGTTCAACGATTCAGGCAGATTCCGGTGCGACCTTAACTCTGGGGACTGCCGCCAGCGCTGCGGGCTTCTCCACCGATGGCAACATTTCGATCGGCAGTAACGCGACCCTCACCCTCAACGATTCCGACAACGCCGTGCTTGGCCCAAGTACAAGTTTAGGCGGCGGAACGGCAACGCTGATCGCGGCGAACGGCGTGGTGCTGAGCGCCGGCGATGTGCTCTCGGGCAACGGCACGGTCCAAGGCGCCATTAATGTCGGCGCCGGCACGATTTCGCCGGGCACGACCGCCGGGGACATCAATGTCACGGGCAACGTGACCTTTGGAGCGACAGGGACCTACGCCGCTGAACTGGACGGCGTGGCGGTCGGCCAATTTGACACGCTCGACATTACCGGTTCGGCCACGCTCGCCGGCGCCAAGCTCGATCTCGCGGGCAGCGGCCATACGCCCGTTGCCGGCAATAGCTTCGTCATTCTCACCACCACGGCCGGTATTACGGGTAACTTTTCCGACGCAGGCGGCAATCCGCTCCCCGAAGGGGCGAATGTATTCGTGAACGGCCGGGCGCTTTCGGTGAGCTATCTGGGGAACAACGTCACGTTGGCGTTCGATGCGACGCCGGTAATCAACGCTGGCGCGGGTAACAACGGCATTGAGGTGCGAGAAGACGCTGGCGGCAACATTGAGGTCGTGGTCGATGGAAACACCGTTCTCGATCAGCCCTTGGCCAGCCTGACGAACCTGACGATCAACGGCGAAGGGGGCGACGATACGCTGACCATGAATTACGGCGCCGCAGGCGGGTTCTTCAATCTACCCGTCACGTTCAACGGCGGCGGTCAGGGAGGCGCGGGCGATATGCTGGTGATCAACGACGCGCCGGGCACCGCGACGACTGTGACCCACACGTTTATCAACGCGAACGACGGCTCGGTCAACATTGACGGGACGGTAATCAGCTATACGGGCCTCGAGCCGGTCATCGACAACCTGGGTGCGGTGAATCGTGTTTTTGATTTCACCGGCGCCGGAGAGACAATCACGTTAGATACCGCGGGCGTCTTGGACAATCAAATTCGCTCTACCTTGGGCGAGTCGGTCGACTTCACCAATCCCACAGCGACCCTCACGATTCTTACCACTTCGGCCGCGGGTGCCGACATTGTGAACATAGAAGGCGTGGACGCTGCTTTAGACGCCGACTTAATTATTACGGCCAAGGCGACGGACACGGTGAACTTCCAAACCGCCGCTACAGACATTGGAGCCAGCGACTTCTCGGTAACCGCGGGCACGATCAACGTCAACCAACCGATCAGCACTACCTCAGTTGGCGCACTCGCGGTTGATTTGAGCGCGACCACCATTGCGTTCTCCGCGACGGGCGCTGTCAATGCAACGGGTTCGGGCGAAGTTGAAATCACGGCGGGAGCAGGCGGCATCACCATGGCGGACGGCTCCGTGGTGAATGCCGGAAGCGGCATCATCGACATCGATTCCATTGGCCTGTTCCAAGTTGGGCGGCTTGTAACCACCAATAACACGGCAGGCGCGATTGATATCAATGCCGGCGCCATCACCGACGCTGGCGATATTGGCGGCGACGATATCGAAGCGACCGGCGCTCTGGCCGTCGTAACCATTGTCTCAACGGGCGGCGTGGGCACGGCGGGGAACCCGGTTGAAACTAACGTCAATGATTTGAACGTTGATACAACAGCCGCGAACGGCAATCAATTCCTGACCGAAGCCAACGGTTTGACGGACCTGAATCTGAACGCCGGCCTGGGCGATGTAACACTTGTCTTGACCGCGGGCGGAATCGCCGACACCGCCGTCGACGGAGATGATATTACGGCTCTGAACGCCTCCGTTACCTTGAACGGCGCCGGCAATGTCGGCGCTTTGGGCAATGACGTTGAAACGAATGTCGACAGCCTCACGGTTGACACTTCGGCCGCGGGCGGTAATCAGTTCTTGACGGAAGGTAACGGCCTGACCGACCTGGATCTTAACGCGGGTGTCGGAAACATTAATTTGACTCTCGCGGCCGGAGGAATCTTAGATAACGCTGGCGACGGCAATGACGTAGTCGGCTCCGATGCCATCATCATTTCCCAAGACGGCATCGGCGTTTTTGGCAATCCGATTGAGACCGATCTTATCAACCTGGACGTAACCAACAACGCCGCATTGACCGTCGGCATCTTCATTGAGGATACGGGCGATGGGTTGACTCTCGCAGATCTGAACGGTGATTTGCTTTCGGTGAATGGATACGGCGGCGCAGGTGAAATTCGCGCCAATAGTCCGCTAACGATCGCCGCGAACGCCATCACGTTCGGCGGTATGACTTACACTGCTGCCGATTCAGCCGTCGCCGGTGACGACTTAACGGTGAATGCCGGAATCACCGTGAATGATTTCACTTCATTCCTCACCATGAATGGCGGGGATGATGTGATTTTCAACCTCGGTTCCAATGTTACGGCCGCGACGCTTCTCACAATCAACAGTGACTTCGGAAATCTTGATGCCGGCGTCGGTTCCAACATCAACCTCTTCGGCGTCATCAGCGGCGCCGCATTCCCAGATGCGATTGTCATTACCGGCGACGCGGATGATGACGTTATTACGATTGATGACAATGCCGGCGTACTGGGCGACGGGGGAACAGTTTCATCCGTGGTAACCCCTTTCGGCGGTTTAAATATCAATGGAGCTGGCGGCGCCGATACACTCAATCTCGATGACTTTGGCGATGCGACTGCAGACACATTCTCAATCACCGACACGACGATTAGCGCCGGGTTTGGCGACAATTACTTTGATGGAATGCCTGTAGGTACCGGCCTGACCTATGCGGGATTGGAAACAATCAACCTCCAAACAAGTAATCTCGCTGCAGCAACCGATGGCGATGTCGTAACCATTTTCAGCTTGAATGCTGGCACCACATATAACCTCGACGGCAACGATCCGCTGGCCCTACCTGGCGACATTCTGAATTTGAATCCCGTCGGTCCAATCGACATGTACGAAGTCGCGGGCGTTTACCAGTTTGATTTCGGTGGCTCTGGCAACTTGAACGTTACCGAGTTTGAGACGATCAACCTCAATCCCGGCAACGGAGTCCTGAACATCATTGGCGATGAAGGCCAGGGTACACTCAATGGCGGCGCCGGAACCGATGAAGCCGATCTCGTCGTTGTCACCGGCACAGGTGCGAACGCCGGCCAAGTGCAGTTGGGGCACGGCGGCGTGTTAATCGCTGTTCCTCCTCAGGTGAACTTCGCCGGGGTCATCGATCTCAACATCAATACCTTCGAACTAGATGATCAGGTGACCATTACGCCGTTCGCCACGGCCATTCAGCCTTGGAACATTGAGGTAGACGTCGACGCGGGCGCTGGCGTACTCGACCGGTTGATCTACAACAACGTCGCCACGGTCTTTGACGATACCAGCCTTGTTGCTACAGGCTTAGGCTCCGGTCGCTTTGACGCGCCGGGCATTGGTTCGGCCACCACGAACGAAGTTGTCACGTTCACCGGCGTCGAAGATGTTACCGCGAACGCGAATCCTGGCGACGACGATCACCTGACGCTAGAACTTCCCTCGACGGACGATACCGCCACCTTCTTGTTTGATCCCGACGCAGGCGATGACGACATTCAGCTCATGGGTTTGTTCGACATCGTGGTCGATACCGTGAACTACGATGCGCTCACGGTTAACGGCAACGAAGGCGACGACACCTTTGTTCTCAACTTGGTTGGCGCAGGCGGCGCTGCCGCAGGCGCGCTCCCCCTTGAGCTAACGCTCAATGGCGGTCCGCCCAACGCGAGCGATACGCTTTCGATCGTGGGCAATGCGGCGTTGCCAGACATCTTCACCATTACTCCCGGCGCTGACAGCCAATCCGGTACGGCCGAGATCGGCGGCACCGATGTCGGCACGACCAGCTTTACGGGTATTGAAGACATCACGCTCGACGGCGGTGGTGGCGTCGGCACTGACGTCGTGATTCTCAACGGCACTGGCGCCGACAACGCCTTTACCTTGGCCGGAACCGCCGCGTTGGCTGGCGCCGCGCGCGTCGACGCTGGACCAAACATCACATTCACCGCGTTAGGCTCACTTAGTAGCGACATCACGTTAAACGGCCTGGGCGGAAGCGATACGTTCGCTGTCGCACATTTCGCCGACTGGCAGATCGACGATGTCAACGTCAACGGCGGCCCACCCTCCGCCAGCGATTTGTTCTCGCTCGTTGGCACAGGCGGAGCCGATGATTTTGACTATACCCCCAACGCAGCAAACGGCGGCCAGATTGACCTGACGTCAGGCGGCTCGACCACGAATTACATCCTCGTCGATGTGGAGCATTCCTCGATCGACGGCGCCGGCGGCGCTGACACTCTGGATGCGACCACCAACAATGCTGTGGTCACTCCTGGTAGCGACCCAGACACGGGCCTCGTTGAACCGAAGGACGCGATCGGCGATTTGCTTCTCCCGCTGGCCTACGCGGGCGTAGAAACCGTTGTGGTCACGGGAACGACCATTGTCATTCAAGGCACCGACGAGAACGATACGATTGATGTCAGTTCCGCGGGCATCGTCACCGTGACCAACGAACTTGGATTTGTCAATGTCGTGGACGCTTCTGGCTTTACCGATCTGGTAATTAACGCGCTAGGCGGCGACGATTCGATCACAGTAGCCGCCGACGCGCCTTTTAACACTATCTCAGCAATCGGCGGCGATAATGGCGGCGGCAGCGATACGCTGCAAATCAACGATGTCGCCGCAGCGGCTGATACGTTTGAAGTTAACCCGAACTTCGCCGCCGGCAACGGCAACGTGGATGTTAATGCTGGCACGCTAATTGTTCCTTATGACGGCATTGAGCATCTCCTATTACTTGCGTCCGGAGATGCGGGCGATGTCCTTACAATCAACGACGACCTCGCGGATAACACGTGGAGTGTTGCCGCTGGCCCAATTTTCGGCGACCGTGTGCAAATCGATGACCGCGAGTCGATCGACTTGAATGGCTTTGATAACGTCACGTTGGAGAACACTTTTGGAACCGACACGTTTAACGTCCATCCGGACCAGTTAACGGGCTTTACAGGTGAATTGAACGTCCTAGCCGTCGGAGCTGGTAACGACGTATTGAACTTAATCGGCACCGAAGACGATGACGTATTTACGTCGGACGCAGATACAATCACGTTGAATGGCGTGAGCGTAACCGCCGGCAACACCAATTTCGCCGAAGTGCGCGTCACCTCGTTGGGAGGCGTAGACAACATCAATCTTGACCTCGCGTTGGCAGGCGTACGCAAGGTCGTCGATGCCGGCAGCGGCAACGATATTATCGATCTGTCCGGAACAATGGACGCCGACATCTACGGCGGCGACGGTGATGACAACATCATGGGCACCCCGCTTGCCGACAACATCTACGGCGGCAAGGGGAACGACATCATTTTGGGCCTCGGCGGCGATGACGTGATCTATGGCGAAGAAGGCAACGACACCGCCACGGGCGGCACGGGCGCCGATAGCTTCTTCGGCGGCGACGGCTCGGATACCTTCATTTGGAATCAGGGCGACGGCAGTGATCTTGTCGAAGGCGGCGCCGGCGAATCCGACATCCTGATCTTTAACGGCGCTGCAGTCGTCGAGAACTTCACGCTAAACGCCGTAGGAACTCGTCTCGAATTGCTCCGCACGCAAGGCGGCATCGACATGGACGTGGCCGGTGTCGAGCAACTGGATATTAACAGCCTCGCCGCCGCCGACACGTTCCTCGTCAACGACTTGCACTCCACGGAGCTACGCGTATTGAATATCGACATGGGCGCCGGTGACGCCGATACCGTCGATATCAACGGGCGGGCGTCAAATGACGATATTCTTGTATCAACGCCGGGAGCCGGCGCCATTGCCGTGCGGGGTCTGCGGTACGACATTAACTTGGCTTCCGCCGCAGTCGCGGACACGTTGACCATCAATGGCAACGACGGCGACGACGTCATTAAGGCCGTAGACGGTGTGGAAGCGGTGATCTCGATCGTCTTCAACGGCGGGGCCGGGAACGACTTCCTCTCGGCCGACGCGACTTTGAACGGCGGCGCAGGAAATGACATGCTCATCGGCGGCGCCGGCGACGACACCATCAACGGCGGCGATGGCGACGACATCATCGACGGCCGCGGCTCGGTTGTGGCCAACACCATCGACGGCGGCGCCGGGACCGACACCATCCTCGTCAGCGGCACCGCGGGCGTCGACGTCATCACCACCACGCATACCGCGGGTGTGTTCACCATCGCGGGCGGAATCTCGGCCGGGATCAACAACATCACGACCATGGAGCGGGTCTCGATCCAAGCCGGCGCGGGTTCGGATACGATCAACGTCGTTACTTTGGCGGGTGGCATTCTCGATTACGACATCCTAGGCGGCGATCCCATTGGCGCCGTGGGCGATACGCTCAACCTGACCTCAGCTTCGGGTGTGACCTTCATGGCCGGCCCCGAGAACGATAGCGGCGCGTTCGTCGATGCCGACGGCGCCATCATCAGCTACGACGAAATCGAAGACGCCAGCGTGACGCTCCCCGCCGCCTTGGCGAACGTCGTGATCATGGGCACCGGCGGCGACGACGACATTACCGCCGTCGGCACGGCCGCCAACACCGTCGATGTCACGGTCAACGGCGGACCCACCATTACCTACATTAACGTCGCGACCTTGACCCTCCAAGGCAAGGAAGGCGACGACGATATCACCATCGACATTGGGGTCGCGGGGTTGGGCGTCACGTTCAACGTAGACGGCGGACAACCCGAATCGGGCACCGATGAACTGCGCATTACCGGCGTCGATGACGGCATGAACAGTCTGCCCACGTGGACGCCGTCGGCGGAGGACGCCGGTACGTTCGTGGTCGATGCCCAAACCATTAACGTGACCACCATCGAAAGATTGATCTACGATGGTCGCAATGACGGCGACACCCTGACCGTCATGGGCGATGGAACGGCCGCGGGTACGGACGATGAATTTTCCAGCATTCCCGGAACCGTGCCCGGCACGGGAGAAGTCTACGTCAGCACCTTCACGCCTCCCTTCTTCACGCCCTCGGCGTTGTTGGGAATTGCCTATGAGAACCTGGGTAATAACACGCCGGCCGGCGGCACGGTCAATCTGGATGGCGGCGCCGGCAACGACTTCGTCACGCTGTTCGGCACCGAGACTAAGGATTTCATGTTTGTCAGCTTCCCCGTCGTAAACGGGATTCGCTTGGAAAACTTTCATGACTTCGGCGCCGCCACGGTGGTCACTAGCGCCAACATCGAACGGTACTTGATTAATACCTTGGGCGATGCGGATACGATGATCGTTCAAGCTCCGGTGCAGGCCGATAGTCTGACTCTGGCCGGCGGCAACAGTGACGAGCCCTACGACGACGAACTGTACTTTACCGGCGAAATGGGCGTGGATAACGATGTGGTGATTTCTCCCGCTTCTCCCGGAAGTCAAACGATCACCGGTTTGGGCGGCGTCGAACCCATTAACACCGCCAGTTGGGATGTGATCCACCTCGACGGACAGCAAGCGGATGACGACTCCCTCACGGTCAATCTGGGGGGCGGCGACAATACCGCGCGCGTCGAACGCACGAACGGGTATGATCGCGTCGTTTCCGATTCCCTTCCGGAAATTCGGTTCCTGGGTCTGGATGATTTGGCGGTTGTCGGCCAGGCCGGCATCGATCGCGTCACCTTCGCGACTTGGTTCTTGGCAGGCGCCACACCGGGCAACTACACGTTCGACGGCGGCGCGACCGACACGCTCGTGATCGAAGGAAGTGATGGTGCCGCAGACGCCTTCACCGTAACCGACCCCGACGGCCTAGGCGCCGGCGTGAGCGCCGCGGTGACCGACGGCAACGGCGCGGGCGTCACGGTCACTGCGACCAACGCGAATCTTGGTCGCTTGCAAATCAACACATTGGGCGGCGACGACCAAGTGCTCGTTGATGTTGGCGTTACGGACCTAATCGGGACGCCGATCACCTTCGACGGCGGCGCCGGCTCGGACCTGCTGACGGTGAGCGGCGCCCCCGCCACAGCCGTCAACACGGTCACGTACACGCCCGGTCCGGCCACTACCGAAGGTCGCTTGACCTACGACGCCAACATGACCATCGACTTCCTCAACCTGGAGCCGGTCGTCGATCTGGTTGTCGCGGCGAACGTGGTGGTCAATGGCACCAACGCCGACAACGCGATCAATTACACCGCCGGACCAAACAGCGGAGTTGTGAACGCACTTAACCCCCTTGGTCTGGCGACCGGGCAGGTTTCGATCGATGTGCTGGAAACGATTGAGTTCGCCAACAAGACTACGCTGACGATCAATGCGTTAGCGGGTAGCGACACGATCAATCTCAATAATCCCACCACGCCCACGGGTTTGACGGGCATAACCGTCAACGGCGGCGATCCCACGGCCAGCGACCATGTGATCGTGAACGGCACCGCGGCGGCGAACGCGATCACTGTCAACACCTTCACAAATGACGGCGCCGTGGTAACTGGCGCTCAGCCGGTACCTGTTACCGTAGCCACTGCGGAACATCTCACCATTGACGGCCAAGGCGGCAACGATACGTTAACCGTCACGGCGGCCGATAATGATGAAGTCGAGTACACGCCCGACGTGTTTGAAGACGCCGGGCGGTTTGATATTTCGAACTCCGCTTTTGGGCCGTTCCAACGGCGTCTGCCGCTCAGCTTCGAAGACCTTGGCGCAGGCGGCAGTTTGACCGTCGCCAGCGTTAGCGGCGCTAGGAACCTTGATCTTCGCATCTTGGGAACTCAAATTGATGACCGGTTCGATGTCACGGCGGCAGGCGTCGTTCAGGCGTTCAAATTGGGAACAGGCTTCTTCGTTACGCTTCCCATCAATACGCCCGGCGCCGACGAGTTGTTCCTGGAAGGATTAGACGGTGACGACGTGTTCGATATCGTCGGTAACCATCCGTTCGTGGCGGGTATTCGTGTTGCGGGTGGAAACCCGGGCGCGAGTGACGTGCTGAACTTCACTGGCTCCGGCGCTGGTGTGGTGACCGTTGACCTGCAGGCGCAAACTGTCACGGAAGCAGGTTTCGGTCCGGTGGCGATGTCGGGAATCGAGACGCTCAATCTGGATGCCGGCGGAATTGGGCCCACCATCATGGGCACCACCGGCGACGACGACGTAACGGTCACCGTGGCCGACGCCGACTCCGGCACGATCCTGATCGACTTCGCCGTGCAGCAGAACGGTCAGGTTGACCCGCCGCTCACTCCGCCGGTAATCAACTACAGCAATATTGGTGCTGATCCGGCAAACATCGTCACGTTCGATCTTGGCCTAGGTAACGATACGCTCATCGTCGTAGGCAACGCCTTGCCGCAAACTTTCACCGCCAATGTGCCTGCTGGCACGGTGGAGATTGACGACGGTCCGGTTGTCGGTAACGACGGACGCATTTCTTTCGCCAACACCGAATCGCTCGAATTGTTCGGCTTAGAGGGCAGCGATACATTCAACGTCACCCCGGGCGCCATCCCGGTGTTTGTCGACGGCGGCGATCCGATCGGCGTGTTCCCCGGCGGCGACTTGCTCGTCGTTGCGATGGCGATTTACTTCCCTGGCCCCGAAAGCGATGAAGGGGCGGCGGTGTTGCCGGGCAACGCGCCCGTCAGCTTTGATCACATTGAGTCGATCATCGTTCCACCGATGCCGGGTGGTTGCCCCATCTTGATCGTGGGCACCAATGGTGACGACGACATCACGGTGATCGCGCGTGACGCGTCGTACATCATCCCGCCCATGGTTGTGCCGCCAGGTTTGGACGGCGTACAGGACTTTACCGTCACAGTAAATCAAGGTCCGGAGATCCTGTTTATCGATGCGCCCGATCTCTATATCGACGCGTTGAGCGGCGACGATGACATTGTGATTCGCACTCGAGCTCCCAATGGTGCTGACTGGGACATGGACGTGCGCATCGTTGGCGGGCCGCCTTCGGCCGCAACAGGCGATCAAGGCGATGTGGTGGAAGTCGAAACTCCGAACCCGGCCGCGGGTCAACCCTCGGACAGTGTGATCTACACGCCCAACGGTTCGGACACGGGCGTCATGGTTATCGACGAAAATGGCAACGGCATCTACGATGTCGCCGCAACCGACACGCAAATCCAGATTTTGAGTATGTTCACGCTGGATTGCTTGCCGCTGATGATGCCAGACGGAATTCCGGACTACATCTCCTCGCCTGGCGGCGCCGAAGCTTTGATCTATGACGGCGAAGGCAGTAACGACGACTTCCGCGTTAACGCGCCGGCTGGCGCCACCGATGACACGATTGTTCACACGCCCGGCCAGGCGTTTGACGAAGGCTCCATCCGCGTTAACGCACTGTTGGGCGTCACATATCAGAACCTTGGCGCCACCGCCACGTTGACGGTGGACGGCACAGCCAACGCTCCTGGCGGCGCTGGCGACCGCCTGGTGGTGGAAGGCACCGTCCATAGCGATACGTTCACGGTCGCCAACAACGCTGTGGCGGCCACCGCGGGCGCAGTGACCTTGAACGATTCGATCTTTACCCGTCTGGCCATTCGCCAAATCGGGGTGGAGAATCTGGTGCTTAACGGCCTGGAAGGAGATGATGATTTCATCATCAACCAAACGCAGCCTTACACGTCCGTTGCAGTCAATGGCGGCGGTCCGGGAAATAGTGACACGCTGACCATCAACGGCGCCGCTGCGACGGCGGAAACCTTCACCGTCACCCCGGGCGTGATCCGCGGTGAAGGCGCTGTGTTAGTCAATGCCGTGAATACGCCCTACACCGGCATCGAACATCTGTTCCTGGCGGGCAACGCTGGCGACGTCGACAACATCACGATCAACGACGACAACCGCGATAACGTTTGGAGCGTTTCGGCGGGAACCATTGGAGATCTGGTGCAAATCGACGGCCGAGAGTCGATCGACATCAACACCTTTAACGATGTAACTCTCACGAACACGTTTGGAACCGACCTGTTTCTGGTCAGCCCGTCCAATCTGGTGAGCTTCACCGGCGCCTTCACCGTCAACGGTGATGCGGCCCTGCCTTTGGACGATGTGTTGCAACTGCTCGGTACGCCTGGTGACGACGTTGTCACGTCCTCGGCCACAGCCGTCACAGTGAATGGTGTTGCGATCACCGCAGGCGCCAACCTAGTGGAAGTGAACGTGACGACGTTGAGCGGCGCCGATAATATCGACCTCGACCTGGCCTTGGCAGGAGTACGCAAGGTTGTCGATTCAGGCGACGGCGCGGACACGATCAATCTTGCTGGCATCGCAGCTGCCGGCGATGTCTATATCTTTGCCGGAGACGGCGACGACAACGTAACCGGCAGCCCGCAGATTGACCTCATCTATGGAGGACGAGGCAACGACGTCCTCATCGGCGCCGGAGGCGCAGATACGATTTATGGTGAGGAAGGCAATGACATTTTCGGCAATCCGTCGGTTGCGGCAAACGGCGTCGCGGACGACGGCGGCAACGACCGATTCTTCGGCGGCCCAGGGTCAGACACATTTGTGTGGGAGCCAGGTGATGGCAGTGACACCATTGAAGGCGGAAGCGAGGAAGCAGATGTTCTGATCTTCTTCGGCGGCGCCGGCGACGAAGTATTCAATGTCTTCGCCAACCTGACGAACCCGGCACGTTCGGTGCTGTTCCGCAATACCGGCAGTATCACCATGGACATGGCCGGCATTGATCAGATCAACGTCCACGGCCAAGGAGGTCGCGACGAATTCGTAGTCGGCCGCGCCAACAATGGCGACAGCGGCGCCGACACTGCCCCCACGTCGCCTTATACCGACCCAACCGCGAGCCTCAGCCCGCTCAACACCACCGAAGTTCGCGTGGTCAATGTTGACTTCGGGGCCGGTGACGCGGGCGAAGACGTCTTTGTGGACGGACGCGCGTTGAACGATAACCTGTTGGTCAGCCTTGAATCGGCCGCGACCAGCGTGGTGCGGGTCTCCGGTCTGCCGTATGACGTGCGAATTCTCAACTCGACCGTTGATGATCGCTTAACGGTTCGCGGCAACGAAGGCGACGACGTCATCAAGTCGGTGAATCCGTCTGGCGGCGGCGCCTTGAACGTCGAAAACGTCATCGGCATTACGCTGGCTGGTGGCGCCGGTGACGACTATCTGTCCGCCGACGCGATCCTCATCGGCGGCATCGGCGACGACTTCCTCGAAGGCGGCGCCGGCGACGACATGTTCTTCGGCAACCAAGGCGAAGACACGATGGTCGGCGGGACGGGCAACGATACGTATGACGGTGGTCCCGACTTTGACACCATCCTCATCCGTGGCACCTCGGCCAACGACACCATCGATGTGGCTCAAACGAACGCCACCACGCTCCAGTACAACATCACCGGAGCCATCGGCGGCGCTGGCACGGAAACCGACACTCTGGTTCTCCTCGGCGGCGTACGAACTGTCGAAGAAGCTCGAGTTGAAGCGGGACGCGGCGCCGATACGATTCGCCTTGCCGTGGCTGATGCACTGCACAACGATGGGGCTCTCAACGCGCTGCGCATGACCGTGGTGGGCGGCGACGACGGCGGATTTGATCGTGTGGCTGTGGTCGACACGGGCGCCGCCGATCTTTCGATCCTACGTCAGTCGCACGATCTGCAGGACGGCAGCGTCGAAGTCGGTCCTAGTTTCACCGCCGCCACGGAAGAGTCGTTCCAGCACCTGTACTCGGAAATCGAGTTTATCCAAGTCGTGGACGCAGCCGGCGCCAACGTCGAAACCGGCGTCGCAGGCGGCAGCCGGTTGGTAGTGTTCAAGTTCGATCCTTACGAACTGAACAATGATCGCAACAACGCCATGCACCTTGGCGCCAACTCGACGGTCAATGGCAGCGCCACGATTGATCCAGGCATAGGAGCTTTCGGTTTGCCAGCCGATACCGACTGGTATCGCGTTGAGGCGGTTGTCACCGGCACAATCGATTTCCAGATCATCTTCGAAGAAATCGGTCCTGGCCGTATCGGCCTGCCTAACGAAGGCGATTTGAACATTAACGTGCGTGACTCCAGCGGCGACGTGATCGCCAACTTTACCACCTCGGACGACAACGATGACAACGAACGGGTTCGAATTCCGGCGGTGCAAGGCGAAATCTATTTCTTCCAAGTATTGGGCGACGGCGCTGCGATCAACGCCTACGACATCAGCGTGATAAATCTGCCCTCGCCAGTTCCTTACGACCTCGAACTGGATG
This sequence comes from Planctomycetota bacterium, assembly GCA_963204915.1. Taxonomy (GTDB): domain Bacteria; phylum Planctomycetota; class Planctomycetia; order Pirellulales; family Pirellulaceae; genus JAHWKS01. The sequence continues at coordinate 9,600 of CAUJHS010000085.1, read as the reverse complement.
ATGAGCCCGTCGGCGATGTCCCGCCTGCCAACAACAGCGACACGGGACGCAACGACAACGACAACGTCACGCGCGACAATACGCCGACCATCGTGTTCCGCCTGGATGACGCGTTCTTCCTGAACGACATTCCAGGTAACGATGTAGCAGGCAATCCGCTGGGCGACGCCCCAATTCCGATTCCGTTCCGTGCGGGCCCCGCACAGCCCAATCAACCTGGGTACGCTATCGCAATCTTTGACGAAGGCGATACCCCGGGTGGTCCGAACAACGTGCCTCCGCAGACACCCTTGGGCTTTGCCACAATGGTGGAGCCGGGAGTTTACGAGTTCACCACTCCCGTGCTAGCCGATGGAAGCCACTTCCTCACGGCTCGGGTGCAGTTGCTCGATCCTGCGACTCCGCTTCGCACCGGTTTCGGCGCCCGAAGTCAATCGCTCGAAATCTTCGTCGACACCGTCCCGCCGCCAGCCTCCTTTGGCGATCCGGCCGTGGCAGACGATGGATTGCTGCCTGATAGCGACGTAGGCGTACTACCGCCTAACCCGGACACCATTGACGACAACGTCACGAACGACGTAACTCCGAGTTTCTGGGGTCGCGCTGAAGCTAACGCAATCATCCGCGTCTTTGCCGATGTGAATAACAACGGCACATTCGAACCCGCCGTCGATGTGTTCGTGGGCCAAACGGTCGCCATCCCGCTGGACGGCAATGAACAAGAGCCCGATGGATACTGGTCGCTTGACTCGGTCATCAACTTTAATGACGAAGACTTGTTCCCCCTGGACGGGCTCCGCACCGTGTTCATCACGGCGGAAGACGTCGCGGGTAACGTCCGTGGCGACGATCCGGCCGAGTTAACCTTATTCCGGTTCTTCCTTGACACCCAAGGACCGAAGGTTGATGGTGTGTTCATCACGAACACCACCCTCATCGGCTTGACAACGGGCAACACCTTGGTGCGGTTCGATTCGACAGCTCCTGGCGTGATCCAGGGAACTGCACCGATCACCGGTCTCCAAGCGGGTGATACGGTGGTCGGAATCGACGTTCGTCCCGCCAACGGCCTCTTGTACGCTGTGGTCGACGGAGGTGCGAGCGACCGCATTTACACGGTGAATCCCATCACGGGCGCTGCGACGCTCGCGTCAACCCTCTCGGTTGCGTTGGCCGGTACCCGATTTGGCGTCGATTTCAATCCCGTGGCCGATCGGTTGCGAATTGTCAGTGACGCCGATCAAAACCTCCGCGTCGACGTAGCAACAGGGGTAGCAACCGCTGATGGCGCGTTGAACCCCGCCAATCCCAATGTGGTGGCCGCCGCGTACACCAACTCGAACGCGGGCGCGACGTCGACCACGTTGTACACGATCGATTCCACTACCGATGTGCTGAACATTCAGGATCCGCCGAATGCTGGCACGCAAGTGTTGGTGGGTAACCTGGGCTTCAATGTGAACGATGTGTCCGGGTTTGATATCGCTTCCGGCACGAACCTGGCGTTTGCATCGTTCGTGTTCGGCGGCGTGTCGTCGTTGTACCGCATCAACCTCACCACGGGAGCCGCAACTCCTGTCGGCAACATCGGGGCTGGCAATGGTACGCCGCTCGTGGGTCTGACTGCGGTTCAGGCGTTCGACTTGTTCGACCCGAAACCCACGCCAGCGCCAACACCGCTGGTGAATAGCTTGACCGTCAAGTTGACGGATCCGCCCAATCGGTTGGCTGCTCCATTCAACTTGCCGGCGCTTAAGCCCGAAACGGTCAATGTCGACAACTTCCAGTTGGTGGGCGACCATAACGGCATCGTCGCCATTCAAGCTGTGACATTGACGCAGTCAATCATGAATGGCGTGGCGATGGCGAACGTTGAGCTCACAATCTTTGAACCCTTGCTCGACGACCGTTATACGCTGTACGTGCTCGACAACATCACCGACCAGGTGGGCAACCGCTTGGACGGCGAGTCGAACGCGAACGAACCGCAGGAAACACCTGTTTTCCCATCAGGCAACGGCATCCCGGGCTCCAACTTTGTGGCTCGGTTCACGGTTGACTCGCGTCCTGAAGTGGCCGTGAACTCCGGTGGTCGCAGCATCTTTGTCGACACGAACGGCAATGGCGTGTTTGACCCGCGTAACGACAAAGACTTTACCGATCGGGACATCGTCTATCGCTTTGGTTTCCCGACTGACGACGTATTCATTGGCAACTTTGCGACGAACTTTGGCGCCGTAGCAGATGGGTACGATAAACTCGCTGCGTACGGCAACATCGGTGGTTCGTTCCGGTTCCTGGTCGACACCAATAATGACGGCGTGCCCGAGCCGATTGCTGGCGCCACGGCTTCGATCAACGCGAAGCCAATTGCGGGCAATTTTGACGGCAATGCCGACAACGGCGATGAAGTTGGTTTGTTCGACGGCGCCCGGTGGTACCTCGATACGAACCACAGTTTCACCATTGACGGTGCGGAAACTGTGGGTATCGCCAGCCCGATTCGTGGCGCCGGTTTTGTCGGCGACTTCGATGGCGATGGTGCGGAAGACCTGGCTACATTCAACGACTTCCGCAACCGGTTTGAGATCGACCTGGCGGCCAACGGATACGGCGGGATTGATCGTGTTTTAATCTTCGGTTTCCCCGGCACCAATGAGCGCCCGGTCGCCGCCGATTACAACCAGGACGGCATTGACGATATCGGACTGTACGTACCGCAGCAGGGCGCCGCGACGCCGGATGAGCAAGCGTTCTTCCACATCTTGGTGTCGCAGCCAGGACCGAACGGCGCGCCGCAACCGTTGTGGCTGTCGGACCGAGCCACGGCGCTGGCCATCCCTGCGGACCTTGTCGGGATCTTGCCCGCCGTGGCCAACGCCGCGGTGGAAATCCACTTCCGACCTGAACCGTTCGGCGACGATCTCTTGTTGACCTTCGGCGAAGATTTTGGCTTGCCGTTGTTCGGCAACTTCGATCCGCCCGTCGCCGCTGGCGGCGGAACGATCGACACGCCCGTGGGTGAAGGCCAGAGCGACACTAACCCGGCCAATAACTTGGATGTGAACGCCGACGGCATCGTTTCAACCGCCGATCTATTACCAATCATTGACGATCAACGGGCGAACGACGGACGGCCGCACCAGGCCTTTAAGGACGACACCGCTCCTTACTTGGATGTGAATGATGACGGCCTGGTTTCGATTTCCGATTTGTTGCCGATCATTCAGTACCTCCGCGATCAACCCAGCGAAGGTGAAGGCGAGGGCGAAGCCCCCGAGTTCGCAGATGCTCTTACCGCAGTGTCCGAGTTGGTCGTGACCGCTTCGGTCGCGGACAACGCAGGCTCGAGCGAACCCGCTTTAGTGGCAACGGAAGAGTTCATCGGCTTGTACCTCACCAGTCAGCGCGATGAAACATCGCTTGCTGCGGTGCTTGAAGATGGGTTCGACGCGCCGTCGCTGGGCGTTGCCTTACTAGACACGTTGGCGGCGGATGTGGTTGCGGCCTCAGGAGCCGATTTGGGTGACATCAGTCTGGTTCTTTCGGATGAAAAGGACGGCGATGAACTTGAGGATTCGCTTGACGCGGTCATCGCCGACCTATTGCGAGTCAAGTCACAAAGCTAAGGTCACGATGATCTTTTGATTTCAAAAACCCGGCCTTCAAGGCCGGGTTTCTTTTTGGTCGTATGCGAGCGACGCTTGGTTTTATCCGGCTAGATCACCGAGGTAACGACTGAAGCGAATGCTTCGAACTCCTATTTAGGATCGCCAAGGCCGGTTCATTACGGCTGGTAGATCCATCAACAACGGTTTTTCGGTTCAGGGAAGGCGCGATCGCGCCAGAAACATCAACTCTTGCTCCTGGGAAAACCTTGACAGGGCAAGTTTTGTGGTAGAGTTGTGCGACCTTGACGGACCGGGCGCCGCTCGCGGATGCACGGTTACCGATGTCGTGGGGGCAGTTCTTGAAGTGAATTGTGGGCAGGCATGCGCCGCACAACGCTGGAGCTCCCTTCGCTCCGGTGCTTAGGTCTCGGTTGAAGGCGGACGCCGAATCGCCAATCACGAAACCATATCCAACACTTTGTCAGGAGAACCTCTGTGAAGAACATCCTTTTCGTCGTTTCGGAATGGGGCTACTGGGGCGAAGAACTGATTGGTCCTTTAGAGGCTTGCGACCGCGCCGGCTACAATATTGAGTTTCTAACTCCCACGGGTCAAAAGCCGACCGCCCTGACCGTGAGCATGGACCCAAGCTACATTGACCCGCCGCTGGGAAAACCAGTTACGACCGCCGAAATGGCTGAGAAGGTTCGTGACTTTGCGTTTAGTGGTCGCATGGATAACCCGCGCAGCCTGAAGGAATGGGTTCCTCAACGTCCCTATCCCAGCTCGCCCAAATACCTGCGAGAAATGGAGGCCTACCATCAACGTATCGACGAGATCGTCGCCAACGACCTGACCAAATTCGACGCCATGGTCATCGTCGGCGGCAGCGGCGCCATGGTGGATCTGGCCAACAATAGTCGGCTACACGACCTGATCCTCGGTTTCGTGAAACGCAACAAGCCTATCGCGGCGGAATGCTACGGCGTTGCCTGCCTCGCGTTCGCTCGCGACATCCGCGAAAAGCGCAGCCTGCTGGAGGGTCGTCACGTAACGGGACACCCGCTGGATTATGACTACCTAGACGGTACGGGCTTCGAAGGCCCGCACGCGTTGGATGGATCGAAGAAAGGCTTCGGGGACGGCTGGATCAATTTCGGTACGCCGTTCTATCCGCTTGAATTCATTCTTCGGGATGCGGTTGGCCCCACGGGTCAATTCATCGGGAACGTGGGTCACAAAACCTCGGTGATTGTGGACTATCCCTTCATTACCAGCCGCAGCACGGCCTCTTCTCTGGAGTGCGGTCGGCTCTTGGTCGAAGTCCTGTCGAACGGGCTTCGTCGTCACGGCTGGTAAGCGTGGCGTTTACCAACAGGGGTCACTCGCGCGGCGAGTGACCCTATAGGTCTTTTTGCGAATCCCTCGCCTTGTTGTCTCTACCCCTCTCCTTCTCCCGCCTGAAAGTTTCCCGCCATGTCGTCTGCGCTAATGGACACGACCGTTATTCCGTTTGCCGCCGTAGCGCCAGTTGTAAGTCCGCCGGTCAAAACGGGCCGTTTCGCGATTTTGGACCAGCTCACGGCCGACGGTGTTCCTTACATGTTCGGAAATCCCGGCACGGTCGAACAGGGATTCCTTGATGCGCTGTGGGATTATCCGAACTTACGGTACATCCTCACGCTTCAGGAAACCGTCGCGGTGATGATTGCCGATGGGTATGCCCGCGCGACACAAAAGCCGACGGTAGTCCAGTTACACAGTTCGCCGGGACTTGGCAATGCCATAGGGGCTCTGTACCAGGCGTATCGCGGACACGCGCCACTCGTGGTGATTGGCGGCGACGCCGGCGCGAAGTATCAGGCAATGGACGCCCAAATGGCGGCCGACCTCGTGGGCATGGCCAAGCCTGTGACGAAGTGGTCCACCATGGTGACGGACTCCGCCTCCACGCTGCGTGTGCTACGTCGGGCGATTAAGATTGCATCGACGCCGCCTATGGGGCCCGTGTACGTGTGTCTACCTCAAGATATTCTGGACTGTCTGGCGGTGGAGCCTGTGCGTCCCACGTCGATCCCCTCGACGCGCGTGGCCCCCGACGACCAACTCGTGCGGCAAGCAGCCCAAACACTTGCTAGCGCGGCGCGGCCGATCATCTTCATGGGCGACGGCGTTGCCTACTCGCAAGCCCAGGCCGAATTGACGGAGGTGGCGGAACTCCTGGGCGCCGAAGTTTGGGGAGTTGATGCGGGTGAACTCAATATCAGCTTCGCTCATCCGTTGTATCAAGGCACAACGGGCCATATGTTCGCCGAGAATAGCTTGCCCATTACCCGCCGCGGCGATGTCAATTTGATTGTAGGCACTTACATGTTGCCGGAGGTATTTCCCTCGTTAGGCGACGTTTACGCAGCCGGCGCCAAAGTTATTCATATCGACCTCAACGCTTATGAAATCGCGAAAAACCACCCCGTTGATTTGGGACTGGTAAGCGATCCTAAAGTGACGCTTACTCGTCTCGCCGCAGAGTTGCGTACGATCCTTACACCGGGTCAACGTCAGGCGGCCCAAGCGCGCTTTGATCAGTTCGCCCGGTCGAAACAACACGCCCGAGAACAAGAACTCGCGCGCGACCGGCAGTATCGAAACGCTTCGCCGCTGCACTTCTCGCAATTCATGGAAGAACTAGCTCCGCGATTGCCGGAAGACGTGGTGATTTTTGACGAAGCGCTGACCAATTCGCCGCCGTTGACGCGATACCTGCCGCCCACGCGACTGGGCCACTTTTATCAAACCCGCGGCGGGTCACTCGGCGTAGGCATTCCCGGCGCCATGGGCCTCAAGCTGGCTATGCCGGACAAGACGGTATTTGGATTCACCGGCGACGGCGGCGCAATGTACACGATCCAATCCCTCTGGACTGCGGCGCGTCACAACATCGCGGCCAAGTTTGTGGTGTGCAACAACCGCTCTTACCGGCTGTTACAGCTTAATATTTCGCAGTACTGGCGCGAGCAAGGCGTTTCGGCGCATGATTTTCCGTTGAGTTTCGATCTGTCGAAACCGGAGTTGAATTTCGCCGAGATGGCCCACGCGATGGGAGTGGCCGGAACTCGCGTGGCTACGCCCGAGGCGTTGGGTCCTGCGATCGAAGAAGCGCTGGCCCATCCGGGCCCGTACTTGCTGGATGTAGTTCTGGAAGGCGATATCCGACCCGACCTGATTGGCGTACGCTGCGGACAATAAATGAAATGGCGCGTCATAGATTTCGAGTCTCGGTCAACCGGCCATAGACTCTCGGCGGTATCCGGCATCGTTCAAACGGCGAATTCATTGACACAAAGGCTTGAACATTATGCAACTCCTTGGGAAAAAAATCGGGATTTTGATTGAGGGTGATTTTTTCGAAAACGAAATATTTTACTACGATTTTCGTTTTATCGAAGAAGGCGCGGACGTTCACTTTTTGAGCCGGCTTTGGGGGAACGCCTCAATTACGTTTCAAGGGCATGAATACCGTGCGCCGTTTACCTGCCGGGAAAGCTTCGAGACGATCGACGACGCGGAGTTGGCCACATTCGACGCTATCGTCGTTCCCTCGGGAATGGTGTCAGACCGGCTTCGTTACACCGAAGATTTGAACAAGCTTCCGCCAGCGACGGCGTTCCTGCAACGCGCGTTCGCAAACCCCAACATCCTCAAGGGAATCATTTGCCATGGCCTGTGGTTGACCGCTCCGGTCCGCGACCTGGTGCGCGGCCGACGATTGGTTTGCCACAATAATTTGCATGGCGATGCGCTGGCGTACGGTGCGATCTTCGAAGATCAAGACGTCGTCGTCGACGGCGACTTAGTCACGGCCCGCACGGGCAAACATTGTCATCTCTTTGCCCGAAAGATAATCGAATTGCTGGCCGCTAAACCAGCGCGCCAAGCGGCAATGCCCGAGTTGGTCGCCTAAGCGGTTTCTCGGCTCATTTGCCGAGGTCGTGAGTGGGACGCCCTTGCGTAGCGCGGGGGCGTTTTCGCATTGGCTCGCGGTGCGTCGTCGGCTTTTTACGTGCCAACCTTGGTCTGTCTCGCGGTGACGGTTTTTTCGCCATGTCTTACTCGCAGGGTATGCAAAATACTTTCGGCGTCACGACAACGCGGTTGGAGGCGCTTAGCGACGGCGTGTTGGCGATTGTCATTACGTTGTTGATTCTGAGTTTTGCCGACGCTAGCCAGGGAATTGCTGGTTCTCCGAACTTGAGCAGTCGCGAAGTGATGGAGTACCTTGTGGGCCTTTGGCCGCATTTCTTAGGATACGCGCTTAGCTTCGTGCTCATTGCGGCGTACTGCCTGTTGCATCACTGGGTCTTTCACCATATCCGGCGCGCCGATCATGGTTTGATCTGGCTGAACATGCTGTTCCTAATGAGCGTATCGTTTCTGCCATTTCCTACAGATCTGCTGGCTGAGTGCATTCTCCATGAATCGAACGTGGTTGTGGTTTTTTACGGTTTGAGCCACACCGTTGCAGGCGTCAGCTTGGCCGCCATTTGGATGTACGCGTCTTGGAACCGGCGACTGTTGGCCGATCATGTCGATCCAGAAACGGTTCGTACCGTCCTGCGGACGGTGCTTGCTGCACCGGCGCTGTATACCTTGGGCGCGGCCTTATCACTCTTCAGCAGCGCTGCAAGCATTGTGGTTTACGCGATCGTTCCCCTCATTTACGTCATTCCCACGCGGTTGTTTCGCGGTACAACCCTTAGCCCTCATGCAAGCAGCGTGGACCTTGCGCCGCACACAATAGAATCGATCGGAAGTTCGCTGGCTGTTCCACCGGCAACGCGCGTCAATCCGCTTTAGGACCATCAATTGCATGGACGATTTAAGTCGCGTCTGTCGCACTGCGGCTAGAAACTAGTTGGATCATCTCTTGAAAGGAATCGTTCATGGTGCGTAAAGGAGCGGCGCTGCGCCGAGTGTTCGCATTGGCCGGTTTGAATCTGGCTGGACTCCTAGGGGTGTCTTCCACAGCCGAAGCACAAGGTTTTGAACCTATTCCCTCGTTGGCGACCCCTTCGGCCGCCGTTCCGATGGAGTTTGATGCGGCTCCTTCCGGAATTGCTCCGGTTGGTTACGTCGCCCATCACCGGGCCACGCATTGCGACGGAGGCGCATGCGGCTGTGTTGCGCCGTCAACGTGCGTCACATGCGAGTCGGGCGCATTGTGCGACTCGTGCGGGTCTTGCGGCGGTCAGGGCGACTGCGGGTGTGAACCTTGTTATTCCGGCTGGCGCTGCGCCGACCCCTGGTACATTGGGTTTAGCGGTGGTTGGGCGCATCGAGACACGGTCTTCGAAGAGGGCGACCCGACGACGTTTCTCGTGTTCGAAGAAGGATTCGCCGTGAATCTGGCGCTGGGGTATCGTTTTGACTTATTTCGCATCGAGGCGGAGTACAGTTTCATGAACCACGAAGTCGAACGAGCAGGCTCCGGAGGATTCGACACGGGTTCAACCGGTAACGTGAACGTTCGAGCGTTGATGTTTAACCTGTATCACGACGTGGACCTGTCATTCACCGCCTGGCGCCCTTACTTTGGAGCGGGATTGGGTCTTTTTCAATCCGAACTGAATAGCCTTTACCCCGATTTTTTCGCAGATCCGGCAGCGCCCGCGGGATTCGCCACGTCGCCCATCAATTCGACGAGCGATATGCCGTTTGCCTACCAATTCCGTGCCGGCGCCAGTCTACCGCTGAGTGATCGGACCGAGTTTTTCAGCGGTTACCGATATTTCAAAGGAGAGACGCTTACCTTTGCGTCGGCTCCTTTCGCTTCCGCCGCTGCTCCAACGTTCCAACCTGACGGTGCGGAAGTTCATTCTGCGGAATTCGGCCTTCGCGTCAGCTTCTAATTCGAGGTTTTGAGCTCTTCATTGTCGTCGTGCCGCGGGGGCCCCCGCGCCGGGGGGGGCCCCCGGGAAAATAACACCGGGGC
>CAUJHS010000084.1 GCA_963204915.1 Planctomycetota bacterium | reverse complement strand
GGGCGAGGTGACGCTGGTCACCACGCTCGTGGACCCCAAGCGGTATCCGGCGCGGGAAGTGGCGGCGTTGTACGTGCAGCGGTGGCAAGTGGAGACCAATCTGAAGCACTTGAAGCAGACACTCCAGATGGACGCGCTGCGCTGCCAGACCGTGGCGGGCGTGCTGAAGGAGCTGACGATGTTCGCCATGGCCTACAACCTGGTGCGGCTGGCGATGCACGTCTCCGCCTGGCTGCAAGGCGTGTCGCCAGACCGGATCAGCTTCCTTGATGCGCTGCGCTGGCTGTGCGCGGAGAACTCCGCCAAGAGCCTGGCGAACTTGAAGGTGAATCCCGAACGTCCCGGACGCTATGAGCCGCGCGTCCGCAAGCGGCGCCCCAAGCAGTTCCCGCTGATGACCAAACCCCGACAACAATTACAGCAAGAGTTCTTCCACAAACAACTTACGGCTTAAGTTCATGCCATTCACATGTGCTGCATTATTATGTATCGCATGGGGGGGTAGTGCAGCGCAGGCTGCTGTGCTATTCGGACCGACGCCGTATTTGTCGCCGGCTGACATTCCAGGGGGGTTCTACGCTGGTGGACCCACGGTCTTGGAACACTTCGAGGGTGGATCGCTTCATCCGAGCATTTCCGCCTCAACTGGTAGCGTTATTTCCAGCGTAATTACGCCTGTTTATGCGGGGTTGATCGACTCTGTTGATGGTGACGATGGCTCGATAGTGGATGTTGATACCGGCTTCACCGGCCATTCTTGGTTTTCCCTGGCTGGCGCAACAGGTGTAACTTTTACGTTTGTGGGGATGGGGCCACTGCCCACCGCGTTTGGTATGGTGTGGACCGATGGAGCCGGAACGACGATTTTCGAAGCCTTCGGTCCCGGAATGGTATCGCTCGGCACGATTGGTCCCGTAGCCATTGCTGATGGTGTTTTCAGTGGCACAACAGGCGAAGACCGATTCTTCGGCGTTCACAATCCTGGTGGAGTTTTGGCGATTAAGTTAAGCAACACTTCGGGTGGCATCGAGATCGACCACGTTCAATATGGGTTTGCGCCGAGTGCTGCGCCGGTCCCTGAGCCGGCTAGTTTAACTCTGTTCGGATTGGGAAGTCTTGGGTTGGCGTTTGGTGCGGCTCGAAAACGCAAGCGGGTTCGTGCTGCGTGATCGTTTTCCCAACTTCGTGGAGTCATGCGTTCCGCTGAGGGTGTGAGGTGGTTGGCAAGTTTTCGTCGCCTTGACCGAACCCTCGGCGTGCGGTAGAGTCTTAGGTACTGAACGATTTGCGCTCACTTCGTAGATTGATATTTGTGGCGATGAACATCCTCCTTTCCCTACCGCTTCTTCTTATTGGAACCAGGCCGTAGGGGTCGTTCGTCGCGAGCGCGTTTCGCACACACAAAGAACAGCAACCCCGAGGCCGCGGCTTCGGGGTTTTTTCGTTGTCCTGGGAAGTCATTGCATGTCGGTCAATTTTTTATTCCGCCGCCCGCGGCGTTGTTCCGAAAGTTGCGGACTGGTGCTTATCGGCCGGCCAAGGGCCGGCATTCCCTCGCGCCTCTGCGCGGCGCATCAGGCGTAGGACGGCCTTTACGGGTCGTCGAACCGTGCAACGCAATGCAACTGTGAATCGCCTTGCGGCGCACGTGACCCCGAATTGCATCGACTTCCCCCATAACAACCATTCAGGACAACCCTATGACGACCAACGGCGACCGCATCATCAAGATTTTTGACACTACGCTGCGCGACGGCGAACAATCGCCGGGGTGCAGCATGAACCTCCAAGAAAAGATGGAGGTGGCGCAAGCGCTGATCGCGCTGAATGTGGATATTATCGAGGCGGGCTTTCCGATTGCTTCGCCCGGCGACTTTGAGGCGGTGCGCGAAATCGCGACTGCGTTTCGCGGCCCCACCACGATTTGCGGTTTGGCCCGCTGCAATGACGCCGACATCGACCGCTGCTGGGAGGCCGTCAAGCATGCCGCCCAGCCGCGCATTCACGTGTTTCTGGCGACCAGCGCAATCCATCGAGAGTTCAAATTGAAAATGACGCCCGACGAGATTATTCATCGGGCGGTTGCGGGCGTGCGGCGCGCCGTGAGCTACTGCGACGACGTGGAGTTTTCGCCCGAAGACGCCGCGCGCACGGAACTGGACTTTTTGTGCCAGGTAGTGGAAAAAGCAATTGACGCCGGCGCCACCACGGTCAATATTCCCGACACCGTGGGGTACGCCACGCCGGCGCACATGGCGAGGGTGATCGCCACGTTGCGCGACCGCGTGCCAAACATCGACAAGGCGACGATCAGCATTCATTGCCACAACGACCTGGGACTGGCCGTGGCCAACAGTCTGGCGGCGGTGGAACAAGGCGCCGGACAAATCGAATGCACCGTGAACGGTATTGGCGAGCGCGCCGGCAACTGTTCGCTCGAGGAAATCGTCATGGCCATGCGGGTCCGGCATGATTACTTCCACTGCGACACGCGGATCAACACGCAACGGCTGGTGCCGACCAGCCGGTTATTGACTTCGGTGACGGGCATGGCGGTACAAAGGAATAAGGCGATTGTCGGCCGCAACGCCTTCGCCCACGAAGCGGGTATTCACCAGGATGGCATGCTCAAAGAGCCGCGCACCTATGAGATCATGCGTCCTGAAGACGTGGGGTTCTCCAAGACCGATTTGGTTTTGGGAAAGCATAGCGGACGCGCCGCGCTGGCCGACCGCGCCAAAGCCCTGGGTTACCAACTGACCGGCGAGCAATTGCAACGAGTCTTTGAAGAGTTCAAGTTGTTGGCCGATAAGAAGAAGGAAGTGTACGACGGCGACATTGCCGCGCTCATTCAACAAGAGATTCAACAGGCGGGCGAAGACGACAACGAGTGGTCGCTGGTATCGTTTGAATTGTCGTCGGGAACGGGCCGTAAGCCGCATGTGCGACTGACCCTGCGCCGCGGCGGTGAGGAATTTTGCGAGGAACTAACCGACGGCGACGGTCCGATCGACGCCGGCTTTCTGGCGACCAAGAAGATCACGGGCTTAGACCTGGTGTGCAAAGATTTTCGCGTGCGCAGCGCGACCGTGGGGCATGACGCCATTGGCGAAGTGACCCTCGAAGTAGAACACAAAGGGCAAATTTATCGCGGCAGCGGGGCGTCAACCGACACGGTCGAAGCCACGATCAAAGCCGCTTTGAACGCGGTCAATCGCATCGGCGCCAACAAAAAGTAAGGCGTTGGAGGGGCCTTTCGCGCCGGTCCCAGCATTCCGGCGCGAAACCCTTAAGGCGCATTACGAATGAAGCGGCGTACAGGCTTCCAGCCTGGCGCCGTGTTCGTCGGCAACAGCGTAGTGTTTTTGGCCGTGCAGGCACACGCCGGCGTGGGCGCCGTCTTTGCGAAGCAAAAACAAATGCACGTTGATGCGCGGCAAGCCGTTGGCGTCGCGCTGTTCATGATGAGCGTTCTTCGACACGCGGCGCAGAACTTCGAGTCCCGCTTCTTTGGGGGAAAGTCCAGCCCGCATGAACTCGACGGCGAGAAACGACGACAAGTTCTCCAAGTTCGCCTCGCCGTGGCCAATGCTGCCGCAACTGCCCACTTCGTTGTCGACGTACAAACCCGCGCCAAGAATGGGAGAGTCGCCGACGCGCCCGGTCAGTTTGAACGCGTGCCCGCTGGTGCTGGTTACGCAGGCCATATCGCCGCTGCGCGCCAATACGGAACAATGCACGGTGCCCGCGAGGCCGGGAAGGTGCGCTCGCAACCAATCGCGATCCTCTGGAGGAAGTTCATCCTCGGGCGCGGGTCGCCAATCGTCGTGGCGGCTGCGGTGACGTTTCCAATAGAGCCACATTCGCCGTGCGCGCTCGGTCAACAAGTTCTCCTCAACAAAACCATTCGTACGAGCGAATTCCAGCGCGCCTTCGCCCACGAGCAACACGCGATGCGTTTGCTCCATGAGCCGCTGTGCGACGCGGCTGGGATGCCGCACATTCCTGAGGGCGGCCACTCCCGCCCCGCGGTGCGAGGCGCCATCCATCACCGCGGCGTCAAGTTCGACAATACCGGCCTCATTCGGCAGACCGCCATATCCGACCGTCAACTCGTTGGGATCATCCTCCACGAGCGTCACGCCTTCCACGCATGCGTCCAAAGGAGCGACGCCTTGAGCCATTAGCGCAACGGCGCATTGCGCCGCATTCAGTCCGTTGTAAGATGCAATCGAGAGCATAAGCACGTTGAAAGATCTCAGGGTAGGATACACCATCGCCCAGGCGGCAAACGAACTCATTGTACAAACAAAAGGGCATGGCTGAGTTGATCCCCATTTCGTCGCTGGATGACCCGCGCGTGGCGCCGTATCGCGATCTTGTCCACTCGCGCGATGCGCGAGCCAGCGGACTGTTCGTGGCCGAGGGAGAGAAACTCACGCAGCGGCTGTTGGAAAGTTCGTTCGAGACGGTCTCGGTGTTGCTGGCGGAACGGTTTGTCGAGCGCGTGGCGCCTGCGTTGCCCGGCCACGTGCCGGTGTTCGTCGTTAGCGACGAACTCATCCGCGAGATTGTAGGATTCAACTTCCATCGCGGCGTGATGGCGTGCGGGCGGCGAAGGTTGGCCGCGCGGTTGGAGGATGTGGTTCTGCCGCGCGAAGCGCCCAAAGGATTGCTGGTTTGCCCCACGCCCAATGACCCGGAGAACCTGGGCGGGATCATCCGCAGCGCCGCGGCGTTCGGGGTCGATGCGCTCTTGATTTCTGATTCGTCGATCGATCCATTTTCGCGCCGCGTGCTGCGCGTCTCGATGGGCGCGGCGTTCAAGCTTCCCATCATCGAGTCGAGCCGCCTGCTGGCCGATGTTCGCCGACTTACGCACGATTGGGATGTAACCGCCTTCGCTACGGTCTTGGCGGATGACGCCGAGCCGCTCTCGACCATTCAACCGCCGCTCCGTTGGGCCTTGGTGCTGGGAAGCGAAGGCGAAGGGCTTTCGCCTGAGTGGATCGCCGCCTGTGCGCGCCAAGCGACGATTCCGATGCGCCGCCGGGTCGATTCGCTCAATGTGTCAGTGGCGGCCGGGGTGTTTTTGCACCACTTCTCGGAAACGCGCCGCTAATGCCAACGGCGCCGCGTAAGCAAGAAGGTATGCTCGCCGCGCACGGGCGACGAACGTCTATAACTTCTCGCCGCAGGAGGGGCACACCATTTGGTATCGCTGCACGCCGCCAACGCGCGCGGCCCGCAAGGCCATGATCGCCCCGCAGCGAGGGCAATACTCCGGCGTGTCGGCCTCGGCGGAGTCAGCCGTTTGCTGGCACGCGGCGCAATGCGTGGCGTTGGGGAAAATCTCAAGGCGTTCGGCGGGAATCGGCTTTCCGCACCGGGCGCATTTGCGGGCTTCGCCCCAGGCTTCGTCGCTCCAATCGTCGTCGGCGTCTTCGACCCGCAACCCCATTCGCCCGCATTGAGGACATGCAAAGCGATCGCCCGACTGGGCGAACAGTTCTTCGATAAGCGGCGCCTCGGGCTCTTTTGCACGCCGCATCATGCCGGCGTTTTGCAACCAGCGCAGCATTTCCGACACGCCACAATCGGCGACAAACTTGCAATCGGGGCAACGCACGCGCTGCATGGTTGAACCTATCCTTCGCTTTGCCAGGCCGCGAGCACTCCACGACATAACGGACAGCCCGCGGTGGCTACATGATACCGGATATCTCGGAATTGTTCGTCCGCCGGCGCGTCGGCGTATTGGCGCAACCGCTCCTCCAGCGGACACAGCGCGCCGGCTTCATCCATGATCCAGCGGAACAACTCGCTGGTGGAGTGCACTTCGACCGTGCCTTGGTTCTTGCGTTCTTGTTGCAGCGGGTTTTGTTCGCGGCGGTAGAACGTTTGAAACACCGACTGATGAACGTCGTGCTTTTGCATCAGTTCTCGCAAGCGAAGCCGAGCGTCGCGGCGTGCTTTGTCGACCGTGTTGCGTTTGACGCCCATGGCCCGCGCGGTCTCGTCGGGCGATTCGCCGCGCAACATGCGTTCAAAGATTTCCTTGCCCGAGAGCATACGGGCTTGTCGTTCGCAGTGGCGGCAATACTCCTCAAGAATGTCGCTCAACAGTTTTTTCTTACGCTCCAGCCGTTCGTGTTGCAAAGCAGCGGCCAGGGGCGTCAAGTCGCGAGCCGGTATTTGGGCCGCAAGGTCGGGCGAATCGCCATCGTCCTCATGCGTCGCGAAGTCCTGGATCAACTGCAGCTCTCGCGATCGTTGTTGATCGATCACGCGGTTTCTCGCCTTCCAACACAAATACTGCCACAACGTGGTCCTGACGAAAGGCGTTCCCAGGGCGATTTTTTGAAGCGTCTCGAGAACCACGGTTTGCACGATGTCTTCGCACCAGGAAGCGTCCCGATCGGTTGCCATGAACGCCACCAAATTCACCAAATGGGCGCGTCGTTTCGACAGCAATAACTCCAGTTCGCGCTGGGTGGGAAGGTGGCGAGCGTCATCCGACTCCATCGCAGTCATGACGGCATACCTCCTAAGCGGCGAGCGCAAACTTGGCGCGTGACGAGATGGTCCGTGGTGAGAAGGTTGCCTTCAATTGCGGCGGCAAGGGTCGAACAATTCAAGATGCTCATCCAGGCGTTCGCCATGTTGGTAGTCTTGCAGAATCTGATCGGCCAGTTCGCCGTCGCCATGAATTGCGAGCCTGCAGGGTAGTCGCAAGGGGGTGGGTGGGTCGTTCCAGTCGCCGTCGGGCGACTCTTCGTATACAACGCCTCCCGCCGCGGACGCCGCCAAGCCAAGGTCGCTCCATGTCAGGCGGGCTTCCAGGCAAGCTAGTTGCGGCGCCGGAAGGTGCGCCGTTTCACTTCGTCCTAGCGTGAGGTAGTCGCCCAGCAGCACAAGTTCGCTAAAGGCGTCGCCGCTGGGAGTTACAATCTTTCGCCGTTTCTGACGCAGCACCGCCGTGGCGGAGGCCGGATCCGGGCGATGGAACGTCAACTCGCATTGCCCCCGGCCGGTGCGGGCGCCCAGAATGATTTCATCTCCGTCCTCCAGCGCCACGGGCGCGGCAAGCTCGACGCCGTTGACGGTGACCAAGTCATCGTGGTGCGGCGCCCGCGACAACCAATGCTGACCTTCGTGGCGCGAGACCAGGGCGTGTTCGCGGTGCAATCGTCCAAGCAGGGGGCCGTGGGCGTCCTTGTTACGCACGCTTCCCAACACGGCCACCGGAGCCGCAACGACAACTGCTCGGCCTCGCAGCGCAAAGCACTTGTTGCGATCGCCCAGGGGGATCGTGGTTGCGGGCATCGCGATGGTTTCTTCAGGAACTCGCATGAGTTGATTTTGCAGCACAACGGCGTCTCCCGTCAAATCGGCGCAGCCTGCGGCAAGCGATAACACGCGCGCCGCAACATCCCGCTCGCCTTGGAGGTACGCCGCGCGAGCTTGCTGGGCGAGCTGTGCGTTGCATTCCAGTAACAACTGCCGGACGGTGCGGTTGTCGCGATGCTTCGTCGCCAGAAGAAGCCGGGCCGCCGCTTGCGGATTTCCCGCCTGGAGACACATTCGCGCTGCTTCACATTCCCAAGGATCAAACACCGCCATAGCACGGTTTCTCCTGCGTTGCCCCAAGAAAAGCGCTACGCCTCGCGAAGTGCGCTATTCAAAAGACGCGGGAGATAAAAACATCTTACGGATCGTCAACGATTTTTCGCCCATCGCGGCCCGCCGGATCGCTTGGCCATGACGAAGCGGGTAAAGTCGCCGAACGACGCTAACTTTCCGCCGCTTGCATGAACGGCCCAGCTTTCGCAGGACTTCCACCTGAGCCGCTTACGGCAAAGGCGGACCAATACGGAGATTCTTAAACGCCACCTTTGTGCTGTGGTTTTGAAGTCCGAGATATCCTGATTTAAGACGTTCCGCCAGCTGTGGGTGTGACTGTACATTCGCATTCACAATGACCACGCCGTTATGGGTGACGCGGTAGTGATCGCCCTGAACGTTGACCTCCAAGCTATTCCATTCGCCTGCGGGGCGCCCGACGTGCGTTTCGGCCGGTGCAATCGCGTAAACGCTACCGGTGTATTGATACGGTTTAAGCTCGGCGTACTGGGGATGAGGATCGTCCAAGACCTGAATTTCCACGCCTGCGTCTTTGCCATGGTGGTTTCCATCCTGCGGCACGCGCACATAGACGCCGGAATTACCGGCTGCCGACACCTGGTAATCCAGGCGCAAACAGAAATCGCCATATTGATCTCTACTGCGGAGCCAGGTTCCTCGTTCGCCATTGCATATGATGGCGCCGCCTTCGACGCTCCAACAGGTTTCCGCCTTCGCCGAGGCGCCTTCCCACCCCGCTAGGTCCTGACCGTTAAACAGCGGCTTCATACCTAGCTCGGTTACGCGGATGTTACGGAACGCAAACTGACCGCCAAGTGGAACTTCCGACTGAAAGCCCAAATAACCGCCGGTCGTTTCGAGTTGATCGGTCGTCCAAGCGGGTTGCCCATTGATTTCAAGCGATGCGGTTTTGTCTTTGACCGTCAGGCGAAAGTGGTTCCACTCGCCCGGTTTAGCCAAGCCTTGCCCTTGGGCGTCCTTCACGCCGATCAAATCGCCTTCCTGCCCTTGGCGAAGATTAATTTGGTAACGTTTGGGCCAGGGTTTGCCTTCGGGGGGCATATCGGCATGAAAATAAAGGCCCGAGTCATAGCCCTCGTTCTGAAGCGACTTCCACTCCAACTCCAGCACAAAGTTCTGATACTGGTAATCGCTACGCACGAAACCATCGCCAGCCTTGAGCAGGATGGCGCCGTCTTCGACCACGGTTTCACACCCTGAGACATGCCAGCCGTTCAGAGTTTGACCATCAAACAACGAGACGGCGAATTGGTCGGAGGTTTCATTCGCAATGGCTGGCCCAAAAGCCAGGAGCACAAAACCAATCGCGGTGGAGGATATCGTCGAGAGGTGCATGGACAGTTAATCGAAATGGGGAGCAGAGCGGTTGTGAAAACCAGATTACACTACGGCGTCGACGTTTTCACCATGTCGCCCGCAGTCGCCCAACCATTGATCCCGTGAAGTTTCTTAGCTAAGCGGCGCGATGAGGAGACATCACTTTATCCCGGTTTGCGGGGATCCACGGCAACGAGAAAGTCGTCTAATACGTTGGACAACCTTTGTCTTGAACAAGTAAGTTCACCGACCCATGTCAGGCGAGATTCTCAATTCGCCCCGCGACGAACACGCCCCGGCGCGTGGGAGCCGATGGCGATGGCGCTACTCGCTGCGGTTCTTGTTGCTGGCCATGATCGTCGTGTCGGCTGGTTTGGTGTGGATGCTCTTGCCCACCTGGCATGCCCGGCGGTATGTCGCGGCGTTGGCGGCGAAAGACTACCGCATGGCGGACTCGATGTGTGTTGCGGATGTCGTCTTTCCCGGAAATTGGGTCGATAGCAAGCACTTCGAACCTCGCGCCGTACTGAAACCGCCGACGTGGCAAGACTTATGGCGCGGCCGCCGCGAACTGTACGTTGGCATCAGCTATGGCGACGGCGGCGGAATCGCGACGCGCAGCGTCGAATGCGTCGCCACCCGCGAGGGCATCGAGGTGGGCATGTTTATGCCCTAAAACGGTAGTGCTCGAACAATCGTTCGACTGGTGAACGTGGAGGATTCTCTCCACTCCGACGCGATCGGGCAACTTGTGAGGGGGCTGGGTCAAAGCTAAAATCGCGGGTTTGTTTGGCTTGTTGGGTTGTCCGCCATCACCAGGAAAGACGTGAAGTGAACGCGAAGAAAACGTTGAATATTGCGGTCATCGGGGGCGACGGCACTGGGCCAGAAGTCGCCGCTGAGGGGGTCAAAGTCCTCAAGGCCGCCGCCCAATTGGAGGGGTTTTCCGTCGATTTTCAAGATTTTGACTTTGGCGGCAACCGCTATCTACGCACCGGGGAAATTTTGCCAACCGGGGCGGTCGAGGAACTTCGAAAGTTCGATGCCATCTTCCTTGGCGCCGTCGGCCACCCCGATGTGCCGCCAGGCGTCCTAGAGAAGGGCTTACTGCTAGAGTTGCGTTTCCAGTTGGATCAATACATCAATTTGCGTCCGGTGAAGTTATATCCGGGTGTTGAAACGCCCTTGGTTGGCAAAGGGCCGCAAGATATCGACTTCGTCGTCGTGCGCGAGAACACCGAGGACCTCTATTGCGGCGTGGGCGGCTTCCTCAAGAAGCACACGCCCGATGAAGTTGCTACGCAAACCGCGATTTATACGCGTAAGGGCTGCGAACGTTGCATTCGCTGGGCGTTCGAGTTCACCCAAAAACGCAATAATCCCAAGGGTAAGAAGTTAACCCTTGTGGCCAAGACCAATGTGCTGACGTTCGGTCACGATTTGTGGTGGCGAGCTTTCCAGGCCGTAGCGAAAGATTACCCAGATGTGCAGGCCGACTACAACCACGTCGATGCGTGCTGTATGTGGATGGTGAAGAACCCCGAGTACTACGACGTGATTGTCACCACGAACATGTTTGGCGACATCATTACCGACCTTGGCGGCATTATCCAAGGCGGCATGGGAGTAGCGGCCGGCGGGAACATCAACCCGGATCCGGGCGGCGTAAGCATGTACGAACCGATGGGAGGCAGCGCTCCCAAGTACACGGGCAAGAACGTCATCAACCCCATTGCCGCGATTAGCGCCGCCGCCATGTTGCTGGAGCACAGCGGCCAAGCGCAGGCGGGCCAACGTGTGATGAAGGCCATCCAATCGGTCACTGGCTCAAAGATGAAAAGCCAAGCCGCCGGCAAGATGGGCTACAGCACCACTCAGGTTGGCGATCTCGTGTGCGAAGCGCTGTGACCTAGGTGACGTGTTTCTCCAGGGTAATGTCTCGATCGTCGGGACGATTCCTGCGAAGCGAGCAATCTATCTGGAAAGGCTCCTTGTGATGTTTGCGTCCTATGGGCGATTGGTCCGCTACGGGGGAATGGTGTTCTTGTGCGCGGCGTTGGCAAGCGCGCCGGCCGCCGCCGATGACCTTTCCAAGCTCAGCCAAGAGGTACAAGGGCGCTGGGTACGTACGCAGAATACGCCCCAAGGAGTTGTCACCCTGATCAAAGAACATGAGGGTGTCACGACGCGTCTGACCGCGATGGATGCAGCCAAGACCGTGCTTTACGCACATACCTCGGAGTTCACCGTGGAACAGTCGGGGAAGGTTCGCATCTGGAAGTTTTTCAACCGGCAGATCACTGCAGGGCCTGGCGCGGGACAAACCGTCAAAGAACCGACATCATTCGTTTATCGCGTTCACAACGACCGCTTTGTCGAAGTTTATGGCGTGCTGCCGGACGACCCCAGTCCGCCGCGCATGATCGTTTGGGAACGCCAGAAATAGTCATTAACTAAGGCGTCAGGCAATGCATCCATTATTCGATCTGTCCGGGAAAGCCGCCCTCGTTACCGGCGGCAGCAAGGGGATTGGCAAAGCGACGGCGCGGCTCTTCGCCGAAGCGGGCGCCCATGTCGCCATCTGCTCACGTCATGAAGACGAGTTGAAAGTCGCCGCCAAGGAGATCACCGCGGGACTCAACGTGCGGTGCGTCTACCGTGTCACGGATATGACCCTCCGCGAAGATGTCGACGCGATGGCGCGCTGGGCCGTGGAATCGCTCGGCAAAGTTGACATCCTCATCAACAACGCGGGCAGCAACGAACCGCAAGATTTGCTGCAGCAAAGCGATGAAACCTGGGATCGTATTCTGGAATTGAACTTGACCAGTTGCATGCGCCTCTCTCGGTCGCTGGCTGGCGATATGGCCGAGCGCGGCTGGGGGCGGATCGTTCATCTTTCGTCGATCATGGGTTTGGTTTCCAACCCCGGCCGCGGCGCGTACTCCGCCACCAAAGCCGCCCTCTTGGGCATGATGCGAGCGCACGCGCTGGAACTGGGCCCGCGCGGCGTGACGGTCAATTGCATTGCGCCGGGACCCATTCTTACAGACCTGCCGATGAGTTTACTCAGCGACGAACAAAAGCGATCATTCGCCGAGCGCACCGCCCTCAAACGCTGGGGCGAACCGCTCGAAATCGCCGGTCCCATGCTGATGCTCGCGAGCGAAGCCGGCCGCTACATCACGGGCCAGGTGATCGTAGCCGATGGCGGGCTGATGTGCCGCTCTTTCTAACGACTGCCGACCGGGCCTTTCCCATGTCCAGCGACGCACCTCGCCCTCGTATTTGCTGGCCATGGATGCGGCGGTTGTTTCTTGCCGGCGGGCTGTTTGCGGCAGGAGCGTGCTTTGCCGCATGGCGCCTGATGATTCACATGCCGGGAGAAAGCTACCGCGAGGCGCCTCCGCCGCTGGATGACGATCTAACGCTCTTGCGGGAACAGTTGCACGGCCATGTGCAGAAATTGGCCGGCGATTTTGGCGAACGCAACCTGCGGCGCTATCCGCAACTGATGGAAGCGGCGCGCTATATCGAAGAGGAATTGACCGCCGCGGGCTATCCCGTCACGCGGCAGGAATACGAGGCCCGCGGTCATGCATTTTACAACATCGAAGCCGAAGCGGCGGGGGCAATTCATCCCGAGGAGATCATCCTCGTCGGCGCTCATTATGATTCGGTTCCTGGTTCGCCCGGCGCCGGAGACAACGCCAGCGGCGTCGCGGCGCTCTTGGCGATCGCAAGGCGGATGTCGGGCGAGCAACCGGCGCGCACCTTGCGCTTCGTCGCTTTCGCCAATGAGGAGATGCCGTATTTTCAGTCGCTCGACATGGGCTCGTCGGTGTATGCCCGGCGGAGTCGCGCGCGGAACGAAAATATCGTCGCCATGCTGAGCCTGGAAACGATCGGGTTTTACAGCGACACGCCCGGAAGCCAACGCTACCCGGCGCCGTTTGGCGTGATTTATCCGGACGAGGGGAATTTCATCGGAGTGATTGGCAACGTGGCGTCACGGCCTTTGGTACATCAAGTGATTGCGGCGTTTCGCCGTCGTGCAAGCTTTCCCTCGGAAGGCGGCGCGCTCCCCGGCGATGTGTCCGGAGTGGGCTGGTCCGACCAATGGTCCTTCTGGCAAGAAGGGTACCCAGCCGTGATGATTACCGACACGGCGGTGTTTCGATACCCGTACTACCACAGCCCAGAAGATACGCCCGACAAGCTGAACTACGACGCCATGGCGCACGTGGTCGACGGCGTGCAAGCGGCCATTGTCGAATTAAGCAACGGCGAGTAGATGAATTCATTCGGAACTTGGGAGCCGCTCTGCCGAGCGACTCCCGAGTAAACGACGATCTATCTATTGCTCAATCGACTAAGCTGCCTGATTGCGTTTCTTGCGCCAACCGTATCCGACCAACGAAACGGCGCCCATGCCCAGCAGCGTTAAACTCGACGGTTCCGGAACCCCCGCAACAGAAAGATCTTCAAGGACAACGTTATCGTAGGTGACTTCTTCACCCCAATTAACGAGGCCAATGTTGCCGCCCGAGTACTTGACGTACGTATCGAAGGCTGCGCCCGAGAGCGTGCCGACGGACGCGCCATTGAAGATGATGTCCATAAATTTATTCGCGTAGTCCACTTCGATGGCCATCTTATACGGTGTATTCAGCAATGCATTGATCCCAATCGGCATGGTCGCTTCGCCGATATAGGGATAACTAAACGTCGTTACATGGTCGGCGTGTGTCCGCAGGTAGTGTGCAACGGCATTGCTTCCGTAAACATAACTATTGCCGTCAAAGCCCCACACAAACCCGACGTGCCCAAGTTCTCCCCCTTGTGATGCGCCTATGACGCTCACGTCAGCGCTCAATCGGAAGTGATTGGGCGTGGTCACGCCGGTGATGTACGCGATACCGAGATTCGCGTCATGGGCGTCATCCCCAAAAGCACTGCTGTTTAGTTGAGTTCCGGTGTTGCCCCACTCACCGGCATCATTGCCGATGAATGTCCAACCGACGGTGTCGCCGTCGTTGAAGTTATCGGAAAAAATCACTGCGGCGTGGGACGGCGCCGCTAACAGAAACGGCAGGAGCATCCAAGCTCCCAGCCAGGCGAATCGATACGCTTTCATATTTATTGCTCCGAATCTCACGAGAAATCAAAGGTGTTATCATTTGCCGCTCCGCCTCGACTGGCATCCGGCGGTAGCCTTCGAATCGCGCACTTGCGGCTCCGATTCGCGGTTCAATTACATTGAGGTCTCCTCGGTGTTAGGGCGGTCGCCAGCTCCACCAGTACGTTACCAACAAGACGAGATCGCTCGGCCGCATCCGGAAGCTGCGCAGCGAACGTCTTTTTGTGAATGACGCCCAGATTGTTCATGAACACGCCCACAGCGTTCATGAAATGGACATGCCATTGACGTCTTCTCCGCGCGCACGGGTAGCGTGCGTTGCCAATATCAACTCAAATGCATCGCTGAGAGTGTGGAAGGGGAACGCTATCGCCCTCTTCCAACGCGCAGAATCGACTGCCCATCAAAGACGCCCACCGTCACTTTAATGTTACCAATCCTGCGAGAGCAAAACCACTCAATAGTAGGGATAATAATCATAACTCGCATGATGTCAAGGAGACAATGCCTTTCCATCCCGATTCCTTCAGGCAAAGTTCGCTGTAAGTCTCATTCCAGTAATCACTTACCCAGAACGAGAAATCGCCCTTGTTACTCCTGGTTTTGGTGGCTCGCTCAATCCAAGCGGGTGTGTTTGTTTATGCAATTGCGCTGATTTGCCCTCTTAAGAACATAGGTTCCGGCAGACCGTAGGGGAGTTTTAGATAATAAACATTCCACGACATATGCGAGTCATGGCCACAATTGATCATTTATTTTTAATTTAGTAAGATATATTAAATAAGAAAAAAATTAAAAATAACGTTGTAGTTAGATGTGATTCGTTTGAGGGTCATATTCGCCCCAAATTTCCGACTTCGTGGTCTCATTGTTCTATCACGTATTGCATGTTTACCTTCCAACTTCGTCATACCGATGCCCGGACGCAGGCGCGGCGCGGGGTGTTTGTTACTCCGCGCGGCGAGGTGCGAACGCCCGCCTTTATGCCTGTCGGCACGCAGGGCACGGTTAAAGGTTTGACGATGGACATGGTACGCGCCACCGGGGCGGAGATGATCCTCGGCAACACGTATCACTTGGCGCTGCGTCCTGGCGCTGAACTTGTGGAAAAACTAGGCGGACTGCACCGCTTCTCGGGCTGGTCGGGCCCGATCTTGACCGACAGCGGCGGCTTTCAGCTTTTTAGCCTCGCGCAGATGACGAAGATCACCGAGCAGCGCGCGGTGTTCCGATCCCACATTGACGGTTCGGTATTCGAACTTTCGCCCGAACGCGCGATTGAGATTCAAGAGCGGCTTGGCAGCGATGTGGCCATGGTGTTAGATCATGTCGTCGCCTTGCCGAATGAAGATTCCGTGGTGCGCGACGCCTGCGAACGCACCGTGCGCTGGGCCGCGCGGTGTAAGGAAGCCGGCCGACGTGACGATCAAGCGCAGTTCGCCATTGTGCAAGGCGGGCTCAACTCCGACTTGCGCGCCTGGTGCGCCGAACAATTGGCGAAGATCGGCTTTCCCGGCTACGCCATTGGCGGGCTAAGCGTGGGGGAAACGCCTGATGAAATGTATCGCATGCTCGACGCGACCTGCCCTGAACTTCCGGCAACGTCGCCTCGTTACCTGATGGGCGTGGGCCGGCCGGAGGACATCCTCCAAGCGATTCGCCGCGGCGTCGATTTGTTTGACTGCGTGATGCCCACGCGCAACGGCCGCAATGCCCTGGCGTTTACCGACGCCGGACCGGTGCGCATGCGTAATCTCAAACACGCATCGGATGACCGGCCGCTTGAAGAGCATTGCCCCTGTCCGGCGTGCCAACGCAGTCGCGGCTATCTGCGGCATTTGTTCATGGCCGACGAAATGCTCGGACCCATTCTCCTTTCGGCGCATAACCTGACGTATTATCAACGCCTGGTGGCCGGCGCACGCGAGGCGATTGTGCAAGATCGCTTCGAGGAATACTGCCAAACCAAGTTTCAAGGTTGGTCGGGCGACGCAACAACGTGACTCTCGCGCGACGAACGTGGGCCGGTACTCTGGAACGCGCCCGCGGTTAGGCCTGCTCGCCATATTGTTCCAGGTAGGCGGACATGCGCAATTTGCGCCGGGTATTCTCGCTGCTCATATACCGAACCGTACCAAAGATGGGCCGTTCCGGTCCCCATGCCCGATCATAACGTCCCAGCACCCAGAAAATGCCCGAATACGAGTTGGGGTCGCGTCCATCCACGGCGTACTTGTTGTTCAAATGAACCATCGTCTCAAGTGCTTGCCGGGGAGTTTCGCTCCATTCCAACACTTTCTTGCCCCAGAGCATGCGCAAGTAGTTATGTAGTCGACCCTCCTGCGATAGTTGGCGCTGCGCCGCATTCCAGATGGGATCATGCGTGCGCGCCGCCTCAAGATCTTCCAGCGAATACACGACAGGGCGGACATCTCGCGCATGCTTTTCGAGCGTCGTCTTCGCCCAATCGGGCAGTGTTTCGTACTGATCGTATTCAGGCCTCAGGCGGCACATGTTGAATCCCAGTTCTCGCCAGGTAATGAGTTCGTCCAAAAAGCTTTCCGCCGCGGGGCTCATCCCCCACCAGCCTTCGCGCGATCCTTGGGTGTTTGCGGCAAGGCATTCGGTCGACCATTCTTCGCCGATCGCCAAATCACGGAAGATTTCATGCGCCGCAATGTGGCCAAAGTGCAAATAGGGGGAAAGTCCGCTACTGGCGTCGTCGTCGGGATGATTGCGACCCTCTTGATAGCGCGGCAAGCGATGTTTCAGGAATTCGACGAGCGCCCGTCGCCCGGCCTGGGAGCCGCCCTGCATGGGGGCGGGACCCACCGCGTGGTCGATCGGCAATCGCCGTAAAAATTCGGGCTTTGCCTGGAGTAATAACTCGCTTGCGGGCGGCCAACGGCTCGTCACGGCTTCAGGGAGAGGTTCGCATCGCGGCAGGTCTCTCCGGGCCAGTGCGTTACTTTGCGGCTGTTGGGTGAGATGTTCCGGCAAGACGCGTTGTAAGAAACGGCGAAACGCGTGCGCCGTAGGAAAGACGCGGTCGGCAGCCGCCATGGGAAGCACGCCGTTGGAGTCAACCGCCTCCATGCGCGTTTGTATCTTCTCTGCCGCCGCGGCGACCATCTGCGGTAGAAAGAATGCGGGGTAGTCGTCGGTCACCACCATGCACGCCCGCTGCGCTAAAGCGCCCAACAGACCCTTGCCTTGATCGGTTTTTTCCTCGACAAACGGGTAATACAGTACGGGGGTGTCGGCGAACGCCGCGCTTTGGTCGGCCATTCCCTGCAGCACAAAGCGGTGGATTCGGTCGCTGGCCCAAGGATAGCCGCAACGCAACGCTTCCAACACGATCAACGGTTTGCGCAGTTTCTCGCACCACTCGACGGCGCGGTCCAAGCTGAAGTTGAACATCGTGCGTCGAAACGCGTTCATCCAATACAGGACGAAGGCGCCGTCCGCGCGGGGGGCGTGCGAGTTGAGCGGGCGAATGCGGATTGCGGGGACCGGCGTCATCGACATGCTTTCGTTTTTCGGTACCTTAGCGCTCATACGCGTTTTTTCAACTGCAGGCAACCTATGACGTGGCCGATTCGACTTGCCGCCCCTGACGATGCGGCGACTCTTGCACAGTTGTTTTACGACACGGTTCGTTCCGTCAATACCCGCGACTACACGGACGAGCAAGTCCGCGCTTGGGCGCCGAGTCCGCGATCGGCGGAAGCCATGCGTCTGCGGCAGCAAGGCAAACAGGTATGGGTGGCGGAGGATGGAGCGACGCCGATTGGCTTTATCGAACTCGACCCCGACGGCCACATCGACTGCCTGTATTGCCACAAAGACTATCAACGCGTAGGAGTCGCCACGCAGCTTTACGCTGCGTTGGAGAACCACGCAAGGCGATGCGGTTTGACGCGACTTTATGTGGAAGCCAGTATTACCGCACGGCCATTTTTTGAAAGCCGCGGATTTCAGACGGTGCGAGCGCAGCAAGTGGAGCGATTGGGCGTGCAATTGACCAACTTCGTTATGGAGCGAGACCTTCTCCTGGACGACGCGACACCGTGAGGTTCGTTCTTGGTTCTCATGGGACGTTTCGCGATTCGGGGTTGCGTTTCGCATTCCGTTCTTGGTACAAACCGCGAGAGTCCCTTGTATTTGGGAGGCGATCTCACGCATGCCAGGTGAGCATTTGGATTTGTCCAGCGACCCGCAGCCTCCGCGCCGGGAGCGCGAGAAGGGAGGCGTCGGGGCTTTGGGAGCGCCGCATGAAGCGGGGCAGCGCTTTCTGGGCGTTCATTTTGCCTGTTGCAACACCTATGCGCGCGTCTATGTGAACCGTGAGGGAACCGAGTACGTGGGACATTGCCCTCGTTGCTTCGCCCGGGCCAAGTTCGTCATCGGCGAACAGGGGCAATCGGGGAGGTTCTTCAGTGTCTCTTGAGTCGTAGGAAGTTTTTAGGTAGTGTCGGCCAGGATGGCCAAGACCGACTCTGCCTCCTTGTGCGAAAGCTAGTCGTGTTGGATTTTGACATACAACGCTGCACGCGCCGCTGCGCAACGCTCGACCGAGACCTGGCGCCCGGAGAAGTTTTCTATTCGGTATTAATGCCCCACGGCGGGGCCGTCTCTCGGCAGGACTACAGTGAAGCCGGCTGGCAGGGTCCGCCGGAAGGGGCGCTAGGCTGGTGGAAATCGCAGATGCCCGACGCGAGTGGTTCGCGCAAAACGACGCTGGCCCCCAATGACGTGATCTTGCAGTACTTCGAGCAACTCGAAGGAGACGCCGCGCGGCAGGATTTGCGCTACGTGCTGGCCTTGCTGATGATTCGCCGCCGGATCATGCGGCTGGAGGATACTGAGAAGGACGACCAAGGAGCGGAAACGCTGGTGCTTTTCTGTTCCCGCAATGAGGCGGAGTACCGCACCGCGGTGGTTATGCCAACGGAGGAGCGCGCCCAAGAGATCCAGACCGAGTTGACCCAACTGTTGTATTCCGAGTAAGGGGCGAGAGCGACCTACACGAACCACGAAAGCCCTCGGGCAAGTAAGCTCGGAATCGATCGCAGCGGAAGCCGTGGTTGAGCGCCGAGTGACGTTGCCGCCAAGGCCTGGACTATCGTGCTTTGTATCACATCGGCAAGGATGCCAACGTGAACCGTCATTTGCTGGGGCTTTTGATTGTGGGAGGACTGGTCGCTACGACCGGGGCAAGTTGCCCGCTGCGCCCGCAAAAAAACGGCGCCTCGCCTCCGGTGGCGTTCTCAGCTCCGCCCAATCTGGAACAGGTGATTCACGTGGTGAACGCCAACAGCGCGCCGGTGCGGCAATTGCAGGCCGAAGGCGCGACGTTGACCGTCCAGGGACTTCCTCCTTTGCGGGCCGATCTCGTGATGGAGCGGCCTCGCCGGTTCCGATTGCGTGGTCAACTGACCGGCTTCACGGGACCGGAAATCGACATGGGCAGCAACGATGAACTGCTGTGGCTATGGGTGAAGCGCACGCAACCGCGCGCCATTTATTACGCAAGACATGAGCAATTCCACCTGAGCCCCGCCAAGCAAATCTTGCCGATTGAACCCCACTGGCTGATTGAAGCTCTTGGTGTGGCGTATCTCGATCCGATGGCCCACCATGAGGGCCCCTTCGAGACGGAGGACGGACGGCTGGAAATTCGGTCTCGGCTGTATTCGCCCCAAGGTGAAATGAATCGTGTCACGATTGTGGACAATCGCTACGGCTGGGTGCTGGAACAACACTTGCATGATGCATCCGGGCGCCTTGTGGCGGTGGCTAAGGCGTCCGACCATCGGCACGATCCAGCGTGGCGCGTCACTTTGCCGCACCGCGTTGAAGTCGAGCTTCCTCCGGCGCAAATGGCGTTTGTGTTCAATGTGCCGCGTTACGTAATGAACCAGGTGAACGGCGACCCAGCGAGTATGTTCGCCATGCCGCAGGTCGAGGGGTTCCCACCCGTCGATCTGGCGGATCCCCGGCTGTTTGCACCGCCCTCGGCGGAACCAGCGATTTATTACACCCATGTGCTCCCGCCTGGCGAAGGGCCCATTCAGGAGTATCGTCCAACGTGGTGAGGACCCGCTGCTCCCGACGGAAACAAATTTCAAATTCGTGCGCTTTTTTGGAGAGAGTGACTGAACCAGATTACCCCTTACAGCGACCTTTTGGATTAAGCGTCCGTTCTCCATGTGAAAGCGGCGACGCCTGAAGTCGGTTTTTCGCCGGCCGGACTTCTATCGGGTTTTTTGCGTGGCGAGTGGTGTTCCTGCGGCGCGCCAGGGGGCAAGTCGTCGGAAAGTGTTCGATGCGACGATGCGAGGTATAGAAATGAGTTGTTTAATTATTCTTGATGACGGCCGCGCGTGCGCGCCGTCGGCCTGGACATTTACCGCGATGATGAGCGCCATCGCCGATCAGTTTGAACCGACGGAGGAAGCCCAGCAACTGGCCGATTGGCTGCAGCGCCAAGCAAGCGAAATGCAGCGCGCCGGACGAGGTCGACTCGATCTTCGCGAGCTGACTCCCGAAAACCGCGGCATGTTCCGCGACGCCGTGATGCGGCTGGCCGTTCGC
This sequence comes from Planctomycetota bacterium, assembly GCA_963204915.1. GTDB lineage: Bacteria > Planctomycetota > Planctomycetia > Pirellulales > Pirellulaceae > JAHWKS01. The sequence goes on along the minus strand of CAUJHS010000084.1, from coordinate 74,335 downwards.
TATAACTACCACGGCGCGGCCGATGGTGCGGGGGTTGCATTTCCCGGTTGGGTGCGACGACTCCGCCGATTGGTCAAGATGATGCAGTCGATCGAACGAGGAGAATCGCCCGACGCGATTTCCGACGTTTCGGCGCCTGTGGCCCCAACTGGTCTGCGGCGTGGCCCCGGTTGGCGCGTAGCGGTGTAGATGCTGCTCAGCGAGTTATCGCTTGAATTAGGCCGTGCCGCAAAGCGGCATCGGCTTGAATGAATTGTTAGAGCTCCACGGCGCGATTTTCTCCGCTGAAATAGTAAATATTTTCGTGCTTGAAGCCCCAGGAGCCACCGCGTTCGCGAATATGCGGCTCAAAGGTAAATAGGCCGACGTCACCTAGTGCCGCTTTGTTGCCCTTTTCAATGTAGCGCCTCGAATCGCGGCTTGATTCTATACTGTGGCCCACGTTTCCGAGGAAATCTAGATTTTCAAAGCCCTGCCTGCGTATCTCGTTATTCGCAAACAGAAAGAGATCTTCAAAGGTGGTCGTGAGAGTGACATGCGAGCGCATGGCCTCATGTAGAGAATACTCAACCTCAATACCCCGTTTGAACGCGGCATTGGACGGGGCCGCTACATAACAGCCACCCTCAACAGCGAACGACCGTGCGCAGTCACCCCACGCGCCTTGTTTTTGGGGGCTTAAGTCAACGGTAACCAGATCGCATTGGCCGACAGGCTCACTGCTAGGTTTGTAGTCTCGACCAGAGATTGATAGGCAGCTACGCGAGCCCAGCAAGACGAAAGCCGGGCAGGCATAATACCAAGTCTCTGTAACACCGCGCTCAGCCATCATTTGAACAGCTCGTTCAGCGATGGTCTGTTCTGTGTCATGCCGGTGAATAGTTGGGCCAAGTTCGGTGAGCACCGTCTTGGCAATCACTTGGACAGCCCGGTGATTCGCGACTAGGTTGTTCATGAAGCTCTAACGACCGGTCACGCGGTTGGATACCGGTCGTTCCGTTCGAAAAGATGGGTTGTCGTGCGACGGCAGCCCATTGAGAGAACCCATGCAACGACGCTGCGAGGAGCTTCGATGGCGGAATGCTCGCATCGGGCGAACGTCGCCTGATTGCAAGGCGAAAATCCGAAGAGGGGCTGAGGGTCACTCGACCTTCGCTTGGACCTGCCGCATTTTCGCCCGCGCACGTGTCAAGGTGGAGCCAATGGTGTTCTCGGGAATGCCCACCTCGTTGCTAATTTCGCGATAGCTCTTGCCTTCCAGGTGATATAAGCGGATCACCTCGGCTTCCTGGCCATTGAGGCCCTCGAGCAGGCGTTCAATTTCATCGCGATTGGTAAGCCGCTCCTCATCCAACCGAGAGGCGGGATCGGCCGCCATTTCCACGTGGGCGTGCCCATTGCCATTCCGGTTCAAGTGTTGCTCGTCCTCATCGGCTTCCGAGCGATGACCCGGCAGGGCAGGTTTGCGTTTGAGCAATTCGCGAATGATTGCACGGCGGGCGATGACAGTGAGGTAAGTCGCTAGGCTGCTATCACCCCGAAATCGTCGCAGCACGGCGAAGTCATTACTTACCAGGGTCAAAAACACTTCCGCCGCCAAATCTTCACGATCATCGGCCGAGAGATCCAAAGCACGCGAATTGACCGTGTGGTTCACCACGTGCACCACCAAGCCAAGGAAGCGATTGACGAACTCCTCCCACGCTCCGGGACGCCGGGCAAGGCAGCGTTGAAGTAAGTTACGGTCTTTGGGTGAAAGTGACACGCGATACCTTCGAGCAACACCGTAAGAGAGACACAACCGCCGGGGCGGTCCGTGCCCTAAGGAAACGAGGGGAGTTTCGCTCGAATACCCGATTCGTTCAATTTTAGGTAGCAGAGCTGTCAGAAGCAAGTCTTTGACCGTGGGGGCCCCCTAAGAGCGGAGGGCCGTCGATCCGCTTGACAGACTTTTCGACCACCACTACCATGCGCCAAAGCCCCGAGAAGGGCGCTCAACCCCTTCTCTTTCAATCACTTGGCGCCGCTTCCGCCGCATCTGCGCCCTACGCACCCTGTTGTGCGTCGCGCACCGGGGGCGAGCGCGTGGAGGAGACAGCTTGTAATGACCCACGTCGTCGCTCAACCCTGTTTTGCCTGCAAGTACACCGACTGTGTGGTGGTGTGCCCAGTCGAATGCTTCTACGAGGGGGAAAAGATGCTTTACATCCACCCCGAAGAATGCATTGACTGCGAAGCGTGTGTGCCGGAATGCCCCGTCGAGGCGATTTTCCACGAAGATAACCTGCCTGAAGAGTGGAAGCCCTTTACCGAGCTGAACGCCGAGATGGCGCCTCAATGCCCGGTCATTACGGAGAAGAAAGAGCCGCTCAAGAAAGACTAGTCGCGCCCCGCCGCTGGGACTTCACGCTCGGCGACCGCTTCAAGCTTCATCCACCATTGCGCCCTGCCGTGGTTTTCCGCGTGGCAGGGCGTTTTGCTGCGCCTTAATTGTTACGGCCTGAGCGTTTCCTGTTCGACAACAGGAAGATCGTATCGTCATGACATAAGCGAGGTCGTTCTCACGGTTTAATCTCCGGCATCACAGCGCTCGTGTTATCTGAACCCCTATTCAACCGGCGGCGCGTTCGTTGCATTGATCGACACGGCCTGTCGAATCGGCGACAGGGGTGGAATCGAATGTGCCAGCGCGGCTTGTTTGCACGCGGCGCTCAGATACGGTTCTCCTGGGCGCCACAAAATTTCGATGAAGTTTAGGGGCGACCTCGCGGGAACAATAACGATTGCGCGAGCGAGTTGCTTCCATCGCGGACGCGTTCGTCCGAGAGCCTATGGCGCAGAAGTCGCACCATGGCGTGAAAATCGGCATGCTTTAATTCTCAACGAATTGCGGTGTCTTAAACGCCAGGCCGGCGAAATGGAGTTTGGTTAACTTTGATCGTTGCGTTCTTTCATCGCTTCTGAAAACGGCCTCACCACGTGCTTGTGTTGACCGGGGGTAGAACATGTCTCGAGTTCTGCCGTCTAAGGCCGGAACATGATTTGCAGCGTATTGCTCGACACGGTCGAGCCGTTCGCGCTCGGCTTGATTCCTCTTTTCTCAGGCGTATTCAAGGAGATCTGCGATGTGTTGGAAGCATGGATTGGCGACGATCGCCGTGGCTGCATTCACTCTCTCGGCAAGCGTGGGAGCCGCCCAAGAACGTCAGGCGGATGAAAATCAGACACGGCGAGCTGCGGCGGCAGGCGCGGAACAGCAAGGGGCGCAACCGTCGGGTGAACAACCGTCGGATCCGCAACGCTCGGGCGCCCAACCCGCGAACGCCCAAACGCCGAATGCGCAACCGCCGGGGTCACAGCCGTTCGGCGCCCGCCAAGGCGAGGGTCGGCAAGGACAAGCGGGTCGGCAAGGCGGTCGCGGCGTCGACCAACAAGTTGCGTTCATGTTGGCCTTGGGCAACGTCGAGGAAATTCAGCTTGGTCAGTTTGCGCAACAAAAAGCACGGCATCCGCAGGTAAAAGAATTCGCTCAGCAAATGGTGCAAGACCATACCAAGCAGCTGCAACAACTTCGCGAGTACCTGCCGGCCGGCGTCTGGCAAGAAATTCAGTCGCAAACGCAGTCCTCGGGACAGAACGCTGCGAGCCAAGGTAGCCGTTCCGAACCAAGCGCCGCTTCCCAGAACCGCGACAGCGATCAATCTCGCACTAGCGCAGCGCCGGCGACGCAAGACCGCGATGCTCCTGCCGGACAAGCACGGAATAATGACGCGACGGATTCCGCCGTCGCCGCGCAACCGCAGGCCCCCGGCGCTGGTCGCCAAGGACAAGGTCCAGGACAAGGCCCGATGATGCAGATTCACAAAGAAGCCGCACAGAAATGCCTGCAACGTACGCGCGACCTGCTTAGCGAAAGCCAGGGAGATGAGTTCGATATGGCGTATATCGGTCAGCAAATCGTTGGGCACATTCAGATGATCGCCAAGTTGGAGGCGTCCCAAGACCATGTGTCTCCGGAGCTTCAGCAAGTGATTCGTCAAGGCGCGCAAGGCGCCGAGCAGCATTTGAAGCAAGCGCAAACTATCGCCGACGAGATCAAGTCGGGAGCCAAATCCTCAACGAGCGGCGCTCGCAAGAGCGGTCAGAGCGGTTCGCAACCCGAACGGACCGAACGCTCGAACAATCAGTAGCTCGTGTGAATGATCGTGATCTTCGCACCTTAGTGTTGGTAATTCATAAGACGAGGGCGCCGGCCGACGCCGAACCGTCGGCTGGTGCGCCCTCTCCCAATTTCACCCCCTAAGCGCACGCCGCTGGCCCGATTGCATTGGGGAACTCCTTCTCGAGTTTCGCTCTGTGCTCAGGTCTGGCGGCGTTCCTTTTGGTCAGGCGAACACCGTAGCGAAGGCATTATGGCTGCGCCCGATTGTTTGGGTTGACTCGCTTTCGGGGCTTCTTCCGCTTGCGGCGTTGGGCGTGGTCTGATGAAATGCGAGGGGGCGTTATTCGCTGTTCCCTTACAGAAAGGACGCTGTCCGTGATTGTTGGCGTACCCGCTGAAGTCAAGTCCGATGAGTACCGCGTGGCGATGTTGCCCGTGGGCGTCGAGGAATTAAGAGCCGCTGGTCATACGGTTCTGGTTCAAACCGGGGCCGGGCTTGGCTCAGGACTGGCCGACCATGAATATCTGCGGGCTGGCGCCGAACTGTTGCCTGACGCCGCGGAGATTTTTCGCCGGGCGGAGTTGATCGTCAAAGTCAAAGAGCCACAGCCGCAAGAATGGCCCTTGTTACGCCGTGGGCAGGCGGTTTTCACGTATTTTCATTTCGCGGCTGATCGTGCCTTAACGGAAGCTATGCTGCACAGCGGCGTCGCGTGCATCGCTTATGAGACATTGCGTGACGAGCAAGGTCGCTTGCCGCTGTTGACCCCGATGAGCGAGGTCGCCGGACGTATGAGCATCCAGGAAGGAGCGAAGTATTTGGAGCGTCCGCAAATGGGCCGCGGAATTCTCTTGGGCGGCGTGCCTGGCGTGCAACCGGCCCACATTACCATATTGGGCGGCGGCGTCGTGGGGGCCAACGCGGCGAAAATCGCCGCGGGCTTCCGGGCCGATGTGGCGATTATGGATATCAATATGGACCGGCTACGATATTTGGACGACATCATGCCGCCCAATGTGAACGTCCTGTTTAGCGACCGGTACGTGTTGCGCGAAGAACTGAAACTGGCCGACCTGGTGATTGGCGCGGTTTTGATTCCTGGCGCCAAAGCGCCCCGTTTAGTGCAAGAAGAGGATCTAAGAATCATGAAGCCGGGGGCCGTAATCATCGACGTGGCGATTGACCAAGGCGGCTGTGTTGCAACAAGCCGGCCCACAACCCATAGCGATCCCACGTATATTGTGAACGATGTGGTGCATTACTGCGTCACGAACATGCCCGGCGCGGTGGGCCGCACAAGTACGTTCGCCTTGTGCAACGTAACGCTTCCGTGGGTCGTCAAATTAGCCAAGCATGGCGTGGACGCCGCGGTTCGTCGCTACAAACCGCTGGCCGAAGCCCTCAATATTTACGAGGGCGAAGTGACCAACCGAGCGGTTGCCGAGACGTTCGCTTTGCCATGCAGCGGTCGATTCGTGGGGTGAATCGCGCGAAAAGTAGCCATGCAGGGCAATTCCGCCTCAGCGGCGGATGGTTCCCTACGCAAACCCGGCGGCCAATGTTACGATGACAGGATGAGCCCAAATTCCTCGACTTCTGCGACATCCCATGCGCCCGACGCGGCGGGACGATTTGGTCCGTTCGGCGGACGGTATGTTCCCGAGACACTTACCTACGCCCTGGAACAGCTAACCGCCGAATACGACCGAGCGATCCAGGACCCGGACTTTCACGCCGAGTTGGAATCGCTCTTTAAGCACTACGTGGGTCGGCCCTCGCCATTGTATCACGCCGAGCGGCTGAGCCAGCATTGCGGCGGCGCCCAAATCTGGCTCAAGCGCGAAGACCTCAATCACACCGGCGCTCATAAGATTAACAACACATTGGGGCAGGCGCTCCTCACGCGCCGCATGGGCAAGACTCGGGTCATTGCCGAGACGGGTGCGGGACAGCACGGCGTGGCGACCGCGACCGCGTGCGCTCGCTTTGGAATCCCCTGTGTGGTGTATATGGGTGAGGAGGATATTCGTCGTCAGGCGCCGAACGTGTTCAGCATGAAACTGCTGGGCGCCGAAGTGCGATCTGTGACGAGCGGTTCGCGCACTTTGCGTGATGCGATTAACGAAGCGATGCGCGACTGGATGTCGAGCGTGGAAACCACGCACTACATTCTCGGATCGGTCGTTGGGCCGCATCCTTTCCCGCGGATTGTGCGCGACTTCCAGTCCGTGATTGGGCGCGAAGCCCGCCGGCAATCACTTGAGCAAATTGGCCGACTACCGGAGTTGGTTGTGGCATGCGTTGGAGGCGGCAGCAATGCGGCCGGAATGTTTTATCCGTTTATTGACGATCAAGCGGTCGAGCTTGTCGGCGTCGAGGCCGGCGGGCGAGGCGGCAAACCTGGCGAACATGCCGCTTCGCTCACTTATGGTCAACCCGGCGTATTGCATGGCAGTTTTAGTTATGTGATGCAAGACGAAGACGGCCAGACGTGCGACGTGCATTCGATCTCGGCAGGGTTGGATTACCCCGGAGTCGGCCCGGAGCATAGTTATTGGAAGGCCAGCGGTCGCGTGAAGTATACCTACTGTGGCGATGCCGACGCTCTCAAGGGCTTTGACGCGCTCGCGCGGAACGAGGGCATCTTGCCTGCTTTGGAAAGCTCGCACGCCATTTCCAAAGCGATGGAGTTGGCCGCCGCACGACGCCCCGAAGAGGCGATTGTCGTTTGTCTTTCTGGCCGCGGCGACAAAGACGCCGCAGAAATCGCTCGTCTGCGCAACGAAAAATAGGCAATACGCCCGCGTGTTACGCCGTTCGGCGAATGGTCTCACCGTTCGCGGCGAATCGCCAAAGTGCTTGACGACGTGGGCGTAACGCCCCGTGCGGTTACTTCACATAACCGGGGGCGGCCCGGAACTGAACAACTTCTTTGCCGTCGTCGACGTTCCAGATACGCACTTCACCATCGAAGGAGCCGGTGGCCAGACGCTTGGTGGGACCATGATACGCGCTGGATAATATCCATTCGTTGTGTCCGCGGAAGTCCCGCACGAGTTTGTGATCGGCCAGTTGGAATTGCCGCGCGGTTTTATCCGCCGAGACGGCGAAGAACATGTCTTCGCCCGATTCGAGCTTGTATGCCTCGCCCCCGAATCGGACCACATCGGCGCTCTTTTTGCCGTCCTCAAGTTTCCACCGCATCACGCGGCCATCGGCGGCGCTGGAGTACATCTCGGTCCCATTAGGATGAAACGCCACGCCTTTCACCGGCTGACCGTGCTCGGAAAACGTGATTGTCAACTCGCCCGTTTTGGCGTCGAACACTTTCGCGGTTTTATCGCGACTGGCGGTGGCCAGTTTCGAGCCGTCGTTGTTCCACGTCACGGCGGTCACCCAATCGCTATGGCTCGTGATGGTCAGTTCCTCTTTGCCGCTTTCCGTGTCATACACGCGCACCGCGCCATCGGCGGCGCATGCGGCGAGTCGCTTCCCATCTGGAGAATAAGCGACATCAAAAGCAGCATCCGGCATGGTTCCCAGTACGTTGAGCAGTTCTCCGCTTTCCACGCGAAATACCCGCACCTCGCCGCGTTGCCCTGGCGAGCCGCACGCCACGGCGAGCCGCGTCCCGTCGGGGCTGAGGTCGAGGCCGTACGTGCGTTGGTCGACATTCTTGATCCGTTGCGCCAGTTGGCCATCGGCGGCGCTCCATACGGTGACCTCATGATAGCCGCCTACAAATAGCCGCGCTCCATCCGTCGAAAATTTCAACGCGGTGACGGGCAACGTTTGGGAATACTCCTCCGGAGGATCAGGATGCACAGGCGGGGGCATAATCACGGCGAGATCGGCCTGGGGGTTCTCCGCGTCATAGACGGCTCCTTGCTCGATCCAGCGACGCACCAGCGCCACCTGCTCCTCGGGCAAGGGGTCGCCCTCAAGCGGCATCCGCTCGCTCTCATCGGTGCTGATGATCCGGCGAAGGAGTTCACTCTCGGCGGCGTTGGCGGCCGTGATCGGTGCAGCGCCTGTGTCGCCCGGTTGCGTCGCGCGTGCGAAGGAGTCGACGCGATAACTTCCTTCCGCCTTCTTCGCTCCGTGGCATGCGACACAGTTCGAAAGCAATATTGGCGCTAGATCTTTACGGAAGGAAACGGCGTCCTGGGCCTGCGTCGAAACGCCGAACAACCACGAACAGCACGCCAGCGCGACCAATCGAGATATACGCATGAGACGGGAGAAGGTAGGTGGTGGGAATCGCGCGATTTCACATTCAAAGGGCAAGGCGCGAAGCGGCAATGCGGCGCACTTGCCTAAGGAGCCATCGAAACGATTAATGTTGGAACAGGAACTCGTTGGTGTTCAATATCGCCCAGCAAACATCTTCGAGCGCTTCCACGCGGTTGTCGGGTTTCGAGGCGATGTGGGCCAGGCTGGCTTTTAGTTCGCCCTCGCTTGGCTGCCGGCAAACTGCAGCCAGGTAGAGAGTGCGAACAATATCCTCATCCGGTTTGCCGGCGTTGAGCAAAACGCGGAAGCGGTTCGCCTCATGGCGTAGTTTTCCATGCACCACCGGGCCGTTGAAAAGCTGTAACGCTTGACCGAGGTTTGAGTCGTCGCCTCGTTCACACTCGCACACGGTTTGCCGTTCCGGTTGACCGAAGATTTTCAGGAACTCGTTCTCGGCCATATCGGGCGAGGGAAGTTGTGTCGCCTTCATATCGGCAGGCAAGGCGCCAAACTTCTCGGCCACGCCCGTGACATGGCAAATCGCATCAAGCAATTGCTCGGCGGAGAGCAAACGCGGTTGGTAATGTGAGAAGAACCTCACGTCGTCCTTGTTGAATTCGTTTGGCCGAGAACTGGCCTGATACGTCCGACTGTTCAAAATGGTGCGAATCAAGTGTTTACGGTCGAACTTATACTCGGCAAAATCCTTCGCCAACGCCTCGAGCAAGGCTTTGTTCGACGGGGGGTTGGAGTCGCGGAAGTCATCGGGCGGATCGACAATACCCCGCCCGAACAAGTGCGCCCAGATTCGATTCGCTTCAATCTTGGCGAAGTACGGATTCTCTTTTTGCGTGAGCCAGTCGGCAAACGCTTTGCGTCGGTCGGCGTCAGCGGCAATGTCAACTTCTCCCGCGACCGGAAGCCACGGCTTCATCGTTTGCCCGGTGCGCGGCTGCGTCACTTCCCCCGAGCGCGTCGTAAAGATGAACGATTCATCGGGTCGCCCAGCAGTCTTCCGCTGAACACGATGAAAGAACGACGCCATGCCGTAATAGTTGTCTTGCGTCCAGCGTTCAAAGGGATGGTTGTGGCATTTAGCGCATTGTAGCCGAGCGCCCAAAAACACCTGAGCCACGCTTTCCACGGTATCGTTCACGTCGGCTGTGGTGCGGTAGAAATTCGCCGCAGGGTTCGCCAGCGTGCTTCCCGATGCGGTCAACACCTCGCGGGCGAACTGATCGTACGGCTCGTTCGCAGCGAACGACCGCAAAAGCCACTGGTGGTACTTATGCACGCCCGACTCGCCCACTGCTTTTTTGGTCATCCTCAGCAGGTCACCCCATTTGAGCGCCCAGAATCGTGCGTATTCGGGCCGCTCCAACAAACGGTCGATCACCTTGCTACGTTTGTCGGGTGCGGCGTCGGCAAGGAAGGTTTGCGTTTCTTCGAGCGTCGGCAGCACGCCGATGGTGTCCAAGTAAACGCGGCGCAAGAATTCGTCATCGCTGCACAATTCCGAAGGAAGGTATTTGAGCTGTTGCAACTTGCCGTAAACCAGTTCATCAATGTAGTTGTTCGCAGGCGGATTACTCCAAGCGAAACCCGGCGCCTCGCGAACGAACGTGAGATACACCGACTCGACAAACTCCATGTAGCGCACCATGATGGCCGCCTCGCCGCGATCTTGACCTTTCGTCAGGCCGGTTGTCGACACTTCGGCCACTTGTTCGTCGCTGCTGGAGTAAACCGCCAACCGAGTCACATCGCGCACCGAACCGTCGTCGAAATGGGCCAGCACGCATAACTGCTGTTCGCGGCCGATGTTCGTCGCCTCGGAGAGCTTTAGTACACGGCCAGACGGAGGATAAACTTCAATCCGCACGCATCGGGGAGCCGAAGGCGGGTCGAGCTGGCAGCCTTCGGCGATCCAGTCGCGCAGGAGCGCATACGCGGGATCGCGCTTCGTCATTTGTAATCCGCCGCCGTGAGGAGCCTTCATCAACGGCTTGAGCAGCAACAAGCTCGCTTCGGGCTGGTGCGGATTCGTACGGCGCCCAAACTCCTCGCGAATCAGTGTGAGCTTGTCTAACTCCGGATCAAAGGCGCGAAGCGATAGCCGGAAACCCCCTTTGCCGCTGGGCGAGCCGTGGCATGCCCCCGCGTTGCAGCCTTGTTTGGTAAGTGCAGCCAGTGCGCCATGGTAGAACGACACTGGCGCCGGTTCGCCTTGCCCTGTGACTTCGACCGAGATGATCTTGCTGTGTTCGCCGTATTGGATGGTGATGTCCGCCTTTCCGTCGCCGCGTGGAAGAACGGTGGAGTTTTCCACCACCGCCACCTGCGGGTCGCTCGAAACGTACGTCGCCGAATGGGTCGCGTCGTATCGATGGTCATCGGCCGTCGCCGCCGTGACGACCAACTGCATCTGCTGACGCGGCGACGTCAGTCGAACGTGGGCGGGAAAAACGTCAACACTCACAGGTGATGCGATACCGGAGCCTTCGCCTGACGCCTCTTGCCCCCACAGGGAGCCGCACAACAGGAATGCTGCAAGACTCGCGACGATAACAAGACGGGTATTCCGGCCTAGTCCGCAATTACTCATGGCGCCAACCGCTTCCTTGGTAATGGTCAATGTTTGTTGATGCAACGTCTTGTGCTCGACGTGCGAGAGGAAAGTTGCTGCTGGATACGAACCGCCTCACTCGACTTTCAGCTTCACTTCAACTTTTGTCTTCGTGCCGCGACCATTGAAGTCGCCATAGGCATAGATTGAAAACGCATGCTCGCCTGCCGTCAGGCCTTCGCCCGTTACGACGACTTCAAAACGCTCGTCCGCGTCTTTGCCCTCTTTTTTCACGGTCGCCGAGGCGCCCGACGGCAACCCTTCCACCCAGACAATCGGGTCTGTCTTATATTCCTTGTTCTTTCGTTCCAGCGGCAGAACAAAGGTGGCGTTCTTCGCCGTTGCGTCGAAGGTGAGCAAGGACTCCTTCGGCGTGAGACCGAAGAAAGCTTCTGGCGGCGCCCCCACCGCCACATGAATCACGCCATCGCGCCAGGCGGGAACTTCCAAGAGTTCGGGACGTTTCGTTTTAAGCAGCACGGCTGTGCTTAACTCGGCTTGAACGCCTTGTTCCCCCTCGCCCGTAAAGCGCAGGGCCCACAATTCGCCCTCCTGGATGTCCGCGGGCGGAAGAACCAGAAGTTTCGCTTCCTTGGCGCCTGGGGGAACTTGCTCTTGCCGCACCTGAAAACCTTCGCGCGGAGCGTGCAACGTGAGGCGTATGGGCCCTTCATACCCCTGCCGTTCGATTTGCACATCGAGCGCGAACGCGCCGTCGGCGTGGGTGACAAACGTGTGCGGCGTGTTCTTGTCGTTTTTCAATGCTAGCGAGAACCGGGGCGCGTCAAACTCGAATTCCAAACGATACGCGTGACCTGGCCCGCCGTTCTGAAAAAGCTCTTCAACTTCCAACTGATAATCGCCATCGGTCGGTGCGGTCCAAGCGAGAGCTTCCACCGGGTTCGCCGCGCCGGCCTCGGCCAAGGTTGCGCCTTTCTCGTCGCGTATACGCATTAACAAGTAGCTAGGCGAACCAAGCGTGCGGCTGATTCCCCGAAGGACAAACTTTTGATCCTTCTTGGCGGAAAAGCGATACGCGTCACGATCGCCCGGCGCTTGAAATTGGCCATTGATGGCGACAGGCGCCGCCACGACGCTGGCCGCTTCGGGTGAAATGTCAGGCTCCGGTTCTATCGTGTTGGGCAGCAAACTGACGGCAGTTAGCACCATGGTCGACGATTGCCCGTTGGGCAGGCGAGCGGCCAAAGGAGTTTGCTGCGGCGCCAAGTCGGAAATTGCAAGGGGCGTCGGCGCTGTGGCCAGGCCATCGAACCCCGTGAAGCGAAACTCGGTTGAAGCGCCGCGGGGTCCGCCCAGGGGAAACGTGGTATCCACCAGCGGAAAGTCGCCGACTCGGAGCCGATAGCGCCCTCCGCTGTGGTATTGCACATCACGTACTTCCAAAACGTAGGCGCCGTCCTGGACGCAGACCGCAGCCAGTCGTGCATCGGCGCCGAGCGCCGGGGCGTCGTCGATAAAAGCGACTTCCTTGCCCGCCGGGTCGATCAGTCGGAGAACCGGGTCGAGCGCGGAGCCTAAGCGCTGAGCCACAACTTCCACGGCAATGCGTTGCCCCGCCTTGGCGGAGAGGCGATAATAGTCAAACAGCGTTCCGTCGCAGACGCCGTCCACGGCCGTTAAGAACGGAATCTCTTGTGCGGCTTCCGGCGAATGATTGTTGGCCATTTCCGTGACGGACGGCAGATCATCCAGCATGAAGACCAAAGGCTCAGAAACCCCGGATTTCGTACCGACGACGAGACCGCCGACGGAGACCGGAGCATCGGCCGGCATGGTCACGCGGAGCCGTAGCGTTTTCGGATCGGGGTTGGGTTTAGGTTGGCCCGTCTCGTCCAGTTCGCGTAGGATTTCAATTTGGGCCGGAAAGCTGCTCCACACTGAGAGCGGCTCTTCGAGCTTATCGCCGTGTAAAGTCACTTCCGTCGTTTGACCAGGAAGCGCTGCATGCGGCTGAGCGAAGGAAAGCGTTGGCTGCGCGGTGACGCGCGCCGGCGATGTCGCGTAGGCCAAGAGCAAAACGCCCAGCAGAGCAGTTTGTCGCATCAAATCGGCATTCAAGGAGGGAAACGAATTGGCGGGTTGTAGCGTCTAACCGTTACCGAGCGGGGTCCCCGGACGGATCAAAGTTCGTTTATTGTGCCGCCAAGCGGGGTTGAGGTCAATGTTTTTCCTCATAAACCGTAAAGTCAGACGTGTAGCCGGGGTGTTGATGGTAGAGTTTGGTTCAAAATGCACTACCGAGTGGGGGCGAAAGGGCGTGCAAAGTGCGATTACCAAACCGGTTACACGAACAGCCCAGACCGCCATTTTGCATAGGATTTGTTGCCTTAATGTGTTACCCTAGAGTAGTAGAAGGCGTCCCTCACATGTTTGAAGTGTCAGTGGGGTAGGATGAACGTTGCATTCGACCCTTATCACAAGTGGTTGGGGATTCCGCCCGAGGAGCAGCCGCCTAACGACTATCGCTTATTGGGCTTGCGGCTTTTTGAGAGCGATCCTGACGTTATTGGCAACGCGGCCGACCGCCAAACGCTCTTGCTGCGCACCTTGCAGGTTGGAAAACAACAAGGGCCAAGCCAGCGACTTTTGAACGAAGTGGCGGCGGCGCGGGTGCGTCTACTGAACCAGAAAAAGAAGTCGGCGTACGACGAGGAACTGCGCCGGCAAATGGAGCTTTCGGCGGCAGCGGCAGCTCCACCGGTCATCGTTCCACCCTACGCGTCGCCATACCCACCCGAGGCGCCCGAGTCGTCAAATGGCGCCCCGCCCGTCACTCAACCGCTTTATTTCCAGGAAGCGACCGGTCACCGGAGTCGCTTGATTGCCGCCGGCAAAAAGAGAGGGATGCCCGTCCTGGCCGTGGTCTTGTTTCTGTGTATTACCGCCGGCGCAACAATTTACGTTTACTTGGGTGGAAGGTCGGAAGACCTTGCATTGCCCGAAGACTCCGCCTTAGCCCAAGCGGCGCCGGTCGAAACGCCGGATGTGGAATCGGCGCCTGCGACGGCTCCAAACGAAAATGCGTCCTCGCCGCAACGTGAGCAATCCACGTCGGATTCGGCCTCGTCACCGTCTTCGAACGCATCTTCGTCCGACTCGTCTTTACAGGGCTCGTCTTTGGTCACGGAGTCCGCGCCTGTTGTTGAAGAGGTGTCTCCTCCTTCAGGCGATTTGGCTTCGGCTAAACTGCAAAATGATCCCTTGGAGGCGTTATCCGATCCATCGGTTGGAGATTCTTCGTCTTCGCCCGCCTCAGTTCCGGAAGGTAGCAATCCTCCCGCAAGTGGGGTTGGTGAGGCCAGCGCGTCATCGGCGGAATCGCCTGCGGAGTCCAGCGATACTGCCGAAGCAGCGCCCGAGACGGTCGAAGCCGTAGAGCCGACCAAAAAGAAGACGCCGCCCAACGACGAGGAATTGGCGATTGCGCTCCGCCAGGTTCGAGAGATTTTCGCAGATCAGTTCAGTCAGGCGGATACGCCTGCCGATCACGTGGCCTTGGCCAAGTCGTTAGTTCAACAATCCGCTGTTGTTCTCGACGATGAACAGGGCCGGTATGCGTTGCTTCTGGAAGCGGTCGAGCAATCAATCACTGCGGGCGACTACCACGTCGCCAAACCGATCATTGATGAATTGGCTGAGGAATGGGAAGTCGATCGCCTTCGCCTGCTTGGTCGGGCGCTGGTCGCAGCGACGCGTCGTGCCGATGCGCCAACCATGCGGGCAGACTTGATTGAAACGGCGCTCGCGCTGGTGGAAGAGGCGATTGGATCGCAACGTTACGATGGCGCCGCGAACATTGCAAGTCTGGCCGACGATATGGCTTCTCGTTTGCGTGACGCCGATTTGCGCAAGCAAACTCGGGCGGCGGTAACTCGCACGAAACGTCTCTTGCGTGATTGGCAAAAAGTGTTGGCGGCTCAGGACACCTTGCAGAAAGACGCAGCGGACCCTGACGCAAACCTCCTCGTAGGAAAACACTTGTGTCTCGAAGCGGGCGACTTTGAAACCGGGTTGAAACATTTGGCCAAGGGAAGCGACATAACCCTGGAAACGCTCGCCCAGCGCGACTTGGATGAACAGGACGGCTCGCGCGATGAACGACCCGAAGAACAGCGCGCCGCTGCTCAAATCGCTTTGGCCGACGCATGGCATGACCTGGCGAACTCGAACGATGAACTGGCGGGATTCTTTCTGAGAGCCGTACATTGGTACGAGCAAGCCGCACCGCAGGCTCCGAGCCTGGTCAAAGCCAAAGCTGAACGTCGTCGGCAGGAGTTGTTGCAGCATGAGGAAGTGAAGCGATTGCTCGGTGAACTGGGGCCAAACCGAGATTCCTTGGCCGGTTATACCGGGCCCGTCGAGATCACCATTTCTCCGCTTACAACCCTGTTGGGGCACACCGATCGTGTGTTGCATGTAGCGTTTTCGGCCCACAACAAGATCGCCACCGGCAGCAACGATAATACGGCCAAGATTTGGGATTTGAAAAAACGAAAACTCGATTTCACCTTAGTCGGCCACCGGCATAACGTGAATGCGGTTTCGTTTTCGTTCGATGGCAAGGTGCTGGCCACCGCCAGTGAAGACAAAACGGTTCAACTATGGGATGTGGCTAAAGGCCGGTTGTTGCGTGCGATTCCCGCCCATGCGACGAGCCAAGGCGTGCGCGACGTGGTCTTTGCGCCCAATGGAAAGTTCTTAGTAACATGTGGCGCCGCCGATTTGGTGGTGCGAGTATGGGACGCCAAGACGTTCGCGCTGGCGGGACAAGTGCAGGCGACCGGACGCTATGTGTATGACGTCGATGTAACGCCTACGGGCCAGGTGGTAACCGCCGGCGACGGAGCCGTATTGTGGACCGCGGCGGGCGAGGTTGAAAGCAACTTAACGGCCTCGCCGGGTTCGATTGGGTTCGCGGTTGTCTCGCCCAAGGGCGAATGGGTCGTGACCGGCGGACGTTCGGAATTTCCCACCGTTTGGCGTTTGGAGGACGGGCAACCCGTGGCCGGATCGCAAGTTTTTCGTGGATCCGCCCTGCGCGCCCAAATATGGCCTTTCGCGAATTGTGCGGCATGGTCGCCTGACGGCCGCGTGCTTGCTTTGGGAGAAACGGCAGGACGCGTCGCTTTGATCGACACGAGCGATTGGTCGATCCGGCAGACGGCCAGCGCGGCTCCCACAACGCTCACGTCGTTGGCGTTTTCCGCCGATGGCAAAGTGCTGGCCGTGAGTGCTGGTGATCCCATCGTGCGGCTGCTCGACGTGAAAGTTACGCGCCGCGATCCGAACTCGCCCACCGTCGCACAACCGAATGTTAGAGGGCCGGTGGCGCCCTTTTCTCCGCCAGAGAAGCTATAATCAGTGGCGGATTATCGCACACCTTCGCCGCTGCCCGCCTTCGGGACGTTATGGAACGCTCGTCCACTGATAGTGAACTCGTCGTCGCCGTGTTGAGCGGCCAGCGCGAACGGTTCGCCGAATTGGCAGACCGTTATCGTTTGCCCCTTTTGCGCGCGGCGGAGAGCCGCCTGAAACGCCGCGACCTGGCGGAAGATGTCGTTCAAGAGACGTTTCTGTGTGTCTACAAGTCGTTGCATACCTATAATTCGCGGTATAGCTTCCGCACTTGGTTGTGGACGATCCTGCTGAACCAGTGCCGTCGGCGCCATAAGCGCGAGTCCCGCTGGCCCGAGATCCAAGCTTGGAGCCAGGCATCGACCAGCGAAGATTGCCCTGCCCCGCACGCGGTCGCTAGTTCCGTCGCAACGCCCGCCGAACAAGTTATGGCGCGTGAACAAACCGCGGCCCTGCAAACCTTACTCGATCAATTGCCGGAAGTGCAAGCCGACGCACTTCGCCTGCGTTTCTTCGGCGACTTGAAATTCCACGAAATCGCGGACGCGATGGGATGTAGCCTTTCCAGTGCGAAACAACGCGTGCGGTTGGGCTTGACCCGCATGAGCGCCTTAATGAACGAATCCAACCATTTGATCTGACGCAATACTCCTGCGGGGCCGCTAACCGCCTCCGATTTTGCCTATCGATCGACTATGAACTGCGATTTAGTCTTCGAAATTTTAACACGCGGGCCGTTCCCCTCGGGCGAACCAACGGACGCCTCGGTTGAACTGCATTTGTCGCGTTGTCACGACTGCCGGCGACTCGCCGAAGCGCTGCGTCCCGCGGTCGAATTATTCCATGAGACGCTCGCGTACGAAGAAGACGGCGGCTCCTTGCCCGGATATTACGGATTGCTCAGTGAGGCGGACGAACCGCAGCCGACCGCGGTTCTCGCCATGGCGCCATGGCGCGAAGCTCCTGCACCGCGCCAGGCGTTACCGGCGCCGTTGCCGCGCCGTTGGCGCAATTCGCTGCCGCAGGCGGGGCAGTTGTTAGGCGCCATGTCGCTGGGGGCCGCGGTTTGCGTGGCTTTCGCGATTGTGGTGGCGCAATCGCCCTCACCGCGTCAGCATCCGAGCGAGTCACTTCGAGCAGGCGCGCCTATGGCGGCGTTGACCGTCGCTGCGCTCCCTGGGCGTGACGTTCAAACACGCTTGGCCGCTTTGCACTTGCCCGAGGCATGTCTGGAAACGTCCTCATTGACTGCCGACCGCGGCAGCGGCGCGCCGCTGCACGCCGCGAATCATCTGTTGTGTTGCACCCACTGCCACAACGCCGCTCAGGCCGAACGACCACCAGTTCCGGCGATCGCATTGCTCCAGCGCGAAGCGTGTGTCGCGTGCCACCTTTGGGAATAGCGAGATCGGGATTGCGAGCCCTTTGGCGCGCCGCGCAAGATGCATGAACTCATCCCGACGCCGCCGATTGGTCATTTGAGAACGACCGGCAGCGCGAGCAGATCTTCCGACTTCGGAATAAAGTAGGGAATGTTCAAACCGTTGATGTTCGAGGCCAGGTTCTCGAGCATGCTCTTGCGGACCGTCGCGTCGTTGATTTCCTCTCGGAAACTGGTGGCGTTGCTGGCGTTGAGCGTGTCGCGCCACAGGGGCGCATTTTCCCCTTGAACCAGAAGTTCAACTACCAAAACTCCTTTGGCTTCGGTCGCTCGCCGGCCCGTGTCATGGCCGCGGAAATCAAATGGCGACTGTCGCTCGTAAATGGGTAATTGATCGCCGGCTTTCTCGGTAAATTTGACTTGGAAGGTCGACGGTTGGTTCCGTTCGACACGCACACCGTCTCGCGCAAGACGCTTGACCAGCGCATCGCCAATGGCGCGTGCTGTCTCCTGTTGGTCGCCGCGTAGCTCCGTTAGTTGAATATTGACGCTCACCGGCTGACTGGGACTAAGAATCGCAGGGCTGCCGTCTTTCATCGCCTGGAGCGAGGCGTGGATGCGGTCCCATGGAATTTGGATTACTTGCAACTCGCCAGGACTGTGGGGGAAGTTGCCCAGCAGGCGATCGCGATCCAGGGCGTGGATGCGCAACTCTTCACCGAATCCCTTGCGTACGCCAAACACAATTCGTTTCGTGGCGCGATCAAACACGTTACCGCTGATAATCCAGCCGCTCTTATCGGGCAGCCATTGAATTTCATGCTCCCAAAACGCCATCGAGGGTAATTGCTCCAGCGGTTCGTCAAGCATCAGCTTGCCGCGGTTGTCCCAGCATAAGAGCCGCGGGCGCGGATGCGTGGAAATTGCGGCCAACTCTTGGCTGTCGGGCGAGAATTCAAGGTCTTGCAGCCAGGCGTAAACGAACACGGCGTCGTCCGGAGCAGGCCGGCGCGGTTCCTTGGCGACGCCATGTGCATACTCCATTTCGAGGGGAGCTCCCATCACGGCGGCAGGTTTCCCCGTGGCGGTCTTCATGACGACGAGTTGTTTTTCCGACACCGCTGCGAAATATTGCCCATCGGCGGTGAACGCCAGTTTTCCTTTGTCCAAACGAGAGCCAGGGAAGGTCAACGACTTGACCTGCTTTCCGGTTTCCACATCCCATACGCGAACTTCGTTTGAGTCGCGCCCGCCAATGACCAAGTACTTGTTACGAGTGAAGGCGATCAAATCGGCAAATCGTTCCGGATCGCCAGGAACTTCTAGTACGCGTTCGCCTGTGGCGGTTCGCCACACATGCACGGGCGTGTCTTGCTGATTGGGCGTCAACATCGCCGCAGCAAACCATTGTCCATCGCCGGAAAGGGCCGTCGTGACTCTTTTGGGATACTCGCCCTCCAGTGTCTGGACCAGTCGGTTTGTGGGCAAGTTCCATACGTCGTTGCCGGCGATCACCACCGGACAGCCAATCGGTCCAAAAGTAATTACCTTGTCGTCATCGAAGGGAATGCGGACTTCATCGCCGCCGCCGGCGCCCCATTCCGCCGACACCGGAGCGGGAGCACTCGCAGCGGCAGGAACCAAGGTTGTCGTCTTGGGAGCACTTGGCGTTTCGGACGGTTCGGCGTTCGACCACGAAGTCGTTGCCTTGGCTGGTGTTTGCGCCGGCGCGTCAACCGGATCTTTTCCTCCGTTCGCGCTATTGCCGCTCGATGCCGGAGAGAATGCACCGCCTGCAGAGGCCGGCGCCGGCGTATATCCGCGAGGTGGGTTAGAGGTATAGGTAGGCGCGGCGCTGGCGCCAGGCGAGGGTGGGGCCCAATCAATGGAACCGTCGCTTTTGACGCTGTCGGGTGAATGGACAAGCGGCGCCTCGGGCGACGCCCGGGATGAAGAAAACAACCAGCCCGCGATAACGACAAGCAACGTGAGTGCAACGATGCCGCCTCCGACGGCGATCGCCACCCAAACCATGGGGGGCGTTCCCGGCGGACCGCCATTGCTCAGACGTGCTGGCTTGGCGGGAAGAGCCTGGTATGGGTTAAAGCTCGTTCTTGCCAGGGGATCAAACTGGGGAGAAGTCGCCTCCGCGTCGAGCGGCGTTAGTCCTGGTACCGGAATGGTGACGATGCTACCGCAACCGTTACATCGTGCTTGCGTTCCCGCCATGGTCTCAGGAACGTGGAAATCCTTACCACAGCCGTGACATTGGAAATGGATCGACATGAGCGCACTCGCAGAACGCGAAAAAGAGAAGCCCGCGCACGGACTATTGTATTCGCGGTTCGCGGTCTCCGTCAAAGAGCGCGCATCGATAAATCGAATTTTATTGCTTTAACGTAGAACCGAACGTCGGAGAGGGTCGGAGTTGGAACTCGAAGCGGACGGGTTTCGCACCAAGTCGGTCGCTTCGCCGGCCGACGATTCTGCGGCGGCCTCTTTCAGCAAGTGGCCTTCGCGCGGACTGCGATAGTACGTGATTTCGCCTTGGTAGCCGGTGTTTGGCGGGTGGATATAGACCCCGCCCCTCCCCCATTTACTGCGGATCTGAATTTCTCCGTCCACGCAGACCGCGTGCACCACTCCGGTATGAATGATTTTTTGGGTTGAATCTCGATAAATGGCCAAGTCGCCGCGTTGGGGTTGGTTCACGGGCGCATAACCATTGTCCTCCAGCACCAGCGCGACATGATCTTCGTGCAAAAGATAACGCCCTCCGGTAAACACCCAGCCGTGGCAATTCGAGAGCCCACTGGCAGGGGCCACGAGCGCCGAGTGCTCAGGGAGATTATAAAGATCGCTCACAGCGTTCGCTCGCTCCCAGCGCAAGCGCTGAGGCTCCTCCTCAGGCCGAGGCGACACGACGGCAACCTGGCGACCTCGATCGGTTTGGAACCGATTCATGTCCACCTGTTGCGCCGCCGGGTGCATAAAGTACGGCTCCTCAAGCGGTTCAACTTGAGGAAGGTCGCAAATGAGGGGCCATCCGCTTGCTAAGATCGGCCCAATCGCAATAAGCAAACCGCATTGCCATACGGGCTGTTGTAAAATGCCCAGCATGCGACGGAAGGAATTCGCCAGCAGCCGCAAGCGCAGCGCCAACATCCCGCCCAAAGCCAAGGCGAGCAATAAGGGGGGAAGCCAGATTCTGAACGATTGCTCCAGCGCTGCATTGACCGCCGAAAACACGGTCAGCGCCGCCATGCCGCACAGGGCTAACCGGGTAGGATCAAATTTTGACGACAG
Organism: Planctomycetota bacterium; assembly: GCA_963204915.1. Taxonomy (GTDB): domain Bacteria; phylum Planctomycetota; class Planctomycetia; order Pirellulales; family Pirellulaceae; genus JAHWKS01. Next base: position 53,250 of record CAUJHS010000084.1, on the reverse strand, counting down.
TTGTAATCGATACCAAACCAACCCGCCCAGTCCTAAGGCAGGGAAGGCCAGTCCAGTAAAAACGATTAGAAACACGTTCGGATCAATCCACGAATCCGACATCGCGCACTTTCCTTCCTCTATCTCTTGCGGCTCCAGCATCATTCAACCCAGCCGGGCGGTTGAAGTTTCGCCCCATCGCTGCAAGATTTTGATATTTTGCGGATCGTGTTCCTTGGTGCGAGGCATTCCTGGCCCTGTGGCGGAGAATCGACGATGGCGGTCAAACTTTCGGCTTTTCCCAAGTGCTATTTGGACGACATCGCTGGCCGCCGTACGATGTCGGTATTCGATTGGATCGCGATGGCTCGATCGCTCGACGCCGACGGATTAGAGATGTACGACGGCTTTTTCGAAACTTTGGACGATCCGTACTTGGACCGCGTCCACGAGGCGATTCACGACGCAGGTTTCGCCATGCCCATGTTGTGTTGCTCGCCCGACTTTACCCATCCCGACGCTGATTGGCGCCAGCGCGCCGTTGAGCGGGAAGTGCGTATGATTGAGGTCGCCCGGCGTTTAGGCGGACCGGGCGTTGTGTGTCGCGTGCTCAGCGGCCAGCGATATCCCGAAGTGAGCCGCGCACAGGGGCTTGAATGGGCGGCAGGCTGCATCGAAGCATGCTTGCCCGCCGCGCGCGAGCACGATGTCATACTTGGACTTGAGAATCATTACAAGGACGGTTTCTGGAAGTACCCTGAGTTCGCACAGAAGCGCGATGTGTTCCTTGACCTCCTGGCATTGATTCCCGAGCGACGCCATTTTGGCGTGCAGTTTGACCCTTCCAACGCCTTGGTCGCCGGGGACGACCCCATTCAATTGCTTGAGGCGGTCGTCGATCGGGTGGTCAGTATGCACGCCAGCGACCGCTACCTGGCCGAGGGAACTACTTTCGAGGAACTGCGTCAAAGCGACGGTACGCTCGGGTATTCGCCGAATCTACGTCATGGTGTTACGGGCCAAGGGCTAAACGACTACGACGCCATCTTCCGGCTTCTCGCCACGCACGGTTATTCGGGGTGAATTAGCATCGAAGATGGTATGAACGGCATGGAAGAAATGGCGCAATCGCTCGCTTTCTTACGTCGCATGTGCGCCATCTATTTTGGAGACGGTCAAACGGCAGGTCCGTAATTCAGGGAATTCGTAAGAGTTTCCGCGCGATTGGTTGACCGTTCCCGACGGCTAGGCCTCGCGCACTGGTTCTTTATGCGTCACGACGCGCACGGCGCCTCGCGACGGCTCAATCTTTCGACCTTGGCGATGAGCCCAGACTTGCGTCAGTTCGGCGCCAAAGAAGAAAATCATCGACGAGTAATAAACCCACAACAGCAAAAGCACGAGCGAGCCTGCCTGCCCATAGCTGGAACTCATATCTTTGTTGCCCAGGTAAAGGCCAATCAGGAACTTGCCGGCCGTGAACAGCACGGCCGTCATTAAGGCGCCTACCCAGGTGACGCGCCACGGGACTTCGGCGTCGGGCAGCACTTTGAACATCGCCGCAAACAACAGCGTGATGACCAACAGGGTCGCTCCTTCGCTCAGAACGTACTGCGCCGCCGTTCCAATGCCGAGCGTTTGTGATACCCAATCGCCTACAACCCCCAGAGCGGTTGTTAGCAACATCGACACGAGCAACAAGAACGCGATGCCCAAGATCATGGCGAGCGACAACGCGCGCTTTATCAGAAAGTTCTTGACGCCGCCTTGCTCGGGATCGGGTTCAACTCCCCAAACCTGATTGAGCGAAGTTTGCAATTGCCCAACCAATCCCGTGGCGCTAAAGATCAAAAGAGCGACGCTCGCAATCTGCGTTACCCATTCGGTAACACTTGCCTTCATTTCGACGGCGACTTGCTGATCTTCTCCTCGGCTAAGTAACTCATCGAGTTCTTCGGCGCCTTGCGAGCCGACGACCGCTTCCGATTGCTGCACGAACTGTTCGCGTGCGTCGGGGCCCATCACCAGCGAGGCGACGGTCACGACGAGCAACAACAACGGCGCAAGCGACAGCATGGTATAGAACGCCATCGCTGCGGCCATTTGTGTGCAATGGTCTTCCGAAAACTCTTGGTACGTCTCAGTAAGTAACCGCATGACGTTACGTCTCTCTTCAATGACCTCTGCCGGCGCCGAGCGTGGTCAAGGGGAAATCCGGCCCGAATTTGCAGAATCGCGCGATGGAACCAAACGCAAACATGGGCGAATCCTTTGAATGCTGCTCCACGGAACGCAATCACAATCATCCGTCCGTTGCAAGCTTGGACTTCACGGTGAGTGAGCCCGAAGGTTGCTTGAATACAGAGCAATTATCATTCCTGTCTGACGCCTTCGTGGATACGGAAAAAAACGCCGGTTTGTACTTTGGTAACGTATACTAAGAGAAAGGATCGTTTACTTTGTAACGCTTTTGTGCCGTTTGATGGTTTTTCGTCGCAAATCGCGCAGGCGTCGCGTACGTTGGTCTTGCCGTCCTTTGGCGTTGGAAGCCTTGGAGGATCGTCGCGTCTTGGCGCCGATTATCCTGGCGGCGGAAGAACAGCTGTTGCTCGAATTGATCAATCGCGCACGAGCTAACCCGGTAGCCGAAGCGGCGCTCCACGGCGTGAGTCTGAACGAAGGACTGCCGGCGGGGACGATCTCGCCGGAACCCAAACAGCCGTTAGCGCCGCATCAAGCTTTGATTGAGGCCGCTGGGGACCATGCCGACGATATGTTGGCTCGCGACTATTTTTCGCATAACACTCCGGAAGGCGACACGCCGAGCATGCGCGCCATGGACGCCGGATACCCAGGCGGCGCCGGAGAAAACATCGCCTGGGGCGGTTCGACCGGCGCCATTGATGAACTGGCTCACGTGTATGAACGCCATCGCGGCCTCTTCCGCAGCCCCGGTCATCGTGAGAACCTTCTCAATGATGATTACGTCGACGTGGGCGTTGGCGTGCGCTATGGCCGCTTCACGTCGCAGGGCGCCACCTACAACGCCAGCATGGTCGTCGAAAACTTCGGCTTTGCCGTGGGGGGGCAGATCACGGGCGTCGCGTTCACCGACCTGGTGACGCCCAATGACTTCTATGACGTGGGCGAAGGCGTAGGCGGCTTGACCATTACCGCACGTAACGCCGCCGGCGCCGAGTTCGCCACGCAAACGGGGCCCTCGGGTGGTTATACCCTACCGGCGCCCGCGGGAACTTATACCGTGACCGCTTCCGGCGACTCGCTTGCGACGCCAATTGTCATTAACAATGTGCGGCATGACTTGGACGACTTCGAAAATACGAAAGTCGATTTCGTAACGACCGCAGCATCTCCGCCCGACGTTACGGCGCCAACCGCCACAGCAACCGCGGCGAACATTTCCCAAGCTGGGAACACGCCGCAAACCATGGTCGTCACGTACTTCGACGATCGTGAAATTGATATCAGCTCGATTGATGCGAACGACCTGATCGTGATTGCTCCAACCGGCGGAAGTTTGGCCGTGACCGTTCACTCGGTAACGCCATTGAATGGGGCGAACTCTCAAGTGCGCGTGGAATACCGTCTGGCGCCGCCGTCGGGAACTTGGGACTCCTCGGACAACGGATTGTACTCGGTGCGTTTACAAGCCGCACAAGTGTACGACGGTGCGGGGAACGCCGTGGCGGGCCGGCAACTAACTTCATTTACTGTGCAGCTTGGCCAACTGACGTTGGCGTGGCACAACGCGGCGAATCCGGCGGATGTGAACAACCGCGACGGTGTAACGACCGCCGACCTCCTGTTGGTCGTCAGTTATCTGCGTGAACATCCACCGGGGCCCTTGCCACCGATCGTTGGGCCGCCGATGGAGGGTTACATTGACGTCACGGGAAATGGCGAAGCGACTCTGGCCGACTTGCTCGCCGTGGTGACCGAACTTCGCGCCATCTTGCAAGGCGACGGCGAAGCCGAAGCCGAAGGAATACTCAGCGCCGCGGCGGTCGATCGTTTCTTCCGTGGCGCGCCCCCTGAGCCTTGGCTGCAAGTGCGGTTCGATGACCGATTCCAAAACAAGCTCGGAGCGCTCACGGATGATACGTTTGCTCGGCCTGCCGCGCTACTTGCGGACAGCCAGCGCGGCGCCGCACAGGGCCAAGTGCGGGATGTAATGTGCATCGCCTTCCAGCACGTTGGCGATGAGTTTGCCGTCTCCGCCCGAGAGGAACACTTGGGGCGGCGGCTCGACTTCTTTGCCAAGTTGGATGACGAGTTCTTTCACGGCGCCGGTCACGCCCCAGAACAGGCCGCTTTCTAACGCCGCTTGCGTGTTACGGCCGCACGCCGGAGGCGGCGGCGCGCCGGGGTGTAGCGAAACCTCGGGCAATACATCGGTATGCTGATGCAGCGACCGCGACGCGAGTCGCACCCCGGGCAGGATGGCGCCGCCTTGAAATACGCCGTCACGATCCACCAAATCAACGGTAATGGCCGTGCCAGAATCAACGACAACCGCGGCGCGGCCGGGGGTGCGCAACGCATTGGCGGCCACGGCCGCAGCAAGCCGATCGACTCCGACGCGCTCCGGAGCGTCGACGTTCACGGTCAATGGCAAATCGCGATGACAAAGCACGTGATAATCGGCCTGCGGGAACTGCCGACGCACCCATTGTGCGAGACGTTCTTCGCCCGCACGCCGCACACTAATGACTCGCCAAACGGGCGCCGGGTCCCCGTCTGCATGGGTAAGTTCGTCCAACTCTCCGTCGAGCGAGTGTACCGTGACGACGCGCGACGGCTGCGCGAGCTCGCGTGGATCGTCGAGATCAAACCGTCCGACTTTAAGAAAGGTGCTGCCGACATCGGCCACCCACAACGCCGCCATGCAAGTGCCTCGCAACGCTCTTGTAACGATTCGCCCTGAGCATTATACACAGAGCCCCGAACCGCGCCGGTAGGTGAATCGCGTTGATTCGGAGGCTGCGGCGCCGTGAGCGGCGCTTAAGAACGCCGGAGTGTTCGCCAAGATCGCAAGTGATAGGTCGGATTGACCAACGCGAAATGGTCCAGTTGTGTGACGCCCGTAGGAATTGTACTTGAGGAATTGAATTCGCCTTGATCTGGCTATTGATGATCTATGCGGTGGTGATGCTTCCCGCCAGTATGGCGTGTTTCATCGCTTATGGTTTGGATAAGCGTCGCGCGCAGGCCGGCGATCGACGCATCGCCGAACGTACGCTCCACGGTTTGGCGTTCGTCGGCGGTTGGCCTGGCGCGCTTGTGGGCCAACGGGTTTTTCGCCACAAGACCAAAAAACTCACGTTTCGACTCACGCTGTGGGCGATCATCGCTGCGCATGTGACGTTTCTGGCATTGGCCAGTTGGCGCTTAGGGGCTTAAGCAATAATGTCCCGCACGATGCGGCCATGCACGTCGGTCAGTCGAAAGTCGCGTCCGCTATAACGATAAGTTAGCCGGGTGTGGTCCAAGCCCAGAAGGTGCAGCAACGTGGCGTGCAAGTCGTGCACGTGGACTCGGTTTTCAATGGCGTTCATGCCAAGTTCATCGGTGGCGCCGTACATCAAGCCGCCGCGTACTCCGCCGCCAGCGAGGAACATCGAAAACCCGGTGTGATGATGATCGCGTCCCGCGCGCGACTGATCTTTCTCGTCTTTCTCGTTCTGGGCGTAAGGCGTGCGGCCGAACTCGCCGCCCCAAACGACCAGCGTTTCCTCCAACAGGCCGCGCTGTTTAAGATCCGCTAAGAGTGCGGCGGTAGCGCGGTCGCTGTCGGCGCAAAGCTCGCGATGGCGTTTGTTGTTATTGGCGTGAGAGTCCCAGGGCTGCTTGTCTCGCTTGTCAATGTAATAAACCTGGACGAAGCGTACGCCACGCTCCACCAAGCGCCGAGCCAGAAGACAACTTTGCCCATACACCGTCGAGCCGTATAACTCGCGCGTTGACTCGGGTTCTCGACGCACATCGAAAGCTTCGCTCGCCTCCTGCTGCATGGCGAAAGCCAACTCCATGGCCCGAATTTGGGCTTCCAGAGGATCGTCGTTCTCGCGGCGCGAGGCGTGCAGACGGTTCAGCTTTTGCAGCAGATCGAGTTGTTTTCGCTGCGCCTCGCGCTCCAGCCGAGGATGACGAATGTTCGCAATGAGCTTGTCAATTTCCAAATCGTTCGTATCGACCGAAGTGGCCTGGTGCTCGCCGGGTAAAAAGGCGCTGGACCACAATTGCGGTCCCACCACGGGCAAACCAGGACACAAGGCGACAAACGCCGGGAGGTTCTCGTTCTCGGTTCCCAATCCGTAGGAAACCCAGGAGCCAAAACAGGGCCGCGTGGGTTGTTGGTTGCCTGAGTGCATCAACAACAACCCCGGTTCGTGGTTGGGGGTGTCCGTGTACATCGAGCGAATGACGCACAAGTCGTCGGCAAAGCGCGACAAGCGCGGGAATAACTCGCTCATTACCACGCCGCTTTCGCCATGGGGAGCGAACTGAAAGGGCGAAGGCATATACCCCGTCCCCTTGCTGCGCCGCCCTTCGGGTTGCTGGCCTGCGACTTTCTCCAGCTGCGGTTTGGGGTCGAACGTGTCGACATGCGACGGACCACCATTCATGAACAGGAAGATCACGCGCTTCGCTTTTGGTGCGAAGTGCGGAGCGCGAACGCCCCCCGAGGTTGCCGCGTGCGCTGGCGCAAGCAGACCTGCTGACTGCAAAGCTCCCGCCAGGCCCAACACACCAAACCCCGCGCCGGCTTGCTGTAACATGCGACGGCGTGTGAATAAGCGATCGTTCATGAACATCATCCTGCACAAACAGTAAGTTGAAGTCGGTCAAGGGATCGAATGGCGTGATGCACGCATCGCCCGCCGCAAAACGGTGCGGTGTACGAATGCGGGGTTAATCGACAAACGACATTTCACTCGCCGCCAACAGCACCTGGGCGTAGTTACGCCACAGGTCAAGCGAGTCAGGCTCCGTATCCAGATAGTCCAGGCCGAGTTGGCGCTCGTCTTCCGTGGGTAGACGACTATACAGGAGGCGATACGCCAAATTGATGCGGGCGTCGTTACTTTCGGGCGCCTCATGATGAAGGCGCTCCGCCAGCGCTTCGGCTTGACGCACCAAAAAAGGACTATTGAGCACAAACAGCTTTTGCAGCGGCGTTGTGGTTCGATTACGACCGTCGCTATGGGCATTGGGATCGGGGAAATCGAACAGCGAGAGCATCTCATTCAGGTCTAAACGGCTAACGCGGGCGTAGAGCGTGCGCCGCGTCTCATCCGGATTCTGCGGGTCGATCGAATCGCCTCCAACGGTAAGTTCGAGCCGGCTGGACGCCGCTAGGATTGCGTCGCGCCAACGCTCAACGTCCAAACGCTTGCGGTTCATGCGCCCCAGCAACAGGTTGGACGGATCGGGGGAGGACGAACTCCCTGATGTTTGCAAATTTGTCGCCGTCGCAAACGAATCGTCGGCATCGACGGACAATGCAGGGCTGGATGCTTGCTGGTAGGTGGCCGAGAGCGCCATTTCGCGAAGGAGCGACTTGAGCGACCACCCGGACGCCATGAATCGGGCTGACAAATCGTCCAACAGTTCCGGATGCGTCGGTCGCTCGCCGAGCGCGCCAAAGTTGCTGGGTGTGGCAACCAGCGGTTGGCCGAACATTTGACCCCATACGCGGTTCACCAGCACCCGGGCAGCCAACGGGTTGCCCGGATTCGCCATCGCTTGGGCGAGTTCAAGACGTCCGCTGCCTTGGGTAAATGCCTCCGGTTCGCCCTCGCTCAGCACTTGCAAAAAGCGTCGTGGCGCCACGGGACCCTCATTCTCAACATTGCCGCGCACGAACACGTGCAAGTCCGCCACTTGACCATCTCGCACGATGTGCAGGGCGTCTTCCGGCTTCTTGGCCTGGCCGTTCTTCTCGGTTTCTCGCTGGTCATCCAGCGGACGATTAAACATCTCTGTGGAAGAAAAGACACCGGCGAGCGCGTAGTAGTCTTCGGTGGCGATGGGGTCGAACTTGTGGTCGTGACATCGCGCACAGGCGACGGTTAGACCGAGCAACCCCCGCGTGACCACGTCGACGCGGTCCTCCCACTCCTCGGCCATCACTTCCTTCTTGCCGCGACTGTAATACTTGGGCCCGAGCCCCATAAACCCTAGGGCCGCCAGGTGTTCCGATTCGTTCATCAAGTCTGCCGCCAGTTGCAACTGCACGAACCGGTCGTAGGGCATGTCTTCGTTGAGCGCCGCGATGACCCAGTCGCGATAAAGGTAAGCATTGGGGTAAAACAGCGATTTGTCATCCCCGACGATATGGGCTTGATCTTCCGCATAACGCGCGATGTCGAGCCACGGCCTCGCCCATCGTTCGCCAAAATGCGGCGACGCAAGCAGCCGGTCAACAAGCTGTGCATACGCCGCGGGCGATTTGTCATTCACGAACGCTTCGACATCCGCAGGCGACGGAGGCAAGCCAACCAGATCGAACGCCACACGCCGAATTAGCGTGCGTCGATCGGCGGGGCTCGAAGGTTGTAGCCCTTGCAACTCCAACCGTGCGAGGATAAACGCATCGAGCGGTTGCTGCGCCCAAGACGCGTTATGGATAGCCGGAGCAGCATGGCGCTGAGGGGGTTGAAAAGCCCAGAATTGGCGCCCTTGCGCGAAGTCGATCGACCGCGAGTCAGCACTCGAAGGACCCTCACGCGGATCGGGCGCCCCTTGGCGAATCCACGCTTCGAAGTCGCGAATCACTTCGTCCGGCAGTCGGCCGTCGGGCGGCATTTCAAAGTCTTCATACCGTATCGCCGAAATGAGCAAGCTCTTTTCAAGATCTCCCGGAGTAACGGCAGCGCCCGAATCGCCGCCGTGCAGGACGCCTTCGCGCGTATCGAGCAAAAGGCCGCCTTTCAATTCTTTGGACTCTTGCGAATGGCATTCGTAGCAACGCTCGACCAAGACGGGGCGAATCTTTTTCTCGAAGAACTCAATCGCGCTTGGCGCTAGAGCGCTTTCCTCGGCAAGTCCGGGCGCACCAACGACGGCGGCGAAGCACAACACGGCGCCAAAAGTGAACAAGCAACGCATGACGGCAGGTCGAAACGGAGGGGGGAACGTGCGGCCTATCCCAACAACGTATCAGAACCTTCCGATTCGTTCCACTGGAATCACGCTTCGCCGGACGGTAATACAACGGCTTTTAGGGGAGCTTCGGAAAGCGGTGATCGATGATCTTGGCATCGCCGGGTAGGGGAATTTGATTCAAATCAACCGTCTGACCGTCGACCACCAGTTCGATTTCGACTCGGGCGCGTTGAAAGAAACCGCGGTGTGGCTGATCTTTGGCGAAGGGGTCGGCCGGAGCCCACACAAGATGACCCTCGTCGTTTTTTATCGCGATAACGTATTCGGGGAGTTCGCCTTGGGCTCCGGGAAGGTCGTCGGGCCAGGGTGGCCCGGCTCTCAAGGCGCGGCCTTCTGTGAGCAACTTGGCGTAATCGACTTGCTGTTGCGGATCGGTGGTTTCCAGAGTGACGATTCCACCTGTCGGCGCGTAGATACGAATCGCCGCTTGGGCGTTGTTGAGTAGCTCCCCCCAGTGAGGCGGAGGCGGAGCGTTCACCCGAGACAGCGTGATCGGGCTTTCCGGTGTACGGAGTTTGAGTATGGCGGGCCAGATCTTGTCGAAAGTGGCGCGGTCGGCCAGTGGAATTTCGTAAATATCTTGTTGGATGCCCGTGGCGACGCCAACCGTGCGCGACATGGCGCGCAGCGGCTCTAACTCCGCCGGCCAATCCTTGGGCCATTCTCCGGTGTCTCTAACAAATACAGCCGCGGTACTGACGGCGTTCATCACCAACAGGAAAAGAAAACAGTACAGCCAGCAGCATCGCTTCATGGCGAAGGTCTCCACGTCCTCAATGGCGTAGGGTCTCCGGTGACGGGAAAACCCCGATATCGAATATGACGATTGACCCTCGGCGTTGGTTTTGGATGTTTCGATCTCGCGGGCAGCGCGCTCCGGCGAACTCAGCCGGTGCGTAGTTTCCACTCTTCCAGATTGTTGACGGTGTCTTGGTCAAGGTCAGGAGGAGGAAGAAACTCCTCCATCTTTCCTGTCTTTTTACACAAGCTGGCGACCGAGTCGACCACCAGGTCCGGCCGGAAAGCGTAGGTTGTCAAATCTTCCTGTTTCGTGCCTCCGGAAAGAACCAGCACCGTGCGATAACCCATTTGCACGCCGCCCATGATGTCGGTCTCCATGGTGTCGCCAATCACCACAGTTTCGGAAGTCGCCAGGCCCAGTTCGTTACGCGCCGTTCTCATCATGACGGGGCTTGGTTTTCCTACGCTGAACGCTTTCACCCCGGTCGCTTTTTCCAGAAAGGCGACCGTAGCGCCGCAGCCGGGACGAATGCCGTGCGATGTGGGACAGTTCGGGTCCAAGTTGGTCGCAATGAGCTTGGCGCCATCGAGCAATAGCCGTACTGCGGTTTCCAGCATTTCCAGGTTAATGGTCCGACCTTCGCCCACCACGACATAATCCGGCGAGTGGTCGACGATGGAGTAGCCGTTGGTGTGCAAGGCATTGAGCAATCCGCCTTCGCCCAGCACGTAGGCCGAGCCATGAGGTTTCTGTTTCGCCAGGAATCGGGCTGTCGCCATGGCGCACGTGAAAACGTGGCGCTCTTCGACGTCGATTCCCATGCGACAAAGTTTCGTTGCTACGTCGCGGCGGGTCCGCTGGCTGTTGTTAGTTAGAAACAGAAAGGGAAGTTTCCGCCGTTTCAGTTCGTGAATGAATAGGTCAGCGCCGGGAATCAACTGGTTGCCCCGATAGATTACGCCGTCCATGTCGATCAAAAAGCCTGTACGCATGATGCATCTCCGTTCCGTGATGTTGCGTCGAACTGCTCCAAGTCCGTATCGATTTCATTGGGCCGTGCACGAGAAAGCACGACGCAATTTCCTTGACGTCGCCTGTAAGTTCTTTCCCGGAGTCAACGACCGAAGAAGAGGAACATTCCCAGACCGAGTTGAAACAAGGCCAAAGATCCAGCCACCGTCAGTCCCAGTCGCTCCCGATAACGATAGAGCAAAATCAAAACCCCCAACACGACGACCGTTCCAGCGAACTTGCAGGCCAGGAACAACGCCGTGCCTGCCGGATCGGGCGACGGCTTGTGCCACTCCAGCCCCATGAGCCACCGTCCCACGGGATTCAACTCGTGCACATGCAACGATTCGCAATATTTGATGGTCAAGTACGAGTCGTACGCTGCTACGAAACCCACGATCATCCACAGCGCCATGAATACGCCAAAACGGGCGGGGTCGGGCAGGTTTGCGGCGCTCGCCAACGGTTGACGCCGGGCGAGGGAGTCAATCACCGGCGCGTGATGCCCGAACACGCGCGGAATGTTTGCAGGCGAACGGCGCTCGTCTGGACCTTCGGTTGGGTTGTAGAAGTTCATCGATAGGTCTCGTGGTTGTGGTTTTCGAGCCTGGAACGAACTCGCGACTTTGCGTGTGGTGTGGTCAGGAACTACTCTTCAAGTCAAAGTTCAACGTGTTGTCGTCCGCCGCTTGGACATGGGCGGTCAAAGTCGTTTGCGAGTTGTACTGGGTGGGAATGAATTGTTCGCGCAGAGGAACAGGTTCACCGGGGTTCGACTCATCGATCTTGCCGGGCACTTCGCGACTGGCGCGAATTTCAACGAGCTTGGCGCCGGGCGATGACTCCAGGGAGAACTTTCCGTCAACGATTTTGCCCGCATGGGATCCGCTGGCGCCGTCCGCCGCGCGGAACAGAATATCGCCATCGAGCACGGGGGCGCCGTCGATCGTCACGACGCCGGAAATCTCGGCCGTGGCGGGATCGCGAGAGCCGCAGCCTGTCGGCGCGATAAGCGCCAGGATGGAAAAAGCAAACAAACCATATCGAACGTTCATGACGGTATTCATTAAAGGGTCAGGTCGTGACATCGTTAAAAAATCTTGCGACCTTGGGTTAGCAAGACGAGGTGGAACAAGGGGAAAGTTGTTGTGAAGGACATCGTGGCGCCCATGACGCCTTGCGTAATGGGCGGAAGAATTTGCTGTGCCGGGCGGTTTCAGAAATTCGCGACAATTTCGCCTTCCTGCCGAGTGCCCAACGCGCGGTACGTTGGCAGGTGGATCCCATTGTTGATGAACCGCACCGAACCGTCGGCCAACGCGGCGTTCACACCGCCAGGGTGATAACTCCGGGCGTAATTGCGCGCATCATCGGTGGCCTGAATGCTGATACACGGCGCGGCCTTCATGCCGGTGAGCTTGCATTGGTAAACTTGATCGGGCGCCAAGGCGTTGGGCGGTTCAAACGTGGTAAAGCCGTACCCGCCCCAACGTGCGCCGCCCCAATAACTGCCGGCGCCGCCCCAGCCCGTCACCTGACTGCCGCGACGAATGGCTTCGCTGACGAGAAGCGTATTCGACGTTCCATCGACGATCGATGCGAAGTTCGTTTTCGAGTCGTAATAGAACAAGCCTCGCAACGCCGCCGTGGCGAACATGACCGTATCGCCCGTGTTGACGACGTAATTGCCTTGAAATCCGTTGCCGTTTGCGCGCGGGCCGCCACTATCGCCAAAGGCCGGCCGAGCGCCGTCCGACGGGCAAAGGAACGTTTCGACCTGGAAGTCTTTCACCACGGGAAGCGTGTCCATAATCCAGATTGGATTTTGCGATTCGTACTGGTCGAGCATCGCTTGCTGTTCCATGAAGGGAAGCACTCGCTGCATCCAGCAATCACGCTTGCGCGTGACCATGGCGTTCTCGGCGTAGCCGTAGGGGAACGTCTTGAACGTGTCGTGATAATTGTGCATGGCCAGGCCAAGCTGCTTGAGGTGATTCGTACATTGCATGCGCCGCGCCGCTTCTCTTGCGGATTGAACGGCGGGCAGCAACAACGCCACCAAAACTCCGATGATCGCAATGACCACCAAAAGCTCCACGAGCGTAAAACCGCGATGTTTGCGCGCAGCAGCTCTCATCAACTTTCCTCCTGTGAGTGAAAGAACCGTTATGCAACGGCCGCGCACCCTGCGCGGCGCCCCATGTTGTCCGGGTTGTCAGGTTGCCCCGGTTGCCAGGTTGGTTGGAGGGCGACGTTCTGCCGGAACGTCGCCGGTAGGTGAGCGGCATTAACGCAAACCGCGCGCCGCCGGGGGGCTGCACCGTCCCTTGCCGTGCGCATCACGGCAAAGATAGACGAAATTCTCAAGGAATCCGCCGCTTTTTTGCGAAGTTTTCGGGTGCGACCGCCGAGCCCCGCCATGATGCTGCCGCAAAGCTCGGCGCCTCATGCTGCGCCTGCGGGCAACGAATGAAAAACTTCATCTTTTATTCAAAATTTCGTGAATAAAAATTGCGCAATTTAACTCGACTCCCACGGAATTGCGGCGTTGAGCACTCTCAAGCGGTATAGCGCAGCGCGAGGGCGGTCATGACCGCAGCGAGTTTACAACTCGTGCATTGCGGTCAGAACGCGTTCAACTTCTTCCGGCGTGTTGTAATGAACAAGCCCGAGTCGCAGCATCCCTTCCGGCTCACGTCCGAGAAACTCGCTGAGCCCCAGCGCGTAGTAATTCCCATGCCACGCGAAGACGCCTTGCTCGCCGAGGTATTGCGCTAATTGTGAGGCCGTATGCCGCGTGTGAGTTAACGAGAGAGTCGGCATCCGTTCGGCGAAGCGGTCGTCGCGGGTAATGCCGTACACCGTCACGCCGTCGATCTCGCGCAGGCCGGTCAAGAGTTGTTGCACCAGCGCGCGCTCGTACTCAGCAATAGCGGCGTAGGCGTGACTTAGCGCTTCGCGGCGGTTCAGCGAAGCATGGTTTGTCGTTGCGCGGCCCACATCGGCCAGGTATTCGACCGCGGCGAGTACGCCGGCAATACATTCATGGTTTTGCGTGCCCGTCATCCAGCGACCCGGCAGCGCGTCGGGCGCGGGGCGAACTTTGTAGGCGGGCAATCGCTCCAGTCGTTCGCGCCGACCCCACAATACGCCAATATGCGGTCCAAAAAATTTGTACGCCGAACAAGCCAGGTAGTCGCAGCCAAAGTCTTGGACATCGACCAGGGCGTGGGGAACATAATGGACGGCGTCCAGGAAGACTTCAGCGCCAACCTCGTGCGCCCAACGGCAGATGTTGCGCACGGGATTGATCGTCCCCACGGAGTTCGAGGCGCATCCTACTGCGACCAATCGCGTTCGAGCGTTCAGTTTCGAACGCAGGTCATCCAGGTCGAGCGTGCAGTCGTCGCGATGCACTTCGACGGTGCGCACGGTGGCGCCTGCGTCTTCCGCGGCGCGCACCCAAGGCGTGACGTTGGCGTCATGGTCCAGCCGCGTGACCACGACCTCATCGCCCGGCTTCCAGGTACGGCCGATCGCGCGCGAAAGGGCGAACGTCAGCGTCGTCATGTTGGGGCCAAAGATGATCGTCTCGGGATCCTCGGCGCCAAGCAGGTCGGCTACGGCCCGATGGGCGGCGTCAAGCATGGCGTCGCTCTCGCGACTCGTGGCGAACAACCCGCCGTGATTCGCGTTGCGATTCTCCAGGTAGTCGGCGATCGCGTTGATCACTCGCTGCGGAACTTGGGTTCCCGCCGGGCCATCCAGGTAAACCACGGGTGAGCCGGCGTGCCGCCGAGCGAGGGCGGGAAACTGGCGACGCAGCGCATCAACATGCGAAGGGGTGAGTTTCATCAATGCGACGAGGGCCAATCGCCTCAAACCGGTGATTCGAAGCGACTGACCCTCAATGTCCTAAAAAGGGGTTACGCCGTTTCTAAACCAGGATTGCCATTCTCAACGACGAACGACGCTCGCGTGATCAACGGAGCGCCGGGGCGCGTAACGTAATCAACGCCTTGGTAATCGGCGCGCCATTGGTCCGGCGTTACTTCGCACTGCACGTATCCGCGCTGCGCGTTGTGATACTTGACGAAGGGATTTTCCGCGTAAAGTTGCTCAAGATAGTTCGGGTTCGCCGGCCCATCGCCGCCTGAGGAAATCGACGTTCCAACGAACTCCGTCGCCACGATGCGCAAATCCAAGTCGTCAAAATCGGCAATCAAGTTGTTGGCCCAGTTGCTATGAATGTCTCCGCCGATGACGACTGGGTTCGAGACCTTCTTGTCGTGGAACGCGCGCAGGACGCGGCGGCGGTTCATTTCATAACCAGGCCATTGGTCCATGCTGTAGGCGACGATGTCGCCCGGCGCTCGATCGACGCGCGCCATCATGATTTGCTGCGCCAGCACGTTCCAACGGGCAGGCGATGCGGCCAAACCCTCCGTGAGCCACGCCTCTTGCTGTTCGCCCAGCGCCGTTGCTTTGGGGTCGTAAACGGCGTCGCAGGGCGGCTTGTTGCCGTCGCCGCACGGTTGGTCGGTACGGTACTGGCGGGTATCGAGCACGAAGAACTGCGCCAATCGCCCGAAGGTTACTTTGCGGTAAAGCAGCATGTCGGGGCCTCGCGGCAAACACGCACGCCGCAAGGGCATGTGCTCGTAGTACGCCTGATAGGCCCTCGCACGACGCTGGAGAAACTCTTCCGGCCGCACGCCGCTCTGCTCCGAAATGGAGCCAGCGCAGTTATTGTCGAACTCGTGATCGTCCCACGTCACGATCCAAGGGCACATCGCATGCGCGGCCTGAAGCAGTCGATCTGTTTTATAGAGCGCATGCCGGTTGCGGTATTCGTCGAGCGTCTCGATTTCTCGGCTGTTGTGGCGCCGCAGCGCATTCTCTCGCGTACTGGCGGAGCCTTCGTAAATGTAATCGCCCAGGTGGGCTACGAGGTCCAAGTCGGCCTTGGCCATATGCTCGTACGCCGTATACAAGCCCTGTTCATAGTGTTGACACGAGGCGAAGGCGAAACGCATTCGCGAGGGAACGGCGTCCGGCGCCGGAAACGTGCGAGCCCGCCCAACCGCGCTGACTTCATCGCCAGCCTTAAAGCGGAAAAAGTACCAACGATCGGGCGCGAGCCCTGCGACTTCCACATGCACCGAGTGGGCCCAATCCGGATTCGCCACGGTGACGCCTTCGCGAACGATGCGCGTCATTTGCTCGTCTTCGGCTACTTGCCAGGCGACTTCGATCGCCTCTTGCGGCATGCCGCCGCCGTTGACCGGATCGGGCGCCAGACGCGTCCACAGGACGAATCCGTCGGCCGAGGGATCTCCCGAAGCGACGCCTAATTGGAACGGATAGTCCGAGAAACTGACCCGCCGTCGCACGACGCCTTCCGCCCGAGTTGACCAAATCGCGGCAGCGGCAAGCGAAGTCGACGTCGCCAAAAACGCGCGACGATTCATCGAACCGGACGAACGAAACGGAGCAACGGGCCAATACATGAACAACTCCCAAGAATCGCAGAAGACGATCAAACCGACTGCGGCGAACCCGGTGAGTTCGTACGCTCGACCGTGATTCGCCGCTTGTTACGAAGCACGAAGTGTAGGGGGAGATTCGTCGAAAAGCCAGCATTAATGGACGTGGTACTTGGAATTGTGCGAAAGTTTAACAACTTCGCAGCTATTCCTTAACCTGATGACTGACTTCGACCGCGTCCTGACCCGCGGCGGACACTTCCAACGGAACCGACCAAGCGGCGTTGCCTACTTTGCACAAACCTTCGCCCCCCTCCTGACAGTAATAAAAGGTGACGCCAACGTCGAGCGAATCTTTCCCTTCTCCGGTTACGGGAAGCTCGATGGTGAACTGCGCCGACGGCTCTTGAAGTCGCGTCATCTTGCCCAGCGCCGCGCGATCCACAGGACCGGAGTCTTCGTTCGCTTCAACGCGATAACCGTTCGGAGCCAAAGCGTTGATCTTCCAGCCTGCCGGTAGTTCAAGGTTGACGCGAAGCGAAATCTTGCCGTCCTTCGGTTTGACCGCGGCAAGCGGCGTGACGACGCGCTCGACGCCGACAAACGCCGGAGCTTGCGGCGTGTCGACCGGGGCGGGCGGCGTCAAACCCTGAATCTCTAACGTTGCAACGGCGTAATTCTGACTCAAGTCAATCGTGCGAATGCGGTGGTGGTTCGTATCGGCGACGTAGAGCTTTCCGCCGGCATAGGCGATGCCTGCGGGTTCATCAAACGCTTTCTGTTCAGGATCGTTCGTTTCGTCTTGATGGCCCGCGATGGTCTTGACCGACTTGGAGGCCAGGTCCAACTCTTTGATTTTGTTGTTGTAGGTGTCGGCCAGGTAGAGTTTGCCATCATGGTGCGTCACGCCCAGCACGTGCTGCAAGCGAACGGCTTCGCCTTGCCCGTCCACGTCGCCAAACTCGAACAATCGGCCGAATTCCAAGTGAGCTGTTCCCACGACCGTTTTCACCTCCCCCGCGGGATCAAAGGGGACCGCGCGGATGGAGCTGCCTTCACTGTCGGCCACATAGAGCCATTGTCCGTCGGAGGTCAAGCCGCTGGGCTGCGCGAACGATGCGTAACCTTCTTCATAGGGAATCTTGGGCAAGAGCGGACCATCGACAATATCTTCCCGCCCGTTGCCGGCGTAGGGGCCAATCTCCGACTCATCGAGCGGCATCTTCCAAATCTGATGAGGGCCGGCCATGGCGATGTACAGGTCTTGTTCATGCACCCACAGGGCCCAGGGGCTACTGAGTGCGGTTTGGGCTGGTTTGCCGCTCCAGCGCTCGGGGGGAGGATCGAACGGTCCTAATTTCTCCAACCCGGGCCACCCGCTACGGCTTTGTTCGCCAATGCCGGCAATGGTCGTGACCTTCTTCCCTTGCAGATCGACTTTTCGTAGCAGATGGTTCTCGGTGTCCGCTACGTATAACGTCTCTCCGTGCAACGCCATGCCCTGAGGATGATCAAAGGTGGCTTGTTCGTAGTCGCCGTCGTTCGCCCCGAGAGCGCCGGAACCGATGATGTCTTGAAGCTGGCCTGCCAAATTCGTAACGACAATCCGGTTGTGATTGCTGTCGGCGATGAACAGGCGATTGCCGGCCTCGTCGGCAAGCACCTTGCCGGGAAAACGCAGCGGCGTGGCTTCCTGCCGATGCGCCAAGAGATCAAATCGAAGGGGCGTGGCGTCCAGCACGCCTTTTTCGCGATAGTAGGGAAGCGCTCGTTTCAGTAGCGCGTCAATTTGTTCGAATTTGAACTCGCCGCTGCGGCCCCATACGGCGTTCCCCTCGGGGTCGATCATTAAAATCGTCGGCCAACTTCGCACGCCGTAGGCATTCCAGATCACGTGCTGGTTGTCATTGACGACAGGATGTTCGATTTCATAGCGAAGAATCGCTTCTTTGATGTTCTCTGCGTCTTGCTCGGTTTCGAATTTGGCCGAGTGCACGCCGATGACCACCAATTCGTTTGGGTACGCCTTTTCCAGTTTCTTCAACTCGGGCAGCACATGCATGCAATTAATGCAGCAGTAGGTCCAGAAGTCGAACAGAACGAACTTTCCTCGCAAGTCGCTCATGCGCAGCGGCCCACTGGTGTTGAGCCATTCCATGTCCTTGGGAAAGTCGGGCGTGGGAATGCGGTGTGCGAAGGGACTGGCGTTTTCCGTCTCTTGGTTTTCATTCGCCTCGTTCTCCGCGATTCCATCGTCCGCAACGGCGAGTTCTTCGGCAGGCTCGGCGGGAGTTTCGGTATCCGGCTGCTGCGCGTCGCGGGGGGGCTCGGTGGCGGCCGGATCTTGCGGCGGAGCCTCCGCGGGAGCGTCGGCGGAAGGTTCGTTCACGGTTGAGTCGGTTTCCGGTGCGGCGGCGGGTTTCACTTCCGCCGCGCGTGGAGCCGCATTGGCGACTGCCGATTCCGTGGTGACGCGGCTCTCGCAACCCGAGCAAAAGACCAGCCCACTGGCCAATACAAGCGCGACGGGGAACAGGACGAGCCTGGATTGAATCGATAATTCATGGCGCAATCGCATGGGCGCGTTCCTCACGTGCAGATTTCCGCGGCGGGGTGGATCGGCGTGGGTCAAATTCATCAGTGGAGCTTTATGGTAACGAAATTCATCGTCCAGGAAAACGTCGCTTGGGCCTCCCAAGGTTTCTCATGCTGTCTCGTCGCACGACATGCGCTGCGCGGCCGTCGCTCGGCGCTTGCTGTCGTGTGACCAGTAGCTGGTCTGGTTTCGTCGCTTCAAGTAGCTGCAGGAGCGTTTGTGGCGGACGTTGCGAACATGCCGCGACTGGAAATACGGCGCCAAACAACCAGATCGAGCGACCACGCCTGCGAACCTGACGCTGTTGGCCCGGTGGCGCCGGCCGATAACGCCATTCGGGACGAATGTCGCAAGACTTCGACCGAGAGTTCTCCAGAGAACTCCGGACGACGAACACGTGACGCCTGTGTTCTTTGTCCCCTGTTTCGTCCTGTGGGCATTCGGCATAATGCGCGGATGACCGCCACTCCTGTTCCCACGCCTCGGGCGCGACGGAAACTTTTAAGGACGCGATTGCGTTGGCCGCGGCCATTAGATCGGTTTGCGCCGCGCATTTCTGCTGAGGAGCTTCTGGCCGATCCGCCCGACCTGGCCGAAGCGGCGCACTGGGGCGAATTGGTGTTGCTGGAAGATGTGGTTGTGGCGCTGCATCGCGACGGCACGACCTCGCGCCGCATGCACCTGGTGACGGTTCCCTTTGGCGATGCGAACCTGGCCGAGTGGGACGAGAAAGGCGTGGTGTACGATCCGCGCCGCTGGCGGCCCACGGTGAAGCGCGCTCAGGTGTATCTTCCCGACGATCAAGGCGTGTTTCTGCCGCCGGGCGTCAAACGCATGCCGCGCGCTCGTATTCGCAAAGCGGCGAAGCAGGTGGGGCAGGTTACGGCGCGCGACTGGGGACTCAAACTCGTGTTCTCTCCACTACGCCCTGGCGTGGTGGTGGAGTTCGAACATCAGGTCGATCATTTCGTTCCGGACGAAGCCGGCCCGGTGGTCTGGGGCGACTTTGTCTTGCATTGGCTCTGGCCTTGCCGTCGACGGAGATTAACGCTTGCCGTGGCCGAGCCGTTCACCGCCCGAATCGAACTGCACCATTGCGATTGGAAGCCCGAAGAATCGCAGCACGGACGCTACCGCGTGTATCAATGGGACTTGCGCAACCTGGGCGGAATCGAAACCGACGCCTGGACGCCGCCCCCGCGCGACTTCGCCCCCTGGATCGACTTCAGCACCCTGCACGACTGGGAGCCGGTCGCCCGGCATTATGCGAAAGACCTGCTTCCTGGCAAGAAGATTCCTAAAGCGATTAAAGATCTGGCGCAGCAATTAGGACAAACGGCGACGACCGACCGAGATCGGGTGATGGCGGTATTTCAATACGCCGCGCGCGACGTGCGCTACGGTCGCCACCCCAGCGAACTGGAAGCGCCGCGCATTCGCGACGCCGTGCAAATGCTGGAAGACCTGCGCGGCGACTGCAAAGACAAGTCGTCGCTCATGGTTTCGCTGTTGGAGGAGCTGCGTGTGCCGGCGAAAGTCGCCATCTTGCTCACCAGCATGAACGGCCGTCGCGTGATGCTTCCGGCGCGTCGTTTTGATCACGCCATTGTCATCGCCAAAGTGGAAGGGCATGATCTCTGGCTCGACCCCGCCGCGGGACCTTACACCTTTGGTTCGTTGCCGCTGAACGATCAAGGCGTGCAAGCCCTCCTGCTGGGCGACGACGCGCACGTGAACCACTTCGCAAGCAACGGGCAACCGCGGCTGATCGACATTCCGCAGGATCCGCCGGAGCGGCAACGCGTCGAACGTTGCTGCGAAGGCGAGCTCTCGGCCGAAGGAGACTTTACGTACCGCGTCCAAACCACGGTGACTGGCGAACGCGCGGCAATGTACCGCATGATGCTGCGCGACCGGCATGAGGAGCATCGCCGCCGGGTGATTGCGCAAAGCGTTTCGGAAGAACGCCCCGGCGCGCAAGTCGATGAGATTGAAATTGACGACCTCGACGATCTCAGCCGCGATGTGACCTATCGCTACCGCGTTCATCTGCGCCGCTGGGGTCGACCGGTGAAAGACTTGCTGCTGTTCCGTATGCCCTGGGCCGAAGCGTTCGAGTTCACCGGCCCGGTGAGTGCGGCCGAGCGCCGACATCCGTTGCAGGCTCCGTCGGTGATGCGTTTAATCGAACAACATGTGATCGCGCTGCCGCCGGGTTTTACCGGCTATGCGCTTCCGTACAACGTGACGAACCATTGCGACTGGCTGGAGCATGAAATCTCGATTGCCTACGAGAATGGCCGTTTGATTTGCTCGCGCCGAATGGAGAGCCGCGGCGGCGTGGCGCCGGCCGAGCGGTTTCCGGAAGTTCGCACGTTTTGGGAAGACTGCACTCGCGCCGATCACGCCGACATCGTGCTTGTCCGCGCCTCTACGGAATCGGCGTAAGGCGTACACCGAGTTTGCCTAATGAACTCATGCTGCGCATTGCGAACTGGTTTCGCAGCATGATTACTTTTGGATAAGCACTTCGGGTTTGTCGAGAACCAAGAAGTGGCCGTGATCGGCGGTGAGGATCACGGCGGTATTGTCCCAGGCTTTGCGCGCTTCGATCCATTCGACCACGGCGCGGAAGGCGTCGTCGCCGCTGAGCGTGGCGCCGATCGAGTTGTCCAGGTTGTTGGCGTGATTGGCCCAGTCCACGTCGCCCGCTTCCACCATGAGCCAGAAACCTTCAGGGTCATGCTCCAGTACCGAGAGCGCGGCGCGGGTCATATCGGCCAAGGTGGGGTTCTCTTCAATATCGGCGGGCGAATACTTCTCCACGTCCTTCACGCTGGGGGCGGGGTCGTACCGGCCATCGGCGGTTTGGAACGGCAAGTGTCCGCCTTTGACGCCAAAAAAGCCAAAGAGCCGTTTCTGCTGCGCCACCGCTTGCTGTGCGGCGGCGGCCAGAAGTTGCGCACCGTTTTGACCTGGGGTGCGCTCGGCCACGATATATCGTCCGCCTTGCGCCGCATCAATGCTGACACGATCGCCCGGCGCAAGGAAGCGATTGCCAGGAATGTAGTTGGCTCCTTGCTTTTCCTCCTTTTCCGCGACTTCGCCCCAGCCGGCGCCAAGGAGCACTTCGACCCCCGGCGTAGGTGGATCGCGATGCGCGATCGACGGTAGACCGAGCAAGTCGCGCGTCAGGTCTTGGTAGTCGTTGCGCGTGACGTTGTTCGAGTATGCACAGGCCGGCGTGGCGTGACTGATCGGAACGCTTGTCACCACGCCAATCGAGAACCCGCGGTTGGCTTGCAACTCCCGGGCGAGGGGCGCGACCTGCGAGCCATCATGAGCCACGTTAATCGCGGCGTTGTAGGTCTTAATGCCGGCCGTGAGCGACGTGGCTGACGAGGCGGAGTCGGTCACGGCGTGCCGTCGGTTGCGGTTTTGGCCTAGCAAGTAACGCGGGTCCGCCGCCGCCGCCCATGGTTCGGAGCCGCCGAACGCAGGGTCATATCCGCCGCTAAGTCCGCGACTCACATCGGCCACGGTTTGCGCATCGACATCCACACCTTCGGAATTGCTCCAGGGGCTGGTGACGAAAAAACCGAAATCGGTTTCGGCGCCCCGATAGTCTTGCCAGAACAAGCCGGAACCGCGGCCTTCGCGGTAGATCTTCCCGGATTTGTAATACGCCGCCGCGGCCGTGGTTTGCCAATCCATGCCGTCGAACACAATCAGAATGATGTGCTTTTTGCCGGCCGCAAATGCTTCCTTTTGCAAGTCGTACACGGCGGTTTGATCGAAGTACGCGGCGTTCGGGTTGAGCGTCGCTTCGGGTAACCGGCCGTACAGTTGGACCAACCGCTGTTCGCTGTGATAGGCGTTGTTCTTACGCACGTTGTCCAGGTTGATGCCGTACGTGTAAACCGGGATCAATCGGTTGGAGTGACTGGTCCAACTCGAATACTTGGCGGGGTCGGCGCCCCAGTGGCCCCAGTCGGCCTGTTTGGATTCGATCGCGGCTGTTTGCAGTTGGCGTACATCGGGCCGCTCGTCAGGACTTGGCGTGACCGCCGAAGCGGCAGCGGCGTCGGCGCTTTCGGAGGACGCGGCGTTCGTTTTTTTCTTCGGCGTTGCTTTCTTGCGCGGCGCCGCTTCTGTGGCTCGCTCCGGATCGTAACTCGGGTTCTCGGTAGGCATTTGCGCGCCAACCGATTGCCGCCACGCAGTCAATTGCGCGAGTAACTGCTTGGCGTGTTCCGGCCGTTCTTCCGCTAGATCGTTTTGTTCTCCCAAATCTTCCCGCAAGTTGAATAATTCCAGTCGTCCATCCTCCAAGTGTTCAATCAATTTCCAATCGCCGGCACGAACGGCGCTGTAGGGTCCGTCGCCGCCGGGATGATAGTGCGGGTAGTGCCAATAAAGCGCCTCGCGGCGCAAGGTTCCTTCCGGGTTCGGTAAGACGGCCGCCAGACTCATGCCATCGAGCGAAGTTTTCGCGTCGTCAGGTAACGCCACGCCGGCCCACTCCGCCACGGTGGGGAACAGGTCGACGGTCATCGCAGGTTCATCGCAAACCGCATCTTGCGCCACGCCGGGACCGCGCACGATCAGCGGCACGCGCACGCCGCCTTCATACGCCGAGCCTTTGCCGCGACGCAGCGGTGTGTTGTTCGTTACGCCGGTGGGGCGTCCGTTCACTTGCGTTAGTCCGCCGTTGTCGCTGGTAAAGATCACCAGCGTGCGTTCGGTCAACTTCAACTCATCGAGCTTCGCCAGGACCCGGCCAATGTTCTCGTCCAGGTTGTGAACCATGGCCGCGTAGTCGGCGTTGCGGTGCTTGTGTTCCGGTTCGATCTTTTCGCGGTAATGTTCGGCCAGGTCGGGCTTGGCTTGAATGGGCGTATGAACCGCATACGAGGGAAGGTAAAGGAAGAACGGCTTCTCGCGCCATTGCTCGATTAGTTCGATTGCACGATCGGTCAAATGGTCGGTAAGATACTCGCCTTCTTTAGCGCCGGGCAGGTCCAATTGATTGGGCAAGAAGTAGCCGCCCGGCGGGGAGCCCGCGCTCGTTCCGCCAATGTTCACTTGAAACCCTTGGCTCGTAGGCCCGTGCGTGTCGGGGCCCAAGTGCCATTTCCCGATGTGTGCGGTTTGATAGCCCGCTTGCTGCAACACTTCGGCCAGCGTGACGTACTCATGGTTCAGTTGCTTCGTCCAGTCCGGAATGCGCAGTTTTGCCTGGGGACGCTCATGGCCCGCGATCCAGTCGGTCACATGTAATCGCGCAGGATATTTGCCGGTCAGCAACGAAGCGCGCGTGGGCGAACAAACCGTGCACGCGGAATAGGCGTCGGTGAACTTCACTCCGGTGCGCGCGAGTCCGTCCAGGTGGGGCGTCTCATGCAAATCGCTGCCGTAGCACGCCAGATCGGTCCAGCCCAAATCATCGGCCAGAAACACGATAATATTGGGACGCTCTTGAGCCCACGCACTCAAGGGAGCCGCAACCCAGAGCAAGAACGCGCAGATCAATCGAAGTCGCTTCATCATTATCTATCAAGGAAGGATGATGGTTCGGCGGGAATGTTCGATTGTGTGCTGTGCGGCGGGCGTTTGCAATGCTACCATCCACATTGGACGCGATAACCCTGCCCACCTACCGCCAGTTTCGGGAGACTTACCCATGGCGCGATCGCGAGTCCTCTCTTGTGTGCTGCTGTTGTCCGCCTTGACGCCGCCGCTGGCCCTGGCGGAGTCTCCCCTGATCACCTTCAACGATGACGGCGGCTGGTGCTGGTTCGAGGACGAACGCGCCATCGTCCATGACGGCAAGTTGATCCTCGGCACGATCGCTTCCGGCTCACACGACATCGCCCGCCGCGGAAATGTGGAGGTCGTCACGTACGACCTGGCGACGGGCGCCTTGCATCGCAGCGTGCTGCGTGAACGGTTTCAATATGACGATCATGACTCGCCCGCATTGCTGGTGCTGGGCGATGGACGCATTCTGGCCATGTATTGCAAACACGGCGGCGAGAACCTCATCTACTACCGCGTGACCGCGCGGCCCGGCGACACCACCGCCTGGGAAGAAGAACAAACCTTTGTGCCCAGTCCTTCGTCCCATGTGACGTATTCAAATCTCTTTCGGTTGACCGAGGAGAACGAGGGACGAGGCCGGTTGTATAACTTTTTCCGCGGTTACGATGCGACGTTCAAACCCTCTTGGATGACATCCGACGACGAGGGGCAAAGCTGGACTGCCCGGGGTGTGTGGATCCACTTTGAAAGCCCGGTTAAGCACCGGCCGTATGTTAAGTACGCATCCGACGGCCGCGGAACGATTCACTTTATTTTCACGGAAGCGCATCCGCGGGACTACGATAACAGCATTTATCACGCGTACTACTCCAACCATGCTTTCTATCGAAGCAATGGGGAAAAAATTAAAGCGGTCGACGACGGCCCGGTGACGCCCGAGGAAGCGACGCGCGTCTTCGCGGGCGATGCGCAAAACGTGGCATGGACCAGCGATCTCCATCTCGACGGCGCAGGCCGCCCCGTGATGGTGTTCTCAGTGCAAAAGGATTCGGGCGGGCTGAAATCGGGGCATCCGCAGGCCGGCCACGACCTCCGTTACCATTACGCCCGTTGGGACGGCGCCAAGTGGCAAAGTGCGCAAGTCGCCTACGCGGGATCACGGCTGTACGTGGGCGAGGACGATTACACCGGAAACATTTGTATTGATCCTTATCGAACGAACGTGGTGTATCTCTCGTCGAATGTGGATGTCGCCACCGGGCGCCCCAACGCCAGCGGGCATTACGAGGTGCATCGCGCGGTGCTCGATCCTTCGGGCAAGAACCCGGCGTTTGAGTGCCTGACTCCTAACGCCACCGAGGATCACTTGCGGCCCATTGTGCCCTGGGGACGCAGCGATACGAGCTTCGTCCTTTGGCTGCGCGGGAAGTATCACGCCTTCACAAACTATGATCTCGATGTGGTCGGCATGGCCTGGCCCGCATCGACGCGCTAACGCGACGGACTGGCCGATGTTCGCCGTCGATTCGAGATTTCCGATCGAAGGAGTTGTCGCCATGAAGATAAAGTTGATCGTTGTCGCCGTCACGCTGATGCTTCTGCTGGTTTCCCTTCCCGGCGCCAGCGCGAGCGAGGATGAGAACGCCCCGCCCACGGCGGAGCAAGTGCTGGCACGGCTAAAAGCGGATCATCCACGCTTGTTGCTCGACGCGCAGGGTTTTGAGCAACTCCAATCGCGCGTCGAACAAGACCCGGTGCTGCGTGTGTGGTGTGCGAAGTTACGCCGTGATGCGAATGAACTGCTCGAGGCGAAACCCTCGGAGTATCGCATTCCCGACGGCAAACGCTTATTGGCGACGAGCCGCGCCGTACTCGGACGCGTTTATACGCTGTCGCTGGTCTACCGCTTGACCGGCGATGACCGCTACCGCGATCGTGTGTGGCGCGAACTGGAAACGGCGGCGGCGTTCAAAGACTGGAATCCGTCGCACTTTCTCGACACCGGCGAAATGACGCACGCCTTCGCCATCGGGTACGACTGGCTTTACCACGATTGGACCGACGAGCAGCGCCGCGTGATTCGCGAAGCCATCGTGCGGCACGGGCTTACGCCGGGAAGTAAACCGACGCTCGGATGGCGCAAAGCTCATCACAATTGGAACCAGGTGTGCAACGGCGGTTTGACGGCGGGCGCGCTGGCGATTGCCGATGAAGAACCGAAATTAGCGGGCGACATTCTTGTCATGGCGATTCGCAGCGTGCCTTTGGCGATGTCCAGCTATGCGCCCGATGGCGCCTGGGGCGAAAGCATCTCTTACTGGCGCTACGCCACAAGTTACAACGTGATGATGTTGGCGGCGCTGGAGTCGGCTTTGGGAACCGACTTCGAACGATCCAAGGCCGAAGGTTTTGACCGTACGGGACATTTTCCAATTCATCTGCAAGGCCCTACCGGGTTGGCGTTTAACTTTGCCGACATGGGCCGACCCACCACGACGCGCGAACCGGCATTGTTCTGGCTGGCGCAACGTTTTGAACAACCGCTTTATTCCGCGTATCAGCGGCAATACGCCGAACCGCACGCGCTGGATGTCATTTGGTATCCGCCGCAAGGAGCGCCCGACAAGATTCCGGAACTGCCGCGCAACGTTTACTTTCGCGACACCGAAGCCGTGACGCTCCGCTCGGCGTGGAACGATCCGCAAGCAACCTTCGTCGCCTTCAAGGCGGGCAACAACGCGGTGAACCACAGCCACTTGGATATTGGAACCTTCGTGCTCGACGCGCTGGGCGAGCGGTGGTTCGTCGATTTGGGAAGCGATAACTACAACTTTCCCGGTTACTTTGGCTCGCAGCGGTGGGACTACTACCGCTTGCGCGCCGAAGGCCACAACACCTTGGTTCTCAACCCGGACGACGGCCCCGATCAAGACCCTAAGGCGCATGCGCGCGTGATTCGCTTTGAACCCGACGCCGCCGAGCCAACGGTCGTAGCCGATTTGACGCCCGCGTATGCGGCGCACGCCGAACGGGTGCAGCGAACTTTAACCTTGCGCGACGACGGCGGCGTGCTTGTGACCGATGAAATCGAGTGCAAGCAACCCAGCGATCTTTGGTGGTTCTTGCACACAGGCGCGAAGATCACGCTCGACGCCAAAGGCGCCGCCGCAACACTCGAACAGCAGGGCAAACGATTGCAAGTTCGTTTGCTGGAACCGAAAGACGCGCAGCTCCAGGTAATGGACGCCGCGCCGCTTCCCACCTCGCCCCAGCCCGCCGAACAAGGCGACAACCGCGGCGTTCGTAAACTCGCATTGCATTTGACGAACGCGGCGTCGACGCGCATCGTCATCGCTTGCGAACCTCAAGCGGCAAAGTCCGAATAACGCTTCCGGTTCGGAGATCACTCGTTCGGTTTGGTAAGTCCGAGGGAGGTTGTTTCCGAAACAAAGCCAGGAAACAGGAGCAAGCGTAGAGAAAGCGAAACCGTGGGGAGGTTTGAAACGGGACCGGCATTTTCCGCGACGCCGGTCCGCGTCGTCGCTTGGACCCATGAGTCGGACATCGAAACTCGGGCGATGATCCGACTCACCGCATTTCTCTAAACGCCTCTCCGTGGCTTCCTGTTCCAATTCTCCTTAACGCCGCCTACAGCGTGCGGAGTACGCCGGCCGCCTGGCCTGCCTGACCGAAGGCGGTCATGCGGTCGATACAGACCTTTTTCATCGCCGTGCGGGCCGGTTCGAGGTATTTGCGCGGGTCGAATTCTTCGGGGTGCTTGGTTAGCACTTCGCGAATAGCGGCGGTCATGGCCATGCGGTTGTCGGTATCGACGTTGATCTTTCGCACGCCGTGCTTGATGCCGCGTTGAATCTCTTCGACGGGCACGCCCCAAGTTTGCTTCATCTTGCCGCCGTACTGGTTAATCAGGTCCTGCAAATCCTGCGGAACCGACGAACTGCCGTGCATGACGAGGTGGCAGTTGGGCAAACGGCGGTGGATTTCTTCAATCCGCTTCATGTCGAGAATCTCGCCGTCGGGCTTGCGAGTGAACTTGTACGCGCCGTGGCTGGTGCCAATGGCCACGGCTAGAGCATCGACCCCGGTTTGACGCACAAAATCTTCCGCTTGAGCGGGATCGGTCAAGAGTTGATCGTGCGATAGGACCCCTTCGGCGCCGTGGCCGTCTTCCGCCTCGCCCTGACCCGACTCCAACGAACCAAGGCAGCCCAATTCGCCTTCCACCGATACGTTCTTTGGATGCGCCAATTGAACGACCTCGCGCGTGACCTTCACGTTGTACTCGTAGGGAGCGGGCGTCTTGCCGTCCTCTTTGAGCGAGCCATCCATCATGACCGACGTGAAGTTGTTCTCAATGGCCGACAAGCACGTTTGCACGCTGTTGCCGTGATCCTGATGCATGACAATCGGAATTTTCGGGTACAACTCGGCGGCGGCCAGCATGAGATGCCGTAAGTAGGCGTCCTGACTGTACTTGCGCGCGCCGCGGGAGGCCTGCACGATGACCGGCGCCCCGATTTCCTGGGCCGCCTCCATGATGGCCTGAATTTGCTCCATGTTGTTCACGTTAAACGCCGCCACGCCGTAATCGTTTTCGGCGGCGTGATCAAGCAGCGTGCGCAAAGGAATCAACGGCATGACAGTTCTCCCGAGGTAGGTAAGCGGCGAAAGAAGGGTGGGCGTTTGTGGTCCGGCAATGCGATTGCGTCGCATCCTATTCCTGCGACGCACGCGTCGAGCAAGAGCGGCACACCCAGCGTACCGATAGTATCAAACCGCGACCCTGTTTGGACAAGGCCACGGATTTGGACAAGGCCACGGACTACTCGGCAGGGGTAACCACGGGCGAGGCGATTTGCTCCGGGGCGAAGCGGTCGTCGTGCTGCGTTTGCGCGAGCCGCACCACCAAGTACAACGGCCGAGGTCCCCGATCCGTCTCGCGTACGAAGAACGCTCGGCCTAACCCCGCTAGCGAGGGTGTCGCGGAGAGAATCAACGTTTGTCCTGGCGCCAAGAGCGATTCCATGACGAGCGCGTCATACACCCGTCGTTCCTGGCTGGCTTCCCAGCGCAGGGCGCCGTCGCCTTCCGCCAGCCGCTGCTTGAGCGGACCGTGCTCGATTTCGGGGGTCAGCTCAACGCGCACGCGGCCATCGCCCAGCGGAAAGGTGCGCACGGCGATCACGCACGTTGCTTGTTCGTACGACTCGCCCCGCAGTTCGCCTTGCTCATTCCACAGGGTTTCCAAATGGGGGTGCGGCCCGCTCATGGCGATGCGGCCGCGTCGGCCCGCCCGGCTTTGCAAGCGACGACGCACCAAGGCGCCCGGCGCTCCCTGGGCGTACGAATTCGCTTCAATGGCGGCCCGGTTGGACTCGTCCAGAAGCTGGAACACCGGCGGCGGCAACTGCACCCCGCACCGGCCGCACCGCACGCCATTGGCCGCCAGCGGCAAACGGACCTCCGGCGGCAAGTGCTGTTCGTCGAGCTGACGCCAGATTTCCTCTCTCAGCCGGCCGTCGTCACTGGGAGACTCCAGCGTGAAGATCTCCAGCACCACGGTATCGGGCGACATGCGCGCCGCGGGCAAGGTCGACGGCTTTTCGATCTCTTCATGCCAGAACGAGCAGCCCGACACGAGCGCAATCGCGACGAAAACGCCGCCGCGCCACCTGCCAGCCCCACGCTCCAAAAACGGCATGAATCCAGCCCCACGATGACCAACAACCCCCAAGAGTCGCGGGAAGATAAGCAAACTGCGATTGAGGGTCAAGATCGCCGGGGGGAAAACGGCCTCTTGGTTGGCTGAGGCCGCCTTGGTCCGCGCAGTGGAGAACGAATTCCGTTAAGGAACGTACTAACTTGGTTTGTATCGGTCGTTTCGTTCCTTCGGGCTTGCCGGCTTTGGCCGCACGTCTTTATTATACGGTACAAATGTACAAAAACAAGATTGTTTCGCTCAAGTGAAATAGGTAAAAGAAGTTGCGTCAAAAAGTCTGTGCCTTCTTGTGCGCAATTCATGGATAATTCACGCCTCGTTGGCGCATGAGTTATTTACTTCGTTCGCCGTAACTATTGTTTGAAATATTTTCGCCTTCGATACGTGGCGGGGCGTACGCACCCTAACAACGAAAACGGAGCCTAGCGGAGACGCTCAAATCGCCCCTCGGCGCGCCTGGCGAGGATGCTTAGGATTGCGTGGAAGCGAAAAATTGCTGGGGCGTTGTCACGCCACTTCGCCAAACGCCCGGGGGGGCCGATTTCCTCGAACGCATATGCAGAGGAATCTTGACCTTTTTTTCGCGAAATACAATCGATTATGAGGCTACCGCCACAGCAAATCGAGCGTGCCGACGAGGAACAGGCCGATGCTGATGATGGAGTTCACGTGAAAGAACGCGGTGTTTACGCGGGTCAGGTCGTCGGGGCGCACCAAGGCGTGCTCGTACACGAGTAACGCGCCGGCGGCGGCGATGCCGACCCAGTAAATTCCCCCCAGCGGCAATTGCGGGCAGAGCAGCGGCAAGGCGACGAGAATTCCCAACATGCCCAAGTGACACAGCGCCGCCAATCGCAAGGCCCCCGCCACGCCGAACTTCGCGGGCACGCTGCGCAGGTGAACCTTGGCGTCGTACTCCACGTCCTGACAGGCATAAATGATGTCAAAGCCCGAAACCCACAAGAGCACCGCCGAGCCAAGCAGCACGGCGGGCAGCAGGTCGGAAGGGGCGGACATCAGCACTTCGCCGCGCAGGGCGATCCAGGCCGAGATCGGCGCCAGCATCAAGGCGGCGCCTAGCCAAAAGTGCGCCAGCGCCGTGAACCGTTTCGCGAAGCTATACCCCAACAAAAACGCCAGCACCGGGAGCGACAAAACGACGGGCAGCACGTTCGGCCAAAAGAACAAGGTCGAAGCGACGAAGCCCGCCGAGCAAAGGACCGTAAAAAGCGATACCCCCCGGACGGTGAGCAAACCCGCCGGCAGGTGGCGCATCCGCGTACGAGGGTTTTCCGCATCGATCTTCCGATCCACGATCCGGTTGAACGCCATGGCGGCGCTGCGGGCGAACACCATGCATAGCAAAATTCCGAGCAATTCACGCCAACGGAACGGATGAACCGAACCTTCCGGCGTGGGGGTTGTCCAAGCCATGACCGCGGCCAAGAGGGCGAACGGCAGGGCGAACAGCGTATGGCTGAAGCGGATCATCGCCAGGATATGGCGAATTTGTTGGAAACTTCCTGCGACGGCGTTGGTTTTTATGGGTAGATCTTGCATGGTCGTCGGTTCGCTTAACTGCCCTCTTCGACTTCGCCTTGCGAGTCATCGGGGCTGACATTCCAGCCCCCATCGCCTAACCGCCATCGTGAAGCGGTCGTAACTGGCTTGGGAATCACGCCCTTGTGGTGTATAATCTTACCTAATAGGACGGCGAAGCGTGAGATGGTCTTGGTTGGGCCCTGACGTGCTGTCCCCTGTGATGCGAAAGCCATGACGGTCATGCAAGACGACTCGATCCAAGCGGACGATTCTCTGCAGCTAATGGAGCGCTATCGTCAGGGCGACCAGGACGCGGCGCGCACGCTCTTTGCCCGTTATGTGGGGCGGCTCACCTCGTTGGCCAGCAGCCGGCTTTCGTCGAAGTTGTCGCGCCGGATCGACGCGGAAGACGTCGTGCAATCGGCCTATCGCAGTTTCTTCGTGCGGGCGCGGGAAGGGCAATACGAACTGCTCAACAGCGGCGACTTGTGGCGGTTACTCGCCGTCATCACCTTGAACAAGTTGCGCCGCAAAGTCGAGCATCACACGGCGGGCAAACGCCGCATCGACCAGGAGCAAAACGAGGGGGGCGACGGAAGCACCCCGTTATGTCATGAGGCGATCACGCGCGAACCGTCGCCGGCCGAGACTTTGGCCGTTCTGGAGGAAGTGGAGTTGCTCACGCGGGGGCTAACCGATGTCCAGCGGCGCATGGTCGAACTCCGCTTGCAAGGTTATCTGGTCGAAGAAATCGCCGAGGAAGTGGCTCGCTCGGAACGCACCGTCCGTCGCGTGCTCGACAAGGTCAAGGACTGCCTGGAGCAGCGTCTCCAGGAGAGCGCCGCCGAATGACGCAGGTGGCGCCGTTCCCCCCCTCGCATCCGACTTTTCAAACCCGCGGAAAATCGCCAAACTGAAGGTGTTCACGCTTTATCGCGAATTAACCTTCGTTTCAATTCGCCATGACGCAAAACCCTGAAGAAAAGCCGCGAATTCTTGTCGATTCGGACTGGAAAGCCCAGGTCGAAGCCGAGAAGGAGGCCCTTCGGCAAAAGGAGCATCGCGCCGAGGCCGCCCCTGGCGAAAAGCCCACGGCGGCAGCGGAGCCGTCGCCCGATCAGGAAGCGCTTCCTCCGCCGTCGTTTGCGTTCTTGATCACTTCGCTGGCGACGCAAGCCATGGTCGCCCTGGGGCAAATCCCCGATCCGTTTGAGAACAAGCCCGTGGTGCGACTGCCCTTAGCGCGGCATCACATCGACCTGCTTGGCATGCTGGAGGAAAAGACGCAAGGCAACCTGGCTGCGGACGAAAAGTCGCTACTGACCCACGTGCTGACCGACCTGCGCATGGCTTTTGTCGCGGTCGAGCGGCGGCAGCACCGCTAAGACGCGGGATTCGTTCGCAGGGCGGCGCGTAGCACCGCCGAGGGGCTCCCATTGGCGTGTTATCGAGGCTACTCGTCTCCGGCCTTCATCCAGGGGGTCAAGGTCGGCTCGTAAGCGCAGATCTCTTCATCGCGGAAGTAAAGAGCGATTTCGCGCGCCGCCGCCTCGGGGCCGTCCGACGCATGCACTAGGTTCATCTGTCGGCTGCTGCTGTAATCGCCGCGAATGGTGCCCGCGGCGGCTTTGAGACCGCTTGTGGCGCCGAGCATTTCGCGCATGACGCGGATGACCTCCAAGCCTTCAACAATCATGGCGACCACGGGAGCGCCCGTTACAAAGGCCTCCAGGCCGGGATAAAACGGCTTGTTCACATGTTCGGCGTAGTGTTTCTTGGAAAGTTCGGGCGTGATTTGCATCATCTTCATGGCGACGATGTTCAACCCTTTTTCTTCGAACCGCCCGATGATTTTTCCCATGAGCCGTCGCTGGACGCAGTCCGGCTTGAGCAATACGAGCGTACGCTCCATGACTCCGCTCCTTTTTTCCGTTTTTGAGAGTGAAAACACCTGGCCCAAGAAGGCGGCGAGGCGAGCGGAGGATTTTACGGCATCGGCCAAGACTTCACAACCGCCGCGGGCGGAACCGTGCAGAACGCGGCGTTGGCCAACGAAAAACGCCGCATCAGGTGGGGCAGGAACCTGACGCGGCGTGGCGGACGCCAATCATTGCGTTGCAAAGGCTTGGCGTCGCCAAAACTTTATCGTGCTGCAAGGTTGGCAGAATTGAGCAAAAGCCGTCAGGGTGGTTCGACAAAAGACGCGACCTCTCCTTGGCTTATGCGGCATCATTTCCTAGAATCTAACATCCTGCGACAGAAGCCGTAGCGCAAGCTGCCTTCCTGCCGCGTTTTACGAGCGCGTAGCTCAGTCGGTAGAGCAACGGACTTTTAATCCGTAGGTCCCGGGTTCGAGTCCCGGCGCGCTCACTAAAACCCCGCCCTGGAATTCATGTTCGCGAATTCCGGCGGGGTTTTTTGTTAGCGTTCCATAAAAATTCTCGGATGTGTTTTGACTCGCGAGAATTCGGGTTGTCGGATCCAACGCGAACCGACATGATGCGTTTATGCATCACTTCGACTTGATTCTGACGCTCACGGGAGGTTTGGCGGCCGCTCTCGTTTGTGGCTACATTACGCACCGAATGGGGCTCTCCCCCCTCGTAGGATACCTCGTCGCGGGGGTCATCGTTGGACCGAACTCACCCGGTTTCAACGCCAATCGCGAGCTGGCGGAGCAAATGGCCGAGATCGGGGTGGTGCTGCTCATGTTTGGCGTGGGGCTGCACTTTCACCTTAGCGAATTACTCGCGGTGCGACGTATCGCCGGGCCAGGCGCCGTGGTGCAAAGTCTGGCCGCAACCATGCTTGGCGCCGTTGCTGGCTGGGCGTTTGGGTGGGGAGGGTCGGCGGGAATTGTGTTTGGCCTCGCCATCTCGGTCGCCAGCACCGTCGTGCTCGTGCGCGTCTTGGCCGACAACAACGATTTGCATACCCCGGCTGGCCACATTGCGGTGGGGTGGCTTGTCGTCGAGGACTTATTTACCGTCGTCGTCCTGGTGTTGTTGCCTGCCTTGTTCGGTGGGGCAAAGGCCGAGTCGAACGCGACGCTTGCGTTGGGCCTGGCGATGCTCAAGATCGCCGCCCTGATCGCGTTTACATTCCTCGTGGGTGGTCGGGTTGTCCCCTGGTTGTTGAACCGCGTGGCCGAGACGCGCTCTCGCGAACTCTTTACGCTCACCATTTTGGTGGTGGCCCTGGGAATTGCCGCAGGTTCCGCTGTGGTGTTCGGCGTATCCATGGCGCTGGGCGCCTTCCTGGCGGGAATGGTGGTTGGGCGTTCCGAGTTCAGCTTGCGGGCGGCTTCCGAAGCCCTTCCCATGCGCGACGCCTTTGCCGTGTTGTTTTTCGTTTCCGCGGGCATGTTGTTTAACCCCGCGCAGGTGTTTCACGCTCCCAGCGTGTTGTTGGTGACGTTGGCCATTGTCATGCTCGGGAAACCTCTGGCCGCATTTCTAATTGTGGTCTTCCTGCGTTATCCGCCCAAAACGGCGCTCTCGGTTTCCGTCGCGCTGGCTCAAATTGGCGAATTCTCGTTCATCCTGGCGGGGTTGGGGCAGGAATTAGGGCTGCTGAACGAGCAAGCGAACAATGGTTTGGTGGGAGCAGCGATTCTGTCGATCTCCGTGAACCCGCTGCTCTACCGAATGCTCGATCCGTTCACCAAGTGGGCTTCGCGAAATTCGCAAGCGTGGCGATGGCTTTCGTTCCGGGCGCACGCCACGGCCGACGCTCCCCATGAGCGCGGCGCGCCCCACGAGCCGCAGTACCACGCCGTGATCATCGGGTACGGGCCGGTGGGCAGGACCGTGACGCGGCTGCTTCGAGAAAACGACATTCAACCGACCGTGATCGAGCTCAATCTGGCGACGATTCATCAACTGCGCAAGGACGGCGTCAATGCCGTTTATGGCGACGCCTCGCAGTCGGACACCTTACGAGCCGCAGGCGTGGATCGCGCCGGCAGCTTAATCCTTAGCTCCTCCGGCTTTCACGGGAGTGAAGAAGTCATTCGGATGGCCCGTGAGTTAAACCCCGAAATTCGCGTGTTGGCGCGGTCGGCGTATTTGCGTGAAGTCGTCGCTCTGCGGAAAGCCGGAGCCGAAAGCGTATTCTCGGCCGAAGGTGAGATCGCATTGGCGTTGACCGAAGAAATTCTGCGCCGCTTGGGGGCCACGCCGGAACAAATCGATAATGAGCGCGAGCGCGTGCGCTCGGACTTGTTCGATCAGTTTCCTGAAGCAGCCCGGCCCAACGTGCTCCACTCTGCCGCTCCGTCGGCCCACGCCGATGCGTCAAAGGCCCCCGTTACCGCCGACAGCTAAACATCGTGGAAAACGAACGACGGCCAAGATTCCAAGCCTTCTGCGGCGTCGCCGCAACAATCTTTTCGCGGGCATAGAACTTGCTGTGAAGTTGGGCTCCCTCTGGATAGGAGCTTCAACGATGCGTACCCACTGGTTTGCGAAGGTTGCGCCGCCGGTCCTGGCGGTCGCAGGTTTGGCTTTGGCGGTGTGTGCTGGTCAAATCGCTTACAGTCAAGGACAGAATCCCGCACGACGTACGGAAGGGCAGTCGTCGTCTTCGGCTCGGCAGCAGCCCCAAGCAGCCCAACCCAAGACGGCAGGACAAGCCCGGCAACCCGCCCAGGCCCAGCGCGCCCCCTTGCCTGACGCGGTGCAGGATGTGCAAACTCCACGCAAAGTGGAGCCAAAACGACCGGAGCAACAGTCGCAGGACCAGGACCAACCGGAAAAGTTCGCCCCGCAGAACGCGGCGTCGGTTTCACCTGCTCTGAAAGATCAGCCCAAGGAAGGCAAGATCACAGGATTCGACTTGTATCGCGATCCGTTGAATTCCGACGAGCCGATGACGCCTGCTCGCGAGATCATGGAGAAAGAGATCGAGGCCAAGCCGATGGTCATGGCCAAACAACGCGAATTGTTGGAAACGCGATACCATCTCGAGCCGAAGCTCGATCCGGAAGCGAAAATGTCGCGTGGCAAGCCGTTGTGCGTTGGTCCCACAGCACGGCTCGCCGACGGCCTGACTTGGGAAGCCCTTGGCGCCATGACGCCCGAACAAATTCGTGAGCGCGGCGTGTTTCCATATCCGTCGTTGCCGCATCCTTTGCACACCAACGGCGGACAAGTTTTTCCCGCCATGCAGATTGAGCAATTCCCGCGGCTACAGCGGTTCGATGTGGACTTCGACTTGCCCGAAGCGTTCTTACCCGAGTTCCCCCCCGCGATCTTTTTGTCGAATCGTCCGGAGTTGGGCGACGTCTCGCGGGGCGAAGTGGTGTCGATCAACAACTTTCATCGTTTGTTCAAAGACCTGCTGACCCCGGTGCAGTTGGAAGGACTGCGACTCTTGCTCACTCCATTGCCCCAGGAGGAGTTTAACGCCACCGATGATCGTAAGACCGTGCAGCCCAGTTTGGGCGTGGCGTGTTTTGATTGCCACGTGAACGGCCATACCACGGGCCAGTTTCACCTCAGCCCGGACATTCGCCCGCAGGAACGCCGTTTCCGCCTGGACACGACCAGCCTGCGAGGCATGTTCAATCAGCAGATTCACGGCTCGAAGCGGAGCTTGCGGTCAGTCGAGGACTTTACGGAATTCGAACAGCGTACGGCGTACTTCAACGGCGACCCGATTCACGCGATGAAAAAGGGATTCGTGGAACTGCCGCGCAGCGTGATTCCTCACATGGCGCAAGTGCAAAACATGTTAGACTTCCCGCCGGCGCCAAAGCTCAACGTCTTAGGACGGCTCGACCCCAACAAGGCGACCGAGAGCGAGCTGAACGGTGAGAAACTGTTCTTTGGTAAAGCGCAATGTTCCGTGTGTCACCCGGCCCCGTTCTACCTCGATCATCAAATGCATGATCTTCACTTAGAGCGATTCTTCCAAGATGAGCCGGGCGATGGGCCTATCAAGTCGTTCACGTTACGGGGGATCAAAGACAGTCCGCCCTACCTGCACGACGGTCGTTGTTTGACGCTGGAAGACACGGTCGAGTTTTTCAACCTGGTGCTCGAACTCAAGTTGAACGAACAGGAAAAGATCGACCTCGTCGCGTTCATGCGCTGTTTGTAAGCGCCTGCCGGCCAAAACGGGACCAGGAGGCCGTTGAGTGAATCCGAGAGACATTGCCCTGTCTTTCGCATTCGTCTCGACGGCCTCCTGTTGCTTTTCGTTGAGTCACGCACGGCACGGTAGACGGTGCGCATTGCGGCTTGGTAAGATCGCAACACGCAGGCGATGCGACCCGACCCCCAGGAGCAATGACGATGCGAGTCCTGACGTTCGTGATCGTGGCGACGTGGATACTACTGGCCAATTTTGGGGCGACGGCGGTTTCCGCGGCGGAACGTCCGAACGTGCTCTTCATTTTGACGGACGATCAGCGCTGGGACTGCGTTAGTATGAATCCTGCGGCGGTGATCGCCACGCCGCAAATTGACCGGTTGGGGCGGGAAGGGGTGTACTTTCCCAATCACTTTTGCACCACCTCGCTGTGCTCCCCCAGTCGGGCGTCTATCTTGTCGGGACTCTACGCCCATGCCCATGGCGTGTCCGACAACTTCACGGAGTATCCGAACGAGTTGCCCTCCTGGCCGCGCTCCTTGCAATCGCACGGCTACGAAACGGCGTACATTGGCAAGTATCACATGGGCGAGGAGAATGACGACGCGCGCCCAGGTTTCGATTACTTTGTGACGCACAAAGGCCAGGGGAAGTATTTTGATACCGAGTTTCGGTTTCACGGCGGCGAGTCGCGCGTGGTTCCCGGGTATTACACCACCGTGGTGACCGATCTGGCGGAAGAATGGCTCCGTCAACGGAGTGGTGATAAGCCGTGGGCTTTGATTGTGGGCCACAAGGCGCCGCACTCGTTCTATTTCCCCGAAGAAAAGTACGAGCATGCCTTTGACCATGTGAATGTTCCCTACCCGGCCAGCGCGTTTCATTTGGACGACAACGCGCCTTGGTACCGCGAACGGCTCGATACGTGGCACGGCATCTACGGTCCCTTGTTTGACTACCGTAAGAAGTGGCCCGATCGATCGCCGGAAGCCGTGCGCGATTTTGCCGCGATGGTGCGCAGCTATTGGGGGACGATTCTCTCGGTGGACGACAGTGTCGGCCGACTTTACGACTTCCTGGCCAAGTCAGGCCAATTGGACAACACGCTCATTATGTTTACGGCGGACAACGGTTTGCTCAACGGCGAACACGGCATGATTGACAAACGCACGGCGCACGAGCCAAGTATTCGCGTGCCGCTGGTGGCGCGCTACCCTGGACTGACGCCTCCCGACAAGCCGCGCGTGGTGGAGCAAATGACATTGACGGTCGATTTCGCTCCCACGATTCTTGAGGTGTGCGGCGCGCCGCCGCTGCCCAAGACACACGGACGCTCTTGGAAGAAGTTAGCGCAGGGAGAGTCCGACCCGCAATGGCGCACCAGCTTCTTGTATCACTACAATTACGAGAAGCAGTTTCCGTATACTCCCAATGTGCGCGCGGTGCGCACGTCGGAATGGAAGTACATTCGTTACCCCCACGGCGACGGCGGGCCGGATCGTCATAAGGCGGATCTGTTCAACCTGGTATTGGATCCAACCGAAAGCACGAATCTGGCGGCTGATCCAAGATATGCCGCGCATGTCGCTCGGCTGGATGCGGAGCTTCAACGCCTACTTCGCGCGACGGGAGCATCGCCCGACAAGATGCCGCTGGACGAAGGCATCAAGCAGGCCTTGCCGGATCAGAAGATTCGTTAGTCCGTTGCGGTTTGAGGGCGATAACCTCGCCCCAGGCGCCGACCGCGGACCTTAGGGCTACGGGGAAAATAGACCGCTCCAATAAAAAACGGCGCCGGGGATGAAGCGACGCCGTTCTCGAAATGCGCAACGGTTCAGTTAGGGGCCTGCCGTTGAGGCGCCCGAGGTGGAACTAGCGCCTTGCATCGTGTCAGACGACATGATGTCGTCCATGCTTTGTTGCGCTTCCTGATCCGTTCCTTCGCCTGGACCAGAACCGCATCCTGCCTGCACCAGCAGGGTCAGGGCAAAGATTAAAATTACGGAAAGTTTTCTCGTCATAGCTTCAACAACAACCTTTACGTCTAGAGATTAAGGCAATTGAACGGCGGTATCGTTCGCATGACCGCTAATGTTGTGCAGCGCGGCCCACACGTTGCCGTTCCAACCCAGGTTTTCGTTTTCTGCTGCGCCGGGCGGCGTGTTTTGAGCCTGTCCCGTGCTAATGGTTTCCGGAACGAACCGTACGGACGCATCGGCCAAGGCGAATTGGGCGCCGCCGGGGTGCATGCTGCCGGGGCCAACCCAATCGTTATTGATCGTATGATGCCACCACCACAACGGGAGGACAACGTGATTGGGGCTGCCGTATTTGTCCCAGATGGGAGCACCCACGCCGTCGGCGGTGAGGATGGTGCCTTTGTTTTCCAACAACACCCAGGCGTGGTTCCAGCCACTCCACGCTGCCGTAGCGACAAACGCAGATCGAGTAACGGATTGAGTGGTGCTGCGAAGCCGCCCGGCTCCTCCGTGCATGCGATGTACTGGAGGCGTCATCGTCGGTCTGACGTAACCGCGCGTCGTGGTTTCCGATAGCATAAAGGTATTGGTCGTGCCGTCGGTAATGTCCGAAATTCTCACCGGGTCGTACAAGGGAAACACGCCGGCCCGGGCAATATCGCCATGCTTGCGGCGATGATGATCCCAGCCGCCGTTCCCCGCGTACGAAGTGGTTCCGAACCCGCGAGGCGCCTGATCCCAGTAGAAATCCGACGGACATTGCAGCACTTCGAGCATGAGTCCGCGAGCCGGTTCGCCGTCAACCTGAATGCGGTCAAACTCGTTCAGTGCGGGCAGGTTGAAGTTGATTTGGCTATGGAGCGCCGACTGTTCAATAAACGGAAGAAGCAGCGTAATCCACGTGTAGTTCCGTTGGTCGCCCATGGTAGCGGTGGTTCCGCGACGGTTGCCGTGCCAAATGGCGTCCGGCGGAAAGGTTTTGTGGACGTCATGATAGTTGTGCAGGCCCAGCGCGATTTGCTTCAAATTGTTGCCGCAACTCATTCTGCGGGCCGCCTCACGCGCCGCCTGAACCGCGGGGAGCAAGAGCGCGACCAAAACACCAATGATGGCAATGACCACCAAAAGTTCAACCAACGTAAACGCACGACGCTTCGACACGCTCATGAAACACCTCGATGATGGCGCAAAATACGGACCTCGCCAGACCCGTTCGCAATGAACAAGCCCAGTTGAGGCAAAAAACAGCAGAACGCTTTGTCACCCCGATTGGGGAAAGAGACTCAGTTGACTGCCTTGAAGGTTGTTTGAACGACAGACGAAAAGACCTAAAGCTCGCACCGCCGAAAGGGAAAGTGACGAGCTTTCGTATTAAGCACCAACTCAAGACCAGAGTTTCGCTCGATTTAATGACTAGGTGTGGTGATTGTGGCGTCTTACTCCGCTGCTGTCAAGTTTCTTGAGCTGCGAGTCGCGGTGCTTTTGCAATCTGCGGCAATTCTGCGCTGCGGCGAGTCCAGGCGCTGCGGCCAACCCAGGTTCGCTTGGTCGATGGAGCAGGTACCGTACGCTTGTGCGTGGCGGCTCCTTCATAAACGACCTTGACCGAGCGGCGAGTCCTGTTCGTATTCGCCTTGTCCGGCGTGCAAGATTGTCGCGCCGTTGCTGCGCCGGCCGCGCCATGCTGTTTTTCGCGGTTTGGCTGGAGTATGCTGTGGTTCTTGCCCGGCGCCGTACTGTGCTTTAAAAAAACTTGGCCCCTACGTTGCGACGCCGTCTTCCTTCGCTCACGGAGGAACGCTCGCGTGTTGCCGCAGCAAGGAAGTTTTGTTGCCATTCCCCCGTCGCTGAGAGTGATGTGTAATGCGATGGCCCTGGATGATGCGATTCGCCGCGTTTCTGTGCATCGCGGCTTTGGGACCCTCGGTTCGAGCCGAGGGCGAATGGGAGATCAACGACGCCAGTCAACAGGCGCTGGATCGTGGCCTGGAATGGTTGGCCCGCAATCAGGGCGCCCAAGGGAACTGGGAGTCGAACGATCTGGGGTTGGTTGGCATGGGAGCGCTGGCCTTCATGGCCGCGGGACACGGCCCCGGTCGCGGAAGATACGGCCAGAATGTGCAAAAAGCCCTCGATTACGTGATTACCAACGCCAAGCCCTCGGGTTTGTTGAATATCGCCAACGGCCAGCGCGACATGTACAACCACGGTCTGGCGACGTTCGTCTTGGGACAGGGGCATGGTATGTCGACGTTCCCCGAT
This sequence comes from Planctomycetota bacterium, assembly GCA_963204915.1. Lineage (GTDB taxonomy): Bacteria > Planctomycetota > Planctomycetia > Pirellulales > Pirellulaceae > JAHWKS01. The sequence goes on along the minus strand of CAUJHS010000084.1, from coordinate 11,090 downwards.
CGGCGGTTCAACGACACGCTTGACCGCGCCTTGCGATTGATCTCGAACACGCAATGTGAAGACGGCGGCTGGGATTATCAAGCTCGGCGTCAACAGCGCGGACACGATTTGAGCCTTGCCGTCATGCAAGCCAAGGCCTTGCGTAGCGCGGTCGATAGTGGTTTGGACGTGCCGCCGGAAGTGATCAACCTGGCCATCAAAAGCGTGCGCGAGCATTATTGTCCGCAAGACGGACGTCGCGACGCGCCCGAAAGCGTCCAGCAAAGCCAACCCGGCCAATTCACCTACACCAAGGGAGGCGGCGGAGGCACCGTGGCCATGGCGGCCGCAGGCGTGGTTTGTTTGCAAGAGTTTGGCCAGTACGACGACTGGCGTATTGGCAAGAACATGGAGCTCATCACGGAACAAATCAAACTGTTGCCCAAGGCCCCGCAGCGCGACGGAACCATGCCGTTCGACGCCTACACGCTGTATTACGTGGGGCAGGCGCTGTATCAAGTCAGCGGTGAGAACTGGAACGAGTGCTATCCGCTCTTGCGCGACTACCTCACGCACTCGCAAATCGTGGACGCCGCGAATCCCAACCGCCACGGCCAATGGCGCGATGAAGGCGCCAAGATCCACGGCAAAGGCGGCGGCGGACGCGTAGGCGGCAAACCTGGCGAACTGTTCGGCACGGCGGTCGGATGTTTTATTCTCGCCATTCCCAACCGTTACCTCCCCATCCTGCAGGAAGGCCGCATCGAAAGCTTGAAAGAACGATTCGAATGAGCATCTCGCCGCGTCCCCGCCGTGGGCCCAAACCGTTGCCCGTGGCGCGTCCTGGAGGAGATTACACTCGTTGCCGTATCGCCCCGCCTGGGGCGCTCGGAGACTGAAAGACCCGCTGGCAAGGCTTGTCTCGTCGCGAGGCGCCCTGTCGCTCTACGCCCCCTGCCGTCGTATGACCCAACTGCTTCCTTTCTTTACAAGTCCTTGGTTTTTTATTGCGGGGTCGATATGCGCATTGGGTCCCGTGTTGATTCATCTGCTGAATCGTCGTCGGTACGTGGTGGTGAACTGGGCCGCCATGGACTTCCTGCGCGAGGCGCTGCGCCGCAACCGTCGCGTGCTCGAGTTGCGAGATGTCGCGTTGCTTATCTTGCGCACCTTGGCCGTGTTGTTGGTGGGCGCGGCTCTTGCGCGTCCGCTGGCGCTGCGAGGCGTCGAACTTGCCTGGCTGACGGCGTTCTTCGCCATGTTGGCGGCCGTTGGCGCTGCGGTCGTGAGCATCGTGGTGTGGTCCCGCCCTCGGGCTCGATGGCTGGCGCTGACCGGCGTTGCGGCGTTCGTGGCGGTCGCCGCAGGAGTTACGGTAACGCAACTCAGCCGGGCTCCGGCGGTGCCTGGTCGACCGGATGGAGCGCAGCCGTTGCACGCGGTGGTGTTGATCGACAACAGCCTAAGCATGGGCTATCAGTCGCTTACAGGCTCTCGGCTGGAGACCGCGCAAGAGCGCGCCAAAGCGTACCTGGCGAAGTTGCCGCCGGGAAGCCAGGCGTCGATCGTGCCGTTGGCCGGTTCGCGGCGCCCGCTGAGCGTTACACCGTATCCTTCGCTCGATGACGCAACCGAAGCCGTGGCCCAGATCGAACTGGCCGACCGGTCGGTGAGCATGTCCCAGGCGGTCATCGCAGCGCAAAAAGCGTGTGAAGCGGCGCCGGGACTCGCCAAACGAATTGTCTTTTTTACCGATCAACAAGAAAACCTGTGGCGTGGGTTTACCGGCGCCGGGGAAGAGTCGCCCTTCCCGCAGGACGTGCGCATGCAAATCGTGGATGTGGCCGACGACGCGTCGGAAAACACGTGGATCGAGTCGCTTCGGGTGCAAGACGGACTGGCCGATGTGGAGACGCCCGCCACGATCATCGCTCAGATTCGCCATCAAGGAGACGCGCCGCGAGAAGTCCAAGTCACGTTGGAGGCCGACGGCGTTGCCGTCGCGACGCGCGGCGTTACGCTCGAGCCGAGCGAAGGCGCGCGGGAAGTCGCTTTTCAGCACGTCTTCGAGTCCGCGGCGCCGCAAGCGGGCCGTCCCGCCTTAGTTACCGTGCGAGCCGTTCTTCCGCCCGATCGGTTAACCGCCGACGACCACCGGCATCTGGCGGTTCCTGTGGTCGCCGCGTTGCCGGTGGTTTTCGTCGATCAATACGGTTCACAACTCGAAGATCCGGTGCGCAACCGTTATGGTGAGACGCGACGCTTGCGCAAGCTGATGGCGCCCGACGCCGCCGGAGACGATGAGCGCCAATTGATTCAGATCCGGCACGTCACGCCCGAGGATTTGTCGCAAGAGGTGCTGGCCGATGCGCGCTTGGCGGTGGTGGCGGGCTTAGAGGACGCCGGCGCGATGACGTCGCTCCTGCACGAGTACGTGCAGCAAGGCGGTCAACTAGTGATTGCCGCCGGCTCCGACTTCGATCCCTCCGCCTGGACGCGCGACGCCTGGTTGAATGGCGAAGGCGTACTTCCCGCACCACTGAAACCTGAGCCCGTTGGCGCGCTGCCCAGTGAAGCGGCCGAACGCTTGCAGCCCATGTCCATCGCCTTCGACAGTGTCCGGAACGAGCGGTTCTTTCATCTCGCAGGCGTGTCGGAAGACGAGCTGATCGAACTTTACTCTGAGCCGTTGTTCTTCAAGACGGTCCAAGTTGATATGAGCGAAGAGGCGCTCCGTCCGCTTATGACTGCGGCCTTAGAGCGTTCATCGCTCAACGAGGCCCAAGCCGAACCCGCCAAGCCGAGTGATTTGAAAACCGTGGACGATGGCCCAAGTTGGCTCACGTGGAGTTCGGGCGGCGAGGCGGAAGACGTTGAACCGCCGCCGGAGGACGCGGCGCAACAAGAAGCAGCCCTTCGCCGTCAGGCCGAGCGTGTGGCGCCGCGCGTGCTTGCGCGATTGGACAACGGAACGCCGCTTTTGGTCGAGCGGCGCATTGGACGAGGTCGTGTGCTGTTTGTCGCCACCGGTTTGTACTCGGCCTGGAACACCATGCACCTGACGAACGCGTACCTGGTCTATAATCGCATTCTGCGCGGCATGATCGAAGACACGTTGCCGCGGCGTAACTTTTCGACAGTCGAGCGGATCGCCGTGCCGTTGCCCACCACCGAACGTGATGTGGCGGTGCTGCTGACGCGTCCTGACGAGAAGAACGAGGAAATGCTCGATGTCGGCTTCATCGGCCAAGACCGTCGCGGAGTAACGATTGACCATCCTTTGACGCGCGGCTTGTATCGTTTGACCGCCATTCCGGCCGAGTCCAGTGCTGGCGACGAGGTCGCCGTGGGACCGCGCTGGGAAATGCCTTTGGCCGTGGCCGGTCCTGCGGAGGAGTCGGAAGTAACGCCGCTTTCGCGAGATCGCTTCGACGAGCGCGCCGGGCCCTGGTTTGAGTGGGTCGGGCCGAACGAAGAGGTCAGTCTCGCGGGCGTGCAATTACATGGACAAAACTGGTGGCGGTGGATGATTGTGGCCGCGCTGGCGATGCTCCTTTTAGAAATGGCGGTTTTGATGGGAACCGAACGCGGCCGACAAACGCAATCGACCGAAACGTAGTTGGTCGTCTCCCCCCGCACTGCTAGGCGTATTACATTTTCCGCGATTCATGAACACCGTCCTCTCTTGGCTGCTGGGTTTGCCCGACGTCGCTTCGATCGACCAGGTCGCGGCGGCGCGCCTTGCGGCTCCCTGGCTCAGCGACCGCACGGGGCCCTTTTGGCTGTTCCTCGGCGTTCTTATCGCGTTGGCGCTGGCCGCGGCGTTTTACACATTAGCGCAAAAGAAAGGCTCCTTGCCAACGCGGTTGTTGTTGGCTGGCGTGCGGGGAGGACTTCTAGCGCTGTTGCTGGTGACGCTGGCCGAGCCGGTGCTGCAATTGGTGTTGACCAATCAATCGCCTCCGGTGCTGTACGTACTGTTCGACGGGACCGACAGCATGGGCCTGCGCGATGAACTTCCTCCCGAGGAACAGTCGCGTCTGGCGGCGGCCGTCGCTCCCGCAGGAAAGACTGCCGCCGCGAAATCGGCGGCGCCGAAATCTCGCCGCGAATGGGTGCAAGACTCGCTCAAGCAAACCAGCCAAAACTGGTTGGGGCGGTTGGAAGAACGCGGCTTTCGCGTCGAGCCGTACTTATTCGACGGCAACTCGACAAGCCAACTTCGCAAACTGGCCCGTGACGCGGACAACGGCGAATCCTTGGACCCGGCCCATGTAGCCAGTCAGTTGACCGAACAGGGACAAGTTACCGCCTTGGGCGCTGTGTTGCAGGACGCCGCGGCGCAGGCCAATCGCAATCTCATGGGCGTCGTGCTGGTCAGCGATTTTCAGCACAACTCGGGCGCAGCGCCGTTGGGGCAGGAGGAGCGGCGAGACGCCGCTCCGGCGCTGCGTCTGGGGGCGCCATTGTACGCGGTTGGCGTGGGCGCGCAAGAAGCGATTGACTTGGTGGTCGACCTGCAAACGAACCCGAAAATGAAGCGCGCCGAACGCACCACGCTGTTCGTTAAATTGCGACAGACAGGTCTGGACGGACAAGACGTCAACGTGCGCGTGGTAGGGCGTCGCTTGTCGGGCCAGGATGCAGGAGTCAACCGTCAAGCGGCAGGGGCTGACGAGCTAACCGGCGGCAATTCGCCAACGGGCGCCGACGTCGTGGTGGGAGAGAAGTCGATCCGTTTGGACGGTCCCCTTCAGCAGATCGAATTTCCCTACACGCCTGAAGAAGCCGGTCGGTTCGAGTTTATTGCCGAGGTCGCTTCGCTGCCGGGCGAAGCGGTGGATCAGAACAATCGCTCGGCGCGCGAGATGAACATTATCGACGACTACCTGCGCTTGATGTATGTCGCGTACGAGCCGGACTGGGAATGGCGGTTCATTAAGGAAGTGTTCCACCGCGATAAGCTCGTGGGCATGGAAGGCTTTCGCACGTATCTTGCCTCCAGCGATCCGCGCGTGCGCGAGAAGAACGTGTTGTTTCTTCCTACACTCACGCCGGCGCGCAGCGAGTTCTTCGCCAACGACGTGATCTTCCTGGGCGACGCCCCCGGCGACATGCTCGGCGAGCGGTTTTGTGAAATGGTCAAGCAGTTCGTCGGGGTTTTTGGCGGCGGATTGGTGATCATTTCCGGACCTCGCTTCGGCCCGGGCGAGCTAGCGGGCACGCCGCTGGAGGAAATGTTGCCTGTGCTCGTCGAACGCGGCGCGAAGCTGCGGGACAGCAGCGAATTTCCCGTTTCGCTTACGCCGCAGGCCGAGCAATATCCCTTTATGAAACTTGGCAATGACGCGGGCGAGAACAACCGTGCGTGGCGGCTGCTCAATACCCTGCCGTGGTATCAACCCGTCAAGGGTTTGCATGAACAAGCGGAAGTGTTGGCTGCACATCCCAGCGACACCTGCCTGGATGGCAAGACCCCACAGCCGTTGATTGCGGTACGCAAGTACGGCAACGGCGAAGTTGTGTATCTGGCGACCAACGAAACGTGGCGACTGCGTCGCATGTACGGCGAGCAATACTACCGTCAGTTTTGGTCGCAGTTGATTCATCGCCTTGGTATGAGCCACGCGCTGGGAACGGAAAAGCGGTTTGTCGTGCGGACCGATCGCCGGCAATACCGCGCGGAAGAAGCCGCTACACTCACTGTCGAGGCGTTTGATGAGAACTTCGAGCCGCTGGGAAGCGACGACTCGCCCTCCGCCTCGCTCACGGCGGCTCTTACCTTGCCCGACGGACCCGAGGGAGAAACGACGCGTCCGATAACCGTTCCCTTATTGCGGCCGGGCGTGTACGAGACTCGCATTCCCCTTTACGCTGCCGGCGAATACACCGTGCGGGTCGAAGATCCCGTTGCGCAAAAAACGAGCGAAATTCGGTTCGAGGCGTCCAGCGTCTCGGCCGAACGGCGCCGGGCGACGCGCGACGCCGCCTTGCAGGACGAACTCGCCCGCGCGACCGGAGGCCGCTCCTATGATTTGGCGACCGTAGCGCAATTGGCCGACGACCTGAACGCGGAACCGGTCGTCGAGACGGTGACGCGCAACCATCCTCTTTGGAGTACGCCGCTTTGGTTCATCGTGTTGGTCGCTCTTATGCTTGGCGAGTGGTGGGCCAGGAAAATGATTCGCCTCGCGTGAATTCGAAGTCAGGAGAATGATGTCATGCCGCACTTGTCGTCGTGGAACGAGAAATCCAAAGTCCTGTTGGCGTTCCCTGCATCGCGCCTACCAGCGTATCTTGCTGATATCGCCTGAACCCGCGTTTTGCCAACTGATTCCTGACTCCCGACCTCTGCTCGCTTCTCATGTCCAAACTTAGCCACCTTCGTCGTCAACTGCGAGTGCTGCGATTCGGACGGCGGCTTTACCGTTGGGGCGCCGCATGGTCGTCGGTCGTGGCCATCGCGTTGGCGGCCTTGCTCATCCTGTTCGCCATCGATGTGGTGTTTGAGGTAGGCGTCGGGCCGCGGGTTGTTCTGCTCCTTATCGCGGGCGCGGCGGTCCTGGGCGCCTTCATCAAGTTGGCCTGGCCCTGGTTGTTCCAGCGAGAGAACGACTTGGAAATGGCGCTCCTGGTCGAGCGGCGCTTGGGAAGACCCGGACGCAGCGACCTCGCGGCGGCGTTGCAGTTCGAGTCTCCCGTTGCGGCGGCATGGGGCTCCTCGCAATTGGAGCAGGCGGTCATCGAACGCGTTAGTCAAGAGACGCGGCATGTCAACGTGTTTGCCGGCTCATCGCTACAACCGCTGATCCGGCGCGTGGCGGGGTTGGCTGTCCTGGTTGTTGTCGCGTTGGCGGTTGTCGTCATCTGGCCGCGACATGTGCCGGTATTTTTCCAACGTTTGGCGCTGGGCGAACAGCATTATCCGTCAAGAACCGTCATTCACACGGTTCATATCAATGGGCGCGAAGTGCTGGCCGCGGATGCGCGGCTGGCGAGACCGCACCCGGCGCGCTGCGCGGAAGGCGAGCCCTTGCGCATCGTTGTTGCCGTGCGGGGAATCGCCCCCGAATCGGGAGAAGTGGAAGTCGTTTCTCGCGCGGCGAGGCAGCGCCGCACGTTGCGTCTGCGCCAAGTCGACCCTCAAGACGCCGCCAGCAACCCCGTATTGCGTGAGGTGTTTTCCTCATCGGCAGAGCATCCCAGTGACGAGACGGTCTTCTACCTGGCCGAGTTAGACCGATTGATGGAGCCGCTGCGCTATCAGATCTTTTTGGGAGACGCCTGGACGGACCCTGCTTCCATTGACATGGCCCCCCTGCCGGCCGTTGAGCCCAAATTCACGGTGACGGCGCCAGACTATGCGCAGGCGGCGGACCCGTCGGCGGCGACGGCCGCGGGGTCTCGGCAACTTTCGGTGCTGGAAGGGTCGCGTATTGATCTGGAAGTGACTTGTGTTAACGAAAAAGCCCTCGATGAGGTCGTGCTCGCCATCACGCGCGACGGCAAGACCGAACGCTTTCCACTCCAACCCGCGAGCGGTGAGAAACTGCAATGGCGGTTGGCCGGTAAATCGCCGTTGTCGCGGGTGACGCAGGAATTTCGGTATGTCATCGACGTTCGCGACATCGACGGCTTGCAACCCACGACCCCGTTGGCGGGTTTGGTGCGCATTAAACCCGACCGAGCGCCACATGTAACGGCGCGGCTGGTCACGCGCGTCGTGTTGCCAACGGCGACCCCCGTTGTGAACCTTGACTTGAGCGATGATTACGGAGTGGAGCGTCCGACCTTGGAGCTAAAAATCACACGCGAGAATGGTTCGCAAGAGACCCGCACCCTGACCGAGTTGCCTCTTCAGGCTTATAATGCGGAGGGTCGGCTGGCGTCGCAAGCCGTGGAGTTCCCGCTCAAGGGCGAGCAACTTCCATGGCGCGGGGGGTGTCGCGTGAACCTGGCGCCGTTGAATTTGGCCAAGGGAGATCGCGTATCGGCGGTGTTTGTCGTGACGGATTATCGCGGTTCGCATGCCGAACGCGCGTCGCAGGCCGCCAGTCAGCCCCTCGAATGGGAAGTTTCCGATGAGGCCGGCGTGTACCGCGCCGCATTAGAGGCCGACCAACAAGCCTTGGAAGACATTACGGAAGCGGCTGATTTGCAACAGCAGTTGCTGCGGTCGAACGAGTAGTCGGCGTCGTGGGCGCCATGGGTGAAGCCGCGCTGCGTAAGGCCGGAGGCGCCGTTGCACCTGATCGTTCGCATTTTCTTTTTAGCGATATTTGTTTTTGTGCAGCTCATGGAACGTCGTGTTGTTATTACGGGGATGGGGGTGATTTGTCCCTTGGGCGACTCCAAGGAATCGCTCTGGGAGGCGATTCTGGCCGGGCGTTCAGGAGTGGCGCGCTTCGAGCGGCTTCCGGCGGATTACTTGCCCTCGAAATACGGGGCCGAGGCGCGCATGTTCACCGAGTCGATCGAAGACTTCGGACCGTTGGACAAAGCGCTCCAGCGCAACATCCGCAAAAGCCTGAAGATGATGTCGCGCGAAATCGCCATGGGCGTCGCCGCGGCGCAAAAGGCCCTGGGCGACGCCAACCTGCGCGGCGGATTCGCCCCCGATCGCGCTGGCGTGGTGTATGGCATGGATCACATCCTTACCATGCCCGAGGAGTTTGCCGCGGGCATCGCCAAATGCACCGATGCACAAGGCCGCTTCCACATGGAGCAGTGGGGCGAGCGCGGCTTGGGCGAGGTCAACCCGCTGTGGCTGCTCAAGTATCTGCCCAACATGCCCGCCAGTCATATCGCCATCTTTAACGAGTTGCGGGGTCCGAACAATTCGTTGACGCTGCGCGAGGCTGCGTCGAATCTGGCCGTGGCCGAGTCCGTGCGCATCATCACGCGCGGCTCGGCCGATTTGATGATCGCTGGCGCCACGGGAACCCGGGTCCATCCCATTCGGACGCTTCACGTTTTGACGCAAGAAGAAATCGCCGGCGCCGACGAGGAAGTGACCGATCCGGCGGCGCTGTCGCGTCCATTTGACGCCCATCGTACGGGCATGGTGCTCGGCGAAGGCGCGGCCGCCCTCGTGCTGGAGTTGCGCGCGTCGGCCGAGGCCCGCGGTGCGACGATCTGGGGCGAAGTGGTTGGTTTTGGCTCCTCGACGGTGCAAACGCCTCAAGGGGTTGGCCGCCGTGCGAAGGCATTAGCCAACGCACTGAACCAAGCGCTGCGCATGGCCCAAATGCAGCCGGAAGATGTGAGCCACGTGCATGCCCATGGTCTGGCCACGCACTCGAGCGACATCGAAGAAGCCCAGGCGATTCGTCAGGTGTTTGGCGACCGCGGGAGCGCGGTTCCGGTTGTCGCCGCCAAGAGTTACTTTGGGAATCTCGGTGCGGCGGGCGGCTTGGTCGAACTGATCGCGAGTTTGCTTGCCCAGCGGCACGGGCAGTTGTTTCGCACGCTCAATTACAAGACGCCCGATCCCGAGTGTCGGCTGAACGTTGTTCGTGAGGTGATGGCGACGCCCGGTGAAACCTTCGCGAACTTGAGCGTTACGCCCCAAGGCCAGGCGAGTGTCGTGCTGGTGCGAACTGCGTGAACATGGTGCGGCTTTGTAAAGGGGAGGGGCAATAATCCTTTCTCGATCGATAGCCCTTCGGGAGACTTAGCCATGCGTTGCAGCCTTTGCGGATTTGCGGTGATGGTGCTTGGCTTGACGATGGCGGCTCCGGCGCCAGGCGCAGAGCCAGATTCCCGCACCGTCGACGGCGTGTTGGCTGACCCGAACTTCTTCCCTATTGCCGTGTGGCTGCAAAACCCGGATAACGCCGCCAAGTATCGCGCGGCGGGTATCAATCTCTTCGTGGGGTTGTGGCGCGGGCCGACCGATGAACAGTTAGCCACGCTGAAGCGCGAAGGCATGCGCGTCATCTGCTCGCAAAACCAGGCCGGGCTGCGTCTTAAAGATGATCCAACTATCGTGGGGTGGATGCACGGCGACGAACCGGACAACGCTCAGGCCCGCCGCGGAGGCGAAGGTTATGGTCCGCCAATTCCCCCGGAGCAAATTGTCGAGGGCTACCAGCGCATCAAGCAAAATGATCCCTCGCGGCCAGTGCTGCTCAACCTGGGGCAAGGCGTCGCGTGGGACAAGTGGTACGGGCGCGGCGTGCGCACCAATCACCCGGAAGATTACCCGGAATACGTGAAGGGTTGCGACATTGCCTCGTTCGATATCTACCCGGCGTGCCACGATCATCCCGATGTGGCCGGCAAGTTGTGGATGGTGGCCGACGGCGTGCGCCGCCTGCGGCAGTGGGCCGGACCGGAGCGCCGCGTGTGGAACTGCATTGAATGCACGCACATTAGCAATCCGAACGCCAAGGCCACGCCGCACCAGGTCAAGGCGGAAGTGTGGATGTCGCTCGTTCGCGGCTCGACCGGGATCATTTACTTTGTGCACCAGTTCGAGCCGCGATTCATCGAGGCGGGCTTACTGGCGGACGCCGACATGCTGGCCGGGGTTACTGCCGTTAATCGGCAAATTCATGAACTGGCGCCGGTGCTCAACAGTCCCACGCTCGAAGGCGTCCAGGTCACAACCTCCCCTCCCGACGCACCCGTTGAGGCCTTGTTGAAACAGCACGACGGGAGCACCTACCTCTTTGCCGTGGGAATGCGTGACGCCGCGACCACCGCGAAATTTCAGTTGCCAGATTTGGCCAACATGCCGCGCGCGGGAAAGGTTGAAGTCTTGGGAGAAGCTCGCGAGCTCAACTTGACCGAGGGGGCCTTTGAAGACGGCTTTGAACCTTGGGGGGTGCATCTTTACCGCATCGCCCCCAAGTAGCGCCCCCGTACGATCCGCGCCCGACCAACCATGTCGGGCCGCGTTGTCGCAGGCCGTAGGGGCTTGGCGTCTCGACCGGCTCAATACCGCAGGTGCAGGTTAACGTTCAAGCGGGGGCCTGTAGAAAATTTTGTGTCAGTCGGGAAGAATGGACGTTTTCCCAGATTCTCTCATTTACGGAGACTGACGCATGGATGCGATGTGGACGAAGAAGGCCGAGGAGCTGGCGCAAGAGTTGGCGACCCAGGCGACG
>CAUJHS010000083.1 GCA_963204915.1 Planctomycetota bacterium | reverse complement strand
TGCATCTGCTGGCGGTACGCCTCCCGATCCAACGCCGGCAACTCGCTCATCACGGACTCCTGAAGAAAGGAACCTCCAACGTGAATTGCCTACGTTATATAACCTACCTAGCCCCAGCGCCAGAGAAAATTGCCACACACGAAGCCAGGAATCGCCTCTAGTGTCCATCCTTGGGGCTTGCTACGTTGACATTGGCGACGACCAGCCGTCATCGTGTCTGTCGGCAAGCTGCTTCAAGCCGGCGTGATCTCCAAGTTCAGCCCGTTAAGACCGACGCACTGTGTTACCAAGCGGAGAGGCGATGAACCTCGAACTACCTACATCCTGGCGTGCCCGTTTGAGTAGCGAGTTTCACAAATCGTACTTTGAGAAACTTCAGCAATTCGTCGATGCCGAACGCGAAACGAAAGACGTGTATCCACCGGAAGACGATGTGTTCCATGCGTTTCAACACACTCCCTACCACAATGTCAAAGTGCTGCTTCTAGGACAGGATCCCTATCACGACGAGGGGCAAGCCCATGGCCTGTGCTTCTCGGTCAAGCCGGGCGTCCGACCGCCGCCTTCGCTGAAGAATATCTTTAAAGAATTGAAAAATGATCTTAACTGCCCAATTCCCAACCATGGTTGTTTAACGGACTGGGCCGATCAGGGAGTCTTTTTGTTGAATGCGGTGCTCACGGTCCGAGCTCACCAGCCAGGTTCGCATAAGGGGAAAGGTTGGGAGGTGTTTACCGACGAAGTGATTCGGACGGTGAATGCGCAAGAAGAGCCCGTGGTCTTTCTGCTCTGGGGCAAGTACGCCCAAGACAAGGCTAAGCTCATCGACGCGAAGCGTCACACGATTCTCCAAGCGGCGCATCCTTCGCCACTTTCGGCGAAGAATGGTTTTTTCGGCAGTAGGCCCTTTTCCCAGGCGAATCAGGCCTTACGGCAAGCGGGCCGAGGCGAGATCAACTGGTGTCTTAACAAACTTTGATCGCGTTCGTCAAATGAAACGATTACCGACATTCGTAGTATTGGCTCAGGACGCGAATTCGTTTCACTTGATACGCAATCGCTCCGCCGAGAACCATCAAAAGCACGATGAAAATCAGATTGTAATGCAGAGCGGCGGCTTCCTCCGGTCGCGCCCACAACAGGATCGCATAGGCGGCAATCGACGCGATCGTGGTTGTCGCCACAAGACGTACGCGGAACATCAATCCGGAAACCGCAATCATCACGGCGTAACCAATCGTCAGGGGGCCTAAGGGCGGCATGGCCAAGTATAAGATGAACGTGAACAATAGTGGGTCGACTCCCGCCCATACGTAGCGTGCGCACTCGGCTGTTCGCGCGTGGTTGAGAAACCGTTGCAGAACCCAACAGATGAACGCCCAAAGCAAGAGCGCGCCAGTATGCTGCATGTGATAAACGACATCCGTCGGCTTGAATAAGAACTTCACTTGCACAATGAGCAGCGCCGCAGAAATCGCCGCCCAATGTCCCGCTAGCGCGGGAGAACGCCGCGCCCAACGTCTCAGCCGTTGCGGCCAGTCGGCCGGTCGGGCCTCAACAGGTTCGTCGCGCAAGAAGCGATCCAGGTCGTCAGCAAGTGCGTTCGCGCTTTCGTACCGATCGTTCGGTTTCTTTTCTAAGCAGCGAAGGCAGATCAACTCGAGGGGACGAGGCACCTGTCGGTTCAATCGCGTAGGTAACGTAACCTCGCCTTCTAATACCTGCACCAGCGTATCGAGCGGGTTGCGCGACTGAAACGGCGGCCGCCCTGTGAGCGTCGCAAACAGTATTGCGCCCAAGGCGTACACATCAGAACCTTCGCACACGTCGTGCACTTGTCCCGCGGCTTGCTCAGGCGGCATATAACTGGGCGTTCCCAAAATTTGCCCGGTTGCGGTCAATCCCTCTTCTCCGCCGCGTTTCGCTAAACCAAAGTCGGTAATCCGCGGTTCACCGTGCTTGTCGAGTAGTACATTGGCAGGCTTCAAGTCACGATGGATGACTCCGCAGCGATGCGCATACGCCACCGCCCGGGCTATTTTCCGCACCAGTTCTGCGGCTTCTCGGGGAGGCAGGGAGCCCTGTTCGATTCGGTCGGCCAAGCTGCGGCCTTCGACCAACGCCATGGAATAGTAATGTTGTCCGCCAATTTCACCCACTTCGTAGATCGGGACGATGCCGGGATGATCTAAACCAGCGGCCGCTTGGGCTTCGGCGTAAAACCGGCGCACATCATCGTCACTGGCTAACTGTCCCGAAAGAATCATTTTGAGAGCAACTGTCCGACCGGCGCGAACTTGCCGCGCGCGATAGACGACTCCCATTCCGCCGCGAGCGATCTCGGCAATCAACTCATATTCGCCAAAACGACGAGAACGCGGGATCGACGATGGGAGCCTCGCAGGATGGGTGCGCAGTGGGTCGGCGCTCGGCGGGCAAACACACGTTACCTCATCGAGGTGCAAATGATTCGCGCTCGCGGGCGTTTCAAATCCCGTCGTGTGCGTACCCAAGGTGTAAGTGCGTTGCTCGTCGTCCGGTGAAGCGACGTGTTTGTTATCCATAATCGATGGATCCGTTGCCTGAAGAAATACCCCACCATTGTAACGCATCCAGGCTCCGCTACTGTGGAAAAAATGGGTGCTGATTTGCAGGAAACGCAAGTCCAGGTAAACTGGCCATCAGTTACAAGTTCTTAACTTTGTCGGAGGTCTTATGATGAGAAGGCGCCCCACGTCGTTTGTCGCTGCGATCCTCTTGTTCGTGTTGATGTCGAATTGCGTACTCGCCGACGATCCAAACGCCAGCAAACAGGATGACGGTTGGACTCAACTTTTTGACGGTAAAACACTCGATGGTTGGGAGCAAAGAAACGGCACGGCCAAGTACCGCGTGGAAGACGGCGCGGTCATTGGTACGACAAACGAGGGCAGCCCCAACTCATTTTTATGCACCGAAAAAGATTACGGCGACTTCGAACTCGAATTTGAGGTCAAAGTCCATGACAAACTAAACTCCGGCGTGCAAATTCGATCGCAGACCCAAGGAAGTCGCACTGGTCGCGTGAACGGCCCTCAAGTGGAAATCGAATCGAGTCCCGGTGAAGCCGGCTACATTTATGGTGAAGCCACCGATCGCGGTTGGCTCGTTCCGGACGATATCCGCAAGCCGCATTCGCATCTTAAAAATGGCGAATGGAATAAGTACCGCGTGGTGGCTAAAGGGCCGCGCATTCGAACATGGATCAACAATCACGAAGTCGCCGATTTGACGTTGGACGACGAGTTCCACCAAAAATACGCCAAGGGTTTCATCGCTTTGCAAGTTCACAGCGTTCCGGCAGGCGAAGGCCCTTATGATGTCGCATGGCGCAACATCCGAATCAAGGAGCTTGATGGAGCCAAATAGTCGGGTCTGGTATTTGGCCGACTAGGCCAGCGAACCATTTCTCGTCAAACAAGGGATGGCCGACAGGGGCCATCACTTTCATTTTGCAGCGTCATGCTTAGCGATCTTCCAACCATTGGGATCTTCGTGGCGGCAAAAGGACAAATCGAACTTGCAAGCGTATGCTGCATTGCTTGGATCTCGACCGCGACATAACGCTGCTTCCTTCGTTCGACTCTTTGCGAACCTTTAGCGCAGGTCGTGCGTCATCTTGTCATGAGACTGCTAATTTTTGACGCCGCGGGTTGCGGCGCCGCAAGCATATTCAGGCAACGCTTTGAAGTCGTTTAGGCCAGCGGCGCGCGAGGCGCCTTTGCTAAGGATCGTCTCCACGTGTTCCGAACATGGGTTCTAACCGGCGATTTCAAGACGTGGTTAGCTCAATGGGTAGAGCGTCAGGCTAAGGACCTGAAAGTTGTGGGTTCGACTCCCATACCACCGACGGCCGATTGAGAAATCGGCTCCATGAAGGGCGCGCAGGCGTCCACCATCACCGCCCAACGGCGGCAAGCAAGGCCGTGGTCGGCCGTCTCAGTTCTTGTAGGTGCGCTGCACACGTAGTCGGCTTGCCGAGCAAGTCGAGGTTTCTATGTGGATAGCGTATCCTCCATTGAGATGGCAACGCGTACAAGCTCCTTGTAGCGCGTAGATTCCGCCGGTTAGCGCTCATGCGCCTCGCATGGTGTTGGCTTGACGTACGCGCCGAGGCTCGATCGTCTCGGCCTACATCACAGCCTCATCATGCGAAGCCCTGCAGCCTCAACCGGCTTAAACGTCGCTCCGTGCTTCGACGCGTGATCACCATTTGCTTCGCCGCCGGAGGGATTTTTCGAACACTTTCCGTGGCATATCCACTCGCTCGCAACACTCGACTCGACAACGAAATAAATCTAAGTAGTGAAACGCAACGCCAGCGCAGATGGCGACCCATTAAAACCTTAAGTCACACACGACAAGCGCCGGACTTTATTCAATTCACTTGGTCCGTTTGGAATAAGCTACACGGGAAGGGGCTAAATCATGTTCCGCATCGTCAAGATTCGTTCATTTGAAGTAGGATTAGTATTCCAGGATGGTGAGTTTCGGCGCTTGCTTCTGGAGGGCCGGCACTGGTTCTTTGATCCTCTGCGCAAGATGCGTATTGAAGTCGTTTCCCAGCGCGAACCGCGGTTGGCGCACGAGAAACTCGACATGATTGTTCGCTCAGGCGTTTTGACCGAACAAGCCTTGGTGCTTGATCTGAAGGACCACGAGCGCGCCTTGGTATGGGTCGACGGTCGCTTCGCCGACATCCTGTTGCCGGGGTTGCACGCCTTCTGGACTGCGCATCGGACGATCAAGATTGAAGTGGTGGACGTGCGCGATGTGCGATTTGAACATGCTGAAACGGCGACCATCGTACGGCATCGGGCGGCCCTCATAAGCCTGGAAATGCATCAGGTCGAAGAGGGACGCGCGGGCGTACTTTTCCTCGATGGAAAGTACGTCGCTACCCTACGGCCTGGCCGGTATGTGTTCTGGCGTGGCGTGGCGCATGTGCAAATGGTTCAACTCGACCTTCGCGAGACGAACCTCGACGTGTCGGGGCAGGAAATCATGACCGCCGACAAGGTCACGCTGCGGATGAACGCGGTGGTGGTGTACCGCATCGCCGATGCGCACCGTGCGGTAACCGTGTCGGATGACGTGCGTCAAGCGCTATACCGCGAAACGCAGCTCGCCTTGCGAGCGGTCGTTGGCGCGCGTGACCTGGACGCCTTCCTGACCGACAAAGATGCGGTCGCGGCGGAAATGGAGCAGATCGTTCGTCGCCGCGCCGGTGCGTTAGGGATTGAAATCGTCGCAGCCGGCGTTCGCGATGTGATCCTGCCCGGCGACATGAAGGACCTGATGAACAAGGTGACTGAAGCCCGCAAAGCCGCAGAAGCCAACTTGATTGTGCGCCGGGAAGAAACTGCCGCCATGCGCAGCCAAGCTAATACGGCCAAGTTGTTGGAGAACAACCCGACGCTGATGCGCCTGCGAGAGTTGGAGGTGCTCGAAAAGATCGCCTCGGCCGGTCATCTCAACGTCGTCTTAGGCGAACAAGGGCTGGCCCAGCGCGTCGTCAACCTGCTGTAGCCCCAAGGTCTCGTCCAACGACCATGGACGAGACCTTTATTCACGCGCGCTCGCCAGTTTGCACGAAACAACCCTGGCGGGCCATAACTCATCGATCAATCAAAGGTTACTGCGACAGCAAGAACGGCGATACGCAAAAAGAGCTGCCGCTTCACTTAATCGAGTCAAAAAGCGGCGCACGGACGGCGCAAAATCGAGCGCAGCAAGCACGCGCGGAGAATCGCGGCGATTCGCAAACGGAGGGCGAAAACAATAAAAAAGCCCGGAAAAACCGGGCTGAAACTCCACTTGCCGCAATTAGCAGCGACACAATGCAAATCGCTGCGATGGACGACCTAGTACCCCCTAGGGGAGTCGAACCCCTGTTTTCGGACTGAGAACCCGACGTCCTGGGCCACTAGACGAAGGGGGCGTTGGTTATGCGTCTATTCTTAAGAAAGGTTCATTGTTTGTCAACTCGCCTTCGAGGCGGCAAGCGAGAAGATTTCTCACGTCAAATGCGCCACTCTCCTCGGTAAATCACGTTTGAACTTGAGACGCGCAATCGTCGTTTGAAGTAGGTGAATCAAGGCGAATGATTGACCGCCGAAGGCGATTCTGGTGAGGAAACGGACGTCCTGATATGTTTATATGACCGAGCTTACGCTGAGAAGGTTCACCCCTTTTATGAGTTCGCTTCTCCTCGGTTATCGCCTTCTCTAATTTCCGTCGTATGAATCGTCATATCCTACTTACGATCGTGCTGTTCAATTTTGTGATCCCTTACGCGTGGTCACAAGACGCCACCGTGCAAGGACTACGGGCGCCCGACGGATTCCGAGTGACGCTCTTTGCGGATGACGATCTGGCTCATGACATTTTTTCGATGACACTCGACGCCGCCGGCCGTGTTGTTGTGGCGGGGCGAGGGTATGTCAAAACGTTGCATGATGATGACGCTGACGGCCATGCAGATCGTGCGACGTTATTCGCCAGTACGCCCATCGAAGGCGCGCGGGGCATGTACTTTGATGGGCCACACTTGATTTGTACCGGTGATAACGCTCTGGCGCGCTATGAAGATCACAATGGCGATCTGGCGGCGGATGGCCCCCCCGTGATTCTGGCGCCTCTACGTCAGGCTGGGGAACACTCAACTAATGGCGTAATTAAAGGCCCCGATGGCTGGTATTATGTCACGTGCGGGAATGATGTAGGAATTAACGAGAGTCATGTAACAACCGATCATTCGCCCGTGCGCGATCCGAGGCAAGGCGCCATCGTACGCGTCTCACCCGACGGCGCCCAATCGGAAGTGATCGCTCACGGTTTTCGGAATGGCTACGATTTGACGTTCGATCCAAGAGGCTCCTTGTGGCTTGTCGACTCCGACGGAGAGAGAGACCAATATCTTCCCTGGTACAGCCCAACACGTTTGTTCGACGTAGCGCAAGGCATGCACCACGGGTGGATGCTCGCCGGCTGGGCGCGTAGCTGGAATCGTCCAGCTTGGTTTTTTGACAACACCGAGCGCGTCGTTGAAACTGGGCGCGGCTCGCCGACTGGGATCGACGTGTATCGTCATGATCAGTTCCCGACAACCTATGTCGGAGGTCTTTTGAGTTGCTGCTGGAGCCTCGGGCGAATCTATCACTTTCCCATCAGCCCCGACGGCGCAACGTCTAGCAGCCGCGCCGAGATTTTTCTCGAATCGACGGGCAGTGAAGGTTTCGCACCTGTCGATTTGGCTGTCGGCCCCCAAGGCGATTTGTTTGTCGCCATAGGAGGACGCGGTACGCGCGGTGGTGTTTTTCGCATCTCGTATTCGAGCGCTCCCCCGAGCAGATCGAAAACTGCATCAGACACGGCGGACACAAACCGCAGTTCACTCGAAGCGGTTTTGTCGGCGAATCAACCCTTGTCGAGTTGGTCAAGAGCCGCGTGGATTCCGACCGCCAAGGAACTAGGGAAGGCCGCGTTTGAGGAAGCCGCACAGGATGGTTCTCGTTCGCCGGTCGAACGTATTCGCGCCATCGAAGTGCTCGTAGAACTTTTTAGCGGCGTATCGATTCCGTTGGCGAAGTCGATCACAGAAACAGCCGATCCGTTGGTGACAACGCGGGTCGCTTGGGCGTTATCACGCTGGCCGCCTCCGCAGGGTGGCGAGTTGTTTCTAAGTGAACTTACGCATTCTGAAGTACCTTGGATCGAGCGAGCGGCATGGGAGTCGTTAGGTGCTTTGCCTGAGTTAAGTCAGGCCGGACTTACAGCAGATTGGGACGACTTGAGCGAGGAACGACCGCGACGCGTGCGAGCCGCTGCAGTGCTCGCAGCCGCAAGACTCAACGACGAAATCTTCGCACATTTGGAAACAAGCCGATCCAGCTTTTCGTGGCGACTGGCGGTTTTATGGGCCAAGCACTTTCGTCACCAACTGGATGGGAGCGAAATCGCTGGAGCAAGACAGATTTTGGCCCATTGCAAAGAGCCTTCTTTGAAACTTGAGGCGGTGCGGATTCTTCAAATCTTGTGGGGCGACGTGCAAATTGAACCGACGCCCCCCTATGTGTATGCAGGCTATGCGCCGCAACCAACCGAATGGCGCATTTCGGACGATGACAGGCTGCAGGTCATGCGCACCGTCGAGTCGCTTTTTCCTTCAGGAAATGAGTCACTCGATTTCGAATTGAGCCGGTTGGCTGGAATGCTTGACAACGTTTCATTGCCGCTGATTTATGCGCTGTCGGCGAAGTGGAGCGCCACATCGCGCGTCGAAGACGATATTCATTATCTGATCGTACTTTCGCGGCTTCCTGGGCCGCGAAGCCAGGAAGTCACCAATCGCACGGCATCGGCATTAACCGAACTTCATCCCAAAATGACGCGAGGCGAAATGTACGCCAGTCGCTTTTGGCCCGAGCGGATCAGTGAAACCTTCACCGCGTTGTCGGACCGCGATCCTGCGTTAGTTGAGGCCGTGCTCATTCATCCTCAGTTTCGTGCTCCTGCACAAAGTCTGTTTGGTTTGACGATGAGCAAACCCCAACAACTCCGCGCAGCGGTACGGCTCTTGGAAACGGTCGACGACGATTGGTCCGCGGACCTTGTACGACTTGTTGGCACGCTGCCCGCTACGACCCATCAGCCACGCTTGAGAGAGGTATGGGATCATGCTTTCTCTTTACGCGATGCAGTCACCGCCGTTCTGGCCAACTCGCCCCGGGAAGACGATCGCGCACGCTTCATTGAAATGTTGCGCGTGGGGGCGCAGGAAACAATCCCCGTTGCCGCCAAGGCGCTTGCATCGCTAAGCCGAACCCGTCAACCGGGAGAAATCGCCGTGGCGCTGGACGCCATGCGGCAACACGTGCGCGAAAAGCAGGCGGCGGATACCCTCACTTCACTTGATCGGCTCTTAGCAGTATGGCTCGACGGCGCACCAACTCCAGCGATCGAATTGCAGCGCAAACCCACCGCTGTTTACGAACGATGGCTCCACCGATTCCAATATCTATTTCCCGACGAGGCGGCGCAATTGGCCGTGTCGCCGGAACAAGACGCCGCGGCGCTGTTGAGCCGCCTGCCCATGCTCGATTGGTCCGTCGGTGATAGACAACGTGGAGAAATCGCATTTCAGCGATTGACGTGCGCTCGCTGTCACGCCGGACCGGCGCGACTGGGACCTGACCTTAGCGGCGTGGGCCAGCGATTCTCGCGCCAGGACTTATTCCAAGCAATTGTCGATCCCAACCGCGATGTTTCGCAGGCCTATCGCATGTCGCAAGTAGTCACGGCGGAAGGACGAGTAGTGGTCGGGCAGATTATCTATGAATCGCCCGAAGCAACTTTGGTTCAAACCAGTGCTGACACGACGGTCCGCATTGCGGGTGACGAGATCCTGTCAATCGACAAAAGTCCGCTTTCGCCGATGCCGACCGGGCTCTTACGTAACGCGACCGACGAGGAACTAGTCGATCTTTACGCCTACCTTCAACAACTCAGCGCAAAGTCAAAATAAACTGGACATTCCAAGGCCATGTAGGAACGGCATGCACCCGATTTTTTCAGTGGTGTCAACCTTGGCAATGTGTTGACATTACGGAGCAATACTTTTGATAGCGTCTTCGCGCGCCACCAGACGAAGCGATGTTTCTGCTCCTTCAAGGGCGAAAGTCTTTCGGGCGGGCGCATACAATCGCTCTAACTCGGTCAGAGTAAAGGGTTCTCCATTGCCAAGAACGCCGCCCGCAACGACAACAGGCCGCGGCGAAATGAGGGCGGCCACATGGCAAATGTCGCCTATGTCTCGCACGATTCCCGGCGCCAAAATCCCAAGCCTTTGCCCACGATAGGTTTCTTCGGTGACGAATGTCGCCAAAGTATCAATTGTCGCCGTATGTGTGAAGCGTTCATCGATGGCCGCGGCGCATAGCGCTGGTACGCCAGCAGGTCCAATGCCGATGATCGCAATCTCTTGAGGCAGCTCATCATGCAATTCGCGAAGTGCGTCAAGCGATCGTCGAACATCCCAGACCCATTGACCAAGGAGTGGTCGACCGATCCACAACGACCATTCTGCCGAATTGTGGTCGGGCGCTTGTCCAATCTTGTCGCGAGGTACGGCTAATCGCCCCGTTGCTCGCAATTCGGGTCTTAATACGCGCCATCCCGCTTGCACAAGTCGCCCGGCCAGATCGTTTGTCTCTGGCGTGTCGGTTCCATCCAAATTCAACACTACCGCGAGGCGACTCACTGGCGCATTGGCTGGCTCTAGCTCGGCCTGCAGCGTAATGCCCCGCTCGCTGACAAACTGGAAACGCTTTCTCGAGGAATTCCCACTTTCTAAATCTCGCACCTGCAAAGGTTCGGAAGGCGGATTCCCACCAAGCACCTTATTTTCTAGAACCTCGCGTTGCCGTTGCTTTTCGACGCGCCAGTTCGAAATATCTTTCGGCGCGGCGCGCAACGACAGCAGGCGGCGAGCTTCGAGGGCGGCAAAGCGTGGAATAGTCATAAAATCATCGGCGCGACTATCGCCAGGGAAGCATCGCAGTTTTTCAGGGTCTTCGGGTTGCAGATCGGGCTCAGGAATCGGAGAGCCGTCTCCTTCGCCTTTAAGGTGGAGCGTCATCCAGCCGTACATCGCCTCACGCATGATGCGATTGTAGTCGTGCGAAGACTCAATAATCGTATGACGTACCAAGGCAGGCGTTCCTGACAATCGCGCAATCTCTTGCGCACGGGCGACCGACCGTTGCGATTCCGCGACGGAGAACTGCGGCGCGTCGCGTGTAGCGCTGATGACCATCAACCCGCGCGTAGCGGCCAAACCCAAGATATCGCCTTCTTCAGTAAAACGTAGCGCTCCCGGCACAACTTCACACATACAGCAGGCGGCGCCCAAATACGCTCGATAATTGCCGACGGAACAAACGGGAACAACGGCTCGAAGGCGTTCATCCCAAGCACCCGCGTACATTGCCTGGTTTCCTCCGCCACTGGCGCCGGTGACGCCGATTCGCTTCGGATCCACCTCGGGACGTTCACACAGATAATCGATGGCGCGAACGTTTTCGTAAACTTGCAGCCCCGCGAGCGGTAGTCCGACGGGCAAGAGCGCCGCAGCCGTCATTTCTCCATGATATTCGCCCAAAGCCTTCCCCTGGCCGCGCTCACCGGCCCCAAAGGCATCGACCGCCAGTACGAAAAAACCGAGCTTCACCAACCCCATGCAACGCTGTTGCACCACTGGATCCTGCTTCGCTCCTTGCCAGTGGCCATGAACGCACAATACAGCGGGTACCTTGCCTTCGCGCTCCGGCACATACGCGTTGGCAGTCATCCATACTCCGGGAAGTGTTTGAAACATCAAACGCTCCACACGGTAGCCGTCGCGCTGCATTTCGCCGAACGACTGCGCCGCCAACTCACACTTTGTGGTTGGAAACTCGCCCCAAGCGATGGCCAATTGGTGTCGCAGGTCCTCCTGACGTTGATCCCAGGCTTCTCGCGTTTTTGGGGGTTGATCTTGCGCGCGAAGATTCTCAGCGTGGTTCCTGATGAATCGCAGGAAGTCCCTTGATGGTTCGGCCTGCGTCTCTTGTGCGGTCAATGGCGCGATGCAAAAGACCGTCGATAGTAGGCTAAGCAAAACGATCGCTCGCATGGTTACGCTCCGTGGAACATAGGATCGTGTGGCACGTTGCGACCTATGGTACTATCACGTGCGGCCGAACGCATGCCGCATTCGCCGTATACATCATCGAGAGGGAGTCGCGAAATGCGTTTGTTTGAAGGCACGCAGTTCGACCGCCCGCCACGATGTGACCGTTGTGGGGAACTCGAAACTGCATGTACATGCCCACCGGCGCCGGCGCCGCGCATTCCACCGCAAAAGCAAACCGCCAAACTCGCGGTTGAAAAGCGAGCCCGAGGAAAAGTGGTGACCGTAGTGCGTGGCTTGCCGGCCGAAGGAAATGACTTGCCTGGATTGTTAGCGCAGCTCAAGTCGGCCTGTGGGGCGGGAGGCGCGCTCAAAGAGGATGGTATGGAAATTCAAGGGAATCACTTGGAACGCGTACGCCACATGCTTAGCGAGGCGGGCTATCGAATTCGCGGCTAATGCGTTATCGCAGAGCGCTCCGGCCTCAACAACTGATTAAGATTGAATGTTGGTATCTTTCTTACCTGTTAATGCGAACATGCGAATTCCTCAAAAGTTACCTTTTCAGCAAAACCGGGCTTTTGCTTTCACGATTATCGCCGTCGTGGTAAGTGGGCTTCCCGCCGGGGGTCAGGAGAAGCGTGACGAAAAGCCACTCTCGAATTTCGAGAGAAAGAATCTCGTTGCGTGGTGTATTGTGCCCTTTGACATTAAGAACCGCGGACCGAAAGAACGAGCGGAAATGCTCCAACGCTTGGGTCTGCATCGCGTTGCATACGACTGGCGCGAAAATCATGTGCCGACATTTGAAGAAGAAATCGTACAGTACAAGAAGCATGGTCTTGAGTACTTTGCATTTTGGGGGGTTCACGAAGAAGCCTTTCGTTTGTTTGAGAAACACGGACTTCACCCCCAAGTTTGGCAAACGGCGCCTTCGCCTGAGGCTTCAACCAACGCCGAACGAGTCAAAGTTGCTGCCGCGCAATTGGCGCCGCTCATTGAACGCACGCGGCAACTAGGAAGTTCGCTGGGATTGTATAACCATGGCGGTTGGGGAGGCGAGCCGCAAAACCTCGTTGCCGTTTGCAAGTATTTGCGCGACCAATACAACGCGCCGCATGTCGGCATCGTGTACAACTTGCATCATGCGCATGATCATGTCGACGACTTTGCTCAGTCGCTCGAAGAAATGAAGCCGTATCTGCTTTGCTTGAACTTAAATGGCATGACGCGCGGCGGCGATCGAATCGGCAAAAAAATCTTGCCCATAGGGGCCGGCGAGTTAGATGTGACGTTATTTCAAACCATCGCCAAGTCGGGCTATGACGGACCGCTCGGCGTAATCGGTCACACGCAAGATGACGTCGAACTGCGACTAAAAGATAACCTGGACGGCCTCGATTGGGTCTTGCCACAGGTGCAAGACAAGCCGACGGGGCCACGTCCTACTTACCGCACCTGGTCCCCCGCCGCACCGGGAACATCGCAAGGCAAGCTTTTCGACGGCATCATTCTGGGCGGAAAATCCGACTACCGCCAACCGCCGCTTACGGTGGAGTGCCGCGTCACGCTGCCTGCGAGCGATGATTACAACATCCTGGTCGCCAGCGACACGAAGCAATCCGGCGCGCATTGGGAAATCTTCACCTCGCCGGGCCAGGGCTATGTCACGGCTTACCTTCCTGGGATGCATCCGGATCATGTGTATTCCCGGACGTCAATTTGCGACGGTGAGCCGCATCACATCGCCCTGGTCTATGAAGCGCGGCGCGTGCAGCTATTCGTCGATGGGCGACAAGCGGCCGATCAAGCAATTGAGCCGAAAGACCGTCCCGCAACTCCTGGCGACTTAGCGATTGGCCGACTCGTTGAGGGCGGATTGGGCTGCCGTGGTCGAGTTGAGTGGGTGCATATCGTCCGTGGTGCTCGCATTCCACGCTCGTCGGCGCAAGGCGAAGTGGAGCAGGACGACTCTACAGTGCTTCTATGGCGTCAGGAAACGCCTGTAGCGCCAAGGGATGAAAAGGATTCCAAAACTCAGTCGCCAGTGTATTCCGAGCAATTCGTGTCCGACCTCGTGGAACAAGCTCGCCGACATGGAGATGCACATCGCGGTCTCCTGGTGTTCGCCTCAGCCACATCCGCTTGCTCGTCATGCCACAAAGTTGGACGGCACGGCGGCAGCGTAGGCCCGGACTTAACTGTTATCGCCAAGGAACGCAAACCGCATGAGCTGGTCGAGGCGGTCGTGTGGCCAAAACGGCAAATCAAGCCTGAGTTTGTCGCGCATGTTGTGCTTGACGCGGAAGGACGCACTCATCAGGGCTACATCGTGAAACACGATGAAAAGCAACTCGTCCTGCGCGATCCGACACAGGGACCTGATCATGCCATTGCCTTTGCGCGCGACAATATTGAAACGCGTGAAGTCGGCACGCTCATGCCCGATAATTTGGTCGCTTCGATGACGCAACAACAGTTGCACGATCTATTGCAGTTTCTCATGGGGCTTGGGGGCGAAGGCGGCGTCGCGTTGAACGAAATCGACGCGCTGTTATTGCACGCGAACGCACATTCCCATGGTCCCGCCACGTTCTCTTTCAACCGCGACCCTTTGGTTCCGGAACAATGGCCCCATTGGCGGCATCCTGTCAATCGAGACCGCATCTACGACTTTTACTCCAAGCAGGCGGACCACTTCAGAAGATTGCCCGTTACGCCTCCTTTGTTAAGCGAATTCCCTGGATTGGACGGAGGTGAACTAGGACACTGGGGCAATCAAAACGAAGACGTATGGAAAAGCGATCGTTGGAATGAGACTTTGCTCGGTACGGTCCAGTGCGGCGTATTTCGCGGCGGTGGGGTGACTGTGCCACGCGGCGTATGCGTGCGTCTGGGAGACAACGGCGAATTATCGGCGTGCTTTAATCCTGAAACGCTTAAATACGATGTGGTTTGGTCTGGAGGTTTCGTGAAGTTTTCATCCGTGCGGCATGGATTTATGCATGGATTACTAATGGACGGCGAATTACAGCCGACGCCAATCGGGCATAAACCTACGCAACCGTTCATCTACCGAGGATTTTACCGGCACGGGAAACGCGTCGTGTTTGCATACCGGATTGGAGAGACCGAACTGCTTGACTCTCCCTGGGTTGAGGACGGCCGGTTCACGCGAACCGTGGCGCCCGTTGATGAACACCCTTTCAGACATTTGCTCAAAAATGCGCCAACACAATGGCCGCAGCGACTGGAGACGAAAATTCATCTGGGCGTTGGCGCTCCGTATGCGGTCGACACCGTGGATTTACCTTGGGACAATCCGTGGCGCGCTTTGTTGTTCTGTGGCGGTCATGCTTTTCTGCCTGACGGTTCGGCTCTCGTCTGTACGATGCAAGGGGACGTTTGGCGCGTGGAAGGTTTCAAACACCCATCTTCTAAGGCCGTCTGGCGGAGATTTGCGGCAGGTTTGCATCATGCGCTCGGAATTGTCGTCGATCAGGACGGTGTTTCCGTGCTAGGTCGCGATCAGATCACGCGGCTACATGATCAGAATGGCGATGGTGAAGCAGACTTTTACGAGTGCTTCAGCAATGCATTTCAAACATCACCGGCCGGTCACGATTTCATCTGCGGTTTGGAACGCGACGCAGAGGGTCGCTTCTATACGGCGTCAGGCAATCAGGGGTTAGTTCGCGTTTCGTCCGATGGCCGGTATGCAGAAGTCTTGGCGACAGGCTTTCGAAATCCCGATGGCCTGGGATTGCTGTCCGACGGAACCGTGACCGTTCCTTGCTCCGAAGGAGAATGGACTCCAGCGTCCATGATCTGCGCCGTGCGACCACAATTGAAAACTCCACACTTCGGGTATGGAGGCCCCAAGCCGGGCCAGGCGCCCGAATTGCCGTTGGCGTACTTACCCCGCGGCCTCGATAATTCCAGTGGCGGGCAAACCATGGTTCCCGATGAGCGCTGGGGGCCGCTCACTGGCCAATTACTCCACTTCTCGTTTGGCGCAGGTTCGCACTTCCTCATTCTGCGCGATGAGGTTCAAGGGCAAGTCCAAGGCGCTATCGTTCCGTTGGCCGGCGAGTTTCAATCGGGTGTTCACCGAGGACGCTTCAGCCCCGATGACGGGCAACTTTATGTGACCGGCATGCAAGGATGGGGCTCCTACACTCCGAAAGACGGTTGCTTTCAACGCGTTCGTTTCACGGGCGACGCGGCGCAACTTCCAATTGGGTTCCATGTTCATCAGAACGGCGTGATGATCGAATTTTCCGAGCCTTTAGATAAGGAGGTGGCTGGCGACGCAACAAGCCATTTTGCGCAATGTTGGAACTACCGTTACAGTTCCGGTTATGGGTCGCCCGAACTCTCGAGCCGCCATGTTGGGGTACGCGGCCATGACACATTAGCCATCGCGTCGGCGCACGTTCAACGGGATGGTCGAACGCTATTCCTGCAATTGCCTGAACTCCAACCCGTGAACCAACTTCATCTTCGAGTCCAATCGAATTCGGGACAATTTCACGATTTGTTTTTGACGGTTCATCGCCTCGACTCCCCATTCACCGACTTTTCGAACTACCAGCCCGAAGCGAAGACGATCCAACCACATCCTTTGCTCGCCGATTTGGCAATGGCGACGCGCAGCATCCCCAATCCCCATCGCAAAAAAATCGCAAATGCGAGACCGATTGTGATCGAAACAGGCAGCAACCTTACGTTCCAAACTCGCTTCATTCGCGTGTCTGCAGGCGAGGCGATTGCATTGACCTTGCGTAACCCCGATGTTGTGCCTCACAACTGGGTTTTAGCGAAGCCGGGAACACTAGAACACGTCGGAGATTTGGCAAATCGGTTGATTGCCGACCCTGAAGCGGTAGTGCGCCATTATATTCCGCAAACCAGCGATGTCTTGACGTACACCGATGTGGTTTTGCCTCGGGATGAATTTACCGTTTACTTCCACGCTCCTCGAGAACCAGGACGTTATCCGTTTCTTTGTTCCTTTCCAGGACATTGGAAGGTGATGAATGGAGAAATGCTCGTCGAACTCGCCGATGAGACGCCCGCTGCCGCGCAATAACAAATCCTGGCGATGGCCAAGGCGAAATGTTGTGATTACGGCGACTCGCGAGGATCCATCGCCTCGCGGTGGGAACGACAATCCCGGGCGACCTGTTCGTGGTCGTGATAAGGCAAATAAGCGGCTCGCATGATAAAGCCATAAGCTCGACCGACTCGAACGTTGGGCACGAACCACTGGAAGTCCCATGCAGGATTTCTGCCGCCTCCTCCGCTGGGCGATTGGGCAAACCAAATATGGTCATCGGGACGAAACATTTGCACGAACGCCATGCCATGGCTGACGCCGTAATACCACGGTTTGGTGTACACGTAGGGCGATCGGCCTGTGACTAGCTTCAAGGGAAATTCCGGATCGATCCTGATGTCTGGCAATTGGACGGCCGGCGGATGGGTCGCATTGACGCCGTGCTGAGGGCTAACGCTGTGAAGAAGCTTCCCTGCATCTTCAGCGCCCGACGTCGTTGCAAAAAAATTAATGGCTCGATCTTCCGGATCCGCAATATAACTTGCCCAGAACAAACCCATGTAACCTTGCGTGAACACCTCGGCGCGCGGAATGCACTCAAATGTGTATTCAATCACCCCATCCTCTAGTAAATGGAATCGCCCGCAACTCTCAAGCATCCAAGGTTTGGTCGGAGGTTGGTAAAGTTCGACGGTCTGTGCGTCGATCTTTCGCAAATGCATTGGCGCGGTTCGGGGCGCAAATTTTTCCTGAGATACTGAAAGCGTACCGTCATGAATGTGCTCGAAATTCAGCCCCGCGAGCGCTCCCACGAACAAATTCTCCGGACGGCGTGCATGCATCAAACACGCAACACCGTTATAACCGGCGCGGTGGCCAGGTAATTCGTCATTATCGATAGCGTGATTGCCGACGATGATCGCTGTGATCTCGCCACGGCGCAGTGTGACGAAATGCTCTTCGGGCGTCGTATACTTCACGTCACCACGCGTTAGACTGGTTACCGCAGGCGCCGCATAGGGATAAGTGGACACCACAACCAGACAAAGGCCGTATGCAAGTCCGTACGTCATAACGTTTATCAGCTCCCTTCAACGTAGGGGCGTGTCGAATCGATCCTTGATTTAGCGTGCGAGGCAACAGCGACTATCGAAGGAAATGCGGGCAACCCACCCACGTCGCCTTTGCGCCAATAGCAATATTCTATCGCGACTCGAAACGCGTTAAAACGGTTTCATTAAAACCCGGTAGCCAATCGTTCGATTCGTCATTTGAAAATCTGTTCGAGCGATCAAAAACTGAGAGACGCGATTGGCCTGGAAAGATTCGTCAACTCACTTTACAACGAACGAATCTATCAGCGAGAGTATTGGCTGGGGCCCTTGAGCTGAGCCAAACGTGAGAACACTTACCAAGGCGAATTATGAGTCGAAAGAAGCAGCGGGAGAACCATCCTGTGAAACCCGAACAAATAACGTCCACGCATATCGAGGCGACCGAACCGCATTCTCTACAAGAGGCGACAACTCCTTCAGCGCCCGGCGACGAACCACTTTTCGAGGAAGTCCAAGCATTTCTCAGTCAGCGGGCCGAGTTGGCGCAAAAGCTGGCCGATGAAATCGCTGCGACCGAAAAGAAACTGGCTGAGTTGAAGAAGACCTCCGCAATGCTATTTCCGGAAAGCACGGCGGTCATTCCCTCAAAAGAACGGAAACCCAAAAAGCCCAAGTTAAAATCGGCCGCCCGTGAAGACAAACCTGAAACAACACCTGCCGAAGGAGAGTCGCCCGTCGCACCGCCTCACTAAACGACGTTCTATGAGGCGCCATGGGCTGAATGTGCGGCCGAAATAATCCGTGCGGCTCCGTCGCCGACGACAAGTTCGCCACCGGGGATATATACCGCGATCGGGTCAAAATGCCGACGTGAAAGTCCCATTCCAATTAAGTCGCTGCCGGAGAGTGTCGGTCGACCGGCGCGGCGTACAAGAGGGAATTGAACGGGACCAATTCCGTCGTAAGCACGATACACCACTTCAGTGCACACCAACCGATCCGAACGGCGAAAATCAAAATCGAAGTCGTACGTTTTCCCCTCGTGCGACATGACCCGCGCCATCGCGACGGCGATGTCTTGCGACGTCAAATGCGGCCGCAGAACGACAATTGAGTCCGAGCCAAACGGAGATTTCAGGGAGCGAATTTGAACGCCATCCTTCATTGCCTCGAGTACGCATCGTGGTTCGACGTCGGACATCGCTAGCAGCTTTGCCCAGCGCGGTTGAACATGTGCGTGGTAATCCACGCCCATTTGCTTCAACGAAGCGACGTCGCCCAGGTATAATGCGGCGTGGGGCCAAAAACCGGGTAGAAAATAGTTCGTCAGGGCGTGCTCCTTACGCACCACCAACACATCGCCTGGCAACAAGAGAGGTTTGAGTTGTTCCGCAATGGAAAATGGGAGCTGCGGTTGATGTCCCCGCCGCACGTATTTATCCGAGAGCATATTGCCGCCCAGCTTTTGCAGTCCGTACAACGCTCGGGAAAGCGTGTCGAACATCAAAGCGCGGACCGCGCCTGAGGCACGCGCTCGCATCCTCGCTCGGGCGAACTGTGCCATAGATACATCCAGGCGATGCCTTCGCCCATCGATGATTTCAATCAGCGGCTCCGTCGCCGCGAGGTTGCGAAGCTCCGACTCATGCTCGTCAAAGTATCGTATGGCGTGATAGAGATGCCACGCGTTGTGCGCGCTTAAGAGCGATTCCTGGACCGATTCGTAAACGCGTTCAGGAATGCCGAACTGCGGCGCCGCCTCGTTCAGTTTGGCGCGTACGAGTGATCGATGATGAACATTCTCACGTAAAAATCGAGCCGCATCGATAAGCACAACGGCGCCGGCGAACGCCGTCAGAAACGCCGCCGGCCGATCTTCGGGAAGAAGTTCTTGATCCAGCCGGTAGGAGGTAATCAGTTCAAGTAGCGCGTTGCGAACCTGCCAATAGGAAATCAAGACTCCGCGAATCTCGTCTTCTTCGTTCGGTGTCAAGTATCCGCGCTCCTGACCTGCGGTGCGTTGTGCTAAACGAGAGGCATTGGACTTTAGCTCGTCGAAGTAATTCGCCGCGTGTGTCACCGTGCGAATGCCAGCGGCAATGTCTGCTGCTTGCATGATTGTGCTCTCCTGCCGAAGGAGCCACGATTATAATCGCCCCCTCCGATTTGCCAAAATCTTTCTCCCCAACGCGGTAGCAAACCAAGTGATAACACGGCAAAAATTTCGACGTCTCCACAATACTTCCGGGTAGAAAGACGGCCAACGATCTCATTCGTCGCGGCGCCATTAGGGGAAAAGCGTCCTCGTCAGGAATCGAACCTGATCCTCGACCTTCGCACAGTCGCGTGCTTGTCCGGCACACTCCAAGGACCTGTCGTTGTCGAACTCTCAGCTAAGTCCCCCTGCCGAGAAATCGAACCACCGTATGCATATCCACGTTTATCTTTGCTTCCCGTCACATTCCTTCAACGAGTTTGATTGGCTCGCCCGGGATTCCAACCTAGAACGCCGCGCTCGAAGGGTGGAATGATTTCCGTTTCACCATCGAGCCAAACTGCGAATTTTGCCAATTTCGAGTTAGCGATGAGTGGACCGCCGAGGAAATGATCCCCGATCTCCTGGCGTACAAAGCAGGCGTCCTGCCGTTGAACGAGCAGCCCATCAATCAGGCAAAAGGTCCGTCCGGGAATCGAACCCGATCTTCGTCCTTACCACGAACGCGTGCCGCCACAACACCAACAGACCCAGAGACGTTTCATCGCGATGGAGCGATGTTCAACGGTCACAGTGCGCCACGAATCGGGCATACTAACGCTTGCACCACGATGGAAGTGACCAGGGTGGGAATCGAACCCACAAAATCGCAGCGTCTCGAACTGCTCGCTTTACCTGTTTGCGTACCCGGCCATACAATTACGACGTTACTTGGTTCGCATTACTTTGTTCGGTGCTGCGCGATTGCCAAATTGCAGGTCACGGAATCGAACCGAGAGACCGGCCTTATGAGGGCTGGTTGGGACCCTGCCCACCTGCATTGTTATACCAAGTGACGCGGACGGGAATTGAACCCGCGTAGACGAGATTGAAAGCCTCGTTGCAAAACCAACATCGCACCGCGCCAAACAAACCACTTCAAGTGCGCCGGGCAGGAGTTGAACCTGCAAAGCCAGAAAGGCGGGTGGATTACAGCCACTGAGGCTTGCCAATGCCCAACCGACGCATAAAGCACCGCGCAACGCAACCAGCCAAACAAACACGGGACGGGAGAATGCGTGCCCAGCGCTCATGGATGGTTACTTTTCTGTCGTCGTTCCTCTCGACACAGCGTCCCCGATGGGATTTGAACCCACGATCTCTACCGTGACAGGGTAGCGAGCACTCCAGGCTGCTCCACGAGGACATAGTTTTCTTCAATGGCTCAGGTGGGATTTGAACCCACAGCATCACTGAGTTTGAAACAGCGTGGTCTGCCGATTGCCTACCGAGCCATACCGACAACAGTACCCAGAGCAGGACTTGAACCTGCAAACCCTCGGGTCTGAGCCGAGCCGCTCTGCCAGGTTGGCGTATCTGGGTGTTTAAACTTCAACACAAAGTAGTCCTGGAGGGACTCGAACCGTCGATCGACTGGGTGTAAACCAGGCGCCTTCGCCGCCAGACGACAGGATTGTTTCAAACAAGGCGGAAGACCAGGGACTCGAACCCTGAAGCGTTATCAGCGCCAGCCGCTTTCAAGGCGGTTTCCTCATCCAGCCAGATGTCTTCCATTCATAGGGCGACTGATCGGAATCAGTCCGCCATAAACTGGGGTCATCGGCAAGTTTCTGAACCAATTCAGGACGACCTCAGGACCAGAGACAGGAATCGAACTTACGTCTAGGCGATGAACCGGAGCCTTCCCTTACCAAAAAAGGACCCACAAGAAAAAATTAGTCAGGATGGTCGGATTTGAACCGACGATCTCGTGCTCCCGAAGCACGCGGAGTAGCCAGGCTTTCCCACACCCTGATACATGAAGAGCGTCCAGCGAGAATCGAACTCGCGTTTTCTGCATGGCAAGCAGATGGGTTCCCACTACACCATGGACGCCTTTTGTTGGCTTAACCAGATTGTCAAAGATCAAAGAGCACCGCGACCAACGAGTACGTCGGCGCCCGGAATCGAACGCACGCAGCCGCTTTACGAAAGCGGGGTCATGCCATTCGACCATCCGTGCTTATTCAAGTAGCGGGATCGGTGGGCATTGAACCTCCTTCGACCAGATGAAGCGTTTGGTGCTTTACCTTGTCTGGCACAATCCCCTCGGCGTTTCTCCTTCAAGTCGGCGTGGAAGGAATCGAACCTTCGAACTTCGTCTTATAAGGACGCTGCTCGGACCAGCGAGCTTCACGCCGAACAAGTGAGGCCGGTGGGATTCGAACCCACGCTTTACGGATTAAAAGTCCGCCGTGCCGCCGCTACACCACAGCCTCATGAATGGCTATGGGTATGCGTTTCAAGCAACTAAGTGATTGCATCGTCGTCTCCAGTGCTGTTCATTGTTCAGTGGACATGCAGGGAGTTGAACCCTGAAGCCTTGAGTGCAAGTCAAAGCGCCGACCCGTCGGCAAGCCCATTCGTTATGTCAGCGACTCGTGTGGGATTCGAACCCAACCTAGCTGGCTTGAAAGACCAGCGACCTCACCAGAAGTCGAACGAGCCGACGTTGGTTGTATAGGCGCGTATCTCGACCGCAGTTGTTATCCATGTGCTTTTGCCAAATGCGTAACCAGTGGACTGGGAGGTGCTCGAACCCTCCTCTCCGGCTCTTCAGGCCAGCGCTATACCGTCTCAGCTACCAGTCCATCGGTAGGTCAAACGTTGCAAATTGACACGAAAAAACCCGGTGTCACTCTTGGGATAACACCGGGTTCGCCAACGTTGCTTCGTTAGTTCGGCCGAGTGTTACCACCGACGTGGATGCAAGGGGAGCGCATTCGCGTCTCGCGACACGGTCCCATCCTCATATTCACGAAATCGTTCGGTCAGTATTGACCGGGTAAAACTGAGCCGTAATGAAGCCATGATTCCGTATCCGGTGACTTACTGGTATTCAAATTTCTTAGGCCGCAACCCTGTTCGTCGCGTGTTGTAGATATAGACGCTGTTGTCCTGCGTTGGTTCGCAAAAATTTCTTGATTTGCAAAAACTGACGCAATCAACGTTGGTAGTCACTTAAACGCTCGGCAGCCTGAAAAGTATCCATCGCGCAGAAAGAATCTACTGCCGGGACAAACATCTAGAGCAGATCGTCGCCGCAGCAAATTGCATGAAGCACTTTCGATGTCTGTCCTGAACGTTGACTCGTCATGATCTAAAGAGAACGCCATGCGAATGTCTCGCAAGGCAGATCGGATTGGTCACCGTTCACGAGGTGTTTTGTGATGAGAACGATCGGTTTACTGTTGTTAGTCGGAGGCATTGCCCTTTCTACGGAACAGGTTCAAGCACAGAATTGGCGGCGAGAATCCGCCGGCGCCTTTGGCCAAGTTCACGCCCCAGGTGTACGCCAGCACAAGTCGGATCCGACGGCATCGTCCGATACGTTTCGACCAGGTGGAAGCTACACGGATCCGACTGCGTCTAGCGACCCCTATGTGCCGTCGATCCCGTCTTGGTATCCGCCGGCTCAGCCGGTGTACCCGCCGGTGCAACCGACGTATCCGTCGGTGCAAGTATGGTACCCGCCGTCGTCGGTCCAGCCGCCGGTAGCGAAGTTTCTCGGAGTAACCACGTCCGCGACGTGGGACGGCCGCGGGGTCTATGTAACCCATGTTACGCCTTACAGCGCCGCGTTTCGCATAGGGATTGAGCCCGGCGACATCATTTACTCGATTGACGGCGTTGCGGTCAGCTCGCCGCAACAACTGGCTCATGCCATACGGTATTCGGATGGGTTTGTCGAAATCTACCTCCGGGACGTTCGCACCGGCCAAACGATCATGCGAAACGCCGATCTGACGCAATAGCGGACGGTTACGATGCGCGTTCGACGGCCTAACTTTCCCGACGAGGATCGCGTCGGACGGGGACAAAAGGATTTGCACGACCAAGCGGCGCGTACTCACACGCGCCGCTCGCGGGAAAAGTTCATGCAGGCGTCGTGAGTTTGCCTGCAAAAGCGTCGAAGGGCCGGCCCCCATGATCCTCTTCTCGCGTGGGGGCGTTTCATACAGCGCAGCGAAACTCTTCCGCCGCAGCACACGAGGGAAGGTGTGGCGGGGGACCTTGCCGGGCGCATGGTGCGTTACTCGGCTTGCCCTTGAGCGATAGGGCGAACTTTGGCGAGCACGGCGGCGGTTTCCGGGGACTCGAGTTGGTCGAGCAATTGGAGTGTGCGCTTCACTTTGCCCGGAAAGGCGTTGATTTGCCGCAGGCGGCGAAACAGCCGCTCGGCCTCACTCCAGTGGTCGCCATGGCCACAGGCCGATCGACCGCACTGAGCCAATGCCAGCGATTCTTGCGCTTCGTAATAGTTAGGACAATGGTCGGTCAACTTTCGTGCGACGGCGGCGGCTTCGTCGAACAAGGCGGCGGCCTCGTCTTGACGCCTCATGCGCCACCGCACCAAGCCGGAGAGCACCAATAACCGATGGTTATACCGCGGGAAGTCGTACCGGGCCGCCGCTTCGACCGTGTCGCGGGCGGCGTCGAACTCGCCCAACAGCAACTGGGCCAGACCCAAGTAGTAACGATTGCGCGTGTTGATCTCCGGGCTGTGGAAATCTTCCGCCAGATGGAGTCCCTCCTTGGCCGCCGCGATGGCTTGCGGAAAATCGCCAGCGTCGTCAAGCAGCCGCGCGAGTGTACCTAGCCGCAGAGCGACGGCGTAACGCTGGTTATCGGCCTTGCGCGGCTGTTGCCCTTTGGCGCTATGCGCATACATGCGGCGGGCAATTTCGATCGACCGGCGGCAGGCGGCGAGGGCTTGTTCCGTTTGTCCTAGTTCGGCGAAGCGGCCCGAAAGATTATGCAGATCGACCGCCACGCCGTCTTCGTCACCCAGTTTTTGATCGATCACGAGCGCTTCTTGGTGGCATTGCAGCGAGCGTTGCGTTTGCCCCAACGCATCGCAGGTCGCTCCAATGTTGCACAACCACACCGCCTGGGCCGACAACGCCCGACGTTGCCGAGCCAGCGTCAGCGCTCGTTCAAAACAGGCGATCGCTCGCTCGGCCTCGCCCAAGTCGCGATAGGCGATGCCCAAGTTGCCCACGCAGGTGGTTTCCAGGGCTGGATCCGTCAACTGATCGCGCAAGCGTTCGTGCAATTGGGCGCACAACGCATAATGCCCCCACCGCCGCAAGTACTGGAAGTCGATCTCGATCAACACCCGGGCCGCGGTTTCAAAGTCCTGGCTGGCGCACCGCAGGTCGAACTCGGCCAGTTGCGGCAAGAGGTCATCTAGCGTTTTCCACTGGTCGGCGGGCTTGCGCGCCTGGCGGAAGTATTCCGCTCCGCGGTGCAGCAAGGCATAGCGAGAATAGGGCAACGGCTGCACCACGTGATCCGCCGGTTCTCCATCGGGCAAGCGGCTCAAAGCGTAAGCCCCATCCACCGGGTGCAGGTGATACCGCCCCGCATCCTTACGGACGAGTAACATGTTGACCAACCGGCCCAGCACGCGGGCGCTGTCAATGCTCGGAAGGTACGGCTGCAACAAATAGTCGACGGCGTTCGACGTGACCGGACGGCCGTAAATCGCCAGCGCCTGCATCACCTGCTGCGCCACGGCGTCCAAGCGACTGAATGCGTCGCCCACGAGCGCTTCGACCACGCCTTCGGGCAGAGCTTCGGTCTGGGCCAGCACCTCACCCAAGCTGGTGTCCCGGTCGGCCGAAAGGATCGCGAACAGCGCTTCAAGCGCGCGAGGATAGCCGCGCGTGCGCGTCTGCGCCTCTCGCAGTAAGGCGGCGGGAGCGTCGCGTAGGCCCACTTTGCCGTCCGCGTCCATAGCGCGCAGAATATTCTCCGCAAACGGCGTCGGCAGTCCTTCATCCAGGTCGATGCGGGCTTGCCGCCCCGGCTGCACTTGAGCCAGGTCAAGCGCCGCCACGCGCGTTGTCAACACGAGCTTGACCGCATGATGCGGCAACTGCAACAAGGCTTGCAATGCTTCGAAGAGATCAGGGTCACACAATTTGCGGTTTTGTGGATCGACCACATCTTCGAAGTTATCCAGCAGGACCACAACTCGTCCCGGCGGCAGCACATCAAGCAGGGCTTCCAGCTTGGCGCGAATGCCCACATGGGCGTTTTTGTACAACGCCTCCATTTTGGCTGCGGCGTCGTGTGGCAGCAGGCGAGACAAGTCGCCAAACAGGTTCGCGGTTTGGATCTTGTGTGAGCCAACGCCGCTGAGGTACACAATGCCGTCAATCGACAAAGTTCCCAGGTCGTCCGGCAGTACGCCGGACTCAAGCGATTTGAGCAGCCGGCACGAGAGAGCCGTCTTGCCCACGCCGCCGCGTCCCACCAGGGTCATCAACCGTTGGGAGTCGTTCTGCAGGAACTCGGCAATCAACTTCGTTTCGACGTAGCGGTCCTGAAAATACTCCGGCGCCAGCCCCGGCGGCGGATTGATGAACTTCGTACGCGGCGCCATGGCCGAGCCGGCTTGTTGCCGCTCGCGCTCCAACCCCAAGGCAATGCTGTTCTCGACCCGTCGCGCTGCGGCGGCAGGATCGGCCACAATCTCTTCTTGCTCGTGGATCTGCTGATCCAGTTCGTTCAGCTCGGCCTCGATGCGTGCGACGCGCGTTGGATCGATCAGCGGGTCGCGCTGAGCTCGGCGCAAGTCGCGCAGCGCTGTTTCGCGGCGGAATTGCAGTTCCTGCAAAATGCCTGGCGGAGTTTTCAGCCACTCCAGATGTTTGCGCAAGGCGGACACGCCGGCCTGGAACGAGTGCGAACAGTCGATGTACTGCCTACGTTCAAAGGCGAACGGCGGCGCCGCCGCGGGGTCGCCTAGCACCAGCGTGATCGGTTTCTTGTAACGCATCGCCCGCGACCATTCGTTGGCGCACTCTGACTGGTGCTCCACGCTGTCGGGCGTCATCAGGAAGATCAGGCTGGCGCAGCTTCGCAGCGCATCGTCGAGCTGGGCGTCCCACCGGGGCGAACCGGCTCGCAACTCATGCCGATCCAACCACACCGGCAACGGCGGCTCGCCCGAGGTCAACGCGTCATGCAGATGCAACGCCAGGTCCAGCCCGTCCAGCGAGGAATAGCTAATAAAATGATGGCCAAACATGACCGCAACTCTGCGCTACACGGGTGACGGAATGATCGACGCATCGCTAGTGTAGATTCGCCGCGCCCCGGGAAGCAAGAAACCGTCGAGTGCGTTGTGACAGCTTTGTCGGCATCGAGCGAAAACTTGGCGAACCTCGCCGCTGAGGTCAACCCGCAGTTGATCCGAGCGCGTTGCAGAGTTTCACTCGCGTGACCGGCCGAGCGCAGCAATCCGTTTATTGCGCGGAGGGTGTGGAACGCCCGCCCCTTCGCCCCCAAGCTTTTCCGGCTCGCAAAGTCAATCTTGCAGCGCGTCGCGGAGCCGCGCCGACAACGTTTTGAGGACTTTGATTCTCGCGTGGTATTTGTCTTCCGCTTCGACCAGCGTCCAGTTTGCCATCTCGGTGCTGGTGCGAGCGAACGCCTCGCAAGCCGCCGTCTCATAGTCCGGCCATTTGGCGCGATTCTTCACGTCTTCCTCAGTAAGCTTATACCGTTTGTAGCCGGTTGCTTCGCGCTCTTTGAAGCGGCGGAGCTGTTCCTCGGGACTGATCGCCAGCCAGAATTTGAACAACAGCACGCCCGACTCCACGAGCTGTTCTTCAAACGCATTGATCTCGGCGTACGCACGTCGCCAATCGGCGGGTGCGCACAGTCCTTCCACGCGTTCGACCAACACGCGGCCATACCAGCTACGGTCGAAAATCGCATATTTTCCGTAGCCTGGCAAGTGACGCCAGAAGCGCCAGAGATACGGTTGCCTTCGTTCTTCCTCGGTCGGCGCCGCAATCGGGATCACGCGGTAATAGCGGCTATCGATGCATTGAGTGATGCGCCGAATGCACCCACCCTTACCGGCCGCATCGGGCCCCTCGAATACGATCACCACGGATCGGCGATGCGTTTGGAGTTGCCGCGAGAGCGTCCCCACTTTGCCTTGGTTTTTCTTCAGTTTGGCTTCGTAGTCGTCGGGCGCGATCTTTCGTTGGAGGTCCAAATTGCGCAAGAGATTACAAGGATCCGGGGAAGGGCATGGGACCGTCTCGGGCGGCGGAGCAGGCGCCGCCGCGAGCCGCTGTTCGAGAGCAACGCAAACCTTCTCGGCAACCGTCAGATGACGAAAGCAGCGGTCGTGGGCTTCGATAATTTCCCAAGGCGCAAACCCCGTACTCGTACGGCGCAGCGCATGGGCGCTTGTTCGAGCGAATTCATCGTACTGTGCATGAAATTTCCAGTCCCGCGAAGTGACCCGCCAGGCAGTGTCCGGATCGGCGGCTTGCTTCTTAAACCGGCGGCGTTGTTGTCTTTTGGAGATATGCAGCCAGAATTTCAGCAGCAGGACCCCTTCCTGGGAAAGCATTTCCTCGAAGTGGACGATGCGCGCCAAGTCACGATCGAACCTGGCGTCGTCGCAACGTCCAAGTGCACGATCCACAATCGGCCGCGTATACCAGGACCCGAAAAAAATCCCGATGCGTCCCTTAGGTGGAAGCCGACGCCAGAATCGGTAAAATTCGGGCCGCTCTTGCTCTTCGCGCGTTGGCTTACCTAAAGCGTGGGTCACTATGCCTCGCGAGTCGAGCCACTCGAGCAGCAAGTTGACCGTCTCCCCCTTGCCGGCGCCCTCGACGCCGCCGATGAGAATAATCACGGAAACATCGCTCGATGCGAGCCGAAACTGCGCGTCCAGCAACCGTTCCCGCACCTCGGGAGCTCGGGCGTCGAACGTTTCCCGGTCGAGCGTTTGGCCGAGTTCAGCGACCTCGAACATGATATCCCCCGGTTTTGACTTTTGCGTGCGCCCCTCATTCGTGTGGGAGTTAACCTGAAGAGGAAATATCGTACCAGTCGGCTTGCGATGGTATTGCGTACGTTTGTTGTGTTCCAATTGCATGTGCCGGCCCCAAATGTGCGGTAAAAACCGATAGCGGTTTGCGAAAAGCCGACAGCGCCGCCGAATAGGCGTAGCCTGAACCTAGCGATTGACAAGTAAGCCGAGGGTTGTGCGATAGGGAGACAACAGCGCGCTCATTCGACCGCGCACCGTGCACATTTGCTCAGCCGAAGCTTGCTGTCGGAGTGAAGGATTGAAAAATCATGCCTTCCGCTCACGAACTTCCCGAAACGCCGTTGGAGCGGCCGAAACGAGGGGAGCAAATCCGCCCAGCCGGCATCGGAGAGACGGTTTACCAGTCGACCCAGGAGCAGCAACGAGCGGTCGAACAGAGCAAGCGGCGGAGCGGGCCGCCAGCGGAGCCTCCCGGCTACGAGGTGCAACGATTTCTTGGGGCCGGAACTTTCGGGCAGGTCTGGGTTGGGACTGATCGGAATACTGGCCGAAGCGTGGCGATCAAATTCTTCACGCGGCATGCGGGCCTGGACTGGCCGCTTCTGGCGCGTGAAGTTGAGAAACTGGCTTTCCTCGCTGCCGATCGCTATGTCGTGCAACTCTTGGACGTGGGCTGGGACGCAGATCCGCCCTACTATGTGATGGAATACGTCGAGCGCGGCTCGCTCGAAGCATTCTTGAAGACCCAAGAAAAAATCTCGGTGGAGCAGATCGTCGCCTGCGGTCGGGAGGTTGCGCAGGGCCTGCTGCACGCCCACGCCAAGGGTGTGCTTCACTGCGACGTGAAGCCGGCCAACATCTTGTTGGATCAGGACGGTAAGCCGCGCTTGGCAGACTTTGGGCAGTCGCGGTTGACCCATGAGCAAACGCCCTCCCTCGGAACGTTATTCTACATGGCGCCCGAGCAAGCCGACCTGGGCGCCGCGCCCGACGCCCGTTGGGACGTGTACGCCTTGGGCGCGCTCCTTTACCGTATGCTCACTGGCCATCCGCCGTTTCAAACCGAGGAGGCGCTGGCGAACTTGGGCGAAGCCGACGGACTGGATGATCGCCTCGCGCGCTACCGCCAACTCTTGCACGATTCTCCGCCCCCGAATGAGCATCGCCGCATCGCGGGCGTTGATCAAGCGCTTGGCGACATTGTGAGCCGTTGTTTGGAACGGCATCCCAAACGCCGCTACCCGAACATCCAGGCGGTGCTGAACGACTTAGATTTGCGGGCCCAGCGAAGGGCGAAGCGCCCGTTGCTGGTGCTGGGGGCGGCGGGACCGGCATTCTTGTTAATGCTGATGGTGTTCTTCGCCTATTATTCGTTCCAAGCCGTGCTGGCGCGCTCGCGCGAGGCGCTGGTCACGCGCGCCCTCGAAAGCGACCGTTTCGCCGCTGAATACGTGGCCAGCGCCGTGACTAACGATTTGGAACGCCGCTATCTGGAAGTGGAGCGATTGGCCAATGATCCGGAGTTCCTAAGCGAACTCGCCGGCGCGATTCGCGACCCGGAACTCAGCGCGTCGCTGACCGTACTCGCGGATCCACAGACAGACAGGAAAGTCCTCGACCAAGTGCGCGGGCGGTATCTTGCCGACATGCAGCAACGTCCCGATTGCCCGGTGACTCGCCTGCAAGAGCGGGTGCGGCGAATCATGCAGGATCCCTCGGGGCCTCCGAAGGCGAGCTGGCTCGTTTTCGATCCGCTCGGGAACCAGTTGGCGCGTTGGCCCGTCAGCGACACCATCGGCCGAAATTACGCCTGGCGCGCCTACTTTCACGGGGGAGAATACGACCGGGAGCCGAATTGGCGACCAGCCGGTGTAAACGACATTTTATCGAAGACCGAGTTGTCGCCCGTATTTCACAGTGAGGCGACCCGTCGCTGGATCGTGGCGATCTCGACTCCGGTGCGCCAGGATGGCGATTTGCTCGGCGTTACCGCCATGACGTTTGAGGTCGGTAAGGTCGCCGACCTACCGGGCGCCAAGACACAGTTTCCCGTGTTGGTCAACCTCCGCGCAGGAAAACATCAGGGACTCATTTTGGAACATCCCTTATTCGCTCGCTATCCCGAGTATCCGTTGGGGTTCATGGACGCCGACTACCTCGTAACCCAGAACATCTTTCCCGACACGCGCCGCGTGAAAGAGGATTATCGCGACCCTTTGGCGAAAGATCCCGCGGGAAAACCCTACTCCGTACGCTGGTTGGCCGATCACGCGCCCGTGAAAGCACGTGGCGTCAACACGGGTTGGGAGGTGATCGTGCAAGAGTCGTACGAGGAGGCGATCGGCGCGACACTGCAGGAGATGTTACGAGATTTGATTTGGATCATGATCGCTCAGCTTAGCCTCTTCGCCGTCGTGGTGACGGCGCTGTGGGGTTTCGTACTTTGGAGTTATGCGCCGGCGGGCTGGGGCGGACGCTGGAGTAACCGCGGCCGATTCGATTCGCTAAGCAGCTCCGAAGCATCGAGTTCCGCAAGCTCTGCAGGGTCGACGGATCACGGCGGAATTGAACGAAAGGACGCTCCCTAGCGATGACGGCCAAACGAGAGGATGGGGGTTATGCCCGACTTGATTGCTCAAGGCGCCGCCGCCGACCACCGTTGGCGACGGACATTGCCTCGGGACGAATGGCTGATTCTTGGCCGCGCCACTCCCGAATGGTCGGTCCCTTGGGATGAGCGCGTCTCCCGCGAACATGCGGAACTGCTGTGGGATGGCAAGCGGTTGCACGTGCGCCGTCTGGCGAAGGCCCGCAATCCGATCTTCGTTCAAGGCGAGCCGGTCGAAAGCTTCGAACTGCTGCCGGGTCAGCACTTCGTGATTGGCGACACGACCTTGGTGCTCTTGGAGGAGCGGGTCGAGTTCTCCGCCGAGGCTCCCTCGCCCACTGAGGAGCACGCGTTCAGTGTTCAGCACCTGCGACGCACGCGGTTTCGCGACGCCGATCAGCGTCTAGAGGTTCTCAGCGGGTTGCCGAAGGTGATCGCCTCCGCCGGCAGCGATACCGAGTTGTTTGTGAACCTCGTGAACATGCTGCTCGCCGGCGTTCCGCGGGCCGAGGCGGTGGCGCTGGTGACCGTCCCTGCCGAGACGCAGGCCGACGGACGCATTGAGCTACTCCAATGGGATCGGCGCCGGACAGATAGCCGACCTTTT
Source organism: Planctomycetota bacterium (assembly GCA_963204915.1). Classification (GTDB taxonomy): domain Bacteria; phylum Planctomycetota; class Planctomycetia; order Pirellulales; family Pirellulaceae; genus JAHWKS01. The sequence continues at coordinate 42,027 of CAUJHS010000083.1, read as the reverse complement.
CAGCCGAGCGAGCGCCTGATCTTGCAAGCGATCGAACGCGGGGAGACCGTGGCGCATGTCTGGCGTTCGCGGGAAGAACCGCAAATGTTCACGGTGAGTGAGAACACCGACTGGGCGTTCTGCACGCCCGTGCGACAGAAAACGGGCTTTCTTTGGGCTATTTACGTCTCGGGCCAGTTTCCCGGCGGAGCACCAGATCTCGCCTCGGGTTCGGACCCCACGAGTCTGCGAGAAGACGTCAAATTTGCGGAGCTGGCCGCGGAAATGATCAGCTCCCTGCGCGAATTGCGGTCGCTGGAACGCCGTACGGCGGGATTGAGCCAGTTCTTTTCACCGCCGGTGCTCAAGGCGCTCTCCGCTCAGGACCCGGACATCGTCCTGGCGCCGCAAGTTTGTGAAGTTTCGGTTTTGTTCTGCGATTTGCGAGGTTTTTCACGCGCGTCCGAACAGGCCGGCGACGATCTCGTTGGCCTTTTGGATCGGGTAAGTAGAGCTTTAGGCGTGGCGACTCGCGAGATCCTCGCCGAAGGAGGCGTGGTGGGAGATTTCCACGGAGATGCGGTCATGGGTTTTTGGGGCTGGCCGCTCGCGCAGGAGGGGGCGGCGCTGCGCGCTTGCCGGGCGGCGCTGCGCATTCGCGCGGAGTTCGAACAGGGCGCCCAACGTTCGACCAGTTCGTTGGCCGGCTTTCGTTTGGGAATTGGCGTCGCAACAGGACGAGCGGTGGCCGGGAAGATCGGCACGGCGGATCAGGTGAAGGTTACGGTGTTCGGGCCGGTCGTGAACCTGGCCTCACGACTAGAAGGGATGACCAAGATTCTCAAGACGCCGATTCTGATCGACGAGCGAACCGCCCAAATTGTCCGCCCCCAAATGACCCGCGCTGAAGCGTACTTCCGCCGCGTAGCGCTCGTTCAGCCCTACGGTTTGGCGACCCCCTTGGAGCCTACCGAGCTGCTGCCGTCGACGCCGGAAGTGCCGGCTCTCAGCGAGCAGAACCTGACCGATTACGAGGCGGCGGTCGACGCCTTCAAAGAGGGGCGTTGGACGGACGCCCTCGCCCTCCTGAACCGGGTTCCGCCGGAAGATCAGGTCAAGGACTTTCTCGTAGTGTACATCGCCCAGCGCAACCGCACTCCGCCGCCCGACTGGCACGGCGTGGTGGAACTCGAAAGTAAGAGTTAATCGCCGCCCATGCTTTCGGCGTAATGGGCCTGAAGAAAACTTTGTGTCAGTTGGGAAGAAAGAGCATCTTCCGGATTCCCTCATTTACGGAGACGGACGCATCGATGCGAATTGGATAAATATGGCCGAGGTTGCTTCGTTTCGTCGAACCGCCTCGCGCGGACCCACATACCAGATCGTTTGAGGGTCAGACCGGGCTAACCGCGCGATTGCCCGATTTCGGCGGCTCAGCGAACCAGCCAGAGCCATGTCGCTGCTCCGACCAACACGGCCACGGCGAGGCCAAGCACACCGCGCACCGCTAAGTAGCGAGTGATGTCGGCAATCGGGGGCATTTCCTCGCAGGCGGGATGGACCCCATCGAACGGCAACTCGTCCCACGTCCGGCGGATTGACGAAAGCGGGTCGTTCTCGACACGAGGTTTGCGGCTCAGGATCATCGTGGCGCGTCCGACGACATCATACGTCGGCCAGTCTGGGAGACCGGGGTGGGTCGGGTCGCCCGTCCGGGCGAACGCCGCCCAAGCCCGCTGCATCGCCCGCGAGAATGCCTCTCGGTCGGCCAACTGCTCCGGCCGATCCCCAATCATGTACTTCGCGCCGTTGGCGTCGAGGTTGGCAAATATCATCGGCTCCTCAACGGCGTGCGGAGCGCCAAGCCGTCCGCCGAGAACCGGCGTCTGCCACGTGATGAGATACATTCGGGTATCCTGCCGATGCGCGGCCTGTGCTTCCGCCAGGCGAATCTGCGGTAGCCAGAACAGAGAGTCCCCGACTACCGCCATCGCTAACTGACCCAACCCCAACTCGGGCCTGGCTTAGCGATAGGCTGCGCGGACGGCTCGCGGATCAAGTCCGAGCGATCGGAACCAGCGGCCTAATGTTCCCAAGGGCAGTATTCGGAGGATCGGGTTGTACAGGCTCCAGAGGCGCGCCTCGTCTAACGTGGTCCCGGTCAGGAGCGTGACATCGGCCGCGCTGCCGTCCCGGATCGCATGCAGCGGCGGCTTGGGGAGGACATCCCCGTCGATCGTAGGCGCGTACAGCAACTCTCCGAGGAAGTCCGCGCTACGGATCGTCTTTTCCTGGGCGGCCAGGAGTTTCGCCGCCGGCAACATCACGAGCTTATCGGCCGAGTCGACTCTCGCGAACCGCATCAACTTCTCGGTGACGCTGCGGGCGAACTCCCTGGACCGGACCATGCTCGGCGGACCGCTCATGGAGATTGCCCGTCGGAATAACCCGCGAGCTTGGGGACAGGCGAGCAAGCAACTGATGCTGATACCCCCCGCGGACTCACCAAACACCGTCACGCGATCGGGAGCGCCTCCGAACCGGTCGATATGCTGCTTCACCCATTGGAGGGCCGCGATCTGATCCAGCAGCCCACAGTTCGACGCCGAAGAGTACTTGGGGTCGCCAGCGCCGCTCAGGTCGAGGAACCCGAACGCCCCGAGCCGATAGTTGATGGTCACGAGGACGACTTGCTCTCGTTGGACCAATCTCGTGCCTTCGTACCAGCCCCACCGCCCGGAGCCGATAATGAACGCTCCGCCGTGGATGTAGACCATGACCGGGCGGCGAGCGTCGTCGGCCGCCGGGGTCCAAATGTTGAGCGTCAGGCAGTCCTCATCGCCCGGAGCCAGGGCCTCGCCCCACATGTAGTCGAGCGGGTCTGGGTTCTGGGGGGCCGGCGAGCCGTAGTGTCCCCCGGGTGAAGGCATCTCCGTTAACGGGATCGGCTCTGGCGGCCGGAAACGTTCAGCCCGTGCGAAGCGGATGCCACGAAACACCATCAAGTCATCCGCCATGGGGCGAGCCCTCCATCGTCGAACGAACTGACTTCAATGCTTTCACACCCTCGAGAAAAAAGGATTATGCGTGTTGGTCTGAATTGGGAGCAGGAGGTATTTGTCGATGGACTTAACGAAATCGCGGAGCGAGGGCGCTAGGGGGCAGCGACGCGCCAGCCATGAGCCCCGCCAGTTTAGGACCCACGACGCGGACAAGCAACCCGCGCTAGTTCGACCAGGCGCGTTGGGGCCGACGTAATGGCGCCATTAACGCAGGGCGGGCTATGTCCGATCGTGGCCGCGAAGTGAGGGCGTGGCCGAAGAAGCCGTGGGCAGCGTTCCGCGGATGGCAACGCTTGCGCGGAGCAGAAAGCTATTCGTTGACAATCACCCGCGCTAGGTTAAGAGCCATCGTCTGGGACAAAATCCGTGGTTGCCGAACGAATTGCGACGAACGAATTGTAGGAGCGTCAGTTCGCCGGACGCGCCGGCAAGCTCAAGACTGATGGTCGAATTGCCCGCTCATTCCGGTCGCTGCACCGTGTGGAACCGAGGTCATGATTGCGAGTCGATAGGTCTGCAGGTCAAGCCCGTCAGCTTGCCCGCAAAACGCCGCGTCTTGCCTGAGTCGTCCGCGCCAAACGCCGAGCGATCGCATTTCCAATAGACCTAGTCCATCGACGGAGCCATGGTTCGTTGAACCAACTCGTCAACAAAGCATGACGCTCTGAAAGCGGTCTCAACCCAGGTCCTTATCATGTACGCAAGTTTTTTGGCACGGCACATGCGGCCGGCAGCATCAAAGGCCGCGTGGAAAACCATGTCAGGAACGAATAAACTGTGGGTCGATCAGAACGATTGGAAGTTGTTTTCAGTCCGCGGCGGGCAGATAATGAATCGTCACACCCGGAACCTCTCGTGTCCGTTGTCTACTTGCGCAGGATCAGCATCTTCACCGTAGGATGGATTCGTAATTTGTGACGCCCGACAATTCGTCATCCATGCTTCCCGAATCCCTGGACTTGTGGCTTGAAAAACCGCCGCGCGGGGTGATCGCGCAGGGGTACTGCGAATTGTGTGACCGCTTCACCGGGCCGCCCGACGTAATCGCGTATTTGAGAGGTTTTCCCGCTGCAACCCCGCGGGACTGGGGCGATGCGTTCCTGATTGATCAGCATTGTCAATGGCGAGGAGAACGTCCCCGTTTGGTCGAAGACTATCTGGCGGCGTGTCCCGCGCTGGCGAGCGAAACGTGGCACATCGGATGGTTGATTCTTGAAGAGTTCGGTTATCGTGAGCAGCACGGCGAACGCGTGGAGGTGGAGGCCTTCCTCGCGCGCTTTTCGATGCTTCCTTCGGCGGCATGCGATGAGCTTCGTCATGTTCTTGGCAGAGCCTCGCATTCTCGCAAATTGAGGCTTGCTTCCGCCGATGAAACTCGTCTTCTTGACGCGCCGGAACAGGGCGGAGGCCACTCGCCGCTTGCGGATCGGCAGGACGACAGCGAGGACTTCGTTCCTAAGATTCCGGGCTACCGCCTCGAAGCTCTGTTAGGACAAGGGGCGTTCGGCGTCGTTTATCGGGCGTTCGATCTTGTGTTAGAACGACGCGTGGCGATTAAGGTGCCGCATCGCCGCCTGGCCGCCACCGAGGAAGAGATTCAAGCCTATCTAGCCGAGGCGCGCCGCTTGGCCCAGCTGGACCACCCAGGCATCGTGCCGGTGTACCATGCCGGGCGAACCAGCGACGGCTACTGTTTTATGGCGTCGAAGCTGATTGAAGGCGTCGACCTGAAGACCCATTGCGAAGCCGGGCCGCTGCCCTTCGCCGAATCGGCGCGGATTGTCGCCGCTGTGGCGGAGGCTGTGCATCATGCCCATCTGCACGGGCTCGTACATCGCGACATCAAGCCGGCCAACATTCTTTTGCAGCCCTCGGGCGAACCGTGTTTGGTCGACTTCGGCCTGGCTTTGCACGAGGACGAACAGGCCTGGCGACGTGGGGAGATTTCCGGCACGCCTGCTTATATGGCGCCCGAACAGGTGCGCGGCGAGGCGCATTGTATGGACGGCCGCACCGACATTTGGGCCTTGGGCGTAGTGCTGTATGAGCTGCTGACACGTCGTCGTCCCTTTTTTGGCAAGACTTTGCAGGATGTTCTTGAGCAGATCGAGCATCGCGAGCCGAAGCCCTGCCGGATGATCGACGATCGGATCCCCCGCGATCTGGAGGAAATCTGTTTACGATGCCTGCACAAGTCAATCGCCCATCGGTATGCGACGGCCCGTGACTTGGCGGAGGCGTTGCACGCGGCGCTGGCGCGGCGGACCTCGCACATTTCGCCTCTCGTCGGTTTTGCCCCCCCGCCGCCACGGCCCGATTTGCTCCAATCGTTCGACCGCGCTTGCGACGACAATGTGCAGTTCACGGTTTTTCGGCCCAAATCGGTGCAGCCCGCGCGATGGTATTTGCTTCTGGCTTTCGCCCATTTGGCCGAACTTCCCAAGGATGCACGATCCGACCAACCGGATCCTCTGGAGGAAATCCAACGTCAGGCGGAGCGCATCTTGGGCGAACAGGTCGGGGACTACGCTGATGTCCGGCAAGACAGCAGTGAGCCGATTCCCCATGAAGGCGAGTTGACATTCCTCCCCACCGCCCGAGGCATCGAATTCAATCCGCCGCAGCGCACCTTTATGTGGCGTGAATCGGTGCATCGCGAGGAGTTTCGCATGCGGGCGCCGGCGGCTCGGGAAAGCCAACGTATCCAGGGCCGGATGAGCGTCTTTCTGGGAAGTATTTTGATCGCCGAGATTCCGCTTGCTTTTCGCGTCGAGGCGGTCGCCCCCGATGATGGAAGCGCAGCTCAAACTGAAACGGTGGCCGCTCGCCGGTTTCGCCGCATCTACCCAGCCTTTGCAGAGAACGATCGGTCGATCGTGCACCAGTTCGAAAACTACGCGCGGGTCTTGGGCGATGAATATCTATCTGAGTGCCGCGCGCTGCGCGCACAAGGGCGGATTGGTCAAGAGTTGCAGGAGCTAATTCGCGGCGCCGATGTGTTTCAGCTTTTCTGGTCGGCGCACGCCATGAACTCGCGGCTGGTGCAGGAAGAATGCGAATTCGCACTCTCACTGAACCGCCGCGACTGGATTCGTCCCGTTTACTGGCAAACGCCGTTCCCCAGTGATCCAGTGCGCGGCTTGCCGCCTAGGAACCTCGCACGCAGCGAGTTCCAGCGCCTTGCCGCGACGTATGAAACGCCGGAAAGCGTGACCGACACGGACGCGGCCGCGCCTCGCCGTCAGGGCGCCAGCGAAATCTCCCCTACCCTCGATTCGAAAGCCTCGGACGGCATGATCTCAGCGCCGCGTGGTGCAATCTCGCCGCCCATGTGGCGTAGCGCCTCGCGCGAAGCCGCGCCTCCTCGCCGCGGCGGATTCTTCGGCCGGTTGGCCGGCCTCTTTACGCACGGGAAAGGTGGTCATGCGGACAAAACCCCACTGCCCGAAACTCAGGAGCCGACAGAGACCTTGACGCCGCCGCTTGACGAGTCGTCGCCGCTTGCCCCCAGCATCGCCGCCCCCGCGAAACAATCGTCCCCCAAGGATGCCGAGCACAGGGCGGGACGCGCGTCGATCGCCTCGCGACTTCAACGTGTGCGCGCCCCTCGTGTGGGCATGTTTGTGCCGATTGACGAGTCCGGCGCAATCGAACGCGTTGAATTGCCATTCACGATTGTCGCCGTAGCGGATTTTTCTCGCGGACCGCAGGGAGAAACAACTTGCCAAGGCGCGATTTCGTGGGAGCAGCGGCGGCGCGACGTAGATCGCGACTCGCTGGGTGAACGTTTTGCGGAGCTACAGCCCGGTCTCTCGCTTGAGAATGCGCTGCGCAATCTTCCGGCGTGGCGGGGTCTGCATGAACTCGTCTCGCAAGCCGAGACTGGGGCGCTCTTGCGGGTTCGCATGCTGAACGTGTGCCGTGATGAATTGCAGGCGGATCTCCGCGGAGCATCGGCTCTTCACGAAACTCGCCTTTATCAAACTTTGTACCTGGCGGGACACGCCCAACGAACGCCTCCAGGACTGTTAGTTGCGGACTTTCCCATTACTCCCGATCCGCCAGGCGGCGAACTGTTGCTCGATTTGGCGCGAGCCGCCGCCGCGATGTGTTGTCCTGTGGTGGTTGAACTCGCGCCGGCGTGGATCGGTAAGGATCGCAGGGAGGAATTGCCGCACAATCTGCCAGCAACAACTTCGCATCTCGGACCGGCCTGGCAGGCCGCGGGCGTCGATCCAGCGTTCCAGTTCGCGATCTTAACCTTGACGAAGTCCAACGAGGCGTTCGCGAATCAAGGAGGCGAACGTGGGGAGATTAATTCTATCTGGCGATTGGCGATCGAGGCGGCCGATTCGTTCGCCCGAAACGGTTGGTTTCGCCCTTCGACAGGCGCCGCGAATGAAACCGGCGCGTCCGTGAATCTGCTCACTTTGAAGGCGTCGCAAGGATCGCTGCACCACCTTCATGCCATTTCCGCGACGCCGCTCTTGGCCGCGGCGCGCGTCATGCAGCACCTCGTTCTCTTAGCGAGTTCCTGGCTACGGTGTCACGACGACCCCAAGACGTGTCAAGAATTGTTGCAGCGTTGGCTTCAGAACTACATCGGCGGCGCGGACGACGCCGCCAATCGTTCCGTACAGCACGTACTGGTGAGCGGCGAGGCGATCTTGCTCGATACTCCCCGCCGCCTCCAGGCTGTTTTCCAACTTCCCGTAATTGGTAGCGACGCCGCCGTTTCGCTGTCTCTCACGGCGGTACTGCCTCCCTTGCGGCCCAAGTGACACAGCGGATGGTTCACGGTTCACTTCAACGGTCGTTTGTCGATTCTGCGGCGATCTTTTCAAACCGCTGCAGCGCACGGTCATAGGCGGCGCGTGCGGCGGGACGTTCGGCCTCGGCAATATATTTGTGTCGCACGTTCCATAGCTGGTGAATGACCTCCATGCACCAGCGAGCGCTGTCTCGGGAAGCACGAATGGGTCGATCGCCGACGAGAACCGTAACCGGGTTGGTATGTAGCTCCGGGAAATGTCGCAAGGCCACCCAACTGCTTTGGTCGATTTCCGCCTCGAATTCCAGATCATGGACTTCTCCATCGGCAGGAATGGCGCGAGTCGCGACGGTTCGACCATTGACGACGAGTTCCACGATACGATCGCCGCCTTGAACCAGTTCCGCCGAGCGAGGCGCGTGAAGTTCGACCGTGTCTCCGAGCATCCGGCGCCCCAACGGAGTCGTTTGCGTGCCATACGCGACTCCCACAGGTGTTTTTGGCGCGAACGCCACCGACGCCTGGACCTTGATCGGTGCGGCTCGGGTGAGGCGCACCGTCCCTTCGCCAGGACGTACGCCATTCACCGCGAATTCCAGCGCATGGGCGTAGCCGTCCGAAACGTAAGAGCGCCCGTCACGCAAACCATTGCACCAAGCCGTGAAGTCGAGCTGATCCACGTCGCCCAGCCGAACATAAACCCGACCTTGACCCACACGACGGCTGCTCATGCAAGGAAAATCTGTTTCGCCACTTACTTTGAGAGGGAAACCGCAATTCATCAAATGGTACCAGGTGTTCCATTCGGGAATCCGCGCGGTGTCCATAGCGCTGATGAAATCACACACGCCCTCGGCGGTGCTGACGCAAATTTCCAGGGCCCCGCCGCCGCGCATGTCGGGAATCGCCAGGTTCGGGAGTTGGTCGGCGGCTCGCGACAAACTTGCCGTTAACTCGCCTTCGCTCAGCCGTTCATTCCGATCTTCATCGATCGCCGTGAAATCGAAGGGCAACAGCGCCGCGGCGCATTCGGCAATGCCCAGACTTTCGTCTCGATCCTGATCCCACTGCTCAAGCAGCAGTTGGGCTGCGGCGTCGGGATTAACGTGCAAAGCCGAATGCGGATAACCCGTTACTCCTCCTTGATCCTTGCACCATTTGAGCACCGGAACGGTCCACGTCGGCCAGCCCTTGTCCTTGGCGCCGTCCGAACCGGGGTAGACCTGATTCTTGAGATTCAACAAACAGACATGTCCTAGAGCCTGCGATCCGAACCCGCTGATTTCCAGGTCGTATTTTAACAGCGTCAGTTTCTCGCTGAGATTATGCGCCTCGGGGTCGAAGAACCTCCGCTGGAACTCAAAGCAGGGCCCCCACGTCAGCACGCAGCCGACGTTCAGTCCCTCGCCCTTCACTTGCGCAAACATATCTTCTGGCCCCACGCCTTGGGTTGGCATGTCGTAGTGCGAACAGCCGGCTCCATGGATGTGATGATCGCCGCAATAAAAGCCCCACTGCATGGGATGAATCCAGCGCTGCAAATTCAGCTCGAGCTTCGCCGGGCCCGAAGGCGGAACCTCAAATGCCAACTGCTGATCGACGTACTCGGGTCCGCGGCTAAACTCCACAACAAACTTCTCCGGGGGCAATAACACGGCGCCCCCATCGTGCCGGTAGATTTGCGGTTGGAAGAAGAAATCAGGAGCGAGTCGCTTGGCCTGCGGCGGATAAACGCGTCCCGCCTGATCACGAAACGTCAAACGCGCGGCGGTTGGCTGGCCGTCGAAGTCACGGATCGCCAGCGTGACGGGAATCGCCTTGCGGACATCAAGGAGCACCGGGGCTTCATTGCGAAAGCCAATATCTTGGGTCCCTTGACCGACATCGAATTGAATGGTCGCTTCTCGCTTGCCAGACTCCTGACTCGCAATCAGGGCGATGGCGTATTCGACGTCCAAACCACTCAAGTGCGGAGTCATGGGAGGACTTTGAAACATTTCGACACTTAGGAAACGGTCGGTTCGCTTGTCGCTGTTCTCGTCGTGGTTAAGCTCGGTTTGCGCTTGCCGCTTGAGAATCGCCAGGGCCGCCCCAGCATAGACGGGGCCGGCTTGCGGGCTGCGGATCCGCAACGGTTTCGCCACGGTGCTTTGATTGATGACCTTCACGACCAGCGGCGAAAAGCCGGCTTGCTGCACTTTCGCCTCTCCTGGACCGCGATGCACTTTCACGCGCACTTCGGGGTTGATCGTGACGACAAACACAACATGGCGATCAAGCAGCGTTTGGAGCTGCGCTCCATCCCGTTGCTCGCCCGCCTGCTTCAGATCCTCGACAAGCGGTCTGGGCAACGGAGCTCCCAGGAATTCGAGCGTTTCGATAACCCGCTGGATATTCGCGGCGAGAGGTTGCCCTTCGACTTGGCTTACAACCTCCACCTCTTGCGCCGCCACCGGCGCCGCGCCGACCACGATGATCCCCCACAGAACGTATCTCGCCAGCGGATAGTGCATAACGTCAAGACCTTGTAAAGAAGGAGCTTGGGCTTGCTAATGGTTTGTTCTTGGCGGCGATTGGCAGGACCGACCCCTTGGAGCAGTCTCGATGGCCGCATGGATCGTTTCACGGTTTACGGCGTTGAAGACGCCACGCAGAGGGCGTTGGCGCGAGCCATGCCACTGCCTGGGCTCTGCAACAACCTTCACGGCTGGCAATAGTGTTTGCCGAATTGTTGTCGTGATCAACCGGTCGAAGGCCTGACTTATCTCGAGTGAAGCATGACCGCAAAAAAACTGGCGGTCCCTCAACCAACGTTTTCCGGTCAAGGGTTGATATTGAGTAGCCCCCAGAAAACGGAGGGACGGCCATGAATCGGAAGGAAGCATCGAGTTGAGTGTGGAGTATCGCGGCAGGACGGCTTTCCAGCCAGGCGAATACCTTGGCGGACTTGGTGGGAGCCGCCCGAGACGTGGGTCGCGTTTCCTTGTCGGAGATTGGTCGGCGGTTGTTGGGCGTCTGGGCCAAGCCTGGAAACAAGCGCTGTTGGCGTTTTTCCGCGAATCCGCGGGTTGAGGCGCGCGACGCCATGAGAGGTGTGATCCGCGAACTGCTGAAGTCCAAGCGGTGGAAACAGAAGCCCGTGGTGATCGCCCTGGACCTGTTCGAAATGCGGAACTTCCGCACGCTGTCGGAGACCTGTCCCGAGCCGAGCGTTTGCGCTCCGTTGCACTGGGTTGTGAAGAAAACTGTACTGAGAATGCAATGCGTCAAATTTCTTGATAGGGAGGTTTAGCAAGGTCGTCGCCGCGGTAATACCAAGGCCTTTCTTCCGAGCGGCAAGTTGGGCGGAATCGAGCACTTCAGGTCCACCACACGGGCCTGCTGAGCGTCGTCACGGCCTGGTGTAACTCGGGAGAAATATCGCTCAGGTCGAAATCCTCCCACGGACGCTCCCCGCGGCTGACGCAGGCGTGCACTTCGGCATCCCAGGGAAACTTTTGGGAAATGTCGAAGCCCGCGACAAGCTCGGGGGAAACCGACTCGGCCAGCCGGTAGAAGCCGTGCGTCGTCGTCGAGATGGCGAACTCCATTTGGAGCTTATCGCGGAGGCGATTCATGGCCTCAAAGAACCGTTGCAGGGCCGCGATCGTCTGGCTGGGATCATCCTCGATGACGCCGCGGAAGAAGTCGATCATCGCCTGATACCATGCAATGTGGGATCGATCGATATCGCGATCGAGCGCTGTCTCTAGGCGAGCGTAGTCGCGGCGCAGCACCGACACCACGCCGTCGGACCGCAGGTCGAAGTCGATGTCGCTGTTGGGGTCCCACACCGGCAGCGTCTCCACGTAGCGATCCGCAACCGCCCAGTCGCCGACCGCCAGCGCTCCTAGCAGCGGGTCATCGAACGATCGTCCCTTCAGCCCCTGTTCCATCCAGCCGATTCGTCCGGCCAGACTCAGCCCGATCAAGATCTCCGCCGGATCCTCCAGACAGAAGCGCCGCGCCACGGCCAGGTCCGCCAAGCTGCTGTAAACGTGGCTGAACCGTGTCCCCATCAGGCGCTGCTCGAACGTTAGCCCGCCCCGGCCGTCTTGGAGGCCCTGCAGGAAACGCGTCCGGCGTTCCGGGTTCATCTGTTGCTCGAAGTTCCATTCCCAGGCGATGTACTCTCTGAGGGTGCGGTTCCCGCATCGTTGCATGACCTCCGGCAACTCGCGCTGCGCGGACTTGGGGAGTTGCGCGAGAAGCGGTTTCTTCTTTCCCTTCCCGGCATTGGCGCCGCCTGCGCGCGGCGGTTCTTCGCTTGCCACGCCTGTCGCCACCTCTTGAACGCGCTTCACCGCTTGCGCCTGGTCGAGGTTCTCTGCGACCGCCATCACCTTGGCGGCTGACACGAGCAGGTCGTTGGGGACTTCAACCTTAAGACCCTCGGCAAGCGCTCGCAGCAGCGGGACGCCTTCGTGCTCCCAGTCCTTCACATCGCGAGACAGTTCCTTCAAGTCCTTCTTGCCTTTGCCGGTTGTGGCGAATCGCTCGATCGCCTCGATGCACTGCTCCGCGAGCGACGACCACGGCGTGTGAGCGGTGTTAGCAATGCGGCAGCACTTGGCCAACACCCGTTGCGTCATGCGGTCGCCGAGCGTCTGTTGCAACGACAACAAAGGCTGCGAGGATTCGGCGGTCCATGCCAGGCCCGCGGGTAGACGGAAGATCGGTTGATGGGAAGCCTTTGGCTCGGTAGTCGCATCGCGCTCGACGATCGCTTCCAGTGCTCCCAGCCGGTTGAGGAACGACAAGTCCACTTTGCCCGTTGCAGGGAACTTGACGCCGGGAAGCAGCTCCGCCAGCTTGCGGCGCGAAGCGCGCGTCAAGCTTCCTTTCGCGTCGAGTCGGCTCGCCGCGAGAATGTCCTCCACGGCCCTTGCCATGGAAATGCCCCAGCTAGCATCCAGTTCGCAGAAGATGGCGGCGAGAAGCAACCCGTCCATGTGGCCAAGGTCGGTGTCGGCCGATAACCGATCGGCGGGGATATTCAAAATGCGGCCCACGATCTTGCGGACTTCGGCCGCCCGTGAGAATGGACCGAACCGCACGGCCGGTTTGTCCACCGGCGCCGCGCCTTCGTGCTTTCCCTGACGATGCTCGATCGCCTTCGCCGTGATCGCTTCAATAAACGCTACGGAAAACAAGTCGGTGAACGTATAAATCTTCTTCTCGAACTTAAGTCCAAGGTAGTCGCCAATCGCCTTCAGCGACTTCTTGGTGACCTGCCCGCCGGCGTTCATTCCGGTTCGGGCGTTCACCTCGTCGGTGATCGCGGTAATATCGACGTCGAACGCCGCTTCGGTCTTCAGCCGCAGCGGCTTGAGGTGATCGAAACTCCCGCCAAGGTCCCGAAAGAAGTTGGCCTCGCCCGTCACGCGCTCCGGGTCAATCTCCAGCAGCGCGGCCATGATCTGTCGCATCGTCTGGGCGTTTTCGGGCGTCAAGGGCATCAAGAAGCTCCGAACAAGTTCAACCGAAAGGCGGTGCGCGCCTCACGAAGTATAACCGCATTGTACTACGAGCCACGCCGCCGCACGGCTTTGCCCCAAAAGGTAGAGCTCAAACCACGACAAACTGTCAAGATGTAGCATCGTGGGCTAATGCCCGCGCGGTCCTTAACCTCCAGGGCATTTCTTTTTTCTAGCGTGGGTGCGGTGCTTAATATTTCGTGTTTGCAGCAGGGAGTCTTTTTTCAGGGAGGTTTTGCTTTGTCATGCGCTTCCGCGGGGAGTTTGCTGTTGGCAATGCAGCACATTCCTGATCCGAGCGGGCGCCAGTGACGACGCCACGATTTTTTTCCACGCTGGCCGCGATCGATTGCGCCTCGTTGTACGGCGCCCGGGTTTACACCGGGATTGCGCGATGGATTCACGAGTTGTATCGCCGCCGCGCTCAGTTCTTGACTGTCATCGCGATGATCAAGCATCGCTAGCGCGTACATGTTTACGCCCCCTCCTACCACAGCCCATGCCGAGAACGCCGCTTAATCATCCTCAAAACCTCATGATTCTCATGCACTTTGAGGTTTTCGACACAGCGTTCCTAATGCCTTTTCTTCAACGAAGATTTCTATTCGCGCCTCGGGAGCAAGTGAGTCCGCGTCGAACACTTGTACCGCGTGGCGCGGGGCCGGCTGCGTCGGATGACGCGGCGCCACTGGAATGTGGTAGTGTTTCGCCAGGCTTTGGGCAAGATCGGCGTTCACTTTGTCCGTGGTCACATCGTCGTTAAGTGTCATGGTTCGTCGCCTTTCGCAAATAGGCAGGGATGCATCTGTTCCGACGGGGTTCCCATCTGTCCGTCGACATGTATCAAGGCGACTCCAAGGCGTAAGGCGAGAAAAAAATCGTGCAGCTACCAGATTTGTAGCGAGTCTTGAAACAGCGCGGTCAGTTCCGCTTCGCCTGCGGCGATGGGCGAAAGCTTGGTGACACGATGCTGCGGCAACGTGCCTTCCACCAGCGCGGGAATGTCGTCGCCCGTATAGCCCAATGCGGCCAGGCCATCCGGCATGTCGAGCGCGCGCATGAAGTAGATCACGCGCTCGGCCAGGACGGCGCCCGAGTCTTCCGGCCCGGCGTCAGAAACATCGGCGCCGAGCGCCGCGGCGGCGCGCAGGTGCCGCTCCGGCGAAGCGGGCGCCGTGAACCGCACCACCGCCGGCGTGTGCACGATGACCGACATGCCATGCGGAACCAGCGGGTGATCGACCGCGTATCCCGCAGGCCGGTAGTCGCGCACTCCGCCCGCCACGGGGTACGACATCCCATGCGGCAAATGCACGCCCGCGTTTCCAAAACCGATGCCCGCAATCGCCGCGGCCAGCAACATCTGCGCGCGGGCTTCGTCGTCTGTCGGATCCCGATAGGCGCGGAGCAGGTATTCATCGACGATCTCTAGCGCCCGCAGGGCCCAGATATCGCTAATCGGATTGGCGCCTTGATACGCCGGTCGCTCCAGCGGCCTGGCAGGTTTAGGACGCATGGTGAACGGGAGCGCGGTGTACGACTCTAGTGCGTGGCTCAACACATCCAGCCCCGTACACGCCGCTACGGCGGGCGGCAGCGTGCGTGTGTTGTCGGCATCCACAATGCCCAAGGTCGGCTTCAAGTAGCGATGGGCAATGCCGGTCTTGGCGTGCTTTTCCACGTGATCGAAAATCGCCACGCCGGTCGTTTCGCTGCCCGTGCCCGCCGTGGTGGGAATGGCGATCAACGGCCGCAGTGGGCCGGGAACAGGGAGACCGCGCCCGATGGGCGCATTCACGTAATCGAAAAAGTCCGCAGGCCAGGTCGAATACAGGTTCGCCGCCTTGGCTGTGTCGATGGCGCTTCCTCCGCCGACGGCGACAAACGCGTCATAGCGCCCTTCCACGGCCGCGTCCGCCGCGGCGCGAAAGCTCTTGTCGGTCGGCTCCACTGACACCGCATCGAATACGTCGAAGCCAATGCCCGCTTGGCGCAGCGATTCGCGCACCACGTGCCCCGTCGGCAAATCGGCCAGCGCCGGATCGATAACGACCATCACCCGCACGGCCTGCAAGTCGCGCAGGTCCCAGCCCACTTCGCGGGTCACGCCAACGCCAAAGCGAATGTTCGACGCCGACATCTGAAAGGCGGTATCACGTTCCATAGACTGCTAATTCCCAGCGACGCTCATGTGAAACAGGGCGTCATAGGTAAGCTCTTGTTTTTCGCTTGCCCATTTCTCGAAAGCGCTCGACCATTCTCGCATTCGCCCGGACTGCTGCAAGCCGTTGCTTGCACGCTCGCAGTTCCACCGATACGTTGACGCAATGATGAAATATTCCCCGGTTTGCAACTGGATTGATGGGCGCCCTGTGCCGTTCGATGGCCAGCACCTCGACGTAATCTCGCCGGTGGGTGGTTCAACGCTGTCGCGCGTGCCGCTTTCGACGCCAGCGGTGCTCGATTCCGCCGTGTCCGCCGCTCACCGGGTGTTTCCCGAGTGGTCGGCCCGCACCATCAAAGAACGCTCGCAGGTGTTCTACGCATACCGTGCGCTGCTCGCCGAGCACGAAGCGGAATTGACCGAGCTGATTCACCAGGAGAACGGCAAGACGGCGGATGAGGCTAAGGCCGAGGTGGCCAAGGCGATCGAAGTTACGGAGTTCGCCTGTTCGTTGCCGCAACTGGTCGCGGGCGAGGTGCTGGAAGTCAGCCCCGGCGTAGAGTGCCACGTGCGGCACTTCCCGCTAGGCGTGGTGGCCTCGGTCACGCCGTTCAACTTCCCTTGCATGGTGCCGCATTGGACTATTCCCATCTCGCTCTGCCTGGGCAATTGCCTGATCCTCAAGCCATCGGAAAAGGTCCCGCTCACCGCGCAACGAACCGCGCAACTGCTGCACCAAGCCGGATTGCCACAGGGAGCGATGAGCGTGGTGAACGGCGACCGGCGCGTGGTGGAGGCGATCTGCGACCATGCAGATATCGCCGCCGTGTCGTTCGTCGGTTCGACCGCCGCAGCGCGGCAAGTTTACGTCCGCGCCGCTGCCGCTCTCAAGCGCGTGTTGGCGCTCGGCGGCGCCAAGAATCACCTGGTGGTGTTGCCCGACGCCGACGTGTCCTCCACCGCGGCGAACGTGGTGGCGTCGGTTACGGGCTGTGCGGGCCAGCGCTGTATGGCGGCAGCTTCGCTGGTGGCGGTAGGCGACGTGGAGCCGGTCATCCAGCGCGTGTGCGAAGAAGCCCGCCGCGTGGCGCCGGGCAAGAGCCTGGGCGCGGTCATTTCGCGCGAAGCGAAAGAGCGGATCGAACGGTCCATTTCGGAAGCCGAAGCGGCCGGCGCGAAGGTGCTGGTCGATGGCCGCGGCGCGACCGTGCGCGGTTGCGAAAACGGCTTCTACGTCGGCCCCACGGTGCTCGACGGCGTGCGGCCCGAGATGCGCATTGCCCAGGAAGAAATCTTTGGCCCGGTGCTGGCGATCCTCCGCGTGCGCGATGTGGAGGAAGCCTTGGCGATCGAGAACGCTTCGCTCTACGGCAACGCCGCCGCGGTCTACACGCAAAACGGCGAAGCGGCCCAGCGGTTCGTTCAAGACGCCAGCGCGGGCATGATCGGCGTCAACGTCGGCGTGCCCGTCCCGCGCGAGCCGTTCGGGTTCGGCGGCTGGAACCATTCGCGGTTCGGGGTGGGCGACATCACCGGCAAAAGCTCCATCGCGTTTTGGACCCAATCGAAAAAAGTCACCACGCGCTGGACGTGACCTTGCACCACCTTAAACGCATCATCCTGTTCTTCTGGGCAGCGTGGCTGAGCGTCGTCGCGGCGACGAACATCCTCAATGCGCTGCAAGTGCTGGGAGTACTCCCGGCGTCGTTCAAGTTCGTGTCGGGCAACTGGGCCTGGATCAACCAGACGATGGACCCGCTCCATGTTCCACGCGCTCTGCAAACATTTTTGTTCGCAGGAGCGATTGCCTGGGAGACCTTGGCGGCATTGCTGTTCTGGTGGGCTGCAGCGACCTACCGCGGGCGGCCACTGGAGCAAGAGCCGGCAACGGTCTGGGCCTGTGGCGTGAACCTGGGTTTGTGGGCTACGTTTCAAGTGCTCGACGAGGTGTTCATGGCGTACCAGCCCGAAGGCGTGCACCGCGTGATCTTTGTCAGCCAGCTGATCTCGCTGCTAGCCATACACCTGTTGCCCGGTCCCACACAGCCCGTGGCGGCCAAAGAATGAGAGACTTGTTGCAAAAGGAATTGCCCATGAGCAACGATGACGAAGACCGCCGAACCGCGCTTTTTGTGCCTGCGATTGCTTGTGCGATTGTAATGATCCTCGCCTTCTATCCGTTCAGCATCGGACCGGCGACCTGGATCGACAATCGATTCGAGATACCGCACCCGGTGCGTGAGACGTTGGTTGCGTTTTATTCACCGATCGCCTGGCTCTGCGAGGAATGCGACCCGATCGAGAAAGCGATAGGCTGGTATCTCGACCTGTGGGAATAGTCGCTTGTGATTTCCTTGGTCATCCCCGCTTATAACGAAGCATCAGTCTTGGGCCGGACGCAGGAGGCAATCCATGCGGCGGCTCAGGCAAGTGGGGAGTCGTTCGAAGTCGTCGTGGTCGATGACGTCTCGACGGACGGCACCGCGGCGTTGGCTCGGCAACATGGCGCGCAGGTGGTCGAAGTCAACCACCGGCAGATTGCCGCCACGCGCAACGCCGGCGCGCGAGCGGCACGCGGCGAGATGCTGATCTTCGTCGACGCTGACACGATCGTCACCGCCGAGGCGGTACGCACCGCAGTCGTAGCAATGCGCGGCGGGGCATCCGGCGGCGGCTGCGCGTTTCGCTTCGACCGGCCCGTGCCGTTGTATGGCCGCGTGATGGAGTCCATCGCCATCCCGCTGTACCGGTTGCTGAGCCTGGCCAGCGGCTGCTTCTTGTTCTGCACTCGCGACGCGTTCAATGCCGTCGGTGGCTTCGATGACACGATGTTCGGCGCGATCCCCTTTCTGCAGTCGCCAGGCGGCTTCAACGAAGAGTCGTTCGAAACTCCCGCGGTTTTCCGAGAAATCGTTCGTTTTCTCCAGAAAGGCGGCCGTCTCATCGAACGAGCCCCAGATCTCGGGAACGATACGCGCCAGATGCCACGCGAAATCAAAAGTTTTCGGTACCCTTACAGGATCGCGTCCCAGTCCCGCCTCGATCTTGCTCACCGCATCGGCAATCAATAGTCGGATTTCGGCATCTCGGCCCAGTGCGTACAGGACCTGGATCTGTCGGGCCCAGGCGTAACAGTCGCTGGGTGTAGTTCGACGGCTCGCATATAGTCCGACAGATCCTCGGCAAACCGGTTCAGTTTCAATTGGACAGCGCCTCGGCGGATCCACAGGAACTGCAACGATGGTTCTGTTTCAATTGCCCGATCTAGCACCTGTCGCGTCGTTTGATACTGCTGTTCAAGAATACGCTCTAGAAGATGCCTCGCTTCGTCCCTGGCGGCTGTATACGGCGCGGCTGCCGGCCGCGCCAGAAAATCCGACACGCCATGTGCAAAAAAACCCTGGGCTTCCTCAGGATCGTTCAGCCGCCAGTGCGCCATCGCCTGATAGAGATGCGTTCCGCCGGTGAGTTCCCTGCCCCCGAGCACGCCTTCCAGACAATCAAGCGTCTGGACGCACTCACCGTTGCGGAAGAGAAGCGCTCCCAGGTTGAATTTCGCGGCCCAACCCATTTGTCGAAGGTCCATGTCGCTCATCCGGCAGGCGATGTTGATGGCGCGCTGCGGATCAAGGAAGGCGTTGTTTTGCTGATGCGCCGCCAAGAGTTTCTCGACCTCGCCGCGCAGCGCCGTATTTCCCTGACATGTTTGTTCCAGATACGCCTGCCGCTCCGCGCCATCATGCTTTTCGATGGCTTCGAGAAACACGTCGCGGGCTTTGGTGTGATCGATCGACATGGCGCCTGCCTGGGAAACGAGGGTCGCTACGCCGATATGCGATTTTTGGGGCCTTAGAATCCCACGCAACAATTCAAAAGTTGGCCGAGACGGAATCTCAAATCGATCCCTTAACGCGGGTCGTTAGCCATGCGCGTGCGTAAGACCAGTGCCTATAAGCAGTTGTGCGCGGTGCATTAACCGCCTCGGCGGCTTCAGTCAACGACAGTCCGGCAAAATACCGCAGTTTAACCAGCTGTGCGGCCAAAGGATCACGAGCCGCGAGTTCGTCTAGCGCTTCGTTGAGTAACAGCATCTCATCGGGCGGCAAGTTCGTCGCGAGAGCCGCATCATCCAGATCAATACGCTGGTGTCGGCCTCCATGTTTATGACGAAGTTTCCGGCGAGCGTTCTCCACAAGAATCCGCCGCATCGCTTCGGCGGCCGCGGCAAAGAAATGACCTCGATTGTCCCATCTCGGACCGCGTTCCTCTCCTACCAAACGTAAGAACGCTTCGTGAACCAACGCGGTGGCTTGTAGAGTCTGCCCCGGCCTTTCCTGAGCGAGTTTCGCGGCCGCTAGTTTCCTTAACTCCTGATACACAAGCGGCAAGAGTCGCTCTGCGGCCGAACGATCGCCGGACTCAATTTGCAACAGGATGCGGGTGACATCGGGCATGACAGCGGGCGCGGAATGCGTTTTCTTCACCCGCCATTGTACCAACGACGCCTGACGCCGCCAGTTTTGGTCAGGGCGATTCAACCCTTCCGTGCGTCCGGCTCGACCTGCCGACAACCCAGTTGCGAGACAAGATACTGCAGGTCTCCATCCCCAAAAAACTAGGAAACCGCGCTTCCCTCCCTTACATCATTTGCCGCGGGGGGGCGTGCGTCGGTGTGCCTGTTGGCGATGCGACACCTCTGAGTTGGAGGGACGCGTTCGCAGCGAATCGCGGGCTGACGCCTTCGACCAGAAATTGCCGCACGTGGCCTACCGGCTTACCTTGGATGTTGACGCCAACGGAAATTGCCCATCCAGGATGCTCATGAAAAAGAATAAACGCCCGCCGCAGGCGAGATCGCTATAATGGCGAGAGAGGAATGTTGCAATCGCGTTCAGTCACTCACCTATCGACAAAACCACGAAAATCCATGGCGGACATTTCCCAGGAATCAGTCGTGTGGGTGCGACGACTGCCGATGGGCGACGAGGAGATCGTCCGGGAGTTTTGGGATCGATATGGACCGAGCCTCCAGCGGTTGGCCAAGAGTCGAATGACATCCGCCTTGCAGCAACGGGTTGGACCCGATGACGTTGTGCAATCGGTTTGCCGCACCTTTTTCCGCCGGGCGCGTCAGCAGGAATTCGATCTTCAGGGAACCGATAACTTGTGGCGGCTGCTGTGCGCGATCACGCTCACGAAAGTTCGGCAACATGCGCGGTTTCATTATCGCCAGCGTCGCTCCCCTAAAAGAGAAGTTCCTTTGGATGCAGAAAGTCCTGGCGAAAAACCGAGCGATGGCGAAAATCTGGCGTGCGCTCCTACTCCGGCGGAGATAGCGGACTTTGCCGACACAATGCAGCGCTTTTTCGGAATGCTTAGCGGTCAGCAACAGGCGTTGGTGCTTTGTAAGCTGGAAGGGTTGACGCAAGTTGAGATCGCCGACCGTTTGAAATGCTCCGAACGCACCGTGCGCCGGCTTCTGGAACGCGTGCGGGCGCTCTGGGACAAAGAACTGGAAAGCTCCTTGAGCGACGCGCATCCGTGAATTGGATTGCGAATTCCGCAATAAATTCAAACAAGGATGAGCTAGGATTCCCTCCGCATTTTGAACCTCGCACCACAAAGCGTGCTGGTCGACGGCGGGGTTTGCTGCTCCTGCGGTTGCGGTCGCAAACGCTGCGCTTTTCGCCGGGCCAAATCGTAGGCCATCGACGCGCGACTCTCACGCGCGCAATTTCTCGAAGAGTTTTCTCTCTTCCTGGCCGGTTTCCTCCGGCATGGGCAATGCCCTTTTAGAAGGCGGATCGAAGCCGTCACATCCAGCGGGCGATCAGCAAGGCCACTAGGCATTGTCGCTTCGGGCCACGTCTTCCGCTTGCTGTTCCTGCTTTTTCGGGGAGAAAACCATGAGTCTTACAAAACGAGTTTCCAACTGCTTGGACTTCAGCGGAAAATCCACAAAGCCCCTGCGACGAGCCGAGAACAACAAGCCTCGCCGCACGATGGCGCTGGAGTCGTTGGAGGACCGCACGGTGATGGCGGCGACACTCGCCTTCACCGCGCCCGGCGAACTCACGATCACCGCCGATCCCGCCGGGAGCCGTGTCCACATTGCTGATCTGGATCAATCCAACCATCCCGATAACATAAACCCAAACAACGTGTACATCGTGGTGACCACCAGCAATGACGGCCAGCGGTCGTATACATTTCATAAGTCGCAAATCATGAAGTTCAAGTTCTCAGGCAGCAACTACGCCGACATCTACTATGCGCCCACGGGAGTCGGCTGGTACAACAATGCGCCCGCGCATGAGGTGAACGGGATGGGGAGCGACGATGTGATCACGACCGGCCTTGGCAACGACACCGTCTACGGTGGATCCGGGCTGGATGAGATCCACGGCGGCGGCGGCAATGATACGCTGGAGGGCGGCTCGGGGCGCGATCGCATTTGGGGCGACTCCGGCAACGATACGCTCCGCGGCGGCTTGGGCTACGACGACCTCTACGGAGGGCGCGGCGATGATGTGTTGGAAGGCGGCGCCGACCCGGACTTGCTCGAGGGCGAGGAAGGCAATGATCGCCTGTACGGCGGCGGAGGCGTCGACTTCCTCTACGGCGGCGCAGGGATTGACGGCCTGTATGGCGGCTCGGGAATCGACCAACTGCACGGGGGCCCCGATTCTGATCGCTTCCTAATCCTCACCAACGAGACGGGCGTCTTCCAACAAACGTTCGGTGGGACCACCATCTCCATCGGTGACAGCATCTTGGACGACGGGGACGAAGACATTCGTATTCGCTTGACCAACGAAGGCGCTCGCACCGTCACTTGGCCGAGCGGCTACTCGCCAAGCACCACGACCTATACCGCCGGAAGCTGGTCGGACAGCGATATCAAGGTGATCGACGAGGCGCTGGGAACGATGGCCGAAGAGACGCGCAACAACGCGCTGCTTTACAACTCGCAAGGCGGCGAGCCGCAGTTGTTCCGTCTGGGAAATGCCTCCAACCAATACGTCGCCTTTAACGACGGCGTCAACACGCACTACTCTAACCAGTCGTTCCAGTGGAATGGCGTCTACAGCGAGGACTGGGCGATCCAGGTCGTGTTCCACGAGTTCGGGCACAACTGGGACACGCCAGAGGAAACGGAGCGCCTATTGCAAGGTTGGGGGGACCTGGTAACGGAATTTCGCGCGGCCAGCGGCTGGACGCAGACTAGGCCGTCCACGGCGGGTTTTGCCGTATCCAGCGACACGAACTGGTGGTACTCCACCGCCGCCCCGTTCGTGCGCGACTACGCCCGCACGAATCCGTTTGAAGACTACGCCGAAACGTTTTCCGCGTATTTCATGGATGTGGCCGGCCACACCTGGGTGGATGGTGAGGATGAAATCGGCATCGAAGCCGCCCCCTACAAGGGTCTTCACATCTACACCTGGGCGTTGCTCGTGCGGGGCATGGGCGCCGCCGCCCGTCCTGTCGGCGCCGGCGGCGTGTGGGGCGATCCGAGCGCCACGAGCGGCGACGTTGCGAGTTCGACCGAGACGTTGTTGGTTGCGGGGCTGGGCGATTCTAGCGCACATAGCTGGGCCAAGTATGAGGTCACCGTGGGCGTGAATGGCCCCTCG
Organism: Planctomycetota bacterium; assembly: GCA_963204915.1. Lineage (GTDB taxonomy): Bacteria > Planctomycetota > Planctomycetia > Pirellulales > Pirellulaceae > JAHWKS01. Next base: position 18,898 of record CAUJHS010000083.1, on the reverse strand, counting down.
GATTTGCCGGCGCCGCCGTGGCAAGTCGCGAACCTTGAGACTTCCCGACTCGTGCCGCGTCAAGCCCTCGAGGCCCGCGATTCCATCTTTGCGTCCTACGGACGAAAACTGACGCACACCTCGCAGGATCACGGCGACTCACTCGCGGATGAACGTTTTGAGAGCTTGCTGGACGTTCTCGTCCTCGCTTAGTCGCGTTCGCCTGTGCGCATAGGACATCGTCTGACAGACCTGCTCGAAGATGCCCACCAACCAGCTGTGGTCGGCAGAAGGATCGACGCGCTCGGCGAGCAACTTCGAAAGCGTCTCGCCTTTAACCAGCTTCATGCTGAAGAAGGGCCGCCGGTCGGCGAACTGCCCCAGTTCGTACACGGGCGCTATTCCCGGATGCTGCAACTGGCCGCCGATTTGCGCCTCTTCGATGAACCGCTGCACGACCTCCGGCTTGTCCTTGTGCGCTTCCAGCAGCACCTTGATCGCCAGTTCGCGCCCCAGGACGGTATCGCGGCCCTTGAGAATCGCCCTCATCCCGCCACGCGGGATTTCGCCGTCCAACCGGTAGGGACTGTCGTTTTAGCCCATGGGAGTTTCGGGGGACTTCGGGCGCACGATCGGCTTGTCGCCGGTGGGCGACGCATCGCGCAGCATGACGCGCGGCACGTCGATCGTTTGATCGAAACGCCTCAGCATGCTCACGCTGGCGTTGCCCACGACCACCGCTTGATCGTCCTTGAACGCCAGCGCCAAGCCCGCGTGCATGACTGCCGCCAGGTTCAGTTGCGCCCGCGGGAGCAAGCGTCGCATCGATGCCCATTCCGTCGCGGGGCTGAGTAATCCGGGGCAAGTAACCGGTAGGTTCAATATTTCAACGTTCGGAGTTACGGCGGACCGCGGGGCGATACAAGGTTCCTACCCAGGAATGGTTTGAGGCCGAAGTCTTGAAATCTCTGAGAAACGCCCATGGTCCGCGCTGCGATATGCATTTCGGACGACGCTCGCCTGGGAGCAACTCCCCACCCGGCCGCCAAGCGCCCAAGATCAGCGGCCACTCCCCAAGGGATTTTTCACCAAACATGCGACATTGCACGTTAGTCGGGTGGCTGCGGAATGCATGTCCCATGCGAAATAAATACCCGGCGCCAGCTTCGCCACGTCGCTCTCGATATCGCCCGCGCCGAGAGCTGGTTGGCCTCTTCAGCGCGATGATCATTCTCTCGCCGCACGTTGATCGATGTCGCGCAGCACCTGCGGGATTTCAACGACCGATTCGATGGTAAAGTGAGCGCCGGCCGCACGAAGCCGAGCCGCCGCTTGATCGCACCGGAGCCGCAATTCCTCGGGTTGCAGTGCGTCCAACTCCGCGTGGGAAAGTCCCACACAGTTCCCGGTGCGCGTTACGCTTACCGTCCAACTGCCTGCGTTGCGTCCGGCTTCGACGCCCACCGGTGTATCGTCCACATTAACGACCTCCTCCAGCCGCGAGACGCCGAGTCGCCGCGCGGCTTCCATCAGCAGGTCGGGGGCCGGCCGCCCTTGGGCGACGTCATCAGCGCACACAATGCCATCGGGCGCATAGTTCTGTTGTCGAGCAACCTTCGAAACGACTTCCATGAGCGTACGCGTATATCCCGTGGTCGAGCCGATGATCAGGCCCATGCGGCGGCACTCCGCGACGGCTTCGGGTACGCCAGCAATCACTTGGGAATACTCCTGCAACACGCTTTTTTGGAGCGGAAGGAAATGTTCGTACAGGTCGTCGATGTCGCGCTCCTGCCACGGGACGCCGTGGCGTTGGCGCCACAAGTTGGCGACCTCCGGCGTCTTCAGTATCGCGGCGATATGGTCGCATTTGGACATGCCCATCGGTTCGCGAGCCTGCTGCAGCGTAATCTCCACGCCACGTCGCCGAAAAATCTCCTGAAAGACCAAGGCGGGAGCGCGGCTCCCATGATCGACGGTGGTTCCCGCCCAATCAAAGACCACGGCGGTCAGATGCTGCAACTTTTCGCTCACGACGTTTCTCCCAACCAGTCGCGCCAAGCGTTCTCTGCTAATCCAAACGACATGGTCATTCCGGCTCCCCCCGTTCCGAGGAACAACTGCACGCCTTCTTCCATCGTTTGCTCAAAGACCGGCAACACTGGATGCTTTGCGTAAATCACATTCCAGCGTTCGGTTACGCCCCAGCAATCCAAACGAAAAACCTTCTTCGCTTCGCTAAGAATCAATTCATCGATCTCCGATTTGTCGAAAGGCGAATTGTCCGACCTGTTTTCACGGGAATCGCTCAAGATCACTTCGCCGTTGGCCAATTGCGAGGCCATCACGCGAACGCCATACGCGTTTACCTTGGGCGTCTCCCGCTGGACGCGCGCTTGCAGAGCGGGCGCCGAAGGACAATCGCGAAACGCGGCATAATGACGCAAAGTCAAACCACTGGCGAGGTGAGGCGATGATTCGCCGCGATGCGACGGCGCCGTCTTGAGCATTTGCAATTTGCATAGAACTAGACGCGACTCGGCCAGGGTTTGCGGATAAAGCGTTTGCAGGTCGCTCTCGCTGCAGACGATGATGCGTTCGGCCCGCTGCCGCCGACCGTCGGATACGTGGACCATGCGGTTCTCAATCGCCACGACGGAAGCGCCAAACATGCAGTCCACCGAATACTTCTCGGCCAGCCACGCGGCGGTCCCACAGCATCACGATCAGAATGACGCGGAGTAATCGTGCGATATCGCACAGCCTGTGCAAATGTCGCGCGCTCATGTGAAGGCAAAACTGTCAAAATCCTCGGATTTTCGATCGGCGCGTAACCTGCCTTTGTGAAGTTAGATATTTTGCGAAATCTCTTGGCGGAGAAGACGGAGACAGGAGGTTCTCCGTCACAAACCACCCCACACCAGTTGAAAAAATGGACGTAATCATGCAAAACGCGCGAAGGAACGCGCTCGCTCCGGCATCCAAAACGTATCGAAACACTGAACCGGAGCAAACCACGGTGGTCGAGGCCGATCTCGTGGCGGATTGCCAGCGAGGCGACCGCGACGCACAGCGGCGCTTATACGAGCAGTACCATGCCCAGGTGCATCGGTTGATGTTGCGCATGGTTGGCTGCGAAGAAGCGGCGGACTTGACGCAAGACGTTTTTCTGCGAGTTCTCCAAACGATCAGCAAGTTTACAGGGCGCTCGCAGTTTTCGACTTGGTTATATCGTGTCGCAGTCAATGAAGCGTTACAACACCTTCGGCGTCGGAGCCGCAAGCGATTCGCCCCGTTGGTATTCGAGCCCTCGGATCGTGCGGCGTCTCCTACGACGCAAAGTGAAGAGGGTGAATTGCTTGACCGAGCGCTAACGCGCCTCGACCCCGAGTTGCGTTCGCTATTTGTGCTGCGTGAAGTCGAGCGGTTATCGTACCATGAAATCGCCGCCGTCCTTGATTTAAACGAAGGTACCGTAGGATCCCGGCTTAACCGTGCCCGGGATTTGCTGCAACAATACTTAACGGAATTGGGGTGGCGCCCATGAACATTCGCCACGTTGGATGTTGAATCGCTATGAACTGTATACAAGCCCAAGCATTGCTGTCCGCTTATTACGACAATGAACTGGATTCAGAGCTCGACGTAGCGATTGCTGAGCATCTGGCCCACTGCTCCGCATGCGCCAGCGCCGTCGCCGGGTATCAAGACCTTTCGCGGCAAGCTCAGGAATTACCTGTTGCCCGTGGTGTCCCAGACTGGTCCGACTTGGAGAAACGGCTGAACGCGAGATCGCCACGTGCGGCCGGAACATGGGGTGCGTGGACCGTCAGTCGAAGTGCCCTGGCGGCCGCCGCCGCTGTGTTGCTCGTGGTAGGGATTTCATTCGTCGCACGCCAGCCCTGGAAATCCCCCGGCGGTGATCTGGCGAGCTTGGACCGCTATTTCGATGCATTTGCCGAATCTCCCGCCGCCGGCCGCGAAGTTTTGTCGGCAAACTATCAGGCTCGAGACATCGATGTGCGCCAAATGTTCCAGTTCACCGGTTTCACACCGGCGGCTGCGACTCCACCGCCGAGTTACCAAGTGGCGAGCACCTGCGTTCTTAATATGCCGTGTGGCCGCTGTCCGTTGATCACGCTTCAACGGCCTGATGGCAGCCAAGTTGCGATTATGGAGTGTAAGGAGGGGCGCTGCGCCTGCTTCAGCGACCGGCCTGTGACCAATGCAATTGCAGCATGCTGCCGAAAACCAATCCAAATCGTCCAGGGCCGTGACCAGTTACTCGCAGCGATCTGGCATTCTGACAAGCGACGATTTACCGTCGTCGGGGCGCGTGACCTTCAAGAAGTCACGGAGTTGGTAGCGCATTTCGACAAGCACTCGACCGCGGAAGAACGCGATACACTCTAACGGACTAGCAATCCCTTCGGCGTATGCCTGTCTAACCCACCGCAACTCGACCGCTGCGGTGGGTTTGTTTTGCGCTGGGCGCACGGTTCAGGCGGGATTGGTTCCTGATCGGCGGCGCCGTGATGATCGAAAATTTTTTCGGAACTGCTGAAGAAACCGATTACGAGATGCATCTAAACAAATGTTGTGAGAACGAGTTCATCAACTGTTTGAAATTTTTTTGGGCCTGCAGGGTGCAGACCCTTTCCTACGGCGCATGAAGCTGATCATTCGCGTGGCTTACTAACGAGCCTGGAGGTGTGTGATGTACAAGAAGCTTTCAATGGCAGCGATGGTGGCGGCTCTGTTGATGGTTGGCGCGAGCGGCGCGTTCGCGCAGCGAGACGCGGCTCGCCTGGGCATTGGCAAGCCTTACTACGGATCGGGCGGAGGCGGCGGCCGATCGTACTCCTCGCGGAGCGGCCCCTCCTTTAATTATGCTCGGCCGTCCTATAACTACGTCGCACCGCAGCCCATGATCGCTAGCGAACCAGCGATCGCCAGGGAACCTGGGTATCGCAGCTTTTCGTTTGAACCCATCGGGATTCACCCTGGTGATTCGGTGGTCGTGACGGGCGATAACGCCAAATTGATGCTGGGGTTGAATGTGCTCAGCGTCGCTCCCAAAGGTCTGGAATTCAAAGTAACCAAGGTAATCAACGGCTGGCTTGGCGCCGTGGTGACGGTCGATGGCCGCGAATACAAAGGCTGGGTTTTCAATCGCAATGTGCGTCTGGTCGAATAATTGCCGCTTGGCAAACTATCGGCGGACGTGCGTTCACACCTCGACACCTGCGGCCGGACAGCCGCAGGTGTTTTCGTTTTGGGCCTGGCCCGTTCATCGAGCTTACACAGTCTTCGCCCTTCTAAGGGCACAAAGACGCTGTGGCGCAATCAGGGCGACCCTAGCATCACGGCGGCCGTCACAGAATTGCAAGCGAGCAATCTTTTGGAGCAGAAAATCCAGGACTCCAGTGCTCCTCACGCACTTGCGGCGGCAGATGTGCTACGGAGCTTGGGCGTCAATCCTCGGCACGGGCTAAGTGAGGCCCGAGCGTACCAGGGCGGCAGCACGGCGACAAGTTACGCCTCGCCCATAGCGATCTGCACTGGTATGGCAAGCGAAAAACTCCGCCCTTCCCACCTTGACCCTGTAATATGGTCCAGGTCGTACGATGTCTCAACGAGAAAGAAATATATGTGTGTGAAGCCGCCCCCCACGGCGCGACGCAATCATTCTCTCTCAGATCGACGAACGATCGCATGGGTTAGAGCGTGAATCCGACGTGTCGGGGCTTTGTCCTGAATTTTGTGTCAGTCGGTATTTCGGGTGAGTCAATTGAGATATTTGGGCATGCGGTCGGCGAACAGGATGGCGAAGTGGTTGAGGGCTTCTTTCCACTTAGGAATTGGTGTCGTCCGGCTGTGTAGAAAACCAGGGATGTCAACTAAACCATGGGGTGGGGGTATTGCGCCATGCATGCATGGCGCGGACTTGTAAATCTCTTCGGGCCGTGGTGCTTGCGGCGTTGACGGCGGCGCAGAGAGCCTTACCGCAGTTCGCTCATCGGTACAGCCCCAAGAAGTTCACGCAGCATCAACCCTTTGCTTGCCTGGCGCCAACCTGCGCACCGACGACCGCGGCCTCGCGGCGCATCTGGCCGACCATCCCGTACTCCCGAAAACACGCGGACTGACGCACGTTCCGCACTTCACCACCTTTCAAAAAGTTTCGCAGCGGCTGCTCACGGCGCCGGCGCGACGTCTTCTGGAATCTACCGTGGCCGAGAATGCGCCAGCGGAGATCGCATATCGATAGCGCGGACAACCACCGGTATTCGTCGAAAAGGTGTCCCTGCGGAACAATTTCGCCGAGTGTGAACATGAATGTCAGTTTGCAGTAAACCACACGTGGCCCACGACCATCGCCAGAATGGCTCCCAGGATCGGCAGCATCAAAGCGGGCGATGCGTTGCTTCGCGAGCATCAGACCGATGCGGGGTTGGACTTTAAGTTTCTTCGCCGCTTTCAGCTTCTGGCCTTAACCGCGACCCAATGGGAGCACGCAGTGAAATATCTCAACTCGCGCCTACGCGTTCCCCGGTGGGTTGAGGTTAAACCACGTTTTCATCCGGGCGCCGTTTCAACTTGGGGTGCGAGAAAAGCCGTTGCAGGTCTTCAGCGCCGAGGAGTTTTACCAGGTGTTCGTCGAATCCGGCCTGCTGCGAATTGCGGCGGTCGTCGGCGTTGCCGTATCCGGTGATCGCCACGAGCAGTGTTTGAGAGTCGCGACCCTGCTCGCGCAGCGACCAGGCGACCTCATAGCCATCCATCTTCGGAAGGTCGATGCCCAGTAGGATCATGTCGGGCCTGTGGGTCATGGCCATCTCTAGCGCCGCGAGGCCGTCCTGAGCGAGCTGGGTTTCGTGGTCGCCGAAGGTCTTCAACAATACCGAGAGCATTTCAGCGGCCGCGTGGTTGTCGTCTACAATCAGAATTCACCTTGCCTCCTGCGCCGCGGTTGTGAGAGTCTTGTCGCGGGCTGGCGACGATTGGGAAAGGATCGGCAGTCGCACGGTGAACTCGCTTCCCTGGCCTGGCCCGGCGCTGTGAGCGGAGACGGTCCCGCCGTGCATTTCGACCAGGTTCTTGACCACGGTCAGGCCAATGCCCAGGCCGCCTTGCGAGCGGTCGAGCGAGCGATTGCCCTGGGTGAACAAATCGAACGCCTGCCGCAGAAGCTCCGGCTCCATGCCGACGCCGTTGTCACTCACGCGAATCAAGACGTGCTCGCCGTGCTTTGCGGCGGCGAGCGCGATTTGTCCGCCGCGGTCGGTGTACTTGGCGGCGTTGTTGAGCAAGTTGGCCACCACCTGCGCCAGCCGTACCGGATCGGCATGCAGCCAGATCGGCTCCGGCGGCAGCGAGCACGTGAGCCGATGTTGTTGCCGGTCGATCAGCGGCCGGGCCGTCTCGACCGCATGCTTCACAACTTGGGACAGCTCGACCACTTCCGGCCGCAGCTCGATGCGCCCGCGCATGATGCGCGACACATCCAGAAGGTCATCGACCAGCCGCACCAGGTGCGTTACCTGCTGCTGCATCAGGCCGACCACTTCGGGCGTCGATTGGCCGAGGGCGAGAATGTCCAAGCCGGTGCGAATGGGAGCGAGCGGGTTGCGCAGCTCATGCGCCAGCATCGCCAGAAATTCATCCTTGCGGCGGTCCGCCTGGCGCAGCGCCTCCTCGGCTTCATGGCGGGCGGTGATATCGACACACACGGCGGCGATGGAAGTCACCCGGCCGTCGTGATCTCGGATTCCGGAGACGCTGTTGTTGACCCACACCGCGACCCCGTCGGGCCGCAGGTAACGCTTCTCAATGGTGAAGGGCGTGCCGGTCTTCACCAGCCGCTCGAACAGCGGCAGGTTTTCCCGCAGGTCGTCGCGATGGGTGATGTCCTGCATGCGGAGCTGCATCAGCTCGTCCCGCGAGCGCCCCACGATTTCGCAATAGCGGTCGTTGCAAAACAGGTATCTTCCCGACAGGTCCACCTCGGCGACTCCAGCGACCGAGTGGCTCACCATGCCGCGGAACCGTTCTTCGCTTTCGCGTAGCGCATCCTCGGCGCGCTGGCGGGCGGTAATGTCCTGGTGGACGAGAATCACCTCGCGCACGTTGCCGGCATGGTCCTTGATGGGATAGGCGACCGCCGACACCCAGCGGCGCGGGTACTGGTGACCGCTGCTGTTGGGAAGCGTCTCGTTGGGGTCGTATTGGATGGGAGCGAGGTGGACCGCGTCGCCTGCAAACGCCCGGCGGAGCTGGGGGAGGATTCCTTTGGCTTCGAGCTGCGCGTCTTCGAGCATGTTGTAGTCCGCCAGGAGATCGAGGTTGGCGCCCCACAGCTCCTCCCAGGCGCGATTGACTTGCAGCGTCTTGCCGTTGCACGCAATCACTTGGATGCTGAAGGGGGCTTGCTCCATCAGTCCGCGGAACCGCTCCTCGCTTTGGCGGAGCCGCTCCGCCGCCTCGCGCCGTTCGGTAATGTCCATGCCAATGCCGACCATGTGCGACGGCGCGCCTTGCTCATCGTAGAACGCTTTGCCCTTGCCGGCCAACCAGTGGACGCTGCCGTCCGGCCAGACGATGCGGAACTCGACGTCGAAGGGCGCGCGATGTTCGATGGCGGCCTGGATGGCGCTCTGCACCGTTTCCAGGTCTTCGGGATGGACCAGCCGCTGAAACGCTCCGATGGTCCCGTCGAACTTGTCGGCAGTCAGGCCGTGCAGCGCTATGAGGTATTCGGACCAGGCGACCTGGCCGGTTGGAATGTTCCAGTCCCACGCGCCCATGCGGCCCGCCTGCAGCGCCAGGCGTAGGCGCTCCTCGCTGTTGGCGAGTTGCTGGCTGGCGCGGCGGCGGTCGGTAATGTCTTCCTGCACGCAGACCCAATGCGGCCGGTCGTCCAATTCGAGCGCGGTGATCCGAGCGCGAGTCGTGAACGGCGTGCCGTCTTTTTTGCGGTTCTCGAACTCGCCCTCCCAGGCGCCGTGCGTTTTGAGATGCCGGATCACCTCGGCCACCATGCGGGCGTTCTCTTCCGGCGGATAGGTGTTCTGCACCGACACATGCTGGCCGATCAGCTCGCCCTGCTCGTATCCGAAGATGGCGTCCTCGGCCGGGTTGGTGTAGAGGATCACGCCTTGCTCATCCGAAAGGCTGACGCCCTCGGCCATGCTCTCCAACACGCGGGCCTGCACCTGGAATGCGCGTTCGGCCCGCTTGCGTTCGGTGATGTCCACCGCCCAGAAGGCTCCGCGGTTGGGGTCGCCCTCCAAGTGCGAGCCGCCGAGGAGAATGGGAAACCGCGTCCCATCTTTTCGAATCCATTCCTTCTCATAAGGATCGCACGCGCCTTGGCGGACCGTTTGCGCGAGCGCCTGCTCGTCTCGAGCGTGGTATTCCGGCGGAGTGAGGTCGGTCCAACGGACCTGACCCGCGAGGATTTCCTCCCGGCTGTAGCCGATCATCTGGAGGAGGAGCTCGTTGGCGTCGGTGATGTTTCCTTCGCGGTCCCAGAACCCGATGCCGATCATGTTCGACTGGACCACGCTGCGGAACAGAGCGTTCGCTTCTTGATTTGCTTCCTCCTTGCTCAACGCAGAAGTTCGATCGCGAACGATCTTGGCAAAGCCCCGCAACGCGCCTGCTTCGTCCCGCAGCGGCGTCGTCACGTTGCTCGACCAGAAGCGCGAGCCGTCTTTACGGACACACCAGTGGTGGTCCGCGCTCCGGCCGGTTTCGAGGGCTTGGGCGAGTTCGCGCTTCGGCGCCCCGTCCTGGAGATCCTCTGGAGTGAAGAAGATGTGGGTGGATTGCCCGACAATTTCCTCCTGCGAGTAACCCAAGAGCCGCTGCGCCCCCGCGTTCCAGGATTGAACCCGCCCGGTGGCATCCAAGGCAAAGACGGCGCAATCGGGCACGTTCTCGGCGAGCAGCCGAAATAACTCGCCTTCCTGATCAACCCATCCTTCCATGATCGAATCCGGCATCGTCAGGCGAAAAGAAGTACTCGGCGATGCCGCGCCTCGGAGCACGAACCGCCACGGAACCATTGTAACGGATTGAAGTTCCCCCGTTGGTATTTCCGCTTTTCCGCACCCCGAGTACTTTGCACGACAATGACGTGCATGACGGCAATTTCCATACTTCCACGATTGAATAGGGTCAGCCCTTGCCCTGCGCCCCCAGCGTGATCAGGTCGTTCACGTCCACTAGCTTCCCCAAATGGTGAGCGAAGCCGGGTTTCTGAGAACGCCGCTGGTCCTCCTTTTAGCCCTCGCCGGTCAAGGCGACGGACATCACACCTTTGACCAGGGACCGCGGCGATTAGTCCTGTCGGTTACATCTAACTGCGAGTGCGCCTTTCGCCGCAGCAAGCTGACGAAGCGGCGCAAGAGTTGGCCCGGCGTCAACGAGACTTATGTACGCAAGTCAGGACGGGCGCCTACGTTGACGGATGACGCGGCCATCGCTTCGCAGATTCAATTCGTGCTGGGACCGGCTGGCTCGACCTATGGCGACGCGGTGCGCATTGACGGTACGGTAAGCAACAACGGCAAATCGAGCTTCAGCGTTCTCAACACAAGCTTCGGGTTCGCCGCGGGACCTAAGTTGTTACTTGCCCTTTACCGTACGTACGAAACGTTCAAAGAGCGCACCGCCAGCAGATCCACGTTGGCGTTCCAGCTTGGCATTCAATTGTCTGACTGGTCCGCATCGCAAGCGGGATTTACTGCCCAGCGTTCCGACGAGTCGGCCTAGGATTTCCTGCTCGTCCACGTTTTCTTGGTCAGAAACAAGGTGTGGCAGGACTATCAATCTCGCAAGGAACGCCTTGCGCGGCGTTCTTAATGAGGCAGCATCCACGGATTGATGCTTACGGTGGTTCGCCTTTCGTGCAGCGCGGGTTAGGCCCGACTCCCCCACTGGCTTCCTTTCCCGAGGATTTGCTTGGTTTCCGCTGCGGTCAGTGCTATCATCATCCAATTCTCAGGACGATCAACGGCATGTGCATTCCGCCCGTTAGGCAAATGTTTGGGTTTCATGCTCGGCGGAAAATCTTTGCTCCTTCCGTGACTCGCTTTCTGCCCGACTTGCAGTATTAGCGTTAGGAGCTGAACGATGTCGCATTCCAGGGCCGATACCGAAGAACTTGTCCGGCGGGCCGCTGCGGGCGACCGGACTGCGGAAACCGAATTGTTGGTTCGTCACCAGTCGCGGCTCAAGCGAATGGTCACTGTGCGGTTGGATCGGCGCCTCGCCAGCCGGATTGATCCTTCCGACATTGTGCAGGAAACGCTGATTCTGGCCGCCCGGCGGCTGCCCGAATATCTGCAGGAGCGACCGTTGCCGTTTTATCCGTGGATTCGGCAACTGGCGATCGAGCAAGTGGCGCAGCAGCACCGCCGCCACGTGAAAGCTTTGGGACGCAGCGTGAAGCGCGAGGCCGTTCACGCCGGCTATCTGCCTGACCACTCGGCCGTCGAACTGGTGATGCGCCTGGTGGCCGACCGCGCCAGCCCCAGCGACGACGCGGCGCGGCAGGAATTGCGCGCCGCCGTGCGCAAGGCGCTGGACCAACTTGATCCCCAAGACCGCGAAGTACTGGTGCTCCGGTTTCTGGAGCAGCTTTCCACCACCGATGTCGCCGAAGTGTTGGGCCTGACTACGGCCGCCGTCAAGTCCCGCCAGCGCCGGGCGCTGGAACGCTTTAGCCGATACTTCGAAGAGCATACCGCGTGAAGCCCTTGCTCCCCCACACGAACCATCGCACCGAGTCTTCCTCCGGGTTAGACCAACTTGTGGAAGAACTCACGCAGCGGCTCCAGGCCGGCGATGCGGTGAATGTGGAGGAGGTCGCCGCCGTTTACCCCGACCTGGCGCCGCAGCTGCGCCAACTCTGGCCTGGGCTGCGAATCCTGGCCACCTTGGGGCGCTCCAACGATCCGCACGACCTCTCGGTTTCCAGCGCGTCCGTGCCCGACGAATCGCTGCACGGAGTGTTGGGCGATTTTCACATTCTGCAAGAGATCGGCCGCGGCGGGATGGGCGTGGTGTACGAAGCGGAGCAACTTTCACTCGGCCGCCGCGTGGCGCTCAAGGTGCTTCCGTTCGCGGCGATGCTCGACGCCCGCCAGCTTCAGCGATTCAAGAACGAAGCCCGCGCCGCGGCCAGCCTGCACCACCCAAACATCGTTCCCGTGTATTCGGTCGGCTGCGAGCGCGGCGTTCATTACTACGCCATGCAGTACATTGAAGGCCATACGCTGACCGACGTGATCAACGATTTGCGCCGCCAGAGGGAACGAGCCTCGCTGCCTCCAGGGCCCAGCAACGATGGCTACGAGGCCGAGATGACTATAGCCCCGGGGTCTGTTTCCCAACTGGCTGAGGCGCTCGTGGCGGGATGCTTGCCCACTCCGCTCTTGGAGTCTTGCTCGGCCCATGCAGCAACCTCGCCCGGAGAGCGATCTACGCATGCGCCTCCCACCGTAGCGCCGCTCGCCGAAACGCGCCGCATCGCCGCGTCGGGCGATGGCACGCACCGCAGCGGCGCCTACTGCCGCAGCGTGGCCCAACTGGGAATTCAGGTCGCCGAAGCGCTGGAATACGCTCACTCGCTGGGGGTGGTTCATCGCGACATTAAACCGTCGAACCTGATTCTCGACGCGCGAGGCACGCTCTGGATCACCGATTTCGGGTTAGCGCAGATCGAAAGCGACCACGCGCTTACCATGACCGGCGATGTGATTGGGACGCTCCGATACATGAGTCCCGAGCAGGCTCAAGGGCAGCGCGGGGTTGTCGACCGGCGCACCGACATCTATTCGTTGGGCGTTACTTTTTACGAAATGCTCACCTTGCAGCCCCTCTTCGTGCAGACGAATCGGCCTGCACTTGTGCAGCAGATCGTGCACGACGAGCCGCGCCTGCCGCGCCATTGGAACGCGGCCATTCCGCGTGAACTAGAAACGATCCTGCTCAAAGCACTCGCCAAAAACCCAGCCGAACGTTATGCGACGTCCGGCGCCTTGGCCGAGGATCTGCGGCGGTTTCTCGACAGCCGCCCCATTCTGGCCCGCCGGCCAAACTGGCTTGACGCGACGGTCAAGTGGTCGCGGCGGCACTGGGTGGTCGTCGCCGCGGCCCTCGTGACCTTGATGTTGACCACGCTCGTTTCTTCTGTGGCCGCCGTGCTGGTCTGGCGGCAAGGCCAGGAAACCCAAACTGCCCTGGAAGCCGCCCAGATCAAAACTCGCGAAGCGGAGTTCCAATCGACGCGCCTGGCCGTTGAGCGAGCGCTCGCCCTCTGCGATAGCGGGAACACCGGTCGCGGCCTGAATTGGCTTGCGTATGCGTTGCGTTTGTGTCCCGAAGACGAGGCCAACTACCAGCGCGTCATCCGCGGCAACCTAGAGGCCTGGAGCCATCAGGCGCATCCGTTGGAGATGGTTCTGGATCACCCCCGGTACGTAAGCACAGCGGCGTTTACGTCCAAGGGAACGCGGCTTTTGACCTCCTGCTACGATGGGCGCCTACGCGTGTGGGATCCGGAGCGCGGGGAACTGCTGCGCACGATGACGGTGGAAGAACCACCGATCGGCCCGCTAGCGCTCGCAGTTCATCCCCGCGAGAGCCTTGTTGCCGTGGGCGACTGGAGCGGCCGCATCCATGTTATGGACATCGACAGCGGACAGCCGCTCATTCCGCCGCATCAGCAGTCGAATGCGGCGGGCGTTCGGAAGCGGGTGACTCACTTGGCCTTTAGCCCCAATGGCCAATGGATTCTAGGCGCTAGCGCCAATTGCGCCGTCCGGCTGTGGCCGACGAAAACGAATGGAAAAAAAGGCGATTTTATGCGGGAACCGCGTGAGATCTTCACCATCGGATTCTCGCCCGACAGTGAAACCGTAATTACAACCGCGCGCGATGAGGAGGTGCTTGCCTGGAGCGTTTCCCGCGGAGAATTTCTGGGACCTCGACTCACGCTCCTCCATTTTGGCCATGCGTTTGCGTGGCAAGACGCCGGAAAATGGTTGATCGTGGCGAGCGAAGGGTTCGACGCAACCGTGTGGAATTGGGAAACCGGCGAGTTGTCGCCGACTCGCTTTCGCCATATGGCCCGGGTGGGTACGGTGAGCGCTAGCGAAGAACAATCCTTGGTCGCCACCGGCAGCGGCGACCGCTCGGCCATCGTTTGGAAGTGGCCGTCGGCCGAGCGATGGGGCGGCCGATTGGACCATCCAGCCGCCGTGGATTGCGTCGCCTTTGAGCCAGGCGGAAGTCGCTTGGTCACTGCGGCAGGAACACGCGCCTACGTGTGGCGAACTGGCAAGCCCGAGTTGGCTGCCCCCCGCCTTGCAGGAATCGGTGAGTACCGCCCCCTGCAGCTTAGCCCGGACGGTCGCATTGTCTATGCGATTGGCGAGGACCGCCAGGTTCGCGCTTGGTCCACAGCCTCGGGCGAGCCCACGGGGTTGGCCGAAGGGAACGCCGAGTATTTCGCGGTTTCGCCCGATGGCAGGCGACTTGTCTGGTCGTCAGAGCAGGAGTGCGGGGCGTACGATCTTGATCTCGGTCAACCGCTGTGGCACTCGAAAAGCCGCGTCTTAGGGATTCATTTCTCCTTCCGTTCCTCGGGCGAACAAATGCTCGTCCTTCCGAATTCGGAAGCCTTGCTGGTTGAAGTTTCGACGGGCGAAGTCATCCAACGATTAGCCGGGTACGCCGGCTCGGGCGAGGCCGCCGCCTTTCACCCCAGCGATCGCTGGATCGCCATCGCCGATGCGCGTTCAACCGTACGGATTTGGGATGCCCAGTCTGGGCAGCCCGTTAGCGCCCGGTTCGAGCATAGCGATGCGGTTTGCGATCTGCGATTCTCGCCCGACGGATCAACCCTACTAGCTGGAACCAAAGACGGCAAGATCTGGCTCTGGGACACGACGACTCACCAACTCCGACGCGCCCCCACGCAATTGCCGGTCCCATTCCGAGAAATGAGCTTTCATCCCAACGCCCACCTGGCGCTGGGCGTGGCGGGCGATGGAACTGCGCAGTTTTTCGATGTTGCTTCCGGCGCACGGATCGGCCCTCCCATGTTACACGACGGTGCCGTCAAAGACGTGTCGTACACCGCCGACGGTCGAATCCTCGCAACACGCTGGAGCGCCCGAGGGATCCGTTATTGGCGCGTTCCCCGTTATGCCGAAGGAAGCCCAGCCGAGATTCAACGCCGGATCGAAGCTCTGACCGGAATGAGCCTCGACGACAATGAAACCATCGCCCACCTCAACGAAGCGCAGTGGCGCGAGCGCTGGACGCAATCCCCGCAGGAGAAAGCACGATAAGACCGACGGCGACGGTCCACCGAAAACCATTCCACGCCGTCATCGCCTTCGCGACGGCGAACGACAAGCGTGAAAAAAGCGGCCGGTGAGTGTCAGCCGCCAAGCACAACCACTCACCGACCTCACGACTCGCCCAGGCTACGTCTGCGCGCCGGGGCCGCGTCTCGTTTTGGATTGTATCGCAGACAACCAGAGGTTTCGAGATTGGAGTTGCGGCGGCAAGGATCGTCGGACCCAGGTCCGGCGCCGCTGGGTGTTGTTTCCTGTTGTTTTCCCCACTTGGAGACTGCGATGCATTTCTTTCGCCTTGAGTTTGGTTCCCGTACGCGTCACGCCAACCGTCGTCAGAACCCGCGCCGTTCGCACCGCAAGCCGCTGAGTTTTGAATCGCTGGAGTCGCGCCAATTGCTGGCTACCTTTACCGTCGTCAACACCAATGACAGCGGCGCCGGCTCCTTGCGGCAGGCGCTGCTGGATGCTGCCGGTAGCCCGGCTGGCGACGTGATTGATTTCAATATTGATTTCAATATTCCGGACGGCGGCGCTCATACCATTGCGATCACGACCAACCTGCCGGCTATCAGCGGCGATACGCTCGACGCTACAACACAGCTAGGCTACCAGGTCGGCGGACTGCATCCGATTGAGATCCGCAACGGAGGCGTGCCTCACCCAGAAATCGGTCTGACGATGAGCGGCGGCGCTACGGTGCGCGGGCTGACGATCAACGGTTTCTGGGCAGGGATTTTCGTCGACGGCGATGCGAACCGTATTGAAGGCAGTTACATCGGCCTCAATCCCACCGGCGACGCCGTTGGAGCTGAAACCGATCACGTCGATTTCTTCGATCTTCATTTCGCCACGAGCAATGCGACGGGAATTAAGCTGAACGCAGCCACGAATACGGTCATCGGAGGGCTGACGCCTGAAGCTCGTAACATTATTTCCGGTAACCACCAAGGTATCGGCCGGCACGATGGGATTCCGCAAGAGACACGGATCATCGGGAACTATATTGGCACCGATACGTCGGGCGCGTCGGGCGTACCCAACTTTGAGGGCGTAAACCTTAACCTACACGTCGGAGGATTCACGCCCGAGGAGCGGAACATCATTTCCGGCAACGGCTGGGGAGTAGTCAATGCTACGCGCGTGTCGGGGAATTACATCGGAACCGATGTCACAGGCATGGTCGCGGTCCCCAACGTTTATGGCGTCAACGGCGGTAGCTTGATTGGCGGCACGGAACCAGGAGCCGGGAACTTAATCTCAGGTAACTCATATCCCGGCATTCAGATTGGAGGCGTCGGCGCCAAGGTTCAGGGAAATTGGATCGGGACCGATGCCACCGGCAACGGCGCTCTGGGCAACGCCTTCGCCGGCATTTTTTTGGTGGGTGACGACGTGCAAGTCGGCGGCGCGGATCCCGCGGCGCGTAATATCATCTCCGGGAACGGCCACGGAATCGCGATCTTTGGTAACCGCAATACGATCGAAGGGAACTACATCGGCACGAACCCTGCGGGCACCAGTGCCGTGGGCAACGGGAATGGAATCTATCTTCTGGGAACTCCTGAGGGCGGCAACGTAATTGGAGGGACCGCGCCCGGCGCGGGCAATGTGATTTCAGGAAACAGTGTCGGCGTCTGGACCTACGCCACCCACGGCGAAAACCGTATTGAGGGCAATCGGATTGGCACAACGCCAGATGGCTTAACTTCGCTGGGCAATCACCATGGCATTACTCTTGCAGGCGGGGCCACGAATCAGGTCATCGGCGGTTTCTCGCCTGGATCGGGCAACACTATAGCGTACAACAACGCTGGCGTGGCGATGATTCTGTATCCCAACGACGCCCCTTTTCCGCGTCAAAACCAGATCTTGGGGAACGCCATTTTTGGCAACACGGGGTTGGGCATCGACCTAAGCAATACGATCGACGCAAACGGCGTCACGCCCAATGACCCGTTGGATGCCGACGACGGCTCCAATGGTCTTCAGAACTTTCCAGTCCTTGATTCGGCCGTCAGCAACGGCGTGAATACCATTGTCGCTGGCTCGCTCGAAAGCACTCCCAATTCAACGTTCCGCATTGAGTTCTTCGCCAATGCGGTGGCCGACGCCTCGGGATATGGCGAAGGCGAAGTCTACCTTGGCTTCGCGAATGTGGCGACGGACGCCGCGGGGCAGGCAACCTTCACAACCACGCTGCCTGGCTCCCTCCCCGCCGGACAGTTCGTGAGCGCCACCGCGACGGACCTCGTCCAGAAGAACACTTCGGAGTTCGCATCCAGCATTGTCTCCACGTTTGCCCGATCCGTGACGATCGATATTCTGCGGGAGTCGGTGAATGTGGAATCGCAAGGCGTCTTGAGCCTCGTCGTGTTTGGTTCAGCCGGGTTCGACGCTTCGCTCATCGATCTTGCGAGCGTGCGGTTTGCCGGCGCGGGCGTTTGGCAAAGCACGCTGGCCGACGTCAATCAGGATGGAGTCCTTGACATGCATCTCAAGTTCCGCCGCGAAGATACGATCCTCGACGAAATTTACGCGCAACTGCTCGCCGACGACCTGGACGAAGACGGTATTCTCGATTCCACTCGCCAGGCGGCACAAATCGATCTCACGGGAGAAACTCTGGAAGACGAACTATTCCGCGGCTCCGACGCCATCATCTTGTTCTTAGCCGGAAAATCGCTGCGAACGCTACTCGATCAACTTGTCGCAACGCAGTGAGCCTTGCGCCGGTTGCATCAATGCCCCTTCTTCACCTCTCACCACGGAGAAACGACCATGCGACGCACTATTGACGAGTCCTGGTTTGGAAAGCGGCGCCGCCATTCCCAAGTTCGGCGGCTGCAGGTGCAGCAGTTGGAGGACCGGTCCTTGCTGACCGCGGGAGGGCTGGACCCGAGCTTTAATGGCACGGGGTACGCCATTACTTCGGTGTCTTCGAATGCCTACGACTTCGCTTACGACGTTGTGGTTCAACCTGGCGCCACGGCTCAGGCGGAAGGCAAGATCATCACCGTGGGCACAAGCTCCAATTCGAAGACGCTCAAAGTGGCGAGCTACGCCGTGCGTCATTTGGCGAACGGTCAGCGGGATCCGAGTTTTGGCAGCAACGGCGTGGCGAATGTGACTATTGGCAACAGCAGCTACCTGCGCAATGCGGCGCTTCAGGGCGACAAGGTTCTCCTGGCCGGGGCGGCGGAAGGCGCCAACTGGGCCGGCAAAGAGAACTTCGCGATCGTGCGTTTGAACGCCAATGGAACGCTCGATAAGACGTTCGGGAAGAACGGCGTCGTTCAGACCGACATGGGAGCAACGCGCGAAAGAATTGAGGCTATTGCCGTTTATCCCGATGGGCGGTTTGTCGTGGCCGGGTGGACCAACGTTAACGGCGACCGCTTTGCTCTAGGCGGCCCTGACATTCAAGCTGGCGATTCTGATGGTCATTCTGGAGAATGAATTGATCTCAAGGAGGATGTCCGATGAAGCGGCGGCGGCACGAACTGACGGATGGGCAGTGGGCGTTGATCGAGAACCTCCTGCCC
>CAUJHS010000082.1 GCA_963204915.1 Planctomycetota bacterium | reverse complement strand
GAAGAGATCAACCGTGAAGACCGCAGCTACAAGATCACACGAGTGCAGCACGAGCCAATTGGCAACGACGGGCGAGCACGATTTGGGTGGCACGCTTTCGTCGATGCAGAGCTTCTGCCCGATGAAGATTGAAGATGAGGTACGAACGAAACTCAGGCGCTAAAGCGTGATCCGCTTATCGCCGGCCAGCTTCCAGCCTCCGGCGGCGGTCTTAGGCCAGTCGTTTTCGGCAAGATCTCAAATTCTCTGATAGTGCTCTCGGAATCGCCTACAAAGTTCGTCCACGAAGGACCGTGCCGAACTTGCGAAATCGCAAAATTCTTCAAGCGGTTCGATTGAAACCCCGAGAAATTTCGCGACCTTTTCAATGCTCTTTACACCGCTGGCTCTACCGCCACGCCACCGCGCGTTTCCTAAGAACGGTGAAATGAGGCCATTTGGTCTTTGCTCCATTCCAAATCTAGCTAACAACTTGCGCAACTTTTTGTATGGTGAAGACGGACCTATGGATATTGCGCGCAAACTGCGAAGCTCAGACAACTTGCACATTTCCAATCACACAAGTGGCGGGAGGAAGGTTTTGCTCGCAAGCTGACAGCAAATCGAGGGTATCAGCCCACCGCGAACCTAACAATCAGAGACGGGCGGTCTGTCGGGACGTAGCAAGACTGGTGCGGTGGCTTGCGGGTAGGTCAGATGCGAGGCGACAACACACCGCCCCATTGGCTTGGAAGTTGCTGCCCATTCGACTGGGTAGGCTCGGGTGCGTAGGGTACTGACGCGTCGATCTTGAATCCCCACCCCCGAATCGCCGACTGGTGTTCAGTACACCTGCCTAAATGTCCACTTGGGGCTTTCCGCAAAATTATTGCATTTCCCTTGACTTTCTGAAATCACCTAGTCTCACCCGCCTACGCTCGGTACAATATGCTGTGCTAGCACTGCTATGCTTGCACAATTTTTACACAACCGAGGTTTCCGAAATGGCTGGCTATCTTATTGTGTTGGACAACGGCGAACCGCATCCCCCGCCGCCAGAAATTTGGGACGATTTTGAATCGGCCGAGCAAGCTGCGTTGCAGTTCTTATCGCAGGGTTATGCTGTGACCATCAAAGACAAAAACTCAGGCGAGGACGTTTGGCGTCCGACTTGAAAGGGGCTTACGCGATGATGGGTGTGACCGTAGATTTTGACGATAACGACGCCAAGGTCATCGCCTTTCTGGTGGATCATTTCGACGGGAATGGGCGTCACGTAGACGTGAAGGACATAGTCGCTTCAACGAAAATCGGCTATGAGGAAATCGTGAGGATTTTGGAAAGATTTTCAAATTACGAACTTGTCGAACGGCTCACGCATGGCGGGAGTCTGTGGGCTGTTGAACCAGGGTTATTAAGTGTCGCCGTTCAACTGAGGACGAAACCGGAACGAGACTACCCCAAGGATTTCGAGAAATGGTTTCGGGGAAAATGGTGGTCGGTTCCGGTTCAGATAATATTTGTGGGTCTGCCAGCATTCGTTGGTTACATCGCGATGTTGCGGGCCATTCTCGCATGGTTCGGCATCGGTATTTAGGAGTCAGCTTATGCCCTGGTCGCGTCCGGAAACTGTCGAAGAGTTGATCGAACTATTGAAAATCTTTCCTCCCGACCACGAAATATCTTTCGGCCCGTTTACTCTCTACCGTCTAAAGGACCGCGGAGATTTCGTTCACTTTGAATTCAACGAAGTCGAGGGATCAGACTACACATTGACGCCGCGGGACTATGAAGAGACTAGCTAACCCAAAATAAAAAAGCCCCGGCCATGCGGGGCTATTGGTGCTACGCCAGGATGTATAGTCCCGGCTCTAACATTTCGCAGTCGGTCGGCGGTTCGTCTCCTTCGTACAGGACGGCCCCTCGGAAACCACACACTTGCCGAAACCGTGTCAGGATGTTCGGTAGCAGGCTGGCGTCCCCAAGCTCGTCGATGAGCAGTACGTCGTTTGATTTGAGATTGTAGGGCTGTTTGATGCCCGTCGGGATTCGCGCGGAACGGCAAAACAACGCACGCCATAGCGACTCCAATTCCTCGGCGTCACAGATTTCGGACACGTTTGCTGCGTCAAACAGGATTAGCCGCATCTCAGTCTTGCTTATTGGTTCGCCACTCGGTTCCTCATCTTCATCGAGCAGCCAGACGGAAGCCGTGATCGGCACGACGCGGTCGTCGGTGGCGAGTGGTTGATAGGTCCTGTCCGCCGCGAAGCCAGCGTCGAAGTCGAAACGAACATAGATAGAGCGGTCGTCCATCAGAGTGCCTCATTAGGTGAGAGAAGTAACATCCCTCAACCATATTCTTGGCTGCTACCGCTAGCAAGCGCGAGTCGGCGATTTAGTATCGAGTTTCCGCCACGTCACGCCACGTTTACCGGTTATCCTTCTTGGGGTGGATCATCGCCAGAATGGCTTGACGCGTGTCGTGGTCCAGAGAGGACCAAGCGTTGATGACAGCGGCCAAATCTGCGTCAACTGCACCTGATTCCGCACCGCCTACGCCTATAAAATGCGGTTTTTCCAAGGGTTTTGAGGGTAGTTCGTGTGCTGTCCCCGCAACTAAAACGTACCCCCTGCAAACGAAGCGTACCCAGGGGTGAACCGATCAAGCCGACGTTCACGCGTCGGCTTTTTTCGTGCAAACGCCAGAAGTCACAACAAGTTGCGACTCTCTTGGCATTATCTCGGTCTCACGCTTCGCGTCGCGCGAGACTCGGCGCGGCGGCCCGTTTCTCGGCTCCTGCCACCCAATCTGGGGCGGAATCTCAAAGTCTCAACCCACCCGCGGCGCGTGCGCGCGACAGAGACAACTCTACTGGGTGGCGTGGTGCGTTTTTCAACGATGTCTCTAAAACAAGTGCGGGTTAAGAGCATTGGGTTAACCAATGTTGGAGTTTTTGCGAGCGAAGCGGACATCTCGCCTTCGCGCGGCATAGATAACCCCAAGTGCAACGATGCCAATGCATCGCTTGGTCCGTTCCACTTGGAGATTCTTGCCCGATGACTTTCTCATTTCCCTTCCAAACGAAGGAACTCTCGCCTGAAGAGCGAAGGCGGCACGTTGCCGAACTTCTGGCCCGCGGCGTTCTGCGCCGCCAACGCCTGCTCCGCACGTCGGGACCGCGGCCCGCGGCGATATCTCTCGAATCTGGTCCGACTGGCCTTGAGGTTTCGGGGGAAACGAGGCTCAGTGTGTCTCGTCGTATCGGCTTTTAGCGGCGGCGCTCGAAACGGAGACACGCCGCGATCGGCATGTTCCCAAGCGAGCCCACGCCGCGCAAAAGCCATTCTTCGAACCACGAGGCCTTTTTATGCAACTCGACATCGACCGGGAAGTCGCCGCGCTGCGGCAGATGACGACCAGCCAGTTGTGACAGCAGCACGCACAACTGTTTGGCGAAGACACCCGCACCCGGCACAAGCCGTATCTCATCCGACGAATCGCCTGGCGCCTCCAGGCGCTGGCGGAAGGGGATCTGGGCGAACGCGCCCGCCGTCGCGCCGCGGAACTGGCCAACGACGCCGACGTGCGGCGGACGCCTCCCAAGTCCATGCCGCTCCCGGCGCCAACAGGCCCGACGATCAAAGTCGACACCCATGTTTCCACCGATGCGCGGCTGCCGGCCCCCCGCACGGCCATCATCCGCAAGTACAAGGGCCGCACCATCCACGTTGTTTTCCTGGCGGACGGGTTCGAGTTGGCCGGCGCCCGCTATAAGTCGCTTTCCGCCGTCGCCAAGGCGATCACCGGCTCGCACGTCAACGGCTTGACCCATGCTAGGAACTCAAAGACTCTCATCCGAGCCAGTCAGAAGATAGGTAAGGATATTGCGCAAATCTGTCACGGTTTTCGCTCGGCTACTCAGCTCGTTGCGACACAGGTTCTCACGGGCAAGCGAAACAACTCCCGCGGAATTCACAAGAATCATCGAGGGGTCAGGCCGGCAGGAAATGCCTTGCTCATGTGCTAAACGGATAGCACCCTCGATCTTGCAAAGACACTCTAGCGCAACATCGCGCGGCATTGGCCCGCAATGCTCGATGATCTCCGCCAGGGTTTCACAATCATTTCCCGATTGAAAACGAGAAGTTGAAGGGCGACGGCTGAGTTGCGGGCGATCAAGAACTGCAACAGACATGGAACGTAGGAAGCGTAAAGTAGTATCGCCAAGCGAAACGCTTTTACGTCAGTGGCGACGCACCCTTGACGTCTTGGCTTGCGGAATTCCGCTTAAATCCGATGGGTGAACTCTGCAAAAAGCGTACCGTGTGAACCGCTTGCATTTCGCTGAAAATGGTCATTGCCAACGATGTTTCTTACGGGCTGCATCAGCAGGGATTAAACCGTTACATCATCCGACTGCCAAGGCAGGCGTTTTGAGACGTCACGGAATTGGACTTTGGCATAAAAAAATGCGCTCACACTTTCGGAGCGTCATGCGAGGGTCGCCGCCCAGGGTGCGTGGACGCGAGCATCTGGAGCGAGTATCCTCTTCTACTAACCCCACGACCCGCCACGTCCCCGCCGCAGGACACGCCCCGATGAAAAAAACGTTGGTTACTCTTGCTTCAATCATGGCTATTGCCGCAGGCGTCATGGCTGTGGGCGGTTGGGCCACTGGAGACAGCGACCCTCAGTTCGCCGTGGGCGTGGTGTTCCATGACGTCAACAACAACGGCCAATTCGACGAGGGCGAAAAGCCGCTCGCCGGCGTGCGGGTTTCCAATGGCCGCGAGATCGTGGCCACCGGCGAGAACGGCCGCTACCGTCTGCCGGTGGATGACGACACGGCGTTGTTCGTAATCAAGCCGCGCGGCTGGCGGACCCCGCTCAACGAGAACCTGTTGCCGCGGTTCTATTACCTGCACAAGCCGCACGGCTCGCCCGAGTTGAAGTTCGCCGGCGTGGCGCCGACGGGCCCGCTGCCCGCCTCGGTCGACTTCCCGCTCTACCCGCAAGACGAGCCCGACACCTTCCGGGCGATCCTGTTCGGCGATCCGCAGCCGCGCACGCAGAAGGAAGTGGACTACATCGCCCACGACGTGGTGGAAGAGCTGATCGGGACCGACGCTTCGTTCGGGGTGACGCTGGGCGACATCGCCTTCGACGATCTTTCGCTGTTCGAGCCGCAGGCCCGGGCGATCGCGCTAGTGGGCATCCCCTGGTACAACGTGATTGGCAACCACGACATCAACTACGACGCCCGGCACGACCACCACAGCGACGAAACCTTCGAGCGAGCGTTCGGCCCCCCGTACTATTCGTTCGAGTACGGCCCGGTCCACTTCCTGGTGCTGGACGACATTGAGTGGCGGGTGGATGAGGGCAACGGCAAAGGGAGCTATCGGGGCGGGCTGGGCCCCGAGCAGATGGAGTTCATTCGCAACGATCTGGCCGCCGTGCCCGACGAGCAACTGGTGGTGCTGATGATGCACATTCCGCTGACCGACGTGCACGACCGGCACGAACTGTATCGGCTGATCGAGCAACGGAAGTTCTGCATCTCGATCGCCGGGCACACGCACCACCACGAGCACCGCTTCATCACCCATGCCGACGGCTGGCGCGGGCCCGAGCCGCATCACCACATCATCAACGTGACCGTGAGCGGAAGCTGGTGGCGGGGAACGCCCGACGAGCGCGGCATACCGCACGCTACCATGGCCGACGGGGCGCCCAACGGCTATTCGATCATCACCTTCGACGGGACCGACTACGTGCTGGACTACAAGGCGGCCGGGCGGCCCAAGAGCTACCAGATGCAGATTCACGCCCCCGAGGCGGTCGCGGTCGATCGCCCGCAGCCGGCCGAGGTGCTCGTGAACGTATTCAACGGCTCGGAGAAGTCGCGGGTCGAAATGCGCGTCGGCCGCGATGGAACCTGGACGCCGCTGGAGCTTCGCCGCGCGATCGACCCGGCCTTCCAGGCCACGTACGAGCGCGACACGGCCCTGGCCGACAACCCTTGGACCGATCTGCCGGCCCCCAAGCCCTCGACGCATCTCTGGCAGGGCGCGCTGCCCAGCGATTTGCCGGTCGGCGTTCACCTGATCGAGATCCGCACCACCGATATGCACGGCCGCACCTATGAAGGTCGGCGCGTCGTGCGCGTCGAACCTACCCCCACCACGCCCGCCGAGTAGACGGGCTAACGGCAAACCTTCGCTTTCACATTTCATCGCGGGAGTACCGGCAAATGCATCTGGCGCTTGTCCTGGCGGCCGTCTTGTGCGGCGCCGACCCGGCCGAGGATTTGACCTGCCTGAAACCGGCCGACGGGCTCGCCCCGGCGGCTATGTTCTATTCGGATCTGCAGCGGCAGGCGTACGCCGCCCTCGACCGGCGGCAAGAGACCTACGAAAAGCTGAAGACGTCCGAAGACATTGCGGCCTATCAGCAGCGGCTGCGAAGTTTCATGGTCGAGCAGCTCGGCGGGTTTCCCGAACGCACGCCGCTCAACCCGCAAGTGGTGGGTACGATCGAGGCCGAGGGCTACCGCATCGAGAAGGTCATCTTCGAGAGCCAGCCGCAACATCATGTGACCGCCAATCTGTACCTGCCCGACGGCCAGCCGCCCCATCCCGTGGTGCTGGTATCCAGCGGACACAGCCGCACGGCGAAAGCGGCCGAGTACAACCAGCGGTTGGGGATCGCGCTGGCCCGGCACGGGATGGCGGCCCTGTGCTACGACCCCATCGGCCAAGGCGAGCGGTCGCAGATTCTGACCGACGACGGCCAGCCGCGGTTCAGCGGAACCACGCAGGAGCACTTCCTGGTCGGCGTGGGTTCGATCCTGGTCGGGACCAACACCGCCCGCTACCGGGTATGGGACGCCATGCGGGCTATCGACTACGTGGCCAGCCGGCCCGACTTGGACGCCGCGCGGATCGGCTTCACCGGCTGCTCGGGCGGAGGCACGCTGACCAGCTACGTGATGGCCCTGGACGAGCGCGTCGCCTGCGCCGCGCCGGCCTGTTACCTGACCACCTTCCGCCGCCTGATCGAAACCATCGGCCCGCAAGACGCCGAGCAGAACATCTTCGGCCAGGTGGCGTTCGGCCTGGACCAGCCCGATTACGTGCTGCTGCGGGCCCCACGGCCCACGATCATCAGCGCCACCACGGGCGACTTCTTTGACATCCAGGGCTCGTGGGACAACTTCCGCCAAGCCAAGCGAGTCTATACGCGGCTCGGGTTCCCCGAGCGGGTGGACCTGGTCGAAGCCGAAGGGGACCACGGCGTGCAGCGCGCCAACCTGGTGGCGATCATCCGCTGGCTCCGGCGGTGGCTGGTTGGCCGCGACGATGCGGTCACGCCGACCGGCATCGTCACTCGCAGCGAGGAAGAGCTGCGCTGCACGGAGCGAGGACAAGTCCTGCGTTTGCCCGGCGAACGGTCAGTGTTCGACCTGAACGCCGCGTTGGAAAAACAATTGGCCGAACAACGCCGCAAGCTGTGGGACAGCACGCCGCAGGCCGAGATGCTGGAGCGCGTGCGCCAAACCGCCGGGGTCCGGCCGCTCGATCAACTGCCCGAGCCGCGTATGGAAGAAGCGGGCCGGGTGGACCGGGCCGATTACCACATCGACAAGTTCGTGCTCCACACCGATTCGGGCGTGCCGTTGCCGGGACTGACCTACCATCCGCAGGAGCCGCAGGACGAAGCCTATTTATACTTGCACCAGGACGGCAAACTGGGCGACTCGGAGCCAAACGGCGCCATTGAGAAGCTAGTGCGCGAAGGCTACGTGGTGGTGGCCATCGACCTGCGCGGCATGGGCGAAACCGGCTCGGGCCGGAACGACGCCCTCTTGGGCGAGTGGAAAAGCTTTTACCTGGCGTATCTGCTCGGGCAGTCGATGGTCGGGCTGCATACCGAAGACATCCTGGCTGCCGGACGGTTCGTCGCCAATTACCAGACCAAGACGCCCCGCAAGGTGCACCTGGTGGCGGTCGGCCAGCCGACGGTGGCCGTGTTGCATGCCGCCGCGCTGGCGCCCGAGCAGTTCGCCTCGGTCACGCTCAAGCGGGGGCTGGAGGCCTGGGCTCCGGTGGTCGAGCAGCCCGTCCCGGCCGGTGTGCTGCCCATCACGGTGCATGGCGCCTTGCGCATTTATGACCTACCCGACCTGGCCCGCGCGATCGGACCGGAGAAGCTCACCATCGAAAACGGGGAGTAACGCGAACACACGCATCGCATCAATCAACCTAGGGGCAGACCCACGGCGCGAAACGAGCCGAGCAAGCCTTCGTCGGAAAAGTGTTCTTGGAACAGGTTGCCTGTCGGTCTCGCCACGGTAATCGCTGAACTACACCCCTCGCGGAATGGGCGAGAGGCATCCTAAGCTTGCATCGCCACGGATATTCACCCCAGGGGATCTCATCGTTGGTGTCGCCTCCTCTTATTATACTGAACAAATGTTCAATTTCAAGGTGACGGTGCATTTTTCTTCCTTTTCGTCGGAATTTCCTGGGTAAAATTGCATTGACGACTGCGCGTGAGACGTGTTTCCCGAATCTTTTTGCGCATGCCAAGAAGCGCGCCGAAATATATATCCCGCCGGGTAGCGCATCAGGGGCGCCGCGCAAGATCGCGGCGAAAATCGAAGGCGCAACCTGACCGAACACGCCTAAGGCGACGGCGCGTCGAGTCCACGTCTTTCGTCTGACCAGCCACCGCCCGCGCAATTCGACGAAGCGACTTCCCTCGGCTAAACTCGTGCTGACGTACCGCATGCTTCCGCCAAGGGAGAAGAGTCAGTCATGAGCATTTCAAAGGCGCGAACGTCTGCCTCGCTTCAATGCCAAGGGTGTGCGGCGCTTTCGCTTACGGTGTTTACCATTTTCGCGGGTGCACCGCCCACGGCTGCCGCCGAGTCGGAGCCGTCGTCCATGCAAAAAGTGCAAATCTCGGAAGATGGGCGGCGCTTTGTGCTTGTCCCTTCGGGTCAACGTTTCACTCCATGGGGGTTTAACTACCTCGGCGAGTTCGGCAAGTTGGTCGAAGACACATGGCGCGAGGACTGGGATCGCATCGAACGAGATTTCCGCGAGATGCGCCGGCTCGGCGGAAACGTCGTGCGGATTCACCTTCAATTCGGCACATATATGAAGGGGCCGAATGAATTTGACCAGGCGCAGCTCGACCGTTTGCGCCGGTTGCTCGATGTTGGTCAGGCAAACGGTTTGTACCTCGACATCACCGGTCTAAGTTGTTACCGACTCCAAGACATTCCCGCCTGGTACGACGCGCTCGACGAGTCCGAGCGGTGGGACGTTCAGGCTCGCTGGTGGCAAGCAATTGCCCAAACCTGCGCCGGTCATCCCGCCGTATTCTGTTACGACTTGATGAACGAGCCGATCATCGGCGGGCCAGCCAAAGAAGGCGACCCACGGTGGGTCGGCGGTGAACTCGCGGGTTTTTATTTCGTTCAGCGAATTTCCGAGGCTGCCGCAGGACGAACCAGCACCGAAATCGCCGAAGCCTGGGCCAAGAAGCTGACCTCCGCCATTCGCAAGCAAGATCCAAAAACGCTCATCACGGTCGGCGTAATCCCCTGGGCGCAAATCTGGCCAAACGCCAAGCCGGTGTTCTACTCGCCGGAAGCCGCGAAGCATTTCGACTTTGTCAGCATCCACAGTTACCCGGACAAAGACAAAGTCGATCAGGCCCTCGCGGCGCTTGCCGTGTACGACATCGAAAAACCGCTCGTGGTCGAGGAGACTTTTCCGATGACCTGTACGCTCGATGAAATGAACCGGTTCGTCGACGGCGGCAAGGATCGCGTCGACGGGTGGATCAGTCACTACTTTGGCCACACGATCGAAGAACATCAGCGCGGGGCCGAACCACTCGGCGCCGCGCCGGGCGTACCGTTTACGGTCAGCGTGGCGGACTTTCTTCGATACTGGCGCGACAAGGGTCAAGACATCGCGGGAACGACTCCCGCAGAGCCGACGTCGTCGAACAAGCGCCAGCCCAAACCGAACCCTAAGGATTCGTCGGCGGCCACATCGCCGGCCGCGACGGCTCGTCTGGCGGTTCGCGGCAGCGTGGAGCAAATTCATATCATCCACGCCAAACCGAATTCCCAAGTCACTGTCCGTGGGCCAAACGGATTTCAAGCGACCGCTTCAACCGACTCTCGGGGTGCACTTGTCTTGCGCAACGTAGCGCCTGGCCAAGGCTATACCGTAACCATCGACGGGGACGAAGCCGGCTCGCATCGTGTTCGCGTTATGAATCGAGAGCAACATCCTGCGAAAAGCTTTTACCGCACTCAGACGCTCCCTCCCGCGCAAGGTTACATCAAAACCCGAGACGGCACGCTGCTGTCTTACCGGGTAGTTCTGCCCGATCGAAAGTTGCACGGCGCAGGGCCCTACGATCTCGTGATTACCTATTCGGGTTACCAGCCGAGTTTCGAAACCGCCGACGGTTTTCAGAACAATCCCTTTGAAAAATTCTCGGAGCTTGGCTACGCCGTGGCGGGGGTCAACATGCGCGGCAGCGGCTGTTCCGGCGGGGCGTTCGACTTCGTGGAGCCTTTAACGTGGCTGGATGGTTACGACGTGGTTGAAGCCTTCGCCGCCCAGCCCTGGGTGGACGACATCGCCTTAGGGGACCAGTCGTGGCCCGGCCTGACGCAGTTATTCGTTGCGTCGACGCAACCGCCGTCGCTCGATGCGATCGTGGCTGGGTCGGTCGTAGGCGACTTCTATCGCGATGTGTTCTACCCCGGCGGTATTCAAAACATCGGCTTTGGACACATCTGGGCGTCGGGCCGCGATGTTGAAAACGCCTGGCCCAGCCGCCGTAAGGAACTGAGCGAGCGAGTCAAGGCTGACCCCATTTGCGCCGCGAACCAGGCTTTGCGAAGTCAAAACGTGGGTTTGCTTGAGACGATCCAAAGCCAACGCCTCGACGGCGCCTTTTGGCAGGGTCGCTCGGCTGAGCCGTTGGTTGCAAAGATTACCACGCCCACACTGCAGGTAGTGTCATGGCAGGATCCGCAAGTTGGCGGCCGACCGGCTGCGCTCGTCGAGCGTTTCCCGGCCGGCACGCCGGTAAGGCTGATCGGGGTCAATGGATTTCATCAATATTATTCGGGAGCCGTCTGGGACGAGATTGTGAAATTTCTCGATGTGTATTTGGGCGACACAAACCAGGAGGCCATTGCCGACTATGAGGCGCAAAACGCCTTCGTGGTCCTCCTGGAGTCCGACGATCAAGGCAATGCACGAGGGCGTTTTACCTTGCCCGATTACTCAGCCGCGGGTGATGGCGAACGCTTCGTGCTCGGAATCGACCTCCTGCCGGATAAAGATGATGGAACCGGCGCTACGAGCCGCTTGCGGTATGACCCCGAACCGCCAGGAACGTGGACCGCGCCGGTTCAGGATCAAGCGACCTTCACCTCGAAGCTTCTGACAAAGCAAACCGTGATGGCCGGGTCCGGTTCGGTCGACCTTTGGATTGTGGCCGACGCCGACGACGTTGACCTGCAAGTCACACTTTCCGAGGTCCGACCCGACGGACAAGAGATGTTAGTGCAAAGCGGTTGGCTGCGCGCGAGCCACCGCGCGCTTGACGAAGAAACCTCAACGCCCTTGCGGCCTCGTCACTTGCATACTGCCGATGCGATCAAAAAGGTCATTCCCGGTGAATGGACTTCGTTGCGCATCGAATTGTTGCCCTTCGCCCATGTATTCCGGACGGGCTCTCGCATCCGCCTGACGGTTTCTGGTCCCGGAGGGGCGGTCAACGCCTGGCCGTGGGCGTTTGACGCGCTCCCGGGAGACTTTGCAGTTCGCATAGCTCACGACGGCAAAGAGCGCACGAGTTCCCTGGTGTTGCCCGTTGTGCAACCGAGCGATCTCCGATTGCCGGAGTCGTTACCCAAATGGGACTCGGTTTGGCTGCAACCGTGTCGCCCAGGGAATTAAGCTTCGATAGGGCCCTTTGCAACCACGACCGAGGCTTTGAGTTCGATGAGACGTATTCGCGCGAATGATTGTCGCACTTTGCCCTTTAGCGCGGAACAAGTCCGTGAAGCGGTACTGGACTTCGACAACTATCATCGTTGGTGGCCCAGAAAACTGCGAATGCAGGTGCTACGGAATACTCCGAATCATCTTGGCTCCCAGATCGAAGTCCGCCCAACCGGCGGTTGGTTTGTTTGCGAAATCGCCGCCGTCGCCGAGCAGCAAATTGTCATCGATTACGTGGCGGGACTCCATCGTGGCCGAGGAGTTTGGAGCTTTGAGAAGACGGCGGAAGGCGTGCGAGTTTGCTATGAAATTGATCTGGAGCCACAAGGCTGGCTGCCCAGGTTGCTATCGCATGTGATGGATTTCGGCCGGATGCACTCGAACCAGATGGAGCAGGTGTTCGACGGGCTCGAACGCTGGTTGAGCGACTCGGAACCGCGATGACCCTGTTCGCCGACGCAGTTTCGCGACGCAGGCACGTTGCTTCAAAGCCGGGACGGTGGATCGAGCGCTTCTTTGATCACTTCGAACGCTTCGGCGTATTCGACGCCGCCCTGGCGTCCGCGGAAGCGAGCCAACTCGCACATCGATTCGTACTCCAGGTAATACCGCTCCAGTTCGAGTTGGCTCTTGTGACGCTGCAGCGCTTCCCATTTGCAGTCGCGGTGGGCATGCGTCATGGCCAGAAAGGCTCGCGGGTTGAAAGCTCCAATGCTCGAAGGCGATTCGTAAGCGTAAATCCGAGGGCAATGCCGAAACGCCGTCACGCCGCACCGCGCAATCGCCTGATGGTCCTGGTGAATGTCGTTCGCCGAATGCAGGAACGCTGCGTACACGTCGTTCGCAACTGCGTCTCGGCCCTGAAACGATCGTAGATAGGAATCCTGGAGAAATTTGATCGTCTCGACATTTTCAGGAACACGCGTATCGGGAAAGTCGCCAAACGTGATGTTTTCGCGAGGCACGCCGAGCAATGCGCATGCGGTGAGACTTTCTTCCTCGCGCACAAAGGGCGATCCCGAGTAATTACCTTTGGTGACAAAGATGCATTGCACGCGATAGCCGCGTTCAATAAAAACCTGAATTGTTCCGCCGCAACCCAGTTCGATATCGTCGGGGTGCGCTCCCACAAAAATCACGCGGTCGCGAACCGGCGGCGGCGCTTCGTGAGCAGCCTTCTTCCGCATGGGAGTCCTCGCAAACCATTTACCTGACGTTCGGCACGACGACACAATCGTCGCCTACCGGCCAACGGAACACAACGCCTACGTCTTCAAATGCCGATCGAACCATGCGAACGCTTCTTCCTGCATCGCGAGCGTGTACTTGTGAGGTTCGTCGTAGAATCGGTCGGCAAAGCGGTCCTTCGCGCCAGCCTTTGCGTAGATTGCGGCGATCTTCGCATTGGCCGCCTCCATACCAGCCAGTGGGAACAAGGCGTCCTGCCGACATTGCTGCACCATGAGCGGCAGGGGGGCCCGCATTGCCGCGACGTCGGGCCAGTCGAGCCAGCGATGCAGGTTCGGCAGAAAGTGCACCCAAGAGTGCGTGTCGACGTGACGGTGGATCATGGGCGCGACGGTCGACATGAAGCCCACCACGCTGGCCGCCTGAATACGATCGTCGAGGCCCGCCAGAAACATCGCACGGTAGCCCCCCATCGAAATACCGACACAGCCAATTCGATCAGGATCGACCTCAGGCCGCGTGACCAGGTAATCGACCGTTCGCAGGTCGTCATGAACGACGATCCCCGGCCACGTCAGCCCGGCGAAAATGAGCGACTTGGCCAGCGTCGATTCCTTCGACCGGCATTTCTCGTTCAGTGCGGCGACCTGATCGACCGAATACTTCGCCCGGTCATAACCTGCCGCCATGTCCTCGTCCAGCAAAACGCGGCGTTCACCGAACATGAACGCATCGATTACGATGACCACGTACCCGCGCCGGACAAGCGCCGTCGCCGTGGGGCGGTTGTCGTAATTCCGCTGGTGGTAGGTGGTCATCGCAGGGTGATTGGTCCCGAAGTCGATGATCTTTTCCTTGCCAAACAGAAACATTCCTCCATGCGAATGCAAATCGACAATCGCGGGCGCCGGCTTTTTCAATCCCTTGGGAATGAGAACATACGCGGGAACGCGAAAGTCGGCTGTCGTGCGGAAAGTGATCTTCTCGCGGACGTGGTCACCCAGGTCGGCCCGGTCGATGAGTTGGGGAGCAGGATCGACCGGCTCAGGCCGATACAGGAGCGTCTCAAACACTTTCGCACGGGCCTGACGTTTCCATTCGTCGACGTCGCGGTAGTCATCTTCCAGGAACGACAAGGCATAACGGTTCCGTTCCGCCAGCTTAAAAACCTCGGGATACAACGTCCCGAGATTCGCCTGTTCGGCGCCGAGAAGGTCGCGCGGCAGATCCGCGGGCGGACCGCTTGGCGGCGATGATTGCGCCGCGCCGTGCACAACGGCGTTCGCCCGATCGAGCAAGAGTCCGCCGAGTGCGGCGACGCCGAGCGATTCAAGGAACTCGCGACGATCAGACTTCACTAGCGTCGGCGCCTCTGGCGGGAAAATGACTTGAGCTCCACACTATGCTTCAACGTCAAGCCCAGCATACCGCCGTCGCTATCTCGGCGACAACTGGGAGTGGAAGGAACCGAGACTTTGACCCTACGGAGACGCACCAAGCGGTGTTATCGCCAGAGAGGCTGATATTTCGTCTCGGCGTAGCGTCGATTTACCATTACGTCGGTTGCGAAATGAAAATGACCGACGGAAAGGGACAAAATGTCGTCCGCACAATCCTGGGTCAAGTCAGGCTACCAGGCGGACGTTTGCGTGACGCATCGCTTCTCGTCGCTAGCTAAATCTTGCCAGCGACTCCGTGTTTCCAAATCCGCAAAGCGTGCTTCTGCGTTCTTTTTTGAAAAGCACTTACTCTTTACCTTTGCTCAAGTCGCTCCAAGGCGCGTTGCGCTGCTTGTCGCACTTCGGTGCTCGGATCATTCAAAGCTTCTTTCAACGCCGGCAACGCCGATTTCGCGGAGTCTCCTAATTCGCCTAACGTAGCCGCGGCTTCCGCTCGGAGTAGTTCTCGTTCCGATTGCAGGGCTTCGGACAAAAGTGGTACGCCCGCTTCGGCAATTTCAGGCCGACCTGGGTCAATTCGTGTCATGGCCCATACCGCGGCGACCCGCGTGAATTGGTCGTCGCTCTGCAAGAGTTCGATCAACTCGGGACATGCATCTTTCGCCTGTTCGCCAATGCGGCCCAACGCGTAAATGGCGCTATAACGGATCTCTTGGTCGTCATCACGGAGCGACTTGACTAATTGAGGAATCGCAGGCGCTGCCGCCGGTCCAATTGCCGCCAAAGTGAACTGCAATTCGCGCCGGAGTTCAGCATCATCGCTTTGCAGGGCGCTGGCAAGCGCGGGGACGGCTTCGCTGGCTTCTGGTCCAATTCGCTTGAGCACGTTCATTGCGTACAAACGCAGTTTCTCGTTCTTCAGCGCCTCCGTAAGCCACGGAACGGCGTGCGCGCCTTGTGCGGCGAGCGCGTCCGCCGCGGCAATCGCAACCTGCGGAGACGCATCTACCAAGGCGCCGTACAAGGCGGTCGTCGCCACCTCGGAAGTATTACGAGTGTCAGCCAAGACACGCGCTGCCGCGGCTTGTAACGTCGGATTGTCCGACTTCAGGCCGTTCGCGATTAGTTGACCTGCCGTTTCACCGAGTTGAGCGTCATCGGGCCGAGACTTGGCGAGGGCCCAAGCTCCAAGCATCGCAAGGAGAGGCGTATCGCTGCGAAGCGCATGGGTCAACGCGGCGGTTGCACGGTCATCCTCCGCTCCGATCGAACCCAGCGCATACGCCGCGGCGAATTGGACGCCTTCTGCGGAATCGCTCTCAAGAATTTCAACGATTTTCGGCGCCGCGTTTTTTGCCTCGGGCCCTATGGCTGCGAGTGCCATTAGCGCCTCCATGCGAATTTCGGGGTCGTTATGCGATATGAGCTTTACCAGCGCTGGTGTGGCTGGGGCCGCTTCCGGGCCCATACTTTCCAGCGCGACAACCGCCCAATAGGCCGACTTATCATCCGCCAGTGCTTCCGCCAACAACGGGACTGCCGCCGCACCTTCGGTTGTGAGTGTCCGTACAGCCGCCATGACGATACGAGGCTCGGCGTCCTGCAATGCGCGGGCCATCAAGGGAAGCACGATCTTTCGATCGGGTTGCAGCGCGAGCAAAGCGTCAACCGCCGCCCGGCGTACCACGGCGTTTTCATCGGTCACACGTTCGACCAACCCTGGAACGGCGGATTGGGAAGGCTCTGCGTCGATTTTTCCGAGGGCATAGCAGGCGTACGCACGGACTCGTTCGTCAGAGTCCGCCAGGTTCGCGATCAAGCCGCCAACCGCATCCGCCGCCCCTGGCCCGATAGCGCCCAAAGCGCGCTCGGCCCGCCATCGAACTTCCGTTGGGTAGTCCTCTGTGATTGCTTTCGCCAAGGCGGGGACGGCCTGTTGAACTTCACCCAAAGCGAGCTGATCGGCGAGAGCCGGTCCTTTAGTCGCATCTCTTAATTGCTCTAAGATCGACAGGGGCTGGATCACGGCTTTTTGCAGGTCGCCTGGGCCCGGTTGTTGCGCCGTTGCGCCCGAGGCGAACAGAAGAGCTGCAACGCATGAACTACTGACCGACGACCTTACATAGCGATGCATAGGATGCTCCCTTGCGCTTCTGTTTCCAAGTTAAATTAAATGTATTGTGATGAAATAAACTGACTTTAGCATTAATTAATACACAGTTCATGACCCAGTCGTGGCGGCGAGGCTTTGAAGAAAGTTTTTCGCCGCAACATATTCCTTGGGATCATACGCCGAGATGTTCGTTCGCATCCGTTCGGCAAGAGAGTTCAGAGCCGTGCCCAGCGCCGTTTGATCGTCAATCGTCATGCCGACGGCGTCGACCGAGCGTTTTTGTATGAGATCTTCAACGGTTACGCGGTCGTCGGTATAGTCGGCGGCGAGGAGAATTTTCGGCCAGCGAATCTCGCCGGAATATGGATCCAGTTCACTAGGGCTCAGTGGTTGCGGCGCTCTTTCTTTGGCGATTCGGAATAGTTGCTCGGTCGAGGGGCGTTGTCCTCGCATTTCCTGACGATATTGATTGTTCAACTGCCGTTGATCGAAGTACGTTTGCGTCCAACGCAGGCGATTATCAAGACTTTTGGTCCGCGCATCCTCATAGTTGCGTGCCGCCTCCGAGTGCATCAGGTTTGCGGCGCCGGCAGAGCGAACGATGTCGGCCATTCCCCGGGCGGCGCCTTCAAAAATCGTTGACGATTTGTATGTGTATGAGGGAGCGGCATAGGCTCCCGCCGCCGTTTGTTGCGCGACCGCCGATCGGTCGGCGCCGATTCCCACGACGCCCATGGCGAACACGGCGACAGCGAAAAGGGCATTTCGAATAACCATGGGAAGTGAAACTCCTTTTTAAAACTTTGAGAACCCTTTAAGGGTGGTTCGCGCACTAATTAACGGTGTAATGTGCAAGCGTCGTTCCAGACCCATAAAAAGTTTTCTCACGTCGCTCCTAAGAAATCCGAGCACCGTACGTTGAATCAACGGAAGGCGAAGACGCGCCTCACGGCGTCGCTTCCTTGCGCTGGTTTTATGGCCGCACTGAAAATGCAGGTATGAACACGATCGACGCATCTCCCAACGCGGATACGACGAATGCAGCGCAACTTTCCTTGGTCGACGCGTTTGCGAGTTATCACAACGAACTTTTGGGCGCCTTGTATTTGCTTGTGGGTGATCGCGAAGACGCCTTGGATGCACTACAAGACGCTTTTGTGAAATGTTGGCGTCACCGCCATGAGGCGCCGGGCGTGAGAAACTTGAAAGCCTGGATTTTTCGCATCACCTTGAACACGGGCCGTGATGTGCGCAAGGCGGCATGGCGTCGGCGTCGCAAACCCCTGCCACTCAAATGGACATGTGTGGTCAGCGTAGGAGCCGATCCGCAGACGGTGGCGCAGCAGGACGAAGAAACCGCGCGAATTCGCCACGCGGTCGATGGCTTGCGCAGGGAAGAACGTGAAGTTTTTCTACTGCGACAAGATGGTGATCTGACTTACGAGCAAATCGCAGAAACGCTATCTATTCCAACGGGCACGGTGAAAACCCGTATGCGACTCGCCTTAGCTAAGCTGCGCGCGGTTCCTATTTAAAGTCGCGGCAGAATTATGGACACCGCCCCTTACATTTTTGTTATCCAATAGCGGGTTTTACCTAACCTCTTGGAAATTCCCACCTAAGTGTGAGGGATTCTCGATTCCCAGTCAGCCCAAGCCCAAACACGCGGCGGCGACTGCCTTGACCTGAATGGTCTCACCGCTACCATTTAACGAAACGGCAGGGCGACATCGCCCTACGAGACTCGTCGATCGACGTAATGTAAGCTTGGTTTTTGTGCACGTCTTTCCATCGCAACTTCAAATGCCGTTTGATCTTGCGGCTATTGCGGGGATTTCGCAGTCGCGTGGTTATTAAGGATGGGTGAACCGTTGCGGCATTATGCGTCGCTTTTTCTCCTGCTGTAGGTTGTGTGAATGACACGTGTGACAACGGTAGATGACTATAAGCTCGGGGGAAACTTCGAGGCCGTACGAAAGACATTGCTCGACCCCAGGTTTGCGGATCGTTGGGAGAAACCGCTCGCGTATTGGGCTTTGCCCACGGATCGGCGTTTGCCGCTCGCGTTCCTAGGCAGAACTGTCGGCGATTTGTTGAATACGCCTTACGGCGATCTACTAAACACCCCAGGGGTTGGTCATAAAAAAATTCACTCGATGATTAAACTCCTGCATCGAGCCGCCAAAGACCTACCCTTGCCCTCGCAGTTCGCCCTGCACGAGGCGCCCGACTTAGGCGAAGGAAATGGCGCCTCCGGAAATGGCCATGCCGATTTAGCGGTGCTTGCTACAAAGTTTGACCCTGGCTTAATCTCGGAAGCCCATTGGGTCAGTTGGCGCGAAACCGTGGTGCGTCACGGGTTGCAAAACGAAGTTCTCGGTCGCCTTGCGCCGTCGCTACAGGCGCTTCCCACGGTCATTTGGCGGACTCCCTTGAGTTTTTACACCGAGCGCAGCCTACAAGATATGCGGATGCTTAAGACTCATGGGGAAAAGCGCATCCGTGTGGTGCTCGAAGTCTTTTTTGAGGTGCATCAAATACTTGGGGCCGCTCCCGCCCAGGAACAGTTTTTGGTTCGCTTGCAACCACGCCGATTGGCCCAAATGGAGTGCTGGATTGATCAAGTACTAGGGACGTCTCGAGATATATCGGTACGAGACGTGTGCGAGAACGTGGGGCGTCCGCTGCTCGAACAAATCCGCATCGACGCGGGCGAGCCAATTTATGAACTAGCCGCAGGAAGGCTAGGAATTGGAGACACGCCTGAAACGGTCCGCACTCAATCGCGCCGCTTGGGCGTTACGCGGGCTCGCGTGTATCAACTCTATGATGAGTGTTACAAGATTATGTCGGTACGGTGGCCGGAGGGACGCATCAAACTTCGGTTATTCGAAGACAGGATTCGCATGCCGCAAGACGCGAGCGCCGCGCAGATGTGCAGCGCCATTCGCGAACTTTTTTTTCCCGACAAAGCAAGCGCCGGGGGCGCCGAGGTCCTCCAATCCGACTAAGACGGCTGCACGGCTTTTCGTTGCGCGGTCAAGCGATCTCGATCGCCGAAAATTCCGCTTGAATCCCGACGGCGCAGCAGCTCGCCTTGCGATGCGCTTTCGTGCGTTGTCATCGAAGATTGCGTGCGCTGCAAATTCCTCGAACGAGCCAGATCCATTACCACGAGGCTACGACCAAACCAAGCGGCCAGTTTACGCGGACGATGTAACGAAGCGACGAATTCGCCGAACAGCACGGCGCCGTGTAACATTGTCGATCCGCGCCAACCAGCCTTCGCGCAGTGGCGCCAAAACAAGTGCTCCGCCGCACGACCCTCGGACCAGCAAGATACTCTTTCGCTTAATTGGTGTTGATGCGTTAACTGGCACTCCTCCACCATTTCACAGTGGTATCCTAGCGTACGCAGTCTTAGGGCGAGATCGATATCGGCATACGTCGAACCTGCGCGCACATCGAGGCCGCCTCCTTGTTCCCATGCGGAGCGCCGCCAGAATCCCGCAAGCAAATCAGGACCGTCGCATCGCCGACGCCGTTTACGGGTCACCGTGGCGGTGCAGCCAGCATGAATTGCCCGGCGGGTTCCCGATAGTCCACACGAAACTCCGGCTGATACAATTTGATCGGTTCGCGGATGAATAATCATCGGCGCGACGGCGCCCACCCGTCGATTGGCGAAGTTTCGGAGGGCAGGTTCGGTCCAGCCCTCATCAACCACCAGACCGGGTTGAATGACGTGAACAACTTCCGTACGCGACGCGCTAACCCCTAAATTGATTTGTTCTATTATGCCGCTACGGGGTGGGGCGATGACAAAGCTGACTTCGCCCGCAAGATCATAGGGGTCGTCGTAGGGTCCGGAATGGACCACCAAGACTTCGCAGTTGGCGGGGCGATTTTGCAGGACTGAAGCGAGAGTATCCTCAAACGCTTCAGTGGGCTCACGCAAGGGAATGACAATCGAGAGACTCGACACAGGAGTGCATCCAAAGGACGTCGCTGGGGGATTGGGCAAGCGGTCTTGCGTCGTCCGCAGTGACGACCGCCGCGGCGGCGACGTCGTTTCGCCTGCTCATTTGATAATTTCGG
Source organism: Planctomycetota bacterium (assembly GCA_963204915.1). Taxonomy (GTDB): domain Bacteria; phylum Planctomycetota; class Planctomycetia; order Pirellulales; family Pirellulaceae; genus JAHWKS01. The sequence continues at coordinate 253,326 of CAUJHS010000082.1, read as the reverse complement.
TCCAAACCTATCGGCGAATTGACCAAAACTCCCGCTACGGCCATGGTTGCACCATTCCTTCGTGAGTAGCCAACTCCATCCAAGCGAGGGGGGATTGCGAAGTCCGGTGTCGTTGTTGATAAGGAAGCTACGGCCGGGCTTTGGTCTCACAACCCCACGATTAGCAAGTCCATGCGATATTCGTTTCGACTAGCACAGCTCTTGGGTCATAGCCCAGACCCGAAGCGACGCCCAGGAATTATTAAGGCCATTGTTGAGCATACGGGACTGGACCGCCACAAGGTCGCGGCCTTGCTGCGAAATGATGTGAAATACTTGCCGCTAGACACAATTTCACTCATTTGCGGCTATCTCATCGATCATGGTTTCGCGTCGCCGGACCAACTTCCCGGAGCGTTGTTCGGCATCGAACCGGAAAGTTTCTGGGAAATGCTCGCGCGGCGCACGAGTTTGCATATTTGTCTCGGCACGCGGCAAGCTCCTGATAGCGATTACCTCGACGATGCGTGGATCGTCACGGCCGATTCCCTTTTATTGGGGGTGTTACTCAACGAAGTTTCAACGTTAGGAGGAACCGCTAAGTATTATCCCCAGAGCGCAACTCCGCCGATCGCCAGTAGCACCGTGGCGCGCGCGGCGCCCCATCCCGATGAATACGTGCAATGGCTTGTACTATCACCCGAGAAAGGCAAAGAAGACCGCTTTCAACCCAAGGCGTGGCGCGTGTGCGAGGAATTTGACGCCGTCGAGAAAGATAAAGCGCTCGTATGTTTGGGAAGCGTCAAGAGTAACCCGGTGATCGAAATCATCCTGGCCCGGGCCTTCGGGGCGACGCCGTTCGAATCGCAAGATCATGTTCAAGACGCCCGTGAACGGCGATGCCCGGTCTGGTTTCGATTTCGCGCCGGTGTTGATCCGCCGCTTCCGTCTTGTGCGGGAGGGCTGCAACTGTCGAAGTCACAACGTACCGCGCAACCGGGCATTTATTACGAGCGTGCGGATGGCTCGTGGGACCATGTTGTGTGGGATGACGATCATCACGACGCCGGTTTGATTCTTTACCAGTACGCGCCTGCCCTTGGGCGATTGGAAATGGTCGTCGGCGGGTTTTCGAGTCGTTCAACTCGTTTACTTGCTCAGGTGCTAACGCCGAAGTTGACCTCCAAACTATGGCCGCCGCCGTGCAATACGCCTTCGCTCCAAACGGGAATTTTTATCGTCAAATTCAAGTTTGCGAAGGAAGATCACGGAGGACGAGACATACTCTCGATGCGGTACTCAGGCGATGTGGACGTCATCGCCTTAGACGAAAGTGTGATTGCGCGCCGTATCCAATCATAAGCCCAAAAGTTAGGTAGCTCCTTAAACGCCGTTTCCAGTTAAGCAATCGGCGTTAAACGCTTGCATCGCGCGCCCCGCATCCATTCCCGCAAGAATACTCATGGCGTTTCCCGTAGAACGGTCGGCATGGAGGTAGCGTGAATATCCCAAGAGATCGTTCGCCAGTTCCTGAACCTGGGAAGCCCCGCCGACGAGTCTTGGCGCCAAGGCGTCGGCGTCAACGTCAAGATCATGCGCAAGTGACTGAGCCGTTTCAGCAAGTTTGGCTGCGATTTCCGTTATTCTTTGTTTCGCGCCTTGGGCGCTCGCCGTGGTCACGAGAAGCCCTTCGAGTCCCGTCGATTCGCCGCGAGCCACGAGCGAGTTTGTAAACCAACGCAGAAGGCTCGCTCGGCTAATTACGCCGGTGGGGCGCCCTCGGTCAACCACGACAACGCTTCGCACGGATACGCGGCAAAGAAACTCGTAAATCATCAAAGCCGGCGTGTTTTCTTCGTAAGTGACCACACCCTTTTTCATCACATCGGCAATGGTGGTCGTCCACCAGTGCGGCCACAACAGAATCGCCATCGCGTCCTTCTCGGTCAATACACCGACCAAACGTCCGTCATCGTCGACGACGGGGGCTGAGTTGATGCGCAGCTGCAAAAAGTACTCGACGGCGCGGCCGATTTTTTCCCGCTCGTGGAGTCCTGCCACGATGGTTGTCATTACGTCGCGAGCCACGATCCCATCCAGCGCCGAGGCCCGGGAATTCGTTGCGCGAACCCGCCCTGAGTCGTTCATGGTCTGGTACGCCGTGACACGATCTCGGCCTACGCCCTTGGAAACAAGGAGCGCCTGGTCGGCCAAGTCGACTAACTCATCGGGGTTCGCCGTGTCGGCAAGTCTTTGAGCGACTCCAAAACTGGCGGTAATCTGAATGGAGCGATCGCCCACGGCGATGGACGTTTCCGCAATTAGCCTTCGAATTTGTTCCGCCCAGTCGGTGGCGATTCTTTCATCGCGGTCGCACAGTAAAACGCAGAATTCTTCGCCGCCATAGCGACTAACAAGATCGCCTTCGCGCACGTTGGATTTGAGGATGGAAGCGACCCGGCGAATGACCTCGTCGCCCACGCGGTGACCGTAGGTGTCGTTCACCCGCTTGAAGAAGTCCAGATCGACCATCACGCAAGAGAGCGGAAGTTGCTTGTACGGCGCACGACTCCACTTGCGGTCGAGACGTTCGAAAAACGTGCGTTGCGTCCACAGCCCTGTTAGCGAGTCGCATTGAGCCAAGAGACTGAGCCGGCTTTCCAACGCAAGTACACGCAGACCGGCCCGAATTCGCGCCAGAAGCTCGTCCTTGTTAATAGGTTTGCGTACGAACTCGTCGGCTCCGGACTCCAATCCGATGACTAAGTCGTGAGAATCTGTTCGCGCGGTTAAAAGTATTGTGTAAACGTACCGGGGCAGTTTCTGAGAGCGCAACCAGCGGCACAGCTCCATGCCCGACGTGTGCGGCAAGTCCCAGTCGGTTACTAAGAACTCGGGGCATTCCGCCTTGATGGCCGCCAACGCTTCGCGACCGTCCGCCGCGGTGCGCACGGCGATATTCGCAGCCTCCAACCAGCCCGTCAATACGGCGATGGTAGCGCTGTCGCTATCGACAACGAGTGCAGTCGGGCGGTCAGGAGCCATGAATTGCCTAGCGTGGTGCGAACGGCCACGAACGCCGTGCGTCGAAGGATTTGCATTTCAACGGCCTCCCTTGAACCTCGTGCGTTTAAACCTCGCCCGAGATTGCCAAAGAAGCCGCTGTTTACCGACCGCAAACAGGCGCGATGGCCCCGGTCGATAAAAACACCACTGCCCCACGAATCAAGCATAGCTCATAATTCAAGCAAATCGTGCCAATCTTCAACTCGTTGAACTTCGCCGATGTGTTTAAGGGCGCGGCCCTTACTGCGGTTTCGGCTCCAATTGAAACCCAGCGATTACCGTTTGATTCTCACCGGTCGATCGGCGATGAATTACCACACCATGGAACTGGGAGTTTCGGTAATCGATCGTAACTTCGGCCCCGACGGGAAGCGTTAGCGTTTCGTCGACAACAAGGCTGATGCCACCGAGCGATTCGTCATGAACGGGCCAGGTCCGAGCTTCAGCCGATCCGACGCGAAGCACGGCATAGTCCGACTCGAATTCGCGTCCAAACCGCGAAGCCTGGCGACGTTCCTCGAATGTGGTCGGTTCGTGAGTGTTCATAGCGCCCCCGCGAAAACTGGTCCAGTGAAACAAATGGAGATTCAAACATAGGTTGCGAGCCCCCCGATGGGCGCAAAAAAACGGCGTTTGGCTCAGAGAACCAAACGCCGTACATGCAAAAACGTAGCAATTGTTTCAAGCCGGTTGAGACCGACAATTATTCCTTGGCCTGACTCTGCGCTTCTTGGCCGAGGATGATTCGCAGTCCTGAGCTGCTTGCGCCGCCAATTTTGTTGGCGTTGTAGATAATCTCCGCGTTCAGAGTTTTGTCGATCACTTGTTGAATCTCGGCCAAGTGAGCTTGTGTATACGCGTCAAGTTTATCACCGTTTTGCTTTTGGCAGTTTTCTGCACTTGCGCGAATCTTACGAATCTCCTCCAACGCAAGGTTGGCGATCGGCTTGTAGGCAGCCGACGAGCCGGCGCCAGGAAGGCTTAGATCGATTAGCCGCGTCAGATGTTCCCGTTGCAGATTGCGACGCAAGCTGGAAATCATCGGCTGTCGCGGCGTGACCGCCTTATCGACCTTCTGGTCCAACTCACTCCAGATGGACTTCCGAACGGTTTCCATGACCTCCGGAAGCGTCAGAGCATCTTGGTCCGAAGGAACTCGAAACTCGTTGTCATAAACGCGCCGAAGCGTCGTCGGGTTCATGACCATCGTCAGGGCGGAGGCCTGCACGCCCATGATTGTGTCGTGGATCGGCCAGGTCGCCTCGTCGACTCCGCCTTCGTCCAGCCAGCGATCACTGGCCATGCGACGAAGCAATTCAGCGTTTAACCCAAAGGCCTCATCGCTGAACGTGTTGTCGATCACAAACTTCAATGCTTGCCGTTGCTTCTCGGCCGGGACAACGTCCAATGGCGCTCGGCCATTCGGATCGCCCTTCTTATCACGATACACATGAACGCCGCCGATCCAATTCGACATCATGCTGACCGCCCGCATTTGCAAGCTCAACGTCAACGAGTACCCACGGCGGGCTTTCGACCAACTGTCGCCGTCTTTGACGTGTTTGTCGATAATTCTTTCCCGGTGGAACTTCGCCAACTTCACCTGGTCACTGGCGTAATCGAGGGGGTCCGCACTAAAGTCATAGCGCCTGGCGAGGGGATCCGGGCCGATCGTGTCCTCGTCCGTCGCATATTGCAGTTCGGGTTCGGAAACGCGGCTCAGGATTGGCTTGAGGTCCGTCTCCGACGTATAACCGTATTCGATCGCCCAGTTGTCGTACGGGCCAATTCCCAGCATGGTCCAGTCGCCCTGCTTGTTTCCTGACTCCATGCGGATATTGACTGGCGTGTAATCCATAACTGAGGTGGCGTGCGACGTCTTGCCGACCATCTTTTCGCTGTTGATCTCATCGAGTTTGTAGGCCGACGATCCCTTGAAGTTGTGCCGCAGTCCGAGCGTGTGACCTACCTCGTGAGCGACCAGGTTCGCCAACAACGGGCCCACGAACGATTCAGGCATTCCGTCGATCAGGGCTTCCTCGTCCTTTTTCTCTTCGTCCTTTTTCTCTTCGTCGCCTTTCTCCTTGTTTTCGTCTTTCTCAGCGGCTTCTTCCGCGACGGCTTCACGGAGGTCGTTCATCATGGAGAAGGTCATCGCCATGAGGGCCATATCGAAGGCTTTACCCTCGGCGGCAAGGCAGCTACCGTTCAATTGACTTTGGCGTCCAACCAAACCGTCGAACTCGTCATCGCCAAGCAGTTTGGTGTTGACCTGAGTCAAGGGATGTCCGCCGTACGGTTGCGGGGCCTGAGCCGCCAACCGCGCTCGAATGAATTCTCGCTGCGAGGGCGCCGCGAGGCGAACCCGCGGATCCCAATCGGAATGTTCTCCTAACCAAGCCAAGGTTTCCGGGCTGAAACCTTCCATGGCGTACTGGGGCAGCAGGTCTTCGAATTCATAGCGATAGTATCGAATCCAACCGTCAGTCAAAATGATGTCGGCATCGAGAATTTCGCCGGTTAACGGATTCACGCGGCTTGGGCCAATGGCCGTACCCACGTCATTATTTAACCAACGCACGAAGTTGTAACGCACATCCTCGGGGTCTTTGTCCATGTGCGCGCCGGTCTCAGCGTCTTGGTACTCCGCCTGGATCGCGTCGATGAGGCCGACCTTTTCGAACGCCTTATTCCACGCCAAAACGCCCTCTTTCACCCAGCGACGATAACGAACGGGCGTGGTGTGTTCGATATAAAACACGATGGGCTTCTTCGGCGGGCTGAGTTTGAGATTGGCGTCGCGCTTTTGAAGATTCCAACGATTGATGTAGCGCACCGCAACTTCGTCGTCTTTGTATTTGCCTAAATCACTGTACGACGTGACGAAATAACCGACGCGCTCATCCGCCACGCGCGGCTTATAATCCGACTTATCTGGAATTACACTGATTGAGTAGTGAATAATCTGCAACCTTCCGTCAGCATTTGGAATTTCAAACGCCAACTCCACGTTCTCAGGAAATGCTTTCGCCTTATTGATTTTGTAAAGGCGCGGGGTCAACCCCTTGTGAAACACGCTTGAGCCAAAGAACAAGGGCGATTGCATGACCAGCAACTGGTCCATGTCGATCACGGGACCACCGCCGGGGCCCATCGTGACGATGGGTACTTCAAGCAAAACCTGGTCGGTAAACAGTCGCTTTACCGAGGCCTTCGATTCTTCGTCGCCGGTACTACGTGTCGTCACATTCGGCGTAATTAGCGCCAAGCGATTATCGTACTGGCGCCAGTACACATACATATCGCCCGACTGTAGTCCCGCGTACCGATCGCCGCTGGAAACGGTAAGAGCGATAAAGTACTTCTGGGAGCCAAAGTTCTTCGGCAGTTCGGCGTACATCTGGCCGTCTTTTTCGCGGGTCCAGATGGTGTACAGACTCGACTTGTTATCAATCGTCGAAACGACTTTGGTGTAATCCTTTAACACCTCGGCGTGCGGCGGATACTCAGGTTTCTGCTCCTGGGCCTGCACCACGCCGAGCGTCGTGCAAAAGGCCGCAGTGACGAAAATTAGGGCAACTGGGCGCTGGATTCTCCCCGCGAACATGCCTTTAGTCCCTCCTTCGAGACAAATTACAAAAAGGGCGATCTTTCTTTTATACGTTGCAGAAAAGCAACTGGCCGGAGTTCACTCCAGCGTTTTTGATAAAGAAACTGCTTAGGCAGCTTATACACATTTGGAAAAATAAGCAAAACGCACAGATTCAGCAAGCGCAAAACTGCGATTCTAAGCAGAATCGCCTTTTGCGTTGTGACAATCAGTCAGTTGATTTGAGGCGGAATTACCCCGAAAAGGGCATGGTGGGATTCGCCGGTGGCTCAACCAGCGAGGTGGAACTGCTGTGATTATATCGTTTCCGCAAGATGGGAAAAGTGTTTTCTAGAATCGGTCAGCGTACATCGTACCGCCGGACGAGGTCCTTCGGATGGTCAGTCGAGCGCGGGAAGTAATAAATCATCGCGCCAGCAGTTCTTTAGTTCTTTGACCACCGCCAAAAACTTTTGCAGATCGACGGGTTTTGTAATGTAACTTTCCACTCCCAGCCGTTCACATTCCTGCATGTCGGCCAAGGATTCGGATGAGGTCATTACGACGACGGGGATGCTTTGGAGATCGTAATTGGCGCGTAAATCCTCCAGCACCTCAAGGCCGCTCTTGCGGGGAAGTTGCAAATCCAGCAGGATCAGATCCGGGCGAGGAGCATTCGCAAACTTACCGTTGCGATGGATAAACTCGAGCGCTTCTTCACCGTCGAAAATCAATGTCAAGCGATGTTGGATGCCGCCTTTCTTCAGGGCCTCAATGGTGAACCGCGCATAAAACAGGCTATCCTCGATGAGTAAAATCTCCATCGGACGCCCAACGGTTTCGGCATGCATGGACGAATTTCCCCGCATCTCAATCGCCAACTCCCACGTCATTAGAAAGGGCTTCCATGATCATATCCACCTCACGCGCTTCATGCTGTCGTAAGTCGCCGAGGAATCGTTGGAAACGCTCCTCCAACGGCACGCAATTCGCCTTGGGGTTCTCGTGGTATAACCCTTGTTCGGCCTGATCAACCATTCCGCATAGTTCGACAAATAGTTCGCGATGCTGGGAGCGCAGTTTCTCGGCTCGCTCGGTCAAGCTCGGCGTCGACTCCAAGGCATCTTCAAAATAACCATATGCCTCTTCTAATGCAAAGTGCAAAGCCAATTGGTCGCGCAATTCAACAAGCACATTCACGACGCGTCTGGTTTTTCCCTCCACGGAATTCGTTGAGGCAAACAAGCGGTTCGTCTCGTCCAGCAAATCATGCAGCCGACGGTTATCGTCCTTGATGTCGCGCAAGAATGCGGCATTAACGGCTAAAATCCCCGTAGCGATGGCCATGACCAGGACTCCTGTTGTGGCGCAATCGGGCACGGTCTGACGACAAACAACCGTCGATTATAGCGCGCCTATCATCAGGATGCGAGAAAAATAGCCCAAAGGTGGCAGATCCACGGTTTCGCGTCGGCCAGCGCGGTCGCCGTGGGCCATGGCCTGTTATGGCAAAAGTTTGAAGTTCTTGCTCATCTGAGGTGCGAATCGTATGTCACAACGTTGCGGCGCGACGATGTGACGGAGATTTTGCTAACTTGGCGCCCACAGTCGCTGCCGGTTGACGCGAAACTGTTGATCGTCGGTCCGCCGCGCTAAGAGTCGCACATACGGGGCGATGAACAAACTGCGATGTTGAAACGATCCTCGGTCAGCGCTCGAGTCGCCATGGAGTGGTTCAATCAAGTCTTCGATCACAAACCCCGCGCGGCAAAGTCCGCCAATTAACTGCTCCCAACGATGCAGATACTCCAACGCCCCTTCCTCGCGATGTAAACTGCCTGCAACGGGCGCCAGCGGTCCTCGGCGGTAATAGGGTTCAATGACTTCGTATCCCTGCGACGCTGGCCTAATATCGGCTTGCAGGCTGGTCGGTTGTTTGTGTTGGCTGATGTAAATTCCCTGGGCGCGGACGACGCGCGCCACCTGCCGATAAACCGCTTCCACGTCGGGAACGTAACAACTACTGACCGGATGAACGACAATATCAAACTCTCCAGTCTGAAACATGGAAAGATCGTCCATCGATGTCTCGACGGTGCGAACATGAAGTTTGCGTTCGGCGGCCACCTGGCGATCCAGCTCAAGCATCGCAGGACTGAGATCGACCACGCTCACTTCGGCGCCAGCAGCGGCATAAAGCGGACCATGCTTGCCTCCTCCCGCCGCAAGGCAAAGCACGCGTCGGCCGCGAATGTCATTCCCTAACCAGCCTGAACTGTCAAGGGTCTTCAGCGGGTTGGCGAAGTCTTCATCGCGTGCGGGAATCGTGAAACGCTGGCCCTGCCGCGCCATCGCATTCCAGGCGCGTCGATTGTGTTCGTACACGGCGCTCGTTTGTGTGCTTCGAGTCGCGTTGTCCAACTCATTCGGGTTTTGCATGGCGAGCTAACCACTCGATTGCGGCCTCGGCCACGCACTCATGGCCTCCTTCAAAAATACTGATCCGGCATGGTCCGGCCATTCGGCGAAGGTAAATCCGGCGCCCAAACACCGGATCGTACAATTCGTCGCCGTCTTTCGGATGCTCCAGTCGTCCGTTTGGTCTACTGATTTGTACGATCTCGGCAGCCGTTACAAGCGGGGCGCCCACCGCGCCGGCCACGACATTAAACGCATCCAGCGAGTGTTTTACAGGCACAGATCCTTGATGGCCGTCGTGAACACCCGCAGCCAAGTCCAGCGGTAGTCCCGCAGCCCGGTGCAAATGAGTCAAAGGCGACCGTTGACGATACTCCTCATCCACTGCGGCCCTCTCGCCCAGCGAACCACCGCAACAAGCCCGTAGCATGGCGCCATAGTTGTCGTCAACGTGCAACTGATGCCAGGTCGCGAGGTCGCTAATGCCAACCCACGCGCTGGCGGCGGCCCATAACTCGGGATGACGCCCTGCCATGAGCATCGTCATGTGTCCTCCGCCGGAGACGCCCGTCAGATAGATGCGGCGCCGATCCACGGGATATCGCTCCAACGTCCATGTGACGGCGTCCAGGATGTCTTGCTGGGCTTTGAGCGAACCGCATGCTTCCGGCCGAACGTTCGCACCGCGAAAGTCAGGCGAAAGATACAACCACCCGCGTCGTTCGGCAGCGGCTTCACGTTCCACGTTGCGTTGTTCAACGTCCGCACTCCAACTATGAAGCGCAACAACGAGCGGAACGGGGCCATTGCTTGGGGCAAATCCCTCAGGTTCGATGATGTAACACGTTTGCGGCACGCCATCGAGGGTGCTCTTGACTAGAACCTTTTTGCGTTCCCCGGCCCGGAGTGAAACTGCGATCCAGACAAACGTAAACACCGTGAATGTGGCCAACATCGCGAATTGACGCCAAATTCCCGTGTACCGGTCGTGTGGGATATGGCCGTAGAGCATAGAACAAATTGAACCTAGCGGAATCAGGCAACGGTGACTTGTTCCCATCTCATGATCGCTCGGATAAAACACGGAGCGTAAATGGGTTGAAAGTTTTCATTGTAACCAACTTGGTTTACCGGACCACGTGACTAGGTGAAACCGTGAAGTACGCGACTTACGTCCCCCGCAACGCGCGTGGCATCCACTCGCCGCGCCGTTAGCGAGAGGGTAAAATATCGAAGTTGCATCGGGCGTTTCTTCTTACTCCCACCTTCGGCCACGCTTTGACTCTGCAAATTACTCCCCCTACTTCCCAACAAAGCAGCAAGGGAACCTATGCGTTTGTGAGCTTGGGTTGTGCAAAAAACCTTGTTGACAGCGAACGCATGCTTGGGCTGTTGCGGTTGGATGGATATCAACTTGTCCGCGAACCTGACGGCGCCGATTTTGTTGTAATCAATACATGCGGCTTCATTGACGCGGCGCGGCAAGAGTCGATGGGGGCAATCCACGAAATGCTTCAACTCAAGCGTGCAGGACGCACGCGGGGAGTGATTGTTTCCGGCTGCCTCGCAGAACGCCAAAAGGAGTTGCTGCTCGAAGAATGCCCTGAGATCGATCACTTGGTGGGCGTATTCGGTCGCGAAGAAATCACGAAAGTGGCGGATCGACTGGTTGGCCATTTGCAGGAGCAACGTACCGTATTTCGTCCTGCGCCGATTCGCGCCCTTGCCGATCACGACCGGCTTCGTATTACGCCGCCCCACTTTGCCTATTTGAAGATTTCCGAAGGTTGCGACCGGCTTTGCACGTTTTGTGCGATTCCTCAAATGCGCGGCAAGCACGCAACGAAAGCTATGGAAGACGTGTTGCGTGAAGCGGAGCAACTCGCCGCCGATGGCGTTCGTGAGCTGAACATTGTCGCTCAAGACACGACGTACTACGGGATGGATGTGTACGGCGAACCGCGACTTGCCGAACTCTTGCGGCAAGTGGAGCGGGTGGAGGGTTTCGATTGGATTCGCCTCCACTACTTTTATCCGATGTACGTGACCGATGAACTAATCGACACGATCGCCGCAAGCCGCAAAATCGTGCCGTATATCGACATGCCGCTCCAGCACGCGAATGATTTAATGCTGCGGAGGATGTCGCGCCGGGTGACACGACGCGAAACCGAGGATTTGCTCGCAAAACTGCGAAGCCGCATTCCCGATCTTGTCCTTCGAACTACGTTCATCACAGGCTTCCCTGGCGAGACGGACGAGCATTTTCAAGAGCTGGTGGATTTCGTAGCGACCCATCGCTTTGAGCGCATGGGCGTGTTTACGTATTCCTATGAACCAGGTACGCCGTCGGCCAAGCTGACTGACCATTTGCCTGAGGAAGTCAAGCAACAGCGGCGCGCCCAATTGATGGAAGTTCAGCAGGAAAACGCCTTCGCGTGGAGCGAACGCCAGATCGGTCGACGACTCGATGTACTGATTGACCGTCCCTTGGAAGGAGAGCCCGATGTTTGGATTGGCCGCACTTATGCCGACGCTCCCGACGTCGACGGAGTCGTCTACGTGACCAGCGAGGAAGTTTCGGAAGGAGACCTGGTTCCTTGCGAGATCGTAGCGTTTCAAGGTTATGACCTGGCGGCGGCCCCTTTGCTCGCGCGCCAACCCACGGCGCCGCAACGTCATAAGCGAACGGGCAAACGCCGACGTCGGTAACACGGGAGTTCAGGAGCTTCGACCCTTTCTTACGTCTCTAGGGAGCGCGGCGCGTTGCCCCGCGAGCGCATAACCAAAGGATATACGGCGGGCACCACCAACGCGGTTAACAGCGTTGAGGTGATGAGCCCGCCAATGACAACCGTGGCCAAGGGGCGTTGCATCTCGGCGCCGTCGCTGGTGGAAAGCGCCATCGGCAGGAAACCTAAGCTTGCCACCAATGCGGTCATCAAAATAGGGCGAATTCTTGCGATAGCGGTCGAAAGGGCAATCTCGCGCAACGGCGCGAGCGTACCTCTCAAATTCTCGGCCGCGCTCACCCAAACCAGACCGTTTAACACAGCCACGCCAAAGAGCGCGATAAACCCCACCCCCGCTGATATGCTGAACGGCATTCCACGCAACGCCAGAGCGATTACGCCGCCGGAGGCGGCAATGGGAACCGCCACGAAAATTAACAAAGCCAATCGTACTGACTTAAAGGTGGTATGCAGCAACAGGAAAATGATGAGTAGCACGAAGGGCGTAATCCACAGTAAACGACGTGACGCCGATTGCAGGTTTTCAAAATCACCGCCCCAGCGAATTTCATACCCCGCGGGAAGGACGACTTCTTGCTCCACTGCGGCCTGAGCTTCTTGTACGAACCGCGCTACGTCACGTCCTCGTACATTCGCTTGAATAAACGTGCGGCGCCGACCGGCTTCGTGTTCAATCGACGGCGGCGTTTCTTCGAGTAGGACTTCCGCAAGTTCTCCCAGCGGTATCGCATGACCGTTAACGTGCGAAACGGGTAATTGCTCGAGCAGGTACACATGTCGCCGCCATGGTTCCGGAACGCGCACCAGAATAGGAAATCGCGAACGACCCTCGATTGAAAGCCCAACGGGGCGGCCCCCGATTGCTTCGACCGCATTCATCACTTGTTTCGCGTCGACGCCATAACGGGCCAAGCGTTCAGGTAGCGGTTCAATTCGAAGTGTAGGCAAGTTCGCCTGATAATCGGCCTTCACGTCGACGGCCCCGGGAATTGCTCGCAATACGCGTTCGATTTCTTTGCTTTTAATGTTGAGGATCTCCAGGTCGTCGCCATAAAGAAGCACGGCGACGTCGGCTTTGACGCCGGCTATCAACTCATCGACACGCATTTCAATCGGCTGAGTGAAACCGAATGCAACGCCGGCGACATTCTCGTTCAATGTTTGCGACATTTCAGCGATCAAGTCGTCGCGAGTACGCGCTTTAGGCCATTCCTGTTCCGGCTTGAGAATCACCCAAACGTCCGTTTGGTGAACTCCCATGACGTCGTTCGCGATCTCCGGCCGACCAGTTTTGGAAAAGACCGTCTTGACCTCCGGCATTTTGAGCAACAAGCGTTCCACTTGCGTACCCATGGCGATTGCATCTTCCAGCGCAGCGCTGGGAAGGCGCACGGCCTCGATGAGCAAATCGCCTTCTTCGAGGCGCGGCATGAATTCGGCTCCTAGATTCATCGCCACCGGCACACTTGCGGCGAAAACGACCAAGGCCGCCGCCACGGTAATAGCGGGATAATGTACGGCGCGGCGCACGACTGGTTGATATATTGACTTAATTACACGGATCAACCAAACTTCCTTTTCTTCCATGTTGCGCGGGAGAAGAAGCGACGCCAACACGGGCATCAAGGTCAACGACAATACCAGCGACCCGGCAAGTGCGAACAACACGGTTAGCGCCATCGGTCGGAAGAGCTTTCCCTCTGTCCCTTCTAACGCCAGAATTGGAATGAATACGACGGCGATAATCAGTTCGCCGAACATCGTCGGTTTGCGAACCTCGATGGCGGCGTCGCGGATCACTTGAATGTGCGACTGCATGCCGCGACCGTGCGATAATCGACGCATGCAGTTTTCGATCATGATCACAGAGCTGTCGACAATTAACCCGAAGTCGATCGCCCCCAGACTCATGAGGCTTGCCGTAATCCCGGTCGTCAGCATCAAGTTTGAGGCGAAGAGCATCGACAACGGGATCGCTAACGCCACAATGCATCCGGCGCGAAAGCTCCCTAAAAGTAGAAACAGCACCAGAATGACGAGCAGCCCGCCTTCGATCAAATTGCGCAGCACCGTGTGCAACGTACGGCCGATCAAGGCGGAACGATCGTAGATGACCTCCACCGACACACCCTCGGGAAGCGTCTTTTCGATTTCTTGCAAGCGGGCTTTGGCAGACTGCACCACCGTGCGCGAGTTTTCGCCAAAGAGCATCATCACCATGCCGGTTACGGCTTCCCCGCGGCCATCGCGCGTAACGGCGCCCTGACGGGTCATGGGCGCCACAGACACTTCCGCTACGTCGCGCACAAGAAGGGGGCTGGCTCCGGGTTTACTGCGCAACACGACTTGTTCGATGTCATCAATTCCTTGCAAACGAGCTTGCCCACGAATGAACCGTTGTTCGCCGTGATGTACCACATAGCCGCCGCCGGCCGTAGCGTTGTTCGCTTCCAGTCGTTCGAAAAGTTCTTCCAGCGAAAGGTCGTAATCATGGAGCTTGTTCGGGTCCGGACGTACTTCATACGTCTTATAGTAGCCGCCATGCGCGTTGACTTCCGTCACGCCCGCCGTTTCGCGAAGCCGCGGCGCGATTTGCCATTCCAAAATGGTGCGCAGCTCCATGGGAGTGTAACCTTCGCCGCGAACTTCAAATTGCAGCACTTCACCCAAGGCGGTGGTCAGCGGGCCGAGTTCGGGCGTACCGTAACCGGGCGGAATGTCCGCGGCGGCTACGCCGAGCCGTTGCCCAACTAATTGTCGCGCCCAATGGATGTCTGTCCCCTCGTGAAACACCACGGTTACGAGCGACAGGCCAAACTTGGAGACGCTGCGAATCTCCTCGACGTTGGGCAGGCCGCTCATTGTCGCTTCAACGATGTACGTCACGTTCTGTTCGACTTCAATCGGCGAGAGCGAGCCGGCGTCGGTGGCGATTTGCACCTGTACATTGGTCATGTCGGGCACCGCATCGATCGGCAATTGATACGCGGCATAAAGCCCCACGAGCGCCATCAACCCTGCCAGAACGAGAATAATGAAGCGGTTAGCAAGCGAGAACTCAATCAGTTGAGATAACATCGGATGGACTCCTGTAAGGGCGGCATGGCGTGCGGGCGGCTACTCTGCTTCTCGCTCAAGAAGTAGCTCCGATTTGAGCGCGAATGCGCCACGCTCCACCACCGGTGTCCCCTCCTTCAGCCCTTCACGGACTTCGATCCAATCCTCCGTTTCCAACCCCGTTTCAATCATGACTCGACGAAATGTGTGGGGCTTCTCTGCGACGAACACAAACGAATCTCCCTCATGTTGCATAACGGCGGAGGTAGGAACTGCAATCGCAGTGCGGACTTCGCCGACGGGCACGGCAACGGTCGCGTACATGCCAGGACGCAAAGCGCCGTCAACATTGGGAAGTTCGGCAACCAAAGGGACTGAGTGCGAATCGGCCGACATTTCTCGGCCAACATAAAGCAATCGGGCCTTGCAACGGCGATCGGGCATTCCGGCGGGGTAAACCGTTAATTCAACGCCGGGTTGAAGTGCGAGAGCGTTCCATTCATTCTCACGTAAGTCGGCGTCCACCCACAACGTCGTTGGGTCGGCCAAGATGAATAGCGTATCTGTCGCCGTAATCAATTCGGACTTCGTGAAGAAACGTTGTTCAACCGCTCCTTGGGCTGGCGCAACGATTTCAAATTCAGAGAGTTCTTGCGTCTCAACCGTCTGATCGTACTTCCGTCCCGATAAGATTTCGAGCCGTTGTTGGCTTACCTCAAGCCGCCGGCGCGCATCGTCCACGGCCAAACCGGCCGTATCGCGTTTCTGTCGACACTCAAACCGAGCTACTTCCACAGCCGAGTGCAGCGAAGCCTTTGCGATCTCCCAATCGGAGCGACGCTGGCGTTGCACCACACCGGCCATGGCTCCGCCCGATAACTGCTGGCCCTGATCATATAATTCCTCGGTCAACAATAACTGCGAGTATGCCGACAATAACACGTTTCGATGCGTGCCCAGCGGCTTGGCTTCAAAGAGCTCGTCGATCTTTTCCAGCGACGCTCGTGAATCAATGTGCGGCAGCAATTCCTGCAGATTGGCGTAGATTTCGTCATCGCGTTGAAATGCAAGTTGTGATAAATCGAGCTCGGCGCGACGACGCAGGACTTCCGCTCTTGCTTCGCCAATGTCACGACTACTGAGTTTCGCAAGCACCTGCCCGGGCGTTACTAAGTCTCCAGGTTTGACCGCTACCTCAACGAGTACGCCTTCGACGGGCGATCGGACGGCCACGTGTGTTGATTCGTCGTATTTCAGACGCCCAGTGACACGACGGACCGCTTGAAGCTGTCGCCGCTCGACGACGGCGGAGCGGATCCCCGCCGCAGCGGATTTGGCTGGCGTAAGCACAATCAAATCGGAGTCAGTCGGCGCTTCGCGGCTCGGCGACGCCTCGCTCCCGATCGCGCCAAGTGGGTCACGCGGCCAGAAAACCGTCGCCAACACGCCGATACAGATAATCAGCAGCAAAACCGCTGCAAGCGGAGGAAGTCTTTTCATGGCGCGACTCGCAAAACAATTCAGAAGCTCATAAGAAGCGCAAGTGTCGAGCGACAACATGCGTGAAGACCATGTCCGCGCCAATGCGATGGCGCAGCATCATCGTCACGAGCTAGCAAAGAAGTACGCCAAGCAATTGGTGTGGCGCAAGGGAATCGCTGTAGCTGCCGAGAAAGTCTATTGGAACGATCCGGCGCGTTTCCTCAACGTGATGTAAATGCCCGAAGGAAACCCGACTTACCGAGCTGACACAGGTAATCCATTCCCCCGTTGAGAACGGGCTGGCTAGTTGCGACATCGTGGACGGCGATACCCGAGTCGCGGGTAACTCGTTCGGCGGCGTACCTTGATTATTCTCCTGCTCCGATAGGGGGCCCGCAGCGAGCCGCCACAAATAATCAAAATGCAAATGCCAGCCACTCGGTACGTCGCTAACCGCGTGGAATCTCTGTTGATGCGCGACCAGTCGTATTCGATCCTCGTTGGTTGTCGAGTGCTCATGAAGCCACGGCAATGGTGTAGGCCAGAGCGCAAGGACAAGCCATACTCGTAATGCTGTTGTCAGCACCTGACGAAGCCGATTTCGTCCGAGGGTTGGCATGGAGGATCGCACCGACTCGGCGGATTAATGGTGATAACGTTGTAATTCTAATCGTCCGTCTCAAATTGTGGCAAGACTTTTTTGGGCCTAACAGATTGTATTTCGTTTTGAAGGTCGCCTCCACGTTTCGTTCTTCGCCTTGGAGAGGCGCTGTCGCAGTTTAGCCCGAGGTTACCATCTACACTGCCTTGGACGTCGTAGAGCCCGGCGGTGACTTCAACTCAGCGAGTTGATTCAAAAACGACCGTAATGCAGAAGCCGATGGAGCGCCGGGTGAGCGATGCACAACTTGACCATCATGAAAAGCGATCAAGGTAGGCACGCTTTCAATCCGATACGCGCTGGCGAGCGAACGTTCCTCATCGACGTTGACCTTCACGATTTTCACTCGCCCTGCGAATTCACTCGAAAGCTGATCGAGAATTGGCGCGAGCATTTTGCAAGGGGGACACCAAGTGGCGTAAAAGTCGACAAGGACTGGATTTGAAGCTTCAAGCACTTCAGTTTGGAAGTCTGCTGAATGTATAGGAACTGCATGAGTCATGACAAAAACCTCACTCGATTGATTCGTTAATGTTTAGAGCATCGCCACCCTTAGGATTGAGGTGACGCTTTTGTGAATTTGCGATACCCAGTATCTGCGCAAATTGTTAACACGATCCTGGAGTTTTAACTCTGCGAACCGCGCGCCAATAGGGGCCATTGATGTGGTAGTGCAAAGCTATTTCATCTAACGGTGCAGCATTTTTGGGCGCCCGGCGAACTATCGCTGCTTACTTGGTTCCAAGGCATTCTCGCCAGCACCATCGCCATTCCGCAGGTATCCGTGATTCCGGAAAACATCAAGCCGGCCCCAACAAAGGCGGACAGTAGCGCAAACCAAGGGTGGACGACAAGCGCTAACACGGCGCCTAGAAGGACGAGAAAACCGGCCGCGATGCGTACTTGCCGTTCGAGCGAGATGGCCTTTTTTCCACGTTGGACTGGCAGTCCTGCAGTTTCCCAGGCCATTGTACCGCCTTCCACATTGTAAACCTTTAGTCCTGCTTGGGCTAACTTTTCACATGCTTGTTTCGCACGACTGCCGGAGCGGCAAATGACGTAGAGTGGCCCTTGGTTCGACGTGGCGCCTTGAACCGTTCCAGCATCAATCCGATCGAGCGGGATGTTCCGTGCCCCATCGGCGTGGACTTCCTGAAATTCCGCCGGAGTCCGCACGTCGATCAAGTCAACGGCCGTCCCTGATTGACGTAGATGGTGCAGTTCGGTTGGGGAGATGGTTGCAACGCTCATTTAAACACCTCAATAAATTGTTATGTTTAGATGTTACGATATTTTAAGGAAAAAAAACTAATTACCGACTTCTCTTGCGAGGAACCGTGTCGAGCGGCTCAGCGGCCGATGGTCAAAGTTTGCAACGGCAACTAGGTCCCTCGCGTGCGTTGACTTGCCTTTTCTGTTTGTTATATCGTAATATTACGACTTGTCAATTTAAAATGTTCGCGCTATTTTCCGCGAAATTGCAGGGCGCCGGAATTAACCGTCCAATCGACTGGTGTAGGACGCCAGCGCCCGCATGTAATTGCTCCGTTCAAAAGCCTCGGGGTTTGCACTTTTTTCCCGGCTGACGCTGCCTATAAGTTGCGTGACCGATTTATACTCGTTCTCAACCAGCCAATTCTGAACTTCCGCCAGCACGGTTTCCAAGTGAGTAGGGCCATTGCGTAGCAGGGCTGACGCCATCATCACAACGTCAGCACCGGCGAGTAGCGCCTTGAGTGCGTCTTCCGCAAAGTGCACGCCGCTCGTGCAAGCCAGCGATACCTTTACACGGTTCCGCAAAATGCCAATCCAGCGCAAGGGCAAACGAAGTTCGTCCCGACTGCTCAATACTAAGTGGGGCGTAACTTCTAAGGTCGCCAAATTGATGTCCGGATCGAGAAAGCGATTGAACAACACGAGTCCGTTCGCGCCTGCCGCCTCGATTCGTTTGGCGAAATGAGGTAGGGACGTAAAAAAAGGTCCGATCTTCACGGCCAGCGGAAGCGAGATCTCCGCGCGGACCGCCGCCACGAGTTCCAAATACCGTTGTTCGATTTGCTCTGATGTGACGTGCGTCTCGGTAGGCACAATGTAGATATTGAGTTCCAGCGCATCCGCGCCGGCTTGCTCAATTAACTTCGCGTACCGAATCCATCCTCCTTTGGTTGTGCCGTTTAAACTTCCGATGATGGGTATCGTCAAGGCGCGTTTCGCCTGCTCGATATGCTGCAAGTATCGATCTGGCCCGGTGTTGTAGTCCTCCATCTCGGGAAAAAAGCTGGTGGACTCGGCATATCGATCACTGGTGTTCTCGTGGACATGGAACCACTCCATCTCCTCGTGCTCAATCTGTTCCTCAAACAAGGATTGCATAACGGCGGCGCCAGCGCCGGCCTCTTCTAATCGCTGTAAGCTTGACAAGTCACCGGAAAGGGGACAGGCCGAGACTACCAGGGGACTGGACAACTTCAAACCCAGGTACGTTGTCGAAATATCTACGCTCACGACACGGTCTCCTCGGCGGACGATTCCAGGGGTAGTTCAACTTCCGTCCCATCGATTACTTGACGTTCGATTCCCGCGAGTTGCTCGTAGTAGCGCCAGCGCGCGTCGACGTCGCGTTGCGCCAGTTCCATCAGCGCTGCGGCGCGTTGAGGTTGAGCGCGAGCGAGCATCGCAAAGCGAGCTTCTTTCATCGTAAACTCTTTGAGCGGTTTGGTTGGTTTCCGACTATCAAGACGGAACGGTCGCGCGCCTTCATAGGCTAACCGAGGATCATAGCGCCAGAGAGGCCAATACCCGGTCGCGGCCGCGTCCTTCTGATGCGTCATGGAGGTGGACATGTCAATTCCATGCGCCACACAGTGACTATACGCAAGAATCAACGACGGGCCGGGATATGATGCTGCTTCCTGCATCGCTTTGATCGACTGGAGCGGTTGAGCGCCCATCGCGATTTGGGCGACGTATACATTGCCGTACGCCATGGCGATCATACCCAAATCCTTTTTTCCAATCGCTTTTCCCGACGCGGCGAACTTGGCCGTGGCGGCGCGCGGGGTGGATTTGGACGCCTGACCGCCGGTATTGGAGTAAACCTCCGTATCGAGCACGAGGATATTCACGTCCCGACCGCTGGCCATTACGTGATCGAGCCCGCCAAATCCAATGTCGTACGCCCATCCGTCTCCACCGATGATCCACACGCCTCGCGTTACAAGCGCGTCGGCGAGGATCTCCAATTCCCGCGCTTCCGCACGTTCATTGTGAGTTAGTCGACGACGCAATTCCGCGACTAAGGCTCGCTGATCGGCAATTTCATTTTCTGTGGTCTGCGGAGAGGTTAGCAACGCATTGACAAGATCTTCGCCCACATCGGCCGCAAAGAGCTTGACGAGAAACTCAGCTCGCTCTCGCTTTTGATCAAGCGCCAGTCGCATTCCTAAACCAAACTCGGCGTTATCTTCAAACAACGAGTTGTTCCAGGCGGGGCCGCGACCTTCTCGATTCTTCGCCCAGGGCGTTGTGGGCAGATTTCCGCCGTAGATCGACGAGCATCCTGTGGCGTTGGCAATGAGAATTCGATCGCCGTACAACTGACTCAACAGTTTCAAATAAGGAGTTTCGCCGCACCCTGCACAGGCGCCCGAAAACTCGAACAAAGGTTGTAGCAACTGCGAGCCTTTGACCGTATCCAATTTGACTTCGCCGCGTTCTGCTTCCGCTAACTTGACGAAAAAGTCCCAATTAACGCGTTCGCGCTCAAGATGCTCCGTTTTTGGCGACATGTTAATCGCCTTGTGGCGAGCCTCTTCCTTACTCTTAGCAGGGCAAACGTCCACGCACACGCCGCACCCCGTGCAGTCTTCTGGCGCAACCTGCACAGTCATCACCGTGCCGGCAAGATACTCCTTTCCTTTCCACGCGAGGGAGGGGAAACCTTTAGGCGCATGCGTCAATGCCTCGGCCGGGTAGGCTTTGGTCCGAATCGAGGCGTGCGGACAAACAAGTGCGCAGAGACCGCACTGGATGCAAATCTCCGGATCCCAAATCGGTATCTCGTGTGCAATGCTGCGTTTTTCGTACTGAGCGGTGGCTGTGGGGAAAGTTCCATCAACAGGCAGAGCACTCACGGGTAGCAAGTCGCCACGCCCCGCAAGCATCATCGCCGTGATTCGCTTGACGAAATCAGGACTATCTGCGGGAACTGGTTCGGACCTCTTAAGATCACTCGTGGCCGTGTCCGGGATCTTTACCTCGGACAACCCGCTTAGAGCGTGATCCACGGCGGCGAAATTACGTTGCACGACCGTTTCACCGCGCTTCCCGTACGTGGCTCGAATGGCGTCCTTGATTTTCTGAATGGCTTCGTCTCGCGGCAGAATATTGGCAAGTGCAAAGAAGCACGTTTGCATGACCGTATTGATGCGTCCAGCCATGCCTGCCTCGCGCGCCACGCGGTCGCCGTCGATCACAAAAAATCGCATCTTCCGGCGAATAATCTGCTCTTGGACCTCGCGCGGCAAATGATTCCAAACTTCATCCGGGCCGTAAGGGCTATTCAGCAAAAACGTGGCGTTGTCCGCCGCCGTTTCTAAGACGTCCATTTTTTCGAGCAGATGGAACTGATGGCAGGCGACAAAATTCGCCCGGTGAATCTGATACGTTGATCGAATCGGATGCGGGCTAAATCGCAAATGCGAGACGGTAACGGCTCCCGCTTTCTTCGAGTCGTAAACAAAGTATCCTTGTGCGTGCAACGGGGTATACTCGCCGATAATTTTTACCGAGTTCTTATTGGCGCCGACCGTACCGTCGCTACCCAATCCATAAAAAATACAACGGGTTACATCGCTCGACTCTTCGTACCAATCTTCATCCCAAGGCAGACTCAAGCGGGTCACGTCGTCATGAATGCCGACGGTAAAGTGCGGCCTGGGCTGGGCGACATTGAGTTCATCAAACACCGCCTTCGCCATCGCGGGCGTGAATTCCTTGGACGAGAGCCCGTAGCGTCCGCCGATCACTTTTGGCATGGCTCCATTGCCGTCGCGCCGACCTTCGAATAGCGCTGTTACAACGTCTTGATAAAGAGGCTCGCCAATCGCACCGGGTTCTTTGGTGCGATCGAGTACGGCGATACGTTGCACCGTGCGCGGCAGCGCGCTAAGAAACCGCTGTATATCAAAAGGCCGGTACAATCGTACTTTGACGAGGCCCACTTTTTCGCCCTGTTGAACGAGCCGTTCGACGGCCTCTTCGGCGGCCCCACTGCCGGACCCCATGAGGACGACCACGTGCTGTGCATCTGGTGGTCCCACGTACTCATACAGGCGGTACTTACGCCCCGTCATCACCGCGAATTCTTCGAATGCGTCTTCCATCATCTGCGGTACCGCCGCATGGAACATGTTGGAGGCCTCGCGCGCCTGAAAGAAGACGTCCGGGTTCTGTGCGGATCCGCGTAATACGGGCCGGTCAGGGTCGAGCGCGCGTTGGCGGTGTGCGGCAACCGCTTCCAAATCAAGCATCGAACGAAGTTGTGCATCGCTCAGAGGCGAAATCTTGTTGACCTCATGCGACGTGCGAAACCCGTCAAAAAAATGCAGGATGGGAACCCGCGATTTAAGCGTCACCGCGTGAGAAATCGCCGCAAAGTCGTGCGCTTCCTGTACGCTTGCCGAGCAAAGCATCGTCCAACCCGCGGATCGCACCGCCATGACGTCGCTTTGATCGCCAAAGATCGACAACGCGTGGGTTGCAAGACTGCGAGCCGCAATGTGGAACACCGTAGGCGTTAGCTCGCCCGCGATCTTGAACATGTTGGGGATCATCAACAACAGCCCCTGTGACGCGGTGAAGGTCGTCGTCAAGGCGCCTGCCTGAATCGCCCCGTGGACGGCGCCCGCCGCGCCGGCCTCGCTTTGCATTTCGATTACGTCCGGCACGCCGCCAAACACGTTGGGTTTGCCGAAACTGGCCCACGCATCACACACTTCTCCCATCGGAGACGCAGGCGTGATGGGATAGATCGCGATGACTTCACTAGCTGCATACGCAACTCGCGCCGCCGCCTCGTTACCATCCAAGGTGACAAACCGTTTCTCCGTCTCGTTCATGGGCCCCACACGGTTGTGTAAGGAATAGGATCAACAGCCAACATCGCTGCGAAAGTTTAGAGCGTAAGCAAATGACGCGCCGCGGCGAAGTTCGGAATTCGCAAGCGAAAATGACACAGTCAACCCGCTGTGAGCGCGCGTTTTTGTCGCGCAGGTGCGCTAATCCGCGCGCATGATCAAGTCACACTTTGGTCAAGAATGGCGCAATCCCAGAACATACCAAGGTTTCTTCATGCCTTGGTGTTGTGGTCCGGGTTTTGCTTTACCCGGGGCGATTCTCGAAGGGGCCAACAATCCCAAGTTCGGCCGGATCGAAAGAGCCATACCAAGGATTGCCTCGCCTTATTACGTTTATCTTGGAGCGTATGCGATGATACTCAAGTCCCGACAAACTGTCCTTGATCAAGCGTTTTCTTCCGAGCAGCAACAAGCGATGCGCGACGAAGACTCTGAAGCCTGGGGCGCCGTGACAAGCATCCTGTTTGTGATTGTCACCGGGGGAGCGATCCTGGGCATCATCGGCGTGCTCCTAGCGATGTGAGTGGATCGCGGGCGGTGTGGCGTGGAACACGGTAATGTGTTCCACATACGTAACAACCCAGCCGAGTTATTGCAGCGTAAACTCGGGTAGTCGAACGATCGCACCGCCTTGTTCGGCCGATTGGTGGGCGCAAATACCCACACAGGTCCAATTCGCGCTAAGGGAAGCGTTTGGCCAAGGATCGCGGTCATCGCGTAAGGCCGACAAGAACTCGTTCGCTAAATGCGGGTGCGACCCACCGTGTCCTGCGCCTTGAATGAAGGACAGATGCTCAGCGTCTTGAATGGTCGACGTAAATTCGCGAATCTCGGCCGGAAGTAAGTGCGCGTAATCCGGAACGGCAACGCGGGACGCGATTTCCGGCTCAGGTTTCTTTGCGGTGTGGATGACGTGCTCCTCTCCCTCGATGAGCGCCCACTCGAAGCTTTTCTTCGTGCCGTACACGTCAAACGACTCGCGGTATTGCCGTGCGGTGTCGAACAGGAATCGCCAAATATGCGCGGCGATATCAGAGTCTTTGATTTTGATATGACACGACTCAACCGCGAATTTATTCCCCGACTTTTTAGCCAGGTCGTCGCGGATCGTTCCTGACCCAAAACAGGAGACGTATTCCGCGCGCCCCTTGACGAGCCCAAGCACAGGACTGACGACGTGCGTGGCGTAGTGCATGGGAATCATGCGTTCCCAATACTCCGGCCAGCCATCCATATCTTGCGGATGGGACGCAGCCATATATTGAATCTTGCCTAATTCACCACGCTCGTACATCTCTTTAATGAACAGAAACTCGCGGCTGTACACGACCGTTTCCGCCATCATGTACTTCAACCCGGTTTGTTTCACTTTTTCGACAATTTGACGGCATTCATCGATGGTTGTCGCCATGGGCACCGTGCACATAACGTGCTTGCCGGCGTCAAGCGCTTTGAGCGACATCCACGCATGATCCGGAATCGGGCTATTAATATGCACGAAGTCAACGCTGGGATCGGCTAACACTTCGTCGTAAGTCTTGTAACGTTTATCTATTCCAAAGTGGTCGCCAATCTTGTTCATCTCCTTCTCATCACGCCGACAAATCGCATACATGTTAGCGTTCGGATGTTTTTTATAGATGGGGATAAATTCTGCTCCGAAGCCCAGACCGATAATCGCCGCGTTGAATTTATTCTTGCTCATAGCGCCTTCGCCTGTGAAAAGAGACCCTTCGCAAACCGCCGACGCGGCGGTTTAGGCATTCTGTGGAGCGAACCACAAACTATGGGCGTAGTTTAGCGGTCGGCGTGCGGAGTACAACAAGAGATGGCACAAGAAAAACACGGCTTTCCGGCCCGGTCATGCGGCGAGGCGCGGCTGTCGTTGGTGCGAGTTGTCAAGACGCCCGTTTGCACACGGGTAATGCGCGGATGCTATGTTACGCAGCCATCTTGCTGGGCGTCGCGTCGTCCAGAAGGTTAATGACGAGGAGCATATCTCCCTCGCCGTTGTAAAACTGCACAAGCCCCACTTCAATCAACCACATGGCGAAGAAGTCGTCGGTACGATACGAGCGAGCCAAGCATCGACCATCTTGGAGCAGGACGGTTTCCTCCACATGAAACTCGGAAAATATTCGAGCGCCCAACTGCTGCAGCGTGTTCAACACGAGGGCGCGAATTTGGCCGGGGGGTGGAGCGACCGTCATCGTGATTGACTCCAAGTGCAGGGCCGTCAGCAAACATTGCGGGATTGTATCCAGGGCTGGCTGTACCGAGAACATCGGCTACCGTACGGGAAACAGTTTGCACCATCCGTCGTGGAACACGAAGCCTGCCAAACTTGGCTATATTACCCGAGTGATGCGATTCGACTGTTCCGGAAAGTTGCCCACGACCGAAACACGAAGCCCCTCGTGTTCGCCTTTCCGTCCGATTCATCGCCCGACGAGTAACGACCCGTGTTTACGGCGAAACATTAAGTCGAAATAGGCGTTTGACCCCGAATTCCTTGACGGAATGGATCACGAGGATCAAGAATTAGTTTCGCCTCTGCGGTAATATGGGCCGTTCCCCGGATGCTGGGAGCTATGCCGCCTGGGGCGATTAGGTAACTTCCCTCAAATATGCTCCCTAAAATCCCTTCCTGGCGCCACCATTGACCTGGCGCGAGCTTTCCCTCCGCCGCCAAACAAGCCAATTTAGCGCTTGTTCCGGTTCCACATGGCGAACGATCATAGGCGCCGCCGGGACAAAGTACAAAATTCCTGCTGTGAGCGCCGGCCGTATCGGGTGGACCAAACAGTTCAATGTGGTCGATTTCCGCGTTATCGGCGCCCGTGATCCCGTTCTGTTGCAGCGCGCGTCGAATCTTCCTCGCGAAATTTGTCAGGGCCTCGACGTCACACAGCCGTAACGGCCGCGTGTAATTGTCTACTAGAAAAAACCAATTTCCACCCCATGCGACATCGCCTGTCACGCATTGCCCGTCGTCCAGTTTGACCGTCATATTGGCGGCGTGACGAAAGGAAATCACGTTCTGTACGGTGACAACACCGTCAGGATCCAACTGCACCGTTACAACGCCAACCGGCGTTTCGATTCGGTGGAGTCCTGGCGTTATTTGTCCGGCATGGTATAGCGTGGCGACAACGCCAATCGTTCCATGGACACACATCCCCAAGTAGCCGACATTATTAAAGAAAATAACGCCCGCCACACACGACGTATCCACCGGCGTACACAGCAAGGCGCCGACCATGGCGTCCGATCCTCGCGGTTCGTTTACTACGGTCGAACGAAACTCATCGTGATGTTGGCGGAAACGCGTTAATCGTTGACTTAATGCACCCTCTCCCAAGGTGGGACCGTTGTCCATGACGACGCGAGTCGGCTCGCCCCCGGTATGGGAATCGATGACGGGAACATGTTGCAGACTCGGCATGGCAAACTACCGTTGGGGACGCGTTTCAAGGCTCTGCCGAATTAATTCGACAATCCGTTGGCGCTCCTCACCTTCGAGCGGTAAACGCGGAGCGCGAACCATTTCTGACCCAAACTCTCGCAACGCCATGGCCAATTTGATGTATTGCGCCAACTTCGGGTGAGTATCCAAATGTAACAGCGGCGTGTACCAGCGATACAAGTCGCGAGCTTTGAAAAAGTCTCCTTGGATGGCCAAGTCCCAAAGTCGGCGGTGTTCGTCCGGAAAGGCGTTCACCAGACCGGAAACCCAGCCATCAGCGCCTAGCATAACACTTTCCAACGCTAAGTCATCGACGCCGGCGAATAGAGTAAAGCGATCGCCGTACCGGTTACGTAAGTC
Source organism: Planctomycetota bacterium (assembly GCA_963204915.1). GTDB lineage: Bacteria > Planctomycetota > Planctomycetia > Pirellulales > Pirellulaceae > JAHWKS01. The sequence goes on along the minus strand of CAUJHS010000082.1, from coordinate 226,358 downwards.
GGTAATACGACGAGGATCTTCCGACGACTCCTTAATCGCCACGACATTGGGCAAATCGGCCAGAGATCCAAACATTTCCGGTCGAATGTCAACACCATACGACACGGGATTGTTGTAAAGCATAATTAGCAAATCAGTCGCACTTGCGACGGCGCGGAAATGCGAGATCGTTCCGCGCGGATCCGACTTATACACCATCGCCGGGAGCACCATTAACCCATCGACTCCCGCGGAATGCGCATCACGCGCGAGCTGGGCCGCCTGCGCCGTGGTGTACTCGGCCACGCCGGTCAATATTGGCGTTCGTCCGCCGACCGCCTCAACCGTGGCTCGTAAGACGGAAAGTTTTTCTTCCCGTCGTAGCGAGCAGTTTTCCCCAACAGTTCCCAGCATAACCATGCCATGGACGCCCGCGTCGATCATCCGGAGCACATGCGCCGTCGTGGCGGCAAAATCAAGCGATTCGTCACTGTGAAAACACGTGACGGCGGCAGGAAAAACTCCAGTCCAAGGGGAACTCATACCATTGCGCCTCAATCAAGATGACAAATCTCACGAGAGACGAGTCCTCACACAATAGGACTCAGTGATCATGGCTGTCAATTGCAGCGATGCGCCCAGTTTTCGCAACGTCACGATGTGGACTACAATACCCCGACGCTTGTTAATTGTGACATTCCCGCCTTTCAAGATCCGACTTATTGCAATGAACAGCCTTAAGGGTGTTCACGTTCGTGTTGTGTTGACTTTCGCCAGTATTACCCTGTTGTCGGGCCCACTTCCGGCCGAGTCAATCGACGTTTCAAAACCGCTGCAAGCTTTGCGGCAAGTCATGCCTCATGGCGAGGGGCATCGTGCGGCGATGTCGGCGTGGCAAGAGTTGGCGCAGGCCGACGCCGCTCAGATTCCTGAAATCCTCGAGGGAATGACTGGGGCCAATCGATTGGCGATGAATTGGATTCGCGCCGTGGTCGATTCGATTGCCGAAGACACGATAAAGTCCGGAAATGGGCTACCCACCGACGCACTAGAACAGTTCCTTGGCGACCGGCGCCATGACCCCCGGGCGCGACGACTCGCCTTTGAGTGGCTCGAACGAAGCGACCCCTCGGCGCGGGCAAGATTAATTCCTTCCATGCTCGATGACCCTAGCCTTGAACTCCGGCGCGACGCCGTTGCATTTGCGCTCGAACAGGCCAGCCTATTGGCGGACAATGGAATGAAGTCCGAGGCGATTCAGAAATATCGAGCAACGCTCTCGGCAGCGCGCGATGTAGACCAAATTGAAGCCGCGACCAAGGCATTATCCGCGTTGGGCGTCGAAGTTGATCTGCCGGCGCATTTTGGCTTTCTGACTCGATGGAAAGTCGTTGGCCCATTCGACAATTCCAACCTGACGGGGTTCGCCGCCGTGTTTCCTCCGGAAACGTCGATCGACCTCGAGGCACAGTATCATGGCAAGCTCGGCAAGGTCGCATGGACGGATTTCACCACTGACGACAAGTACGGCATGGTCGATCTCAATCGCGCTGTAGGAAAACACAACGGCGTCACGGCTTATGCATTTTTTGATTTTGTTTCGTCATCGGAGCGTAATGTCGAACTACGGCTGGGAAGCATCAATGCCAACAAAGTTTGGCTCAACGGGGTGTTGCTGACCGCCAATGAGGTGTATCACACGAACACGAAAATTGATCAGTACGTCGCCCCAGGTCGGTTAAACGTTGGCTCGAACGAGATTTTGGTGAAGGTTTGCCAAAACGAGCAAACCAAAGATTGGGCCCAGCGCTGGCAGTTTCAGCTACGTGTATGCGACAAAACCGGAACCGCGGTCCTGCCGGAGTCCCAGCCATGATCCGTATACTCCTATTCGCCAGCTTCCTTTATGGGCCGGCAACTGCTTTCGCCGATTGGCCTCAGTTTCGCGGGCCAGGCGGAACAGGCGTTGCGGCGAAAGCCAACCCTCCACTCACCTGGGGAAACGCGGAGGATGAGGAGAACGTCATCTGGCGTCGCGACTTGCCTGGCCGCGGCCCTTCGAGTCCGATTGTAATTGGTAATCATGTCGTGATTACCTGCTCCAGCGGTGTCGAGCAAGATCGGCTGCATGTCCTGTGTTTTGATGCGATGGCCGGTGAAAAGCGATGGGAGCGGCAGTTTTGGGCAACGGGGCGTACGCTGACTCACCCGACGAGTGCGAATGCAGCCCCTACGCCCGTAAGCGATGGTAACGCCATTTACGCGTTCTTTTCCTCGAATGACCTGATTTGTCTTGGACTTAACGGCGACTTGCGTTGGTATCGTGGACTTGGCAATGATTTTCCCAAAGCTGGCAATGACGTTGGCATGTCTTCGTCGCCGATTGTCGTCCATGGGACAGTTGTTGTCCAAGTTGAAGCACAAGGCGACTCCTTTGTCGCCGGGGTCGACGCCGAAACCGGTGAGACGCGCTGGCGCATCGATCGTCGCCCCGAAGCCAGCTGGTCTTCTCCCACAGTGCTTTCGCGCGACGGGGCCGATGAAACGACAGTCTTGCTTCAAGCACCGCACGGCCTCACCGCCGTTGATGCGCGTGATGGCAGAGAATTGTGGAAGTATGATGCATCTTGCTCGGCCATCTCGTCGCCCGTGGTTTCTCAGAATCGAATCTTCCTGCCCTCCAATGGATTGACGGCGCTTGATATGCCAACGGATTCAACAAGCGCGCAATTTGCCTGGAATGCATCACGATTGCGGCCTGGCGCGGGCAGTGCGGCCGTCCACCAAGGCAAAATCTACCTCGTCAATGACGCAGGTGTTCTGGTTTGCGGCGATACAGCAACCGGCGAAGTGTTGTGGCAACTGCGTTTAGAAGGACGTTGTTGGGCCACGCCTATTGTCACGGATGAACGCATCTACGTGTTCAATTCGGATGGTAAAGCGTTTGTCGTTCAACAGGGCGAAAAGGGCGCGATTATCGGTCGTAGCGACTTCGGCGAATCGATTCAGGGAACTCCTGCCGTATCGGGTGACGCGCTGTATGTGCGTAGCGACCGCCATCTTTGGAAGATTGCGAGTAAGGGACCAAGCCGTTAATGCACGAGTCGATCACCATATCACCTCGGGGGCCGCTAACGGCGACGGTCCGTCCTCCCGGCTCCAAAAGCATAACGAACCGGGCCTTGCTTTGCGCCGCGTTAGCGGAAGGTCCATCGGTTTTGACCGGCGCGCTCGATAGCGACGATACGCATGTGATGGTTGAAAGCCTGCGCCGGCTAGGTGTGGCGATTGAGTTCAATTCGGCCACCTCGGTTCTGCGTGTCGAAGGCGCCGGGGGGGCGCCTCGCGTTGAATCCGCCGACTTGTATGTCGCCAACAGTGGAACCACCATACGATTTCTCACCGCCATGTTGCCTGCCGGATGTGGGCAATTTCGACTCGATGGCGTCGAACGAATGCGGCAACGGCCGATTGGCGATCTGTTAGAAGCTTTGAATCAACTTGGCGCCAACGTATCTAGCGAACGCGGCGGAGACTGCCCTCCGGTCCTAGTGAACGCTAACGGCCTGCCCGGAGGGCGCACTTCCGTTCGCGGTGATATCTCAAGCCAATTTCTGAGTGGTTTGCTTATGGCCGCGCCGCTGGCGCAACGCAATGTCGAAATACTCGTTGTAGGTGAGCTGGTTTCTCGTCCGTATGTGACACTGACCCTTTCTGTCATGCATGCGTTTGGCGTGCAGGTGGAGGCGTCGGCTGATTTGACGACGTTCAGAATCGCCGCACCGCAATCCTATCGTGGTCTCGAATACGCGATCGAGCCCGACGCATCGGCGGCAAGTTATTTTTGGGCAGCGGCCGCGATCACCGGAGGCGAAATCACGGTTGAGGGGTTGTCACGAACCTCACTTCAGGGTGATGTCGTGTTTTGCGAGTGTTTACAGAATATGGGTTGTTCCGTGAAATACGGCGACAACTCGATTACGGTCAAGGGAGGACCGTTGCAGGGAATAACGGTCAACATGAATGCGATCAGCGATACCGTGCAGACATTGGCGGCTGTCGCCTTGTTCGCGAAAGGCGCCACCACAATTTCCGGGGTCGGTCACAATCGTTTCAAAGAGACGGACCGAATTGGCGATCTTGCTCGTGAATTGAGGAAAATTGGCGCAATTGTTCAGGAATTACCGGATGGTTTGCGGATCATTCCGGACGAACGCCGCAGTGTCGAAATTGAGACCTACCACGACCACCGCATGGCGATGAGCATGGCGCTCGTTGGATTGGGCGGGCCAGCTATTATGATTCGCGATCCCGGATGTACTGCGAAAACGTATCCCCAGTTTTTCGACGACCTCAGCCGTTTGAGCAATTAGCCCGATCATGGTTTTTCACGAGTCGCAACGCATTAGGACACGGGCGACGTGAATTCTCAGTAGGATGGCACTTCGCCGCCTAATAACTCCGAGCCCAGCGCTCCTTGCGATTTATGACTTTCCGCAAACGCCAATAACTGTTCGGCGCGTTCCAAAAGTTTCGAATTACCCAGGCCAGCATTCGGACCTTGCGACGGATCGCATGCAAGAAATGGTCCGCCACAGTGCTGGCAAAACAACCGTTTGCCAAGGTAGGCCACACGGATTTGCAGCCGTCGTCCGCACGTAGGGCATTCCTGCACGAAAAACGTGGTGTGAGGCATGACGGCATCTCCTGCTACCGTGAAACCACGAACAATGAAAAGTGTGGGTTATCTTATCGCACTGAAAGCCAAAATGCAACAAAGTAATGTTACGAATATGACTTTCGCGTAAATTTCCAAGGCCAAGGTGTGTCGCACTGCATGGACCTTAGATTCGATTTGTTCTTACGATGCACGACGAAGGTTGGTTCATCGCTTCATGAAAAATAACGCAACGCGTTGTTGGGAAACGCTTTAGGTCACTTAGTCCGACGTCCGATGAACGTAGGGTAAAGTTGAGTGGCGTCATTCGCCGCGTTAAGCGATGTCCGGTTCCACTAGTTCTTGGATTATTTATGGCTCGCAAGCTCGTTCCTATTGCCTTGGTCGCTTTCGGTGGGCTATTGAACGCTTTCTCCGTCAATGCCCGGGAAAAGTCGCCTAGCGCTTCTACCCCTCCCGCGGTGCTTCCTTCGATGGCGCAAGTTGCGGCACACGTCAATCACCATTTCCAAGGCTTGCCTGGATATTCGCCAAGCCGGCTCATTGTCGCCAGCGAGGTAACTCCGGTTCTCCGACAACTCGAGATGCAAGGCTGGCGGAATCTTTCGCAATCAGACATCGTCACACGCTTAGTGAGCGATACTGAACTTCTCGCGCGGGAATTGCGTTCCCCAGAAGGACAGGCGTTCATGCAAAAGACGGCTAACTACAAGTTAATCTATGACCGGCTTGACCGTGTATCGCGAAGTCCCGGCGGGGCGCGTTTGTTGCACGACTTGATTCGCTTGCCCGACGGGTATCGCTATGCGCAAGTCTCCCCTCCCCCGAGCGTACCCACCCTCACGGATTTATTGCCGAAAGGAGCATCAGGTAAGACGGCGTACGTTGCCGACATGAACAAACCCACGGGTCGGATTTACACCGTGGCTGATCTGCTGCATCAACTGGATGCGGTGCATCGACAAACGCAGGAAAGGTAGTAGTCCGTTCCTCACGACGCAAGTTTTTTCTCCAAAGGCCAGACATTTGCTTTTGCGTGGTAAAATGCCCAAACCGACCGACGGAATCGGCTCGGCAAGGATCACCCGCAAGTTCTGCCCCGATGGTCAATCGATACTACATTGCGTTCGTGATGCTATTCTGGGGCGCCTCCATGGCCTGGCTTGGGGCTGCCAAGGTGCTGCCTCCCTTGTTTGGAGGCGATGCGCCCGACTATCGCTCGGCGCTCACCGTCGCGCCCAAGCCGCCTCCCCCTGTTGTCTGGCGCATGGACTGGGAGGATCGCACGATTGGATATGCCGTAACTCAGGTCCATCGGCTAGATTCAGGCCGAATCGAAATGCGTAGTCTGGTGCGGTTCGAGCAATTGGACGTCAAACGCATTCTCCAACAGTTGTTAGGGGTGTTTGCGAAGATGGTCCCCGCGCTAGGCGACGACGAGTTGCGGCTTGATATGACGATTGCGAGCCGGGCGCAGTTTAGCCGCGAGCAACGTCTTGAGGCCATTGCGTCCTCCATCGCCGTCGCGGACCTTCCGCATGTCCTCAGTTTGCATGGTGAAGTCCAGCAAGGCAGCGATTTGCAGGTCGTTGTGTTCTCGGGCAAAGAAATACCATGGAATTCGGAGGATAACGGCAAAGCATTGTTCCGCCAGACGATCGAACTTCCTCGTGACGCCATTCTCAGCGACGCCTTTGCACCGCATTCAGAGTTGAAAGACCTTCAGGTTGGCCAAACTTGGACGATCCCCGTATATCGCCCGTTTCCTCCGAACAGTCCGGTGCAAATTTTGGAAGCGAGAGCGGAACGACTGGATCTGATCTCCTGGAACCGTGAAACGGTAGAAACGATGTTGGTCGTGTACCGCAGCGAAGCGGGCTCGGGCCTCGCGACCGCACGGCGACCCATAGGCAGGCTCTGGGTGCGTCCCGATGGACTCGTCCTTCGTCAGGAAGTTATGGCGTCAAACTTGTTGCTCGTGTTTGAACGAGTTTCCGATGACCAGAGCGCGGCTTATGCCGATGCGCTTCAAGACAATGCGTTTCTTCCGCTTTTACCGCTAACCGACGCCGCCTCGCATCCTGCGCCTATCGAATGATTGAACTGCTCGACGTGACGCGCAAGTATGGACAAAAAACGGCCGTAGACGGCCTTAGTTTGTCCATTCCCCAGGGTGAACTTTTCGCGTTTCTAGGTCCAAATGGCGCTGGCAAAACGACAACCATTAAAATGCTGGTCGGACTGCTACGACCGACGTCGGGTCAGGTGCGAGTCGCGGGAATCGATGTCGCGCAGAATCCGCGCGAGGCGAATCGTTTGTCAGGCTATGTTCCCGATGAGCCCCACCTTTATGAGAAATTAACCGGCCGAGAATTTCTACAGTTCATTGCTGAAGCGTACGGTCTTTCAAGTCGGTTTGCGGCCGAGGGAATCCAACGTCAAATCGAGACGTTTGGGCTGGTCCCGTTTGTCGATCAACTCGGGGAAAGTTACTCCCACGGAATGAAACAGCGCCTGGTATTTGCATCGGCTCTGTTGCACCAGCCGCAAGTGTTGATTGTTGATGAGCCCATGGTCGGTCTCGACCCTCGCAGTATGCGTTTGGTCAAGGACTTGCTGCGTGGTTTAGCCGAGGCAGGAACGACGGTTTTCATGTCGACCCATACCCTAGCCGTGGCCGAGGAAATCGCCCATCGCATTGGCATCGTTAACCGTGGGAAGCTCGCCTTTCTTGGAACCGTCGCGGAGTTACGAGAACGTTTGGCGCTACAAGACCGCCCACTTGAAGATCTCTACTTAACGCTTACGCAAGATGAATCGGATGTCATCCCGCCATCATAGACAAACGGGGCAGACGAGGGCGCGCCGTAGACCTTGGCGGCAGCATCTTGTCGCAAACGTCTTCCGTTAAAGGAATGGATGTTTAGGTGGGGTTCGGCCCAAAATTGGCGGCCAACCGCTGGGTCGCAGGCTGGAGTCCTTCCGGGGGAAGGCCGCGCTCCCTTCTCGGCGTAAGTTTAGAAGATCTTGACGAAAATTTGATACGGTCCGGGCCGGTCTTGACCCCCATTTAATGCGACATCTGGTTCAATTCATTCGTTGATACGCATCGCGGAGGAATGGGACATGGACATCGTATGGCTCTTGGCTGGAGTCGCCTTCTTCGTCGGCTCGTGTGGCCTTGTACGTTGCTTCGGCAGCCTATTGACGGAGGACTGACCGTGGACTGGACAACGATTCTCGCTCTCGTCGTGACCGTCGTGCTGGCGATCTATCTAACGGCTGCTCTGCTCACACCGGAGAAATTCTCATGACGACCAACGGACTTCTACAACTTGTCATTTTTTTCGGAGTGTTGCTGGCGTGCGTCAAGCCCGTGGGTTTCTACATGGCCAGGGTATACTCCGGTTCGACGACGTTCCTCGACCGCATCATCGGTCCGGTGGAACGACTGCTCTATCGGCTCTGCGGGATTGACAAGACCGCCGAAATGACATGGCGACAATACTCGACAGCCGTCCTAGCCTTCAGCCTCATGAGTTTCTTGACGGTCTATGCATTACAGCGAACTCAGGGCTGGCTGCCGTTCAATCCTGAATCGCTGCCCGCCGTGTCGCCCGACTCGTCATTCAACACGGCAGTGAGCTTCACGACGAACACGAACTGGCAGGGGTATGGCAGCGAGATCACGATGAGTTATCTCACTCAGATGCTTGCCTTGACGGTGCAGAACTTTGTTTCCGCGGCAGCAGGCATGGCTGTTCTGGTAACTCTGATTCGGGGCTTCACGCGGCACACGACCGACGCCATCGGCAACTTCTGGGTCGATTTGCTGCGAGGAACGCTCTACATCCTTCTTCCGCTGTCCCTGGTGCTGGCCTTAGCCTTGGTCTCGCAGGGGGTCGTTCAGACCTTTGGATCGTATCAAGAAGTCACACTTCTTGAGCCGACCGTTGATGCGGTAGGCGCGGAGATCACCACGCAGACCATCGCTGTCGGCCCGGCGGCATCCCAGATTGCAATCAAGCAGCTTGGCACGAACGGCGGCGGGTTTTTCAACGTGAACTCCTCCCATCCTCTGGAGAATCCCACACCACTTTCTAATCTCCTGCAACTACTGGCCATTCTGCTCATTCCCGCCGCCCTCTGCTTCACGTTTGGCGAGATGGTTGGCGACCGCCGCCAGGGATGGGCGGTTCTGGCGGCCATGCTCGCAATCTTCGTTCCGCTGCTCACGATTACGCTGATGTCCGAACAGGCGGGTAATCCCACCCTCGCCCAACTGGGCGCTGATCAATTAGCCACTGACTTGCAACCCGGTGGAAACATGGAAGGGAAGGAAACTCGATTCGGGATTGTGAATTCGTCGCTCTGGGCGGTGGCCACAACCGCTGCCTCGAACGGTTCGGTAAACTCGATGCACGACTCGTATACGCCTTTGGGCGGACTCGTGCCGATGTGGTTAATGCAACTCGGCGAAGTCATCTTCGGCGGCGTCGGCTCCGGTCTGTACGGCATGTTGATGTTCGCCATTGTCGCCGTCTTCCTCTCAGGGCTGATGGTCGGACGCACGCCGGAGTATCTCGGCAAGAAGATTGGCGCCTTCGAAATGAAAATGGCGTCTCTGGCAATCCTGTTCCCCTGTGCGATGGTGCTTGTGGGGACAGCCGTGGCCGTCGCTTCGACCAGTGGAAGTGAGACGATCTTCAATCCCGGCCCCCATGGATTCAGCGAAGTGCTGTACGCCTTCTCGTCGGCGGGAAACAATAACGGCAGCGCCTTTGCGGGTTTGGGAGCGAATACGCCGTTCTACAACTGCCTCTTGGGTTTGGCGATGCTCGTCGGACGATTCTGGGTGATGCTGCCAGTATTGGCCATTGCAGGTTCTCTGGCGGCGAAAAAGACCGTTCCCTCTGGGCCAGGAACTCTGCCAACACATACTCCGCTGTTTGTCGTTCTGCTGGTGGCCGTGGTGATCGTGGTGGGAGCTTTGAGCTTCTTTCCGGCCCTGGCTCTGGGGCCGATTGTCGAGCACCTGCTGACGTCGACAGCGAGGTAGGAGATGGCATTATGACCAAAGCGTCGACAAAACTATTTGACAGCAAGATTCTCGGCGATGCGATCAGGGCTTCGTTCTCCAAGCTCGATCCCCGTGTGCAGCTTCGCAATCCGGTGATGTTCGCCGTGTACCTCGGCAGCATCCTCACGACCGTGCTGTGGCTCAACTCGCTGAGCGAGGCAACGGGCGAATCATCGATGTTTGTTTTCGGCGTGACAATCTGGCTTTGGTTTACGGTGCTGTTCGCCAACTTTGCCGAGGCGATTGCCGAAGGCCACGGCAAGGCTCAGGCCGCTTCGCTCAAGAAGAGCCGAACCACCGTCATCGCTCGCAAGATCGCCAACAAGGCGGATCGGATCGCAAATGAAGTTCCAGCGAACGACCTCAAAATCGGCGACATTGCGATAGTGAAGGCGGGAGAAACGATTCCGGCCGATGGAGAAGTCATCGAAGGAGTCGCTTCAGTCGATGAGAGCGCCATCACGGGCGAGAGCGCTCCGGTCGTGCGGGAGAGCGGCGGCGACCGCAGTTCCGTCACCGGCGGAACACGAGTCATCTCCGACTGGCTTATCATTCAGGTGAAGACGCTTCCTGGGCAGAGTTTTTTAGACCGCATGATTGCAATGGTCGAGGGAGCCCAACGGCAGAAAACGCCCAACGAGATCGCCCTGGCGATCCTCTTGGCCGCTTTGACGCTAATTTTTCTGTTGGTCGTGGCGACTCTGCTGCCGTACTCGATCTTTGGTGTTGAAGTTTCTGGCCAGGGAAAAGCGATTAGCCTCACGGTGCTTGTGGCTCTTTTCGTCTGTCTCGCACCGACCACCATCGGTGCGTTGTTGTCCGCCATCGGCATCGCTGGAATGAACCGGCTCAGCCAGGCGAACGTGATCGCCTTGTCGGGCCGAGCGGTCGAAGCGGCAGGCGATGTGGATGTGTTGCTGCTTGACAAGACGGGCACGATCACGCTTGGCAATCGGCAGGCGACTCACTTCATCCCCGCAGCGGGAACCACCGAGAAGGAATTGGCGGAAGCAGCTCACCTGGCTTCAATGGCCGATGAAACCGCCGAGGGACGCAGCATCGCCGTCCTGGCCAAGAAGCAATTCGGACTGCGAGGCCGAGAACTGGAACACATTCAACCTCACTTCGTTCCGTTTTCTGCTCGGACTCGCATGAGCGGCGTCACGCTCGATGGCCACGAGATTCGTAAAGGAGCCGCCGAGGCCGTGGAGACGCACGTGCGAAGTCTCGGCGGATTTCTGCCGGAAGATGTCCGGTCCGCCGTTCAAGTTGTTGCCAAATCCGGCGGGACTCCGCTCGTCGTCAGCCGGGATGATAAAGTACTCGGCGTGATTGAACTTAAAGACATCGTAAAAGGCGGAATTAAGGAGCGTTTCGCCGAACTGCGCCAGATGGGCATCAAGACCGTGATGATCACCGGCGACAATCCCTTAACGGCCGCTACCATCGCCGCCGAGGCAGGCGTAGATGATTTCCTGGCCGAGGCGACTCCCGAAGCCAAGCTGTCTCTCATCAGGGAATACCAAAAGGGTGGTCGACTCGTGGCGATGACCGGCGACGGTACAAACGACGCTCCCGCTCTGGCCCAAGCCGACGTGGCAGTCGCTATGAACAGCGGCACCCAGGCGGCGAAGGAAGCTGGGAACATGGTCGACCTCGATTCCAACCCAACAAAGCTCATCGAAATCGTGAACATCGGCAAGCAACTGCTAATGACTCGTGGCTCACTGACAACTTTCAGCATTGCCAATGATGTCGCCAAGTATTTCGCCATTCTTCCGGCGGCGTTTGCGGCCACCTATCCCGCCCTTAAAGCATTGGACCTCATGCGACTGTCGTCACCGTCCAGCGCTATTCTGTCGGCGGTCATCTTCAATGCTCTAATCATCATCGCCCTCGTGCCGCTGGCGTTGAAGGGGGTGGCGTACCGACCGGTGGGAGCGGCTCAACTGCTTCGCAACAACTTGCTCGTTTACGGCGTGGGCGGATTGATTGTGCCCTTCATCGGTATCAAAGCCATCGACTTGCTGCTGTCCGCCGTGGGCTTGGCGTAAGGAGAGAGAACCCATGATTCAACAACTTCGCACGGCAACACTGGTATTGATCGCGTTGACCTTTCTCACCGGAGGCGTCTATCCACTGGTCGTGACAGCAATCGCTCACGTGGCGTTCCCGACGCAGGCCAACGGCAGCCTCATTCAACGAGGCGCGCAGATCGCTGGTTCGGAACTAATTGGGCAGCCATTTTCTCGCCCGGAATACTTTTGGGGGCGCCTCTCGGCGACTGCCCCGTTTCCCTACAACGCAGCGGCCTCCAGTGGCTCGAACTTCGGCCCCCTGCACCCCGGTCTCAAGCAAGCTGCCGAAGCTCGCCTGTCCGCACTTCAAGCCGCAGGGTCTTCGGGAAAAACGGTTCCGGTCGATCTTTTGACCGCATCCGCCAGCGGTCTCGACCCCCACATCTCGCCGGCGGCAGCCGAGTTCCAGGCGCCAAGAATCGCCGCATCGAGGAAAATGTCTGAAAACGCCGTGCGTGAACTCATTCGCCAGTCTACGGAAGGCCGACAACTTGGAATCCTTGGGGAGCCTCGTGTGAATGTGCTGCGACTGAATCTCGCTTTGGATCAACATCAGATGAATTGAGTCCGTCAATGCCCGATGTTCGCCCCAATCCTGATGATCTGCTTGCCCAAGTGCAGGCGGAAGAAGCCGAGGCCAAGCGTGGCTCGCTGAAGGTGTTCTTCGGGTATGCCGCCGGTGTCGGAAAAACCTATTCCATGCTGGAGAACGCCCAACGTGCGAAAGCGGAAGGGCGAGAAGTCGTCGTCGGTTATGTCGAACCGCATGGTCGCCCGGAAACGGAAGCGTTGCTCTCCGGTCTCGAAGTCCTCCCGGTGCGCGAGTACGAATATCGTGGCGTCACGCTTCGAGACTTTGACGTCGACGCAGCCCTGGCCCGTAGCCCCGACCTGATTCTCGTCGATGAACTGGCTCATACCAACGCAGTCGGTTGTCGACACGAGAAACGCTGGCAGGATGTGGAAGAGCTTCTTGAAGCGGGGATCAATGTCTGGACGACGCTCAATGTTCAGCACATCGAGAGCCTCAACGATGTGATTGGGCAGATTACTGGCGTCACCGTTCGAGAGACGGTGCCCGACCGAGCGTTCGATTTGGCGGACGACCTAGAGCTTGTGGACATCACGCCGGAAGAATTGCTGCTCCGGCTCAAGGCAGGCAAGGTCTACGTTACCGAACAAGCTCAGCGAGCAATCCAAAACTTCTTCCAGAAATCCAACCTCACCGCTCTCCGGGAACTTTCATTGCGGCAAGCGGCTCGTCGCATTCATACCGATGTTGAGTCGGCCCGGCGAGAGAAGGCGGCCATCCAACCGTGGGCCACTGCTGAGCGGCTGCTGGTATGCGTGGGGCCTAGTCCCACCACCGCCCGTGTCATTCGCACCGCTCGACGGATGGCGGCGGCTCTGGATGCACCCTGGCTGGCGGTCTCCGTTGATCTCACTGGCGAACCATCGAGCACCCCTGCCAAGCAGCAGGTCAGCCAACATTTCCGACTCGCCGAACGGTTAGGAGCGGAAACGGCCACTCTGGCCGGGCAGAACGTCACCGACACGATTCTTGACTTTGCCCGTTCTCGAAACGTTACCAAGATTCTGATCGGCAAGACAAACCAGCCACGGTGGCGACGACTGATCTTCGGCACCGTCGTGGATGACGTATTGGAGAACAGCGGCGACATCGACGTGTATGTCATCCATGGCGAGGAAGAGCAGACAGAAGACGCTCCCGCTCGTACAACAACCTCGCCTGCGACGAAACTTCACTACTTCTTAGCGTTTGGACTTGTCGGCCTAACGGGCTTAATCGCTTACGGGCTTCGCTTCCTGCATTTCGCTGACGCTGAAGCGAATACCGTGATGTTATTTCTGGCGGCGGTCGCCTGGACGGCCTTTCGTTATGGACGAGGGCCAGCGATTTTCGCAAGCATCCTGGCCGTCCTCGTGTTCGACTTCTTCTTCGTTCCGCCGTTCCACACGTTCGCCGTCGCCGACACGCAATACGTGGTCACGTTTGCGGCCATGCTGACCATCGGTCTTGTCATCAGCACACTGACTTCCCGCTTGCGAGCACAGATTGAGAGCACCCGCCAGCGGGAGCGGCGGACTTCAGCCCTCTACGAGTTGGGGAAGCAACTGAGTTCGTTGTACGGGAATGTGTTTCTGGTGGGAGCGGCGGGCGGCAAGATTGCCGAGATGCTGGGCGGGGAAGTGGCGATCTACTTGCGTCAGCCGTCAAGTTCGCCGGAACTCGCTTTCGGACACGACACCACAATTGCCAAGCATGCGGTGAGCCTGCCCGTGGCCCAGTGGGTGATTGAGCACGATCAGGTCGCAGGGGCCGGAACGAATACTCTCCCGAATGCGGTGGCCCTGTTCTTCCCCTTAACAGGCTCGCAAGGCACCCACGGTGCAATTGCCATTCGGGCGCCAGACGCCGAGCGATTGCTCGACCCGGAATTCCGTCGCCTCTTGGATGCGTGTGCGAACCAACTGGCGTTGGCTCTGGAACGAGATCAACTCGCGATTGAGGCCGCCAACGCTCGCATCCAAGCAGACGCCGAACAGGTTCGGAGCAGCCTGCTGAGCAGCGTGTCTCACGACCTGAAGACACCGCTCGCCGCCATTGCCGGGGCGAGTAGTAGCCTGCTAGAAGCTTCTTCGCTCGACGAAGACACAAGCCGTCAGTTGCTCGAAACGGTGGCCGATGAGGCGGCTCGTCTCAATCGTCTACTCGAAAACATTCTTCAGATGTCGAAGCTGGAGGCAGGGGCGGCGACTCCAAATTGCCAATGGCATGTCTTGGAAGAGCTTGTTGGTTCCGCGCTCCATCGTACTCGTCGTGAACTGGCTCGACACGAGGTTGCCGTCCATCTGCCCAACGATCTGCCTCTCTTGTACGTGGACGGTCTTCTTATGGAGCAGGTCTTCGTCAATCTCTTCGAGAACGCGGCTCGCTACACGCCAGAAGGAACCGAATTGACGATCAGAGCGGCGCTCGATGGCAAGCAGGTGCGTATCGCCATCTCAGACAATGGACCGGGTCTGCCCGCCGGCGCCGAAGAGCGAATCTTCGACAAGTTCTATCGAGCATCATCAACCGCGGATGGCGGTCGAGGGAGTGGCCTCGGACTTGCCATCTGTCGAGCCATCATTAAAGCCCACAGCGGCACAATCGTCGCCGCCAATCGCCCCGGCGGCGGCGCCGAATTTGTGATCCGGTTGCCGCTTCCGAAGGATGCGCCGCGGGTCGTGGTAGAATAGGGCTATGCAAGCCAACGGCCATCACATTTTGATCATCGAAGATGAGCAACCGATCCGCAGGTTCTTGAAGGCATCGTTGTCGAACCAGGGTTATCGGGTCAGCGAAGCCATTTCCGGTGAAGAGGGATTGCGAATGGCGGCGGCCCAGCCGCCCGACCTCGTGATTCTCGATCTCGGTCTTCCCGACCTCGATGGACAAGACGTGCTGAAGAGGCTGCGAGAGTGGTATACGTCCCCCATTATCGTCCTCTCCGCACGAGATCAGGAGTCGCAGAAGATCACGGCGCTTGACAGCGGGGCTGACGACTACGTCACGAAACCGTTTGGCGTGGGAGAACTTCTCGCCAGAATGCGAACGGCCATCCGTCACGCTCACCAAGTTGGCCCGGAAGCGATGACCGTAACCATTGGTGATATCCGTGTCGATCTGGCCGCCCGGCTCGTGTACCGCAACGGCGACGAGGTTCACCTGACGCCGCTGGAGTACAAACTCCTCGTAACGATGGTCAAACACGCCGGAAAAGTGCTGACGCACCGGTTCCTGCTGCGAGAAGTATGGGGGCCGCAGGACTCCCAGGAGAACCATTACCTCCGGGTGTTCGTCGCCAGCATGCGACGGAAACTCGAAGACAACGCGGCTCGTCCCCGCTACATCCTAACTGAACAAGGCGTGGGATATCGGTTCGCCGCTGAGTAACAGCAATCACTTGGCTGGTTCACGTACCGCTGACAGGAGCAATCAGGCATGACTCCAACGTCTCTTCTGAGTCTGCTACGACTCGAGGGCCTTTCTCCGGCGATCATGATCGACGTGACCTACAAGCCGCCCTATGCGTCGAGCCATCCTGGGCAGCCGATTACGTAGTTCTTACCTTTCATGCCGCTTCAGCAAAGGTGCGGTTTCTGCCGGTTTCTGGATTGAATGTCGAAAGAGACTGCATAAGCCGCCACTGATTGACACAGTGGGTCAATCAGCGTGATACTTGCTAAAGTTCGTGAGCGATCGTGTTAACGGGCAGGTCGCTGTAAATCACTGCAGCAATGGGGTTTAAGTTTGCCAATGCCGCTTTCACAAGCACCTACACGATCCCCGCCGAGAGTCCCGCTCCGTCAGTTAAGTTGAAGCGGTCCCCTAAGTTCTTGACGGATTTCATTTTGCGTCGATCGGTTAGGGTTCGCCAACCTTCGGGCAAGACCGGTGCGACTCTCTCCGCCGACGTGAACGCCCCTCGAATCGCGGTGCGGAAACAGACGGCTTCGCTGTTCGTTCGGTTCCGCGGCATCCTCAAGCCACACCAACTCGACGATGAGCACCACCACGAAACTTTGGCTGGGGTTTGGCGTTGTCATCGCCGTGTTGGTGTTGATCGTCGTCCCGCAAATTTATTGGCTGCGAGCGCTGGACGCTGAGGTGCGGCAATTGACGCTCTCGGCCGGACCGCTCAATGACGCGGTTAGTGGCATGGCGTTTCGGGCGAACGGAGTTGGCGCCGCGGTATCAAATTACCTTCACACGCAAGAAGTACGCAGCCGCCAACGCTTCGACGACGAAACGGTCCAATTTTATCAACATCTCAAGACGTACCGAAGTTTGGCCGTCACGCCGCGCCGGCGAAACGCCGGTGAACAGATCGCAACCCAGTTTGGCGAGTTTCACGATTTGGGACAACGTCTTTTGGAGCGGCGCGATCAAGGCGAACCTTGGCTGGACGACTTTAAGCTCCTGGTGGATCAGCGCATTACGCTGGCGGATTTGATCCAAGATGAACTGGAGAATATCAATGCGCAAGAACTCGCCCCGCAGCGCATTCAGACCCGCGGCATAGCCCAGTCGTTGTTGGCGTTTACCGTGGCGCTGTTCGTTGTCGGATTAGTTACCGCGGCTGCAACCAGCGGGGTCGTGTCGCGCGGAATTATTCAAACGGAAGAAACCCTGCGCGTGACGTTGTCCAGTATTGGAGATGCAGTCATCACAACGGACACGCAAGGGCGCATTACGTACTTGAACCCCGTAGCGGAAGCACTGACGGGTTGGACGAACACGGAGTCCCACGAACGGCCGCTCGAAGACGTCTTCCGTATTGTGAATGAAGAGTCATTGAAACCAGTCGAAAGCCCCGTCGCGAAAGTGCTGCGCGAAGGCATCGTTGTAGGGCTGGCGAATCACACGGCGCTCATCACCAAGGGCGGAATGCATCGCCCGATTGACGATAGCGCCGCCCCGATACGCGGCGAGCGCGGCCGATTGCGTGGGGTTGTGCTCATTTTCCGGGATGTGGCGAACCGGCGCGAGGCGGAGCGCGCTTTGCAAGCAAGCGAAGCGCGCAAGGCGGCCGTCGTGAACGCTGCTCTGGATGGCGTGATCACCATCGATCATGCGGGGAACATCGTCGAGTTCAACCGGGCGGCCGAGCAAATCTTCGAAACGACCAAAGAAACGGTCTTAGGTCGCGAGGCGGCCGAGATCCTGATTCCACCAGCGTATCGAGAGCGACACCGGAAAGCCTTGGTTCGTTGTGTTGCGACCGGCGACGGGCCGATTTTGAATCAAAGATTAGAATTTTCTGCGCTCCGCAACTCGGGCGAGGAGTTTCCGATCGAAATCGCCATCGCGCAAATCAGCCACCATCCGCCGTTATTCACTGGTTTTTTGCGAGATATTTCGGACCGCAAACAAACCGAAGCGGCGCTTGCTGAACGAATGCAACTGCTGGCGCTACGGGCCGAAGTGGGCGCCGCGCTGACGCAGGGCGAAACGTTACGCGACATGCTGCAAAGCTGTTCGGAGGCGATCGTGCACCGGCTTGACGCCGCCTTTGCGCGCGTGTGGACATTGCACGCAGAAGAGAACGTGCTCGAACTTCAAGCCAGCGCCGGCTTGTATACGCATATCGACGGTGGGCATGCGCGCGTACCGGTGGGAAAGTTCAAAATTGGACGCATCGCGCAAGAACGCCAACCACATGTAACCAATCAGGTGATTGGCGACCCGCAAGTGCCCGAGCAGGAGTGGGCGCAGCGCGAAGGCCTCGTCGCATTCGCTGGTTTCCCCCTGGTGCTGGATCATGAACTCGTCGGTGTCATGGCGATGTTCAGTCGACGACCGCTCTCATCGACCACGCTGGACGCGATGGCGTCGATCGCACAAGAGGTCGCAGCCGGCATTCGGCTGCATCTGACCCAGCAGGAATTGCTCAGCACGAATGAACGGCTCGAACAGCGCGTCCAGGAACGCACCGCGAAACTCACGAAAACCAACGAAGCGCTGCAGCGCAGCAACCGAGAATTAGAGCAATTCGCTTCGGTCGCCTCACATGATTTGCAAGAACCGCTTCGCAAGATTCAAGCATTTGGCGACCGTTTGCAAGCAAAATACGTCGCCGCCTTAGATGAAACGGGCCGCGACTACGTATTACGCATGCAAACGGCGGCTTCGCGGATGCGCCGCTTGATCGACGATTTGCTCTCGTTCTCTCGCGTAACGACCAAAGCCCAACCGTTTGAGCCCGTTGATCTGAACGAGGTGGCGCACGATGTGGTTTCGGACCTTGAGGGGCGACTTCAACAGGCTGGCGGCCAGGTTGAAATAGGCGAATTACCAACGCTCGATGCAGACCGCCTGCAAATGCGCCAATTGCTGCAAAACCTCATTGCCAATGGACTGAAGTTCCAAAAGCCCGGCACGCCTCCCGTGGTTCGTGTCTCGGCCCGCATCTTGGAGCCGGCCGAGCTGGAAATGCGGCAAGCGAATTCGTCGGAGAACGAAGAAACCTTGCGAGAGCCGGCTCCTTCCGTGGAAGTGGCGGTTCAGGACAACGGCATCGGATTCGACGAGAAATACCTCGATCGCATCTTTGAGGTCTTTCAGCGACTCCATGGTCGTTTAGAATATGAGGGGACGGGCATGGGACTGGCGATCTGCCGCAAGATTGTCCAGCGCCACAACGGAAGCATCACCGCGCGCAGTTCCCCCGGCGAGGGCGCGACGTTCCTGATTACCCTCCCCTTGCAGCAACCCACCCCACACGAGAGTGACGAAAGCCACGATGACACAAACTAAGACCGGCAAGCCGATTACCATTTTGATGGCCGACGACGATGCCGACGACCGCCAAATGACCAAAGAGGCGTTCGAAGAAAGCCGGCTCGCCAACGACTTACGGTTTGTGGAAGACGGCGAAGAACTGATGGATTATCTTTGTCGGCGCGGCAAGTTTAGCGACCCGGCCACTTCGCCGCGGCCCGGCTTGATTCTGCTCGATTTGAATATGCCCAAGATGGACGGCCGGGAAGCGTTACGCGAAATCAAGAACGACCCCAAGCTCAAGAGTATTCGCGTCGTAGTCATGACCACATCCAAGGCGGAAGAAGACATTGAGCGCATTTATGAGCTCTCCGCGGCGTCGTACATTACCAAACCTGTCACCTTCACCGGCCTGGCCGAGGTAATTCGGACCCTTGGTAAATACTGGCTGGAAATCGTTGAACTTCCCAGCGAGGCCAACGGCGAATGATCGCGCCGTACCTAACCCTGCCCCGACGGTTGAGGCTCGTAGCGCTGACGCAGCGCGGTGTGTCTGAACCCACTTTCGGAGACAGTTGTGACTGGTAAGCCCTTGCGTGTGCTGCTAATTGAAGATGACGAGGACGATTATCTCCTCACGCGCGAATTGTTCGCCGATATGAACGGGGGCCATAAGCTGGATTGGGCCTCGGATTTCGAGTCGGGGCTGCAAGCCATGCGCCGCCAGGAGTACGACCTATGCCTGCTCGACTACCGATTGGGAAGTCGCACGGGCGTTGAACTCTTGCGGGAAGCGTCTGCGTTTGGGGCCGCCATGCCAACGATCTTGCTCACCGGGCAAGGCGAACGCGAGATTGATATCGAAGCGGCGGAAGCCGGAGTATCCGACTATTTAGAAAAAGGGCGATTAGACGCCACTTTGCTCGAACGTTCAATTCGTTACGCCCGCGAGCGCTGGCGCAGTCGACAGGAACTCGAGCGCCGCGTGGAACAGCGCACTGCCGAGTTGAAATGGGCGAACGATGAACTGCGTGCAAGCGAAGCGCGGTTTCGAATGGCGGTCGAGTCGGCCGATATTGGCGCCTGGGACTTCAATCCCGTCGCGCAAACGCTTCAGTGGTCCGAACGATGTAAAGCCATGTTTGGCTTAACTCCGGACGCCGAGGTCAGTTATGCGATTTTCCTTGACCGTTTACATCCTGACGATCGACAGAGGGCGGATCGCGCGGTAAAGGCGTCGCTGCAGCCCACCAGCGACGGTCAATACGAAATCTCCTACCGTGCTCAGTGGCCCGACGGCACGGTGCGCTGGATTGTCGCCAAGGGCAAGGCGTTCTTTGATGGCGAAGGAGACGCCCGCCGCGCGGTACGGTTCATTGGCACGGTGCGAGACACGACCCAAGAACGCGAAACCCAGCAGCGCATACAAAACCTGGTCGAGGAGTTGCGCGTCGCGGATCGTCGGAAAGACGAGTTCCTTGCCATTCTGGCGCACGAGTTGCGCAACCCTTTGGCGCCAGTGCGCACTGGTTTGGAAGTGATGAAACTGGCCGCGGATAACCCTGAAATTGTCCAGGAAGTTCGGGCTACGATGGAGCGCCAAGTGGAGCAATTGGTGCGATTGGTGGATGATCTGTTGGAAGTCTCGCGTATCACACGCGGCAAATTAGAGTTGCGCCCGCGGCGCGTGGAACTAAGCGAAGTGATTCAAAGCGCGGTGGAGGCAAGTCGGCCGTTCATCGATGAAGCGGGCCATCAATTGCTCGTGTCGGTGGCGCCGGAACCCGTATACCTCAACGCTGATCCGCACCGGCTGGCGCAGGTGGTGTCGAATCTGTTGAACAATGCCGCCCGGTACACTCCCGATCGCGGCGTCATTCGCTTAACCGCGGAGCAACAAGACCAATGTGCGACGATCTCCGTAAAAGACACCGGGGTGGGTATTCCGCAGGAAATGCAGGATCGCATTTTTGAGATGTTCACCCAAATTGATCGTTCATTGGAGAAGGGGTATCGCGGCCTAGGGATTGGCCTGACGCTAGTGAAGTCGCTCGTCGATTTGCACGGCGGAACGGTCGAAGTTCACAGCGCGGGCGAGAATCAGGGAAGTGAGTTCATCGTTCGATTACCCATCTGGCGGGATGAGGTCGAAGGCGAGCGTGCTTTGCCGCTGTGCGATGTGCCGGCGGGGCCGCACAAAAAACAACGGGTGCTGGTTGTTGACGATAACCGCGCCGCGGCCGACATGCTTGGCCGCGTCGTGCAAATGTTGGGGCACGAAGTGCGCACGGCGTACGATGGGACCCAAGGTTTGGAGGCCGCTGCTGCATTCCAGCCCGACGTGATGATCCTTGACTTGGGCATGCCCGACCTGGATGGATACGCCGTCGCCCAGTCGATTCGCCGGCAGCCGTGGGGGCAAGACATCATCTTGATTGCGCTTACTGGGTGGGGACAAGCTGAGGATCGGCGTCGCACGAAAACGGCGGGTTTCGATCACCACCTGGTCAAGCCCATCGAACCCGCGCAGCTTCAGGCCTTGTTGTCGAACGAGAGTGCGTCAATCATGACGTAGTCGCTATGGGAAGACCTGTTATGCACATTAAAACCGGGGCAATCATAGCGTGCGTGTTGACCCTGTGCCTGAATCGTGCCGACATTCTGAATGCCGCGGGGCCGGCGCCGAGGCGTTGAGTTTATCTGCAAATGAACTTGCAGGTGCGCGAGAATGTCGAGAAAGCTCGGGACATAATGGAGCGTGCGGCTGCTGCAGGATACAACGGTGTTGTCCTGGCCGACTACAAACTGAACATTCTTGATCGGGTTCCCAACTTCTACTTTGACCATGCGCGGCAGTTCAAGCAAATTGCTAATGAACTGGGGCTCGAAATTATTCCCGCTGTTGCGCCAATGGGATATAGCGACGGGCTCTTAGCACACGACCCCAACTTAGCGGAAGGCTTACCCGTTCGCGATGCGCGCTTCGTCGTAAAAGACCGCGTTGCAGTGCTGGAAAATTCGCAGGTCAACCTATTGCCCGGCGGTGGATTTGAGGAGCATCGCAACCACTCGGCGTCGGGGTGGAGCTTCCAAGATAGCCCTGGTCAGGCAAGTTTCATCGACACGCGGGAAAAATATGCCGGCCGAAGTTCACTTCGCTGGACTGATCCGGGACGCCAAGCCGCTTCGACCAAGGGCAACGCCCGTGTCTCGCGCGTCGTGGCGGTGTCGCCGTGGAGGCAGTATCACGCCTCGGTATGGATCAAAACGCGCGACTATAAGTCGTTCAACACCGTTCGATTATTCGCCATGGGTTCCGACGGCCGGGTGTTGTCGCACTCCAACTTGGGCGTGCAACTCAACCAGGACTGGACGCAACACCATATTGTGTTCAATAGCTTAGAAAACGCTGAAATTCGCTTGTATTGCGGCACCTGGGGCGGCACAGAGGGTACGCTCTGGATGGACGAACTGGCGCTCGAGGAAACCGCGTTCGTCAATCTTTTGCGGCGTGAGGGATGTCCGCTCCTCGTTCGGGATGAACGTGGACAAGTGTTGGCCGAAGGTCAAGACTACGCCCCATTGCATGACCCCAAAGTTGGACGAACCCCTTGGGCGGGTGGCTATGATGTATGGCACGAGCCGCCTCAGTTGACCATTCCAGCCAGTTCAAAGATTCCGGATGGCCACAAACTGGTTGTCCACTTTTTTCACACAGTCACCATTTACGACAATCAGGTGGTGTGTTGCCTCGGTCACCCCAAGGTATTTCAAATCTTAGAGGATCAGGTACGGCGCGTTGAACGACTTTTCGCACCAAAGACGTACTTCCTCTCACACGATGAAATTCGGCTGGCCAACTGGTGCGAATCTTGTCATCAGGAGGGTCGCAGTGCAGGAGCCTTACTTGCCGCAAATGTGCGCCAATGCGCAGCGATTGTACGTAAAGTCAATCCCCACGCAGGCTTATGCGTTTGGTCCGACATGTTCGACCCCCACCATAACGCCAAAAAAGACTTTTATCTCGTAAACGGCGATTTGACAGGGTCATGGGAAGGACTGCCCAAGGACATCGTCATTGCAAACTGGAATCATGGCCATGCCGAAGAAAGCTTGGCTTTTTTTGGAAAACGTGGGCATGATCAGGTACTCGCGGGCTTTTACGATTCCGATCCCCGTCAAATCGCTGCATGGCTTAATCAGGGCAAAGGGCTCTCAGCTACACCGGGGGTAATGTATACCACCTGGCAAGACGATTTCAGTAAGTTGGAAGACTTTGCTCAAGCTGCGTGGGGCAAAAACTAACTTGTGTTTATTCGCACGACCCGATGGGACAAGATTGTGCTACACGGTTATTATTTGTGCTGCATTGGCGAGCTGTCTGGAACGGGGTCTACGGAATTCGTGGCGATTTTGTCGAACGATTCAGCGATTGCTGCAAGTTCGTTCAACGAAAGTGGCCCGATTCGACAGTTCAAACTTGCTCGACCCGGAACGGGGGGTTAGAATTGCGAGGCTTTGCGTTCGGTAAGGAGGCTGAATGGGCGTTTCGCCGTGGATAACCTGTCTTTGGCCAGGACTGCCGCGTTTGTGGTATCGCGGTCAGGTCTCCGGTTTGGTCTCGGCGGTGCTGTTCGCGGTATGGTTAAATGGGGCCTTGGCCGATACGTTTCTGTTGGCCGGTTTGCAGCCGATGGCCCAAGCAGCGAATTGGTCGGTTTTAACGTTGGTTTGGCTGGCGTGTGTACATCGCGGTGCAAGTCGGCTGTCACAATTTCATGGCGTTGCGGGACATTTTGATAACGAGCCATTGCTTCGCGCGCAAGAGGAATACGTTAAGGGGCATTGGTTCGAGGCCGAGTCGTTGTTGTTGCGGCTGATTCGTGATGAACCTTCGGACGTGGAAGGGCGCCTTCTCTTGGCGACGCTTTACCGTCATACCGCACGTCTCGACTTGGCTTTAACGCAATTAGATCAAGCGGCGCGGTATCCTCATGCCCAGCGTTGGACATGGGAAATCCATCAGGAACGCGTCTGGATTCAGCGAGCCAAGGACCAAGGAGCCTCTCAAGCCGAAGAACCTATGACACAATCCGATTCGTCTTCGACGACCCAAGAAAACCCTCCTGCCGCCCCTACGAACGATTCAGGCGACGAGGCGGGAGAGCCGGACCATCGCGGCGACTCTTCCGCACCTGCGCCAGGCGATACGCCTGAAGCACAATTTGAAGTTTCCCAAGGAAACGGTGGATTGTCCAAAGCCGCGTGATGGGAAACAATACACTGGATTGGTAAGCGGCCAAGTTAAGCATTGCTTTATGAACTCTGCGGGGCGTTCCGCATGCCAATCGCGGTGAACGAGAGCTTCGTTAACAAACAAGCGTCAAAAAACCAGACAGAGCAGGAACTTCATCCCTTCGCCTACCATGCTTCGCAGGTCGTGACCCTCGCCTGACGCGGCTCGTTGGCAGACCAAGATCGGGGAATACCATCATGTACGAACGTTTTACGGACCGCGCTCGCAAGGTAATGCAACTTGCAAACCAGGAAGCGCAGCGGTTTAACCACGAATACATCGGCACCGAACACATTTTGCTCGGGCTGGTGAAGGAAGGCAGCGGGGTCGCCGCCAATGTGCTGAAGAACCTTGATGTTGACCTGCGGAAGATTCGGCTAGAAGTCGAAAAGCTCGTCCAAAGCGGACCGGAAATGGTTACGATGGGCAAGCTGCCGCAAACGCCGCGCGCCAAAAAGGTCATTGAGTATTCGATGGAAGAAGCGCGCAACTTGAACCACAACTACGTCGGCACGGAGCATATCTTGTTGGGACTGCTGCGCGAACAAGAAGGCGTGGCCGCCCAAGTGCTGATGAACTTGGGCCTCAAGTTGGAGGAAGTTCGCGAAGAAGTGCTTAACCTGCTCGGCCATGACGCGGGTGGCGAAGGCGGCGAACGTGGCGGTTACGAAGCCGGCGGCGGCGGTGGCGGACGCGGCGAGTCAGCCCCCTCGGGTAAAGGCAGCAAATCGAAAACACCTGCCCTGGACAGCTTTGGCCGCGACCTCACCCAGTTGGCCCGGGAAAGCAAGCTTGACCCGGTGATCGGTCGTGAACGCGAAATCGAACGCGCCATTCAAGTCCTCTGTCGCCGCACCAAGAACAACCCCGTGTTGTTGGGTGAAGCGGGCGTAGGCAAGACCGCCATCGTCGAGGGCTTTGCCCAACGCGTGGTGAACGGCGTGGTGCCTGAGATCCTGGCCGATAAGCGCATCGTGGTGCTTGACTTGGCCATGATGGTCGCCGGAACCAAATACCGCGGCCAGTTTGAAGAGCGGATCAAGGCGGTGATGAACGAAGTTCGCCGCGCCAAGAACACCATCTTGTTCATTGACGAGTTGCACACGCTAGTGGGCGCCGGCGGTGCTGAAGGCGCAATTGACGCCGCCAACGTGCTCAAGCCCGCTTTGGCGCGCGGTGAAATTCAATGCATTGGCGCCACTACACTGGACGAGTACCGCAAGTACATCGAAAAGGACAGCGCCTTGGCTCGCCGGTTCCAGGAAATCATCGTCGAGCCCACCAGCAAAGACGAGACGATCGAAATCCTCAAGGGATTGCGCGAACGGTACGAAGACCATCATCGCGTGCAAATTACCGATGACGCCGTCGCTTCGGCGGTCGAGTTGTCATCGCGGTACATCACGGGTCGCTGCCTGCCCGACAAAGCCATCGACGTGATCGACGAAGCGGGCGCTCGAGTGCGTCTCCGCTCGATGACGCGTCCGCCCGACTTGAAGGAGATCGACGAAGAGGTCGAACGCCTGAACAAAGACAAGGAAGAAGCCGTCGCCAATCAAGATTTTGAGAAAGCGGCGTCGCTCCGCGATCAGGCCGATAAGCTGCGCAAGAAGAAGGAATCGATTCACCGCGAATGGCGTGAAAAATCGCAGCAAAATGAAGGCGTCGTGGATGAAGAAGTAATTGCAGAGGTCGTGTCGCGCATGACGGGCATCCCCCTCACGCGGCTTTCGACCGAAGACAGCGTTAAGCTAATGAAGCTGGAAGACGAACTGCACAAGCGCGTTGTCAGCCAGCATGAAGCCGTGTCGGCCGTGGCCCGCGCGGTGCGCCGCAGCCGCAGCGGTTTGAAAGACCCCAAACGGCCCACCGGCTGCTTTGTGTTCGCCGGGCCGACGGGCGTTGGTAAGACGTTGCTTGCCAAGGCGCTGGCCGAATTTATGTTCGGCGACGCCGACGCGCTGATCCAACTCGACATGAGCGAGTACATGGAGAAGCACAACGTGAGCCGCTTGGTCGGCGCGCCTCCAGGTTACGTCGGTTACGAGGAAGGCGGTCAGTTGACCGAGAAAATTCGCCGTCGGCCTTATGCGGTGGTGCTGCTCGACGAAATTGAAAAAGCCCACCCTGACGTGTTCAACATGCTGTTGCAGTTGATGGAAGAAGGCCGTTTGACCGACAGCTTTGGCCGTCATGTGGACTTCCGGAATACGATTGTCATCATGACGACGAACGCGGGCGCTCAGGCGATCAAGAACGAGTCGGCCTTTGGTTTCGAAACCGGCGGCACATCCGACGCCTCGTACGACGGCATGAAGAAGCGCGTTTTGGACGAGATCGAAAAGGCGTTCCGGCCTGAGTTCCTCAACCGTTTGGATGACGTGATCGTGTTCCGTCATTTGACCAAGGAGGACTTGAAGACCGTGATCGACTTCGAGTTGTCCAAGGTTCGGGAACGGCTCAAGGAGCGTGGCTACGATTTGGTGTTGACTGATCTGGCCAAAGAATACTTGATCCGTCGCGGTTCAAACCTTGATTACGGGGCGCGGCCGCTTCGCCGCGAAATTGAGAACCGTGTGGAAGACGTGCTTTCGGAAATGCTGCTCAAGGGCGAGTTCGCCGGAAAGAACTCGATCATCGTTGACGGCGTGAAGGACGATACCGACAAGGTCATCCGCCTTGAGTTCCGTGGCGAAAAGACGGAAGAGCATGAAGAACCCGTCGCGGCCGGCGCTGGCAAGCCCAAGGCCGGGAAATCCAACGGCGAATAAGCCGCCGCGCGCCGTCGAACGCGACGCCTGGCCGAACGCAAAAGCAAACCGCTAAGACCCGGGAGTGGATGCTCTCGGGTTTTTTTATGTTGCAGCCTCGCTCGCTCCCGATCGGTCGGCGAGATCGGCCGTGAGTAGAATTCTTGCGAGCTTCTCTTGTGACGCATTTCTCGCCTTGGGAAAGCTGGCCATGAATGAACGTGTCGCGTGTCCCCATTGTGCGACGAATGTGATTCCGTCGAACGAGGGCGTTTGTCCCGCCTGCCGCAGAAACGTCTTTCAACCTCCGGAGCGCGCGACGCCTGCGGCTCCGAACGACAAGATCGCATCGGCAGATGCAGTCTGGAAGCAGTTTGGCGATATGTTCGATCTGACCAAAACGCCACCTGACGCGGAGTCGCGGCAGACATCAACTTCCTCTAATCCGACGTTTGCTGAAACGGCGTCGGTTGACCAACCGGCATTAGCGGTGGATCGCTTTCGCGTCGCTCTGGCCACGTTCACCCCACGCATTTTCGTGACGCCAGCAATTGTTGCGGCGAACGTCATCGTGTTTGTCGTGATGGCCGCCATGGGAATCAGTCCATTTTCACCGTCGATCGAAGGCGTGCTGAATTGGGGAGCGAACTTTGGTCCGAAAACCCTTAACGGCGAGTGGTGGCGGCTGCTGACTTCCATGTTCCTTCACTTTGGAATCATCCACTTGGCGTTCAATATGTGGGTGCTCTGGGATGTAGGAAAGTTGCTCGAGCGATTGGTTGGGAATTTCGGGTTCGCGTTGTTGTATGTTGCGTCCGGCGTGGTGGGCAGCCTGACCAGCTTGGCTTGGAACTCAACCGTGGTGAGTGCGGGCGCCTCGGGCGCCGTGTTTGGCGTCGTCGGCGGCTTGGCCGGGTTTATGGCGCTCCGCCGTGATACCGTCCCCGCGCCCCTACTCGCGCATTTGCGAAGCAGTCTCTCGGCGTTTCTGATCTATAATTTCCTGTTCGGGTTCATCGCCACGGGAATCGACATGGCGGCTCACCTGGGCGGATTCGCCGCGGGGTTAGTATGCGGCGTCGTGATGAGCCATCCACTTACGGGGGAAGGCGCCCAACGACGTCCGCGACGCAACGCCGTGGTCTTCGCCATGGCTCTTGTAGGGGTACCTGCGTTCGCAATGCTGCTCCCTCAGGCGCAACCTGATGTGTTTGAGCTGCTCAAAAAAATGGTCGTAACGGAAAGAACCTTATTGGACCGATATGACGAACTGATCAGCCAAAGCGAACAGAAGAAAATGAGTGAATCCGACACGGCAGCGAGAATTGACCGCGACGTGCTAACGCCATGGCGCGAGTTACGGCGCGAGATGGTCGCGGCCGAGAACTCGCCGCTGGTTAATCGTCAGATTTTCTCGAAGCTAACGCAATACCTCCGGATGCGCGAAGAAAGTTTCGAGTTGTTAGTGGAAGGTCTTCGCGAGCGTGACGCTGGAAAAATGCAGCGTCATCGGCAGCAATGGGACGCCGCCGATCAACTAGCGAATCAACTCACTACCGATGCAAGTTAACAAGAGCAAGGTCTCTGGAGGCGATCCAGCCAGCATCGTCAAGTCGACCAGGCAAGTCGACCAAATGCAGGACGCTCTACGAGTGAATGGGCGTCGCGATGTTCGATGTTCTCGGTTCGAGCATCATATGCAATCCGTCGCGCGTGTGGAGGACAATATCCGTCGCCAACGCCGGTTCGCCTTGCCCTGGCGCCAAGCGGACGCGATACCCAGCCAACAACGTGGCCAGGATGAGCAAACACTGCTGGAATCCCAACCGCTTGCCAACGCAGTTTCTTCTTCCTACGCCAAACGGAATGAAAGTATAAGGACGTTGCTTGAGTTTGTTTTCGGGGCGAAACCGCTCCGGAAGAAATTCATCGGGCCTGTCGTACCAGCGCGGATCGCGGTGCACAAGATGGACCGGCACGTGAACCTGGGCGCGACGCGGTAAGCGGTAGCCATTTACTTCGAAAGGCTCGGCGACCTCGCGGGCGAGCATGTAACCCGCGGGGTACATTCGCATTGCTTCCAGAATGACTTGCTGCGTAAAAGGGAGGCGTTCGAGATCGGCGAGCATTACATCCCGTTCGCCCACGGCTTGGCAAACCTCCTCTGCGGCCCGCTCTTGGTCGTTAGGGTGCAGCGCCAAAAGGTATGCGGCCCACATGATCGAGGCGGAGACGGTCCCCTTGCCCCCCATCAACGATGTCAGCGCTTCGTCACACGCTTGCACATCGCTCATTCCCTGAGACTTGCCTTGCACATCGCGAGAAACAATAAACCACGCGAGCAGGTCGCGATCTTCGTCGGCGATGGTTCGCGCGCGGCGTTGAGCGGAAAAGTCGAGCAGCGTTTGCCGGTAGAAATGCATCGCGCGGCGCAGCCGCCGCTTCGATTCGATGGGCATCCAGTCGGGGATCATGGACGCGCTTTCCAACTCGCGCACGCCGGTGTCATGGAGGATGTTTGCGGCGTCGTACAGCGGAGCCATGACGGCCTCACCGTCGGTACCGAGCATGATACGCACGTTGGAGTAAAAGGTGATACGATCCAGCAGCGCCTCCAGGTTTACGACTTGTCCTGAACTTCGCGATAGCAACTCTTTGGCTTGCGCCACCGCGATCGCGGCGTTCTTGGCTGCGTCCATCTGTTGCATCGCCCAGCGGACCTTGCGCCGTTGATGTTGCCAATCTTCGCCCTCGTTCAGCAATAGCCCGTCGCCCATCCAGCGCTTGAAGTACCACTTCACCATTTGCAGCTTGTGCAGTCGGAAAGCATTGCGGATGAGTAGCTCGGCGATTTGGTCCGGGTGGCAGAACTGGTAGAAGCGGATCGGCCCGATACGATATGTCACGCAGTCGCCATACTCTCGCTGCAAATCGCGCGAGAATTCCAGCAGGTTGCGCGTGATCCGGCGAAAATGCCGACGACCGAAAACGCCGTTGGGGGGACCTGGAGGAAGGCGGTGCATGAAAACTAGCTGTTCGGCTCAAAACCTTCTGCACTGCGGTTGGAA
The DNA here is from genome assembly GCA_963204915.1 of Planctomycetota bacterium. Classification (GTDB taxonomy): domain Bacteria; phylum Planctomycetota; class Planctomycetia; order Pirellulales; family Pirellulaceae; genus JAHWKS01. The sequence continues at coordinate 196,141 of CAUJHS010000082.1, read as the reverse complement.
AGGCGTCCATGCCGCGTTGGTCCATTTATCGCGGCAAATCTCGTTCCAATCCGGTTTCATCATACGACATGGCTAACGCTGGGCAACGCGCCTCAATGACCAAGTGCAGCGGATCACGTGGGTGGAGCACAATGTCGGTCGAAAGCGTCGGAACGCCTTGCTTCGGCGCCAGATGCATTAAATAGTACTTGAGCAAAGTGGCTAGCACCAGCATGCATTGCTCATATCCTATTTTCTTTCCCACGCAGTTGCGAGGTCCAACTCCAAAGGGGATGAACGTGTAGGGAGGCCGCCTCTTGTTCAACTCGGGGCAAAACCGCTCGGGAACAAACTCGTCGGGGCGTTCGAACCACCGCGCATCTCGATGAATCGCGTGTACGGGTACGTGGATTTGCGTTCCTCGCGGCGCCCGATAACCGCCAATCGTGATAGGGCGGGCCACTTCGCGGGCAATCATGTAAACCGGCGGATAAAGCCGCATTGCCTCTTGCACGACGCATTGCGTAAAGGGCAGGTGATCTAAGTCGCTTAACGCCACATCGCGGTCGCCAACAACGCGATGTACTTCCTCCGCGGCGCGAGCTTGTTCGCATGGGTGAGTTGCCAACAAGTACGAAGCCCAAATCAGTGTCGCAGAGACAGTTTCTTTACCTCCCATTAACAGGTTGACCGACTCATCGCACGCTTGGAGGTCACTCATACCTTCCGTTTTGCCCTGCACATCTTTGGCGACAATCATCCAGGCAAGCAAGTCTCGATCTTCATCGTGGCTTGGGGACTGGCGACGCTTGGCCGCAAGTTTCATTAGTGTTCCGCGGTACGCGTGCAGCGCTGCGCGCATTTGCCGTTTTGTTGTGGTTGGCGCCCAGTCGGGAGTAAATCCCCAACTGGTCAACTCACGGATGCCTGTTGCGTGCAGGACATTGGCGGCGGCGTAAATTGGCTCCAGCACGTCGTCGGCGTCATCGCCCAACAAGGTTCGCACGTTGAAATAAAATGCGAGCCGGTCCAATAACGCCGTAATATCAACCTGAGTATTTGCGTGTTTGTCGAGCAATTCGCGCGTCTGCCACACCACCATCTCGGCCTGTTTTTGCTCGTCCAAGCGTTGCATGGCCCAGCGCACTTTGCGGCGCTGTTGTTGCCACGGCTGGCCTTCGTTCAACAGCAGACCGTTTCCCATCCAGCGCTTGAAGAACCATTTCACCATGGTCAATTTGCGCAGCGACTCTGCGTTCCTAATCAGCAATTCGCTGATCTGCTCTGGATGGCTTAATTGAAAAAACCGCATCGGGCCAATGCGGTATGTGACGCAGTCGCCATAATCGTGGATTAGCGATCGCGAGAACTCCAGCAAATCGCACCGGATACGCCGATAATGATCGCGTCCTATCAAGCCGTTAGGAGGACCGGGCGGCGTTGCGTTCTTTCTACCTTGGAAAATCAATGCCATAGCTCAGCCCAGGGGTGAGGCTGTCGCCTGACAACGGCAACAGCATCTTACACCCTACCGTACGAAGCTCGACGCAGGATGCAAAAAGCCACATCCTGGACACAGCCGACCAAAGATCGCCAGGCGGACAACCGCGCTAAATGATGCGTCCGGCAAATTCGTAAATCATGGCGCCCAACAGAATGGCCCCGCGAACCGAGTAGCAAATCGTTCGCAGCCAATTGGTACGCACCAAGCGATCATGCACATCGGCATGAAATCCATGTTCGAGAATTTTGTGTAATGGCACTTGGACAAACCAAGTGGAGCGCCACGTGACTAGCAATAAACCAAGATTAACCAGTAATGCGGCGCGCATCGCCCAAGGCACTGCCAATACTGGCAGAATTAACGCGGTGGCCAGTTCAATGATGAGCATCGTCCAAGCGACGGCCGTGACGCGCCGTACATGCTCTCGCTGGTATCGGACAAACTCCACAGGCCCAATACACGCGAGATTTGGATAATAGGCAATCTGCACAAACCACATAATGCCTATCATTGCGAACGCGGCACCGAAGTGCGCCACGAACACGAGCGCCCAGACCATGGAACGTTCCTCCCAAAATGGCCAGTTGCGACAACGACTTGCTGTCGCCGTACCGTTAATGCTTTTTCGGAGCGAGAACCGGCAATTCGTAGGGCGGAAAATCAGAGTAAATGTTTCACCCTGATTTTCCAGGTGGTTGCGACCACGTGCCCCCAACAGGTCTACGCGATACCCCCTCCGTAGTCCAGCATTCCAAATTGGCAAGAAAATATAAGCTGCGATTAGACGTTCAGCAAACGTCGGGCTTCTTCATATCCTGGCGCGCGGTAGCCAGGTTGGTCATCACGATTGAATCCGTACGCGCTAGCTGTCACCCGAGCGAGCCCCAGGATGTGCCGCCATCGCAAGGCGGGCCGCGTCGTGGCGAATTCTTCCGTAACGGTTTGATAATACTTTTCGCCATGAAGTCGTCCGTCTTCGCTCACCGTGTACCGCAACATCAGGTCAAATACTGGTCGTATTGGGTAATTCTGTGCACCGTAAATGGCCATGGCGGCCGTTGCTAAACCTTGATTGTTAGACCGGATCGCTTCCTCCGTAACGGCAAGTAATTGTTGCGCATCGGTTGTTTGAACCAGTTCGCGATGCGCTTCGGTCGGCAACAAGGGGGCTGAGAAACCCTGCGAGCGCATCGTATGATACGCCGCGAGAATTAGCCCTGTTGCGGCATGGCGGTCTTCGACAACCCGCGCCATATTGCGCCAAGCGTTCATCGCGTCCGACGCGTGCACACCTACGGAAGCGCCGTGCACTCGCTTGTTTTCTTCGGGTTGACGCAGCACATGTAAATTGGCGGCCAAGGAAATCGCCTCGCCCACATCCTCGCGCGAGAAGCCTTCGGCCAACGCCGCTGCAACCGTTTTCGCGGCTTGTTCGGCGTTGCTCTGGTACAACGTTTCACACATACGCTCGACCCAGGCGTCATCGGCCGATCGTGTTCCGAGCGCCTTCTCGGCCAGGCCATACTCGTCCACAATTTTGGGCAACAACGTGCGGATTTCCGATTCAGGGCCACGGCGCGACAATCGGTCTTGTTCCGACTTGACACAGTACCTAACACACTGCCGCAGCAGCGTATGTGCGAACTCGGCGCCAACAACGTCAATCAGGCGATAGGCCCGGTGCGCCAACACGAACCGATGCACATCCGAATCATCTTGCACCATGGGATGCAGATCGTTGTACGCTTCTTCATAGGGCCGATTCGATAAAGTCGCGAAGATCTGTTCTGCCCGATCCATATTCGGTTCGCGGCCCGCTTCGCGCAGCGTTTGGCTGCTCGCGTCTTTCGCTCCTGCGCCATCAACCGGGCGAAGCGTCTTGCGCTCAGCTGCGCCGCTCCGTTGGATTTGGTCGGTGTTTTGATACAAAACCTTCAAAACAGGCAACGCACTTTCAGCCGCCGGCATTTGCGCTGCCATTTGCAAGGCAGGACGCATCGCCATCGCCGTATGGAACCCCACATAGTCCTGTCCACCGAAGGTCTCGGCGTTCGCCAGAGCGCCCGCTCCAATCAGTTGGGGCAAATCCACTTCCTTCGTCTTTAGTCTCTCAACTAGCACCGGCTGAAGTTTTTCAAGCGAAGTTTGTTGCAGCAAATCGACAAGCGGTCCCCATTTCCCCAGCGCAAGTCGCTCGGCAGCGTCCTCGGCATGAAGGTACGATAACCCCAAGTCAGCGGCCAAAGATGCGCCGACTCCAATGACAACCATCCCGCGACCAACTTCTCCCAAAAACTGACGGCGTGTACGCGAATACATGGCAACCTCCGTAAGAGCGACCGAATGGCGCAGAAGTGAGCTTTCGCTCGAGTAATGAGTGCGGCGAAACTCGTTCTCGAACATGAACCCGCATTCTAGGACAGTAATTGCGAAAAAGCACGAGTTTTTCGAAAAAACATCGTGTCGCGAGGGGAATACAGCGGCGTAAGCTCGATTGACGTCGTGACGACTATTTTGTTACAACCCCCCGCTTGAATTCGCTGTGCGGCGGGATCGCCATGATTCGTAAAGACTGGGGACGGGAATGGCGGCTGACTCATCCCGCGCATTCCGCTTCCGGCAATCGAGGAGATACCGCGCATGGCGGGAGCAGGCGACAAATCCCACTCTCCCACGGACAGGCCGGAAAATCTTGTTTCGCGCCTGGCGCAAACACCGCGTACCGCAGTTGCCTGGGCTCGCGCGAAACCATTTTCACGTATTCCGTTGGCGCTGACGCCGCTGTTGGCAGGTGTGGTCGCTACAGTCATTTTGGTCAGGCCAAGCGAATCGGAAAACTCTTTGCCGACTTTGACCGACGTAGTTCAAGCAATTGATGACGAAGACCTCGACGCCGCGCAAGCGCTGAATCTAGCGCTTGAGACTCAGCCCTCGCCAACGAAGCCTCCGGCTGGGATATCATTGTATTTGCGCGGCGTGAAACTGATACAACGCGTCCACCACGCCACCGAGGAGCACGATCGCCGACAAATCTACCGTGTCGCCGCAGGGTATTTGCAACAGTCGCTCGATCAAGGGCTTCCCGATGAATTGTGGGGTCGCGCGGTATTGCAGGCCGCGGCATGCCTGAACCAAAGCCGCCAGTTTGCAAAAACCATTGATTTGCTGCAGCGCGCCCAAGAGGCGGGACTGGCGTCAACGACCACAGTTGACCATCTCTTAGCCGAATCCTATGCGAACCTGCCCGATCCTGACTGGATACGAGCTGTTGAACATCTCGATCGGCTCTTGGCGAACGAATCGCTAGAAACGGCAGACCGGCAATCGGCCGGGATGGACCGCGCGCAAGCCCTGTTGGAATTGAACCGTGACGACGAGGCGAAACAATCGCTCGATTCGCTTGCACGGCAGCGAGTTTCCCAGACGTCTCGCCTGGAAGTCTTACAGGCGCGCCTCCTCGTGCGCGCCGCAGCTCGCCGACGGGCTGCTGCCGGAGCAGAAAGTGAAATACCATTGGAGCTATTGACTCCACTTGATGAAGCGTTGAACCATCTGAATGAAGTCATTGCGCGCGAGCCGTTCAATCATCCCGCCCGACGACAAGCAGACTATTTGAAAGGTGTCTGTTTGCAAGACCGCGGAGACATTGACGCGGCCCTCAAGGCGTTTACTGCGGCGCGTCGTCTTCATTCAGGAGATCCGAATGGACTGGTTGCGGCGCTTGCCGAAGCCGAATTGCTGCAACATTTTCATCGCGATCAAGAAGCGCTGACCGCGTTTCGTAGTTTGCTCGATGAAGCGCCCTCGCCGCAGGAGTTTTCGAACCCCTGGATTTCACTAACAGGTTTTCGCGCACGGCTTCTGGCGGCGCAAGCCCGTTGGCTAAGTCATCAAAAGTACGATGAAGCGATCGCTCTCGCTCGCGCCTTGCCGCCGCTGATTTCCTCCGACCGCGCTATGCTCCTTCAGGCCGAAGCTCGCGTAGCCTGGGCGCAGCAACTCGCCTTGCAAGCAGCGGCAGACCGACCTGCTTCCCCTGAAGCGGTCACAGGCCAATCACGCAAACAATTCCGCCTGGCGGGAGTCGCCTTTGCGCACGTCGCCTTGCTACGATCCGCAACGCGGGAATACACCGATGATGTTTGGCGCAGCGCGGAAAATTTCCTACGCGGGCACGACTTCCGACATGCAGCGCGTATGTTCCAGTTCTATCTGGATCAAGAGCCGCGAAGTCGCCGCGCCGATGCGCAAACGCTGCTTGGAGAATCGCTTCTTTCCCTTGGGGAACTGGATCGGGCGCTAACCAATCTTACCGACGTATTTCAATCGTATCCGCAACATCCCGCGAGCTATCGGGCGAGAATCCTTGCCGCGACGGCGCATTTGGAACAAGGAAACCTCGCCGAAGCCAAACAACTCTTGCAAGCGAACTTGGAGCATGAGTTGCTTCGTCCGGAAAGTCTTGAATGGCGCGACTCGCTTTTCCTACTCGGAGAGACCCTTTACCGCGAAGGTCTGACCTTCGAAGCCGAAAGCCGCGAAGTGGGAGTGGACACCAATGACCCCGACGCCGCGAAGGCCGGATTGGAAAAATTGCAGCAGTGTCATCAAGTATGCCGCGAGGCGGCCCGCGTGTTCCAGGAGGCCATCGCGCGCTATGGCGACGCGCCCCAGGCATTGCGCGCAAGATATTACCTCGCCGAATCCCGCCGCGAAGCGGCCAAGTACCCGCGAAAACGCGCCGCAACAATCGACCTGGACGCGACTCGTTCCGTGATCGAGCGCGAAATGCAAAGTGAGCTTACGGCCGCGATTGACGCTTATGACGACTTAATCGACCATCTTAGTCAGCGAGAACACCTTGGCGAAATAAAGGCCGAGGACGTAGCGTCATTCAGCAACGCCGAAAAGGCGATGTTGCGCAACGCGTATTTCGGCCGTGCCGACTCCCTCTTCGATCTCGAGCTTTACGACGAAGCGATCCGCGCGTATACGTTAGCGGCGAACCGCTTTCAGAATGATCCGGTTGCGCTTGAGGCTTTTGTGCAAATCGCGAGTTGTCACCGACGAATGAATCGACCCTCCGAAGCGCTCGGCGTGTTAGAACAGGCTAAAGTGGTCCTCCAACGTATCCCGCCGGATGCCGATTTTCAACGCGCCACGCGTTATGGCCGTACGCAGTGGGAGGAGCTTTTGGGGGTACTAGGGGCCGAATAACCTAAGGCCGTGCACGACCATGGGCGATCGAATGGAAACTGACATCTTGGCTGAATTGATCGGCCGTAAGCTGCGCGCGCTGTTGCAGTTGCGCGAGCTGACCCTCCGCCAAAGCACGCTCATCGCCGACGACGACACACAAACCTTACTGCGCGTGTTTGCGGCAAAACAGAAGCTCTTGGAAGAAATTCTTCGATTAGATCGCGAACTTGGGCCGTTTCGCGTCCAAGCGCCGGAAGATCGCGTGTGGCGATCTCCGGACGACCGAGTGCGATGTCGACACGCTGCGGAGTATTGCCAACGTCTGGTGGAGGAAATCAAAACCGCAGAAAAACGCGATTGCAATGAATTGATCGACCGTCGCGAGGCCCTCGGCCGACAACTCGAGACCGCGAACGCCGCGGCCGATGCGCGGAGCGCTTACCAATCAACGTCTGCGGCAACCCGAATTGACTTGTCCTCCGAAACTTAGTAACCGACGAGTGTCAACGACCGCGTTACCAAAGATTTCGACCCGATCAACTTCATTTGACGCACGCAAAACGAATTCCAACGTTGGCGAATATGATGGCGAAAACGTTAGAGGCGACCTTGCCGCGAGCATCATTGGACGCGAGTTCCGATCTGGGAATGATTCTCGCCGCCTGGGATGATGCAACGCAACGGTTGAGAAAGTCGCACGAGACACTCCGCGACGAAGTTCGCCGGCTCTCCGAAGAATTGGCCGCTAAGAACCGGGAACTGGCTCGAAAGAGCCGCCTTGCCGATTTGGGGCAAATGGCGTCGCACGTGGCGCACGAAGTACGCAATAGCCTGATGCCGATGACGCTTTACGTCAGTCTCTTGCGGCGGCGTCTAAGTGATGACGCACGCTCTCTGGAGATTTTTGAAAAGATCGAGTTGAGTTTAACAGCACTGGAGGCCACTGTGAACGATCTTTTGAGCTTTACGCGCGACCGAGATCCCCAATGGCGAACGTTTGATTTAAACATGTTATTGCGGGACGTTTGCGAATCGTTACAACCGCAGTTTGACGCGCAAGGCGTTACCGTCGAGGTCGACGCACCCGACGGCTGTAGCAGTTTCGCCGATCCTGATTTGCTGCGACGAGCAGTGCTCAACTTGGTGCTCAATGCGTTGGACGTCATGCCACGCGGTGGGAGTCTTGTCGTGACCGCATGTGACGGCCCCTCTGGGCTTGAGGTCGAAGTCGCCGACAGCGGCCCGGGCGTCGAGTCGGACGACTTGGACCGCGTGTTCGAACCATTTTACACCACCAAAAGCTCTGGCACGGGCCTGGGATTGTCAATCGTGCATCGCATTGCCGAAGCGCACGGAGGACGTGTGTGGGTTCGGAACTGCCCGGAGGGTGGCGCCGCCTTCACCATTCGCATCCCACGTTCAGCGCGCCGACTCGCGGCTTAAAGGGACTTGCTGAAATGCCGACACTTGCCCCTGCTATTTCGGGCGTCACGGGCCGCGTGCTTGTGGTCGACGACAACGCCAGTGCGCGCGAAGCCATGACCGAGATTCTGCGCTGCGCCGGTCATGAGGTACGCAGCGCCGCCAGCGCGGTTGAAGCATTACGGCGATTGGAGCGCGAACGTTATGACGTCGTATTAACGGACCTACAGATGCCGGGTATGGACGGCCTGGACTTCATTCGGGCGTTGTGCCGCCGCGGTGAAGATACGCAAGTGGCCATGGTTACCGCCCATGCAAGCGTCGCCTCAGCAGTTGAAGCGATGCGGTGCGGCGCTTTGGACTACATCGAAAAGCCCTTTAACGTCGATCAACTTGAACAACTCGTCGTACGCGCCTTGCGTCAGACGGGACGCGGCCCACGGGTGTTAGCAGCGTCGTCGGCGGCGCCCATGATTGGCTCTAGTCCCGCCATGCAAATGCTGCGTCAACGCATTGCCCAGGTGGCGCCTACTGAGGAAACCGTCTTGATTCTCGGTGAGAGCGGCACGGGCAAGGAGCTTGTTGCGAAGGCGATTCATGCGGCAAGTCGGCGCGCTGCTAAGACGCTCGTCGGCGTGAATTGTCCCGCACTTTCCCCACACTTAATGGAAAGCGAACTCTTTGGCCACGTGCGCGGCGCATTCACAACCGCGGAAACGCCGCGCGTCGGACGCTTCGAACTTGCCGACGGCGGTACGCTCTTTCTGGACGAAGTGACCGAGATCGACCTGCCGCTTCAAGCCAAACTGTTACGCGTCCTGCAAGAGCGCGTCTACGAGCGGGTAGGGGAAAGTCATCCGCGCGCGGTTAACGTTCGGGTGTTGGCGGCGACGAATCGCGACTTGCGGGAAGACGTCGCCGCACGGCGATTCCGAGAAGATCTTTATTTTCGCCTGGCCGTTGTGCCGTTGCAAACACCCCCGCTGCGCGACCGGAGGGAAGACATTCCCGAACTCATGCACCACTTTCTACAGCGCGCCGCACAGCGTTTGCAGCAAACGCCCCGCGAGTTAAGTCCCTCGGCGCTGGAGGTCTTGTGCGAGTATGCTTGGCCTGGCAACGTACGGGAATTAGAGAACATTGCCACGCGGGCCAGTGTCTTGGGGCAAGCAATTATCTCCGCCGACGAATTGCGACCGTGGCTCACGAGCGACAACACCACAGTGTCTTCCCAGATTCCGCCAGGAGCCAACCTCTCGTCGATGGAGCGACAATTGATCGAAGCGACGCTGGAAAAGTTCGACGGGCATCGCGGCAAAACGGCGGCGGCGTTGGGTATTGGCGTGCGCACCTTGGCGAACAAGCTGCGAGGTTATGGCTACGGCCCGCGAGAGAAACCGGGACGTAAATCGGCGTAGCGTGGCGCCGCAAGATTAGGTATTACTTCGCGATGGGCGCGCCTTGTCGGCGCGCGGCATGCCGGCGGCCCCTTGATGAAGGAGGAGCGTCCTCGATGCTCGGCGACCTGTTTCATCACACGACCATACCAGTCTTGCAGGAGGTCGTTTACTTTACGCAAGCCAGGCATGAGGTGCTCGCGGGGAACATCGCCAATATCGACACGCCAGGTTACCGAACCGCAGATCTTTCGCCAGAAATTTTTGAAGAACACTTACGCTCTGCAATTGCACGACGAGACGCAACGGAGCAACCCGTTTCGACCGGCGTCAAAACGACTCGTCCCGGCGATGCCATGCACGAAGTGCGCGACGCAATGAAAACGATACTTTACCACGATGAAAGCGACATCGGGCTAGAGCAGCAAGTGCTGCAGATGTCGAAGAACCAATCGACTCATAATATGGCCATTGCTTTGATGAATAGCCAATTCCGTTTGTTAGAAGCAGCACTCAGCGAACGGGTTTGATGCGTCTTGCGCCACATCAGGCCGAAGCGAGGGCCGAGTCAAAAGATCCTTACAAGACAGCAGTACCTTCGGTAAACAACACCACTTGAAGACGCGGCTTCGCGAGTTTGCCCACCGTGTCCCTCATACCAGGTTTTGATCCATGCTCTCCACACTCGACATCAGCGGCAGCGCCCTGGTGGCGCAGCGAACACGGTTAAACGCCATCTCCAGCAACATCGCCAATATATCGACCACGCACAACGAGCGGGGTGAACCAGAGCCGTTTCAACCGCGCTACGTGGTGTTTCAGGCCGACTCCGGCAATGCATCGCCGCATGGCGGCGTGGGGGTGAAGGTAAGTTCGGTCGAGGTTGAGGAAGTTGAGCCCCTATATAAGTTCGAGCCGCAGAACCCCTTGGCAATGAAAGAGGGCCCGAGAAAAGGTTATGTCGCCTACCCGAACATCAACCTAACCGCCGAGTTTGTCGATGCGCTCGAAGCGACGAGGGCTTACGAAGCGAATATCGGCGTGATCGAGACGACGAAGAATCTCGGCGCGCAAACATTGCGCATTTTGGGCTGATTGGCGTCCGGATGTGGTGAATTCCGATGACTATTGACCAGCGATTCGCGCCGCTTGCTTGTCCTGATCATTCGATGATTTCAAGACCATGACCCCGCTTCAAGGCACTCAGTTTGCGTCGGCCTTTCCGGCGCCGTCGGTCGGTAGTCCCGCGCCCGCGGCCGACACGCAGTCGTTTAAGCAATTCATGCTTGATGCGATCGACGAAGTGAATTCGATGCAACAAAACGCCGATCACGCCGTCGAGCAATTAATGACCGGCGAAGATGTAAACATGGCCGAAGTTTTCACCGCCGTCCAAAAGGCCGATATGTCCTTCCGCATGTTGTTGCAAATTCGAAACAAAATGGTCCAAGCTTACGAAGAAATCAAGGACATTCGGATCTGACGATTCCCGGCGCGTCAACAAAGGTTGCACACAACGACTAAGCGGCAGGAGCACCACGGATGGACTTCTTGACGAAGGCGATGCGGCCGATTGCCGAGATGTTCTCAGCCATGTCGGTCACGGCCCGCATCACTGCCGGCTTGCTCATCGCGGTAATTATCGTCGGTCTGACATTCTTGGCCACGCGCACGACCAGCGAACCGGAAGAGTACTTGCTAAGCGGCCACCCGTTCTCCAACGACGAGCTGGCCAAAATGGAGGCGGCCTTCGCTAAAGCGAATTTGAGCGGGTATGAAGTCGTGGGTAACCGAGTGCTCACGCCGCGCGGTCAAAAGGCGGCTTATGTCGCAGCGCTTGTCGATGGCGACGCGCTGCCTCCAAATCCTGCGACGTTCATGGATGAGGCGACTTCCAGCGCCAATCCGTTCGAATCAAAGCAGCAACGTGAGGCCAAAATCAAGCATGCCCGCGAGAAACAACTTTCTCTCGTCGTATCGCAAATGGAGGGTATCGGCACCGCTACGGTTACCTACGACGAACAAGACAAAGGCGGGTTCCCGCGGCATGTTGAAAAGACCGCCGTGGCGGCAGTCTGGTCGGAATCGGGAAGCGGACTAACCGAAAAACAAATTCGCTCGATCCGAGATTATGTCGCGGGTTCTGTCGCCGGGCTCAGTCGCGAAAACGTGACCGTGATCGACCAGACGATGAGCCTGTCGTACTCCGGGAATGGAGAAGGTGGTTTCTTCGATCTCGCGGATGATCCTTACGCCGCACGCAAGCGCCGTTACGAAGATGAATGGCGACAAAAAATCCTGCAAATGCTGGCGATGGTGCCAGGCGTAGTCGTGGCGGTGAATGTCGAACTTGATCCCGAACTAATTCATGATCGCGCGAGTGTCGAGTTCGACCCCAAGAAGACCGCCGCGGTTGCTGTTAAGGAGAACCGCAGGACGGAGAACTCGACGGGCCCCGCGCCAAGCGGACGGCCCGGCGCAGTTCCCAACGGCGTGACCGCGAACACCAGCGCCGCGGTGACTCAAGTGGAAGCCTCCCAAACAGAAAGCGAGGAGTCCGGCTCGGAACAGGTCAACTCGGTGTCGCGCAGCGAGCTGCGCGGCAGTAAAGCGGCCTACGTACCGACGGTGGTGAAAGCGTCCATTCGCGTGCCGCAATCGTACTTCGCGCGGGTCTGGCGTGAAGCGAATCCTGCAGCGCCCGGCGCTGAGCCATCCCCACCCACGGTAACGCAACTCCAGGACATTGAGACTAAGGTTAAGGGTTCGATCGAGCAGGCTGTGGTCGCCTTACTCTTGGAACAAGAAGCGGGAGCCGACCCGTACACCGGAGTCACCGTGACAACCTATCAAGACCTCGCAACTCCCGCACCGGAAACTCCGACCATGGTGGCTCAAACCACTAGTTGGCTCGGCGCGAACTGGGAAACGCTCGGTATGGTCATGCTGGGGTTCATGAGCCTCCTGATGCTGCGAGGCGTGGCGCGTTCGGCGCACGCCGCTGATTCGACGGCGTCGGAACCCTTGGCGCCATTGCCAGCGCGAACCGTGGCCGCTGCCGAAGAGGAACCAGACGAAGAAGAATCGGCGGCTCGTACGCTAGCTGGGCGATTTCGAGTGACGGGGCCAAACCTGCGAGCCGAACTCGCCGACATGGTGCGGGAAGATCCCGAGTCGGCGGCCAAAGTGCTTAGCAAGTGGATTGGCGAGGTGAACTAGACGACCACTGCACATGAACGCCGCACTCCGTAAAGCCGCCATTCTTTTTCAATCGCTCGACGCGACCAGCGCCGAAGCGATGCTTGCGCAACTTGACGTTGCCGCGGCCCGACGCATCCGCGACGCGGCCAAGTCGTTGCGGCGCGTCGATGCGCTGGAACAGCAAGCAGTACTTGAAGAGTTCTTCGCGCGTGACCAGGGCGCACCGTCAAGCCGCGACACACCGACTCCGGCCGAACGACTCGCGGCCAGTGCCGCTGATGAAGTAATGTTACAACAAACCGCCGTGACTCCCGCGCCACGTCGTCCATTTCAGTTTCTCGAACACGCTGACCCCGCCTATCTCGTCGAGCGACTGCAATGCGAACACCCGCAAACAATCGCACTGGTCGTTGCCCAAGCCCCTCGTGCTTTAGCCGCCGACCTTCTCTGGCGTTTTCCTGAAGCGTTGCGAGCGGATGTCTTGGCGCGGGTCATTGACTGGCAAGGCGCCGATGGGCAATTGCTTGAAGAAGTCGAGCGGGCCCTCGAATCATCGCTAAAGCTCGCGCCGCTAGGCGGTTCAAACTCGGCAGGACTGGCTGCCGCGCGAGAAATCCTGCAAATCGCCTCGGCGCAAGAACGTGGCGAAATGCTAAGCAGTTTGGCGCGCCGCGATGCGAAAAAAGCGGAATTGTTGCGGGTCACGCTCCCTGAGACGTTGTCGCCTGCTCCCAAGGGTAGGTTTGATCTCGCGTTTGGCGAGAAACCACTTGTCGAGGACGAGCCGTTCGAGGCCTTTCAATCCGAGGATCGCCTGGAACTTTCGCTTTCCGTCTATGATCCCGACGGCGAAACGCCGGTTGAGACGCCGGAGACGCTACCATCTCCGGAACCACGGATCAACTTTTCAGAATTCGCTAGGTTCGATGACCGCACGCTGTTGCGCGTGCTCGCCGCAGCAGAGCCTTCGATTGCGCTCTTGGCTTTGACCGGAGCGCCGGTGCGACTTGTCGAGCGAATCATGCGCCGGTTGCCGAGGCGTGAAGCGAACCAGTTGCGGAAACGTATGGAATCGTTGGGACCATTTCAATTGCATGACGTGGAATTGGCCCAGATTGAGCTTGCAAGGATCGCATGCCGCTTGGCGGACGAAGGGAAAATCAAGCTCGTCGTTCAACGGCATGCGGCGTAAGTGCGTTGTCGACCCATCGAGAATACTGACCGGCAGTTGCAGCTGTCTGACGCGAGGCAAAACATGACGACGATCATCAAATCGTATGGCGCCAGCGGAGATAACGCCTCGGTGCGCGGCGCCGCCTTCAATCTTGACGACATAGCCGAAAAGGCTAATCAGTACCTTGCCGATGTACGTCGCCAAGCCGACGCCATTCTCGCGAAAGCACGGGACGAAGCGGCGGAACTTCGCCGGCAGGCTGCCGAGCAAGGACGCGCCGAGGCGCTCAAAACAGCTCACCAGCAAACAGCCGCCAAGTCACAAAAGGAATTGGAGCAACGGCTTCAAACGCTTCTCCCGGCGTTGAGCACGGCCATCAAGGAAATCCAGCAAGCTCAAACGACTTGGCGAGCGCATTGGGAAAAGAACGCGATCCAACTGGCTGTCGCCATCGCCGCGCGAATCGTGCGCCGAGAAATTGCGCAGTCGCCCGAAATCACGCTGGAGTTAATGCGCGAAACTCTTGAGCTGGCGGCTGGCTCGGGAAGGATCACGCTCGGACTTAACGAACGGGATTTGGCAACGCTCGGCGACAAAGCCCAAATGCTCATCTCGCAAGCGAGCAAAGATATTGGGATTGAATTAGTAGCCGACGCAGAGGTCCCGCCAGGGGGATGTCGCGCGATAACAGAGTTCGGTGAAATCGATCATCGGTTGGAATCACAATTGGCGCGCATCGAGGAAGAACTAACAGGATAACGAATGACTGCGTATGTCGAACAACTCGCAACCATTATGCCTGTCGCATTGACAGGCCGAGTTGCGCGAACCGAGGGCCTGACCACCGCCGTGGAGTGTTTCCCTGCGCCCGTTGGCGCCGTAGTCGAAATTGACCGCGAAACCGGTGGGCCCGTCGAGGCGGAGGTGATTGGCTTTCGCGATCAATTGACATTGCTATACCCTATGGGCGATATGGCGGGCGTACGCCGTGGAAACCGGGTGCGTTTACGACGTACGTCGCGGCGATTGCCCTTGGGAAATGAGCTTTTGGGACGCGTAGTCAATTCGGCGGGGCAATTGCTCGATCTCGGCCCGGAGATAACGCGGACGCACCGTCTTCCGTTACATCGCGCTCCGCCGCCGGCGCTGGATCGACCGCGCATCGACACGCACCTTTCGACGGGAATTCGCGCCATTGACGGATTGCTAACCTGCGGATTGGGACAACGCATGGGCGTCTTTTCCGGCTCGGGGGTTGGTAAGAGCGTCACGATGGGGATGATGGCGCGTTATACATCCGCCGACGTCAACGTGATCGGACTGATCGGCGAGCGGAACCGGGAAGTTAATGATTTTTTGGAGCGCGATCTTGGTCCCGAGGGTAGAGCCCGCAGCGTCGTTGTCGTGGCGGCTAGCAACGAGCCGGCCTTGGTCCGCGTGCGCGCTGCGTACACTGCGACAGCGATCGCCGAGTTTTATCGCGACCAGGGAAAGAACGTGCTGCTCTTGCTTGATTCGCTCACTCGGTTCGCTATGGCGCAACGCGAGATCGGCCTCGCGGCGGGGGAGCCGCCGACAACCCGAGGTTATCCGCCCTCGGTATTCGCGCTCTTGCCGCAATTGGTGGAGCGTCCCGGTCGCAGTAGGCAAGGAAGCATTACGGCATTTTATACGGTATTGGTCGAAGGGGATGACACGAATGAACCCGTGAGCGACACGGTTCGCGGCTTGTTAGACGGTCATACGATTCTGTCTCGTAAGATTGCGTCGCGAGGTCACTATCCCGCGATTGATGTGCTGGAAAGTCTGAGTCGTGTAATGCCAGACATTTCACCTCGCGAACATCAAGACGCGGCGCGCACGGTACGCCAATTACTGGCCGCGCATCGTGACCATGAAGACTTAATCTCGATCGGCGCGTATCGCCAAGGGGCGAACCCGACTGTCGATACGGCTCTGGCGATGAAAGGCGAATTAGACGCCTTCCTTCAGCAAGGGATCGAGGAGCGTTCATCGGTCGAAGCGGCGCGAGAGGATCTGCTGCGCCTAGCCGCAAGGGCCCGTTCTCTTATGCAACCGAAATGAAAACTTTCCAATTTCGGCTCGAAACGCTCCTCAAGTTGCGACGCGCCGCCCTCGATGAGCAGCGAGCCAAGCTCGCCGAGGCCTATCGGGCCGAAGCGTTACTCGTGAGGCGTCAACAAGAGATCGACCGCGAACGGGCGGAAAATCAATATCTCCGCCGCAGCGCCGCCAATACGGGGGTCGTGCGGATCGATGCTGCTTTGCAAACGCAACGGTACGAAATGATCCTGCAGGCTCAACGTCGTGTTCTGGAAGAGCAGCAACGCAAACTGCACGACGCGATTGAACAGCAACGCCGCGTGGTCGTCGAGGCCGATCGCGAGGTGAAAGTTCTCGAAAAACTTCGCGAACGTCGACTGGCCGAGCACCGATTGACGGAACAAAGCCGCGACATGAAGCAAATGGACGAGATCGCGGCGCGCATTCACCGAGAGGAGAGGTCGTGATGGGAGCTCTCGTCCGACACACCATGGCGGCGGGCGTGATGTTCTGCGCCGCGTCGTTCGCCGTCCAAAACGCGGGACTGGCCTATTTATGGTTCAGCGGTAAAGTCAACGAGGAAAAGCTATTTCAAATCGTCGCAATCGTTCACGGAGTCGATCTCGACGCTCTTGAAGCCCAATACGCGGCGGCTCCGAAGCCGCCTGAGTCGGAGCAACCTTCCTTTGATCAGGTCATTGAAAAGCGATTGGAGAAAAGCCTGGACCTCGATCTGCGGGAAACAGCCTTCGATAAAGCTCTGATCGAACTCCGCACGTTGGAAGGCGAGTTGCGCGCACATCGCGACCGATTCGATGCGCGGCGCCGAGAATTTGAAATACGCATCGAACAACTCCAACGCGAGACACTTGACGAAGGGTTGGCGAACGTCCAGTTAAAACTTGAGGCGATCCAACCCAAACAGGCCAAAGACTTGATCATGAAGATGATCGACGAGCCGATGAGCGAAAACGATGATTCGCTCGACGCCGCCGTGACGATCTTAAAGAACATGGCCGTGGAAAAGAGCCGAAAGATTATTGCCGAATTTCGTTCGCCGGACGAAATCAAGCGTTTGCACGAGATTCTGTATCGCATTCGTCAGGGTAAACCGGCCTCTGATATTCTTGCCAACGCAAAGCAAGACCTGGGCCAACTTCAGGAACGATGAAATGACCGGTGGATTGCCGCTTGAGTCTGTTAGTTCGCCCATGGCGGGACACGCCGGAGTTGCGCCTTTCGCCGAACAAGCGTCAGACGACTTTGAACAGCATCTTCTTGGTGATGTGACATCTCAGCCCACGGCCCTCCGCGCGGAATCGGACAAACCTCAGCAAGCCAATGCATCGCCGACTTCGCCGCAAGAACCGGTCGTTGAACCGCAGGGCGTTGCGCCCGTTTCCGCAGCGAACCATGACGTGGTTGCTGTCGATGAAATAGCCGAAGCGAATGGCGACCGGGACGATACGATTCAAGACGACGAAAACTTGACGATGGCCGCGTTTCCTGCACAGCAGGTCGTCTCAGCACCTCCAGCAACATTCGACAACACCAAGGCCTCCCTCACCGCGGTTGACTCATTAGGAACCGACACGTCACAAGCGCCTCCCGCGGGAGTCTCTTCGGTGAACGAACAATTGCCAAATGCTCCAGAGGGGGAATTGCATGCCCCTCCACCAAAGATTCTGGAGTTTCCCGCATTGGAACCTGTCCTCGCACCAGACGAACGTCGCGAAAGCAGATCAACGCCGCGAAAGGTTGCTGCGAATCAACGAGGGGGACGCAGCCGACAGGCCGACGCCGTTGGTGGATCGCAATCTCACGATGTCCAACGGGCCGTGAAGACACACGATGAGTCATTGAATCTCGAGTCGAATTCGACTAACGAACCCGAAGAAACTGTGTTGGGTTCGCCATTGCAGGAATTGCGACCCGAGCACAACGCCCATGTCAAACAATCGTTTGAGGTAAGTGTCTCTAGCGAACAATTGACGGAAAGGAGTGCTATTTCGGCCGCAAGCGAAGGGCATTCGACAACGAGTGATGCGGCAGCGTCTGGACCAAGCGCAAGTGCCGTCTCGGGCGAGGAATCCCGCGGACAAACAAGGACAATTTCACCAGCGAGTTCAGCCGGTACGCGATTAAGTTCGACCGACCGGGTGCGATTCGTACAACGCGTGGCGAGGGCGGTCGAGGCGGCTCGCCCTGACGGTGAAATTCGATTGCGATTGCGGCCGCCGGAGTTGGGGGCGTTGCTCTTGCGCATAAAAACTGAAGACGGAGCCTTAGCCGCGCACATTGAAACCGAGTCGGCGAACGCCAGTGCTCTATTAAACGAGCACCTCCCCGAATTGCGCGAGCGGCTGGCGGCGATGGACATTCGCGTCGAACGATTTGACGTGGAATGGCGTAGCAGCACATCCGATCAGCCGTCATCATCGTCAAAACAAGGGGGCGACGGAAGCCACCCGGATTGGCCGGGATCGCGCGGCTCGGCGCCTAGCAAAAGCAAGGATGTGGATCAATCGGCGCCGGGACACAGCAGACCGCTGCAAACCCACCGCGGCGATTTGGATGTAGTTGTCTAACCGGGAGTCGTACCAATTATGTCAAGTATTTCGTCTGTAGGGTCGACACAAGAAACAGCGCCCGTGCGCCAACACGGCGACTTGCGCGACGTAAAGGTCGACGATTTTCTCCAATTGATGATTACTGAGCTGCAAAATCAGGATCCGCTCAGCCCCATGGACAATAGTCAACTGGTCCAACAAATGGGGCAGATACGCGAGATTTCGGCCACGAATCAGTTGATTGACACACTGGACTCGCTACTCACGGGACAGAACCTGGGAACCGCGAGCACCCTGCTGGGAAAGGAAGTCTCGGCGTTGACCGACGCCGGCAAAGCCGTTGAAGGTGTGGTCGACCGAATCTCAGTTGAGTTCGACGAGGACAATCGAGATCAGCGCACCTATCGTCTGCATATTGGCGGCGAGCAAGTCAAAATGTCGAGTGTGCGCGAAGTCTTAGGACAGGATGATTAAGCGAGAGTTGCGCTGGGTCGGCGCTCTGAACGAAAAATGAGGTGATGCATGAGTCTGACGTCGGCGTTAACCACCGCACTCACAGGACTTTCGGGCGCCGAAACGCAAATCGACGTGATTGGAAACAATCTCGCCAATGCGCAAACCACGGGCTTTAAGCAATCTCGGCCGATCTTCGCCACGCAGTTCTTACAAACGCAAAGCACTGGATCAGGTCCGACGGAGAACAACGGCGGAACAAACCCGCGCCAGATTGGCTTGGGCGTTACGGTCGCGGAGATCACCCCCGACTTTGCCCAAGGCACCGTCGAAATCAGCTCAAGCCCTTCGGACATGGCGATTCAGGGCGACGGCTTTTTCATCGTCGAAGCCGCCCAAGGCGAACGTCTTTACACGCGCAATGGCATCTTCAAACTGAACTCTGATAGCGAGCTTGTGACTTCTACCGGGCAACGCTTGATGGGATACGGTGTGGACGAGTTCTACACGATTCAGGCGACGGAACTTCAACCACTTACAATTCCGCTTGGCGCCGCCGCGGTGGCGCAACCCACGAGCGTCGTGTCCTTGGAAGGCACGTTGACGCCGACAGGGGATGTCGCCGACACCGCGCAAGTGATCGAGACTTTGACGTTGGGCGATCAATCTGTGCCAGAGCCCGATGTGAGCGCGATTGAAGCCGACCCGGCGCCGGTTCCTGATCCAACCGTCGCACCGCCAACGCAAGCCGCATCAACCTCGACGGCAGGCGGTTCACTTTCCGTCGGAACGCAATATGAATACCGCTTCGCGTTCGTCGATGCGACGGGCACTGAGTCCGTGGCGTCGCTCGAAAGCGATGCAGTCGCGGCGCAAGTCGGCGCGGGACACAACTCGTTGTCACTTACCGATCTGCCTGTTCCAGCAGGTGGTCCGCCCTACTCGTATTCTCTGATCAACGTTTATCGTCGTCAGGTAGGCGCCGCCGCAGATACGCCAAGTGGTCAATTTCGGCTAGTCGGCGAAAACATCCCCCTGGGTGGAGCATTCGTCGATGATGGCTCGACCAATATCGCCAACGCCGCAGAACTAAACACAGGCACGCTCAATGGCGCCTATACGTACATGGTGACGTATGCCCAGACTGGTGGACAGGAAACGCGACCCGTCGAATTGCCCGGCGGCGCCATTACCGTCGTTAATGGACGTGTTCAAATCCGAAATTTGCCGACGCCGCCGACGCCGGGCGTCGAAGACAACTTCCCGCAATACGATTTAGTGCGAATTTATCGTAACTTGCGAAACAACCCCGATACCTTCTTCCTCGTCGAATCTTTACAACCTGGCGACTCTTATACCGACTCGAAAAGCGATGCCGAAATCAGCAACCTGAGCATACCTGGCAACCAAGCGTTAGATCTTGACGGCCCGCGGATTGAACTGAATACGCGGTTGACAGACGTTATTCGCCGCGACGGCAACGAGTATGCGAACGTGTTTGTGGAAGGCACGCTTGAACTTGCGGCGCGCAAGGGAGGACGCTCGTTGGCGACTCAACCGTTTCAAATCACTTCCACCTCGACCGTTGGCGATCTTTTGGCGTTCATGGAAGACGCAGTTGGGATTCAACTGAGCGATCCAAACAACCCCAATCCGATTCCGAGTTCGAATAACGAGATACTTGGTGAGACCGGAACATTGTCGCCCGGCGCCTACCTGAGCGATGGGCGCATACGATTGGTTTCAAATAACGGGGTCGATAATGCTGTGGACATCAGCTTATCGTCGATGCAGATCACAACACCCGAGGGGCAAATTGTTTCTCCCGACCTTTCGTTCAATATGCTACAGGAAGCCGAGGGGCAAACCGCTGTCTCTGACTTCGTCGTTTACGATACGCTTGGCATTCCGATGAATGTACGAGTCACGGCGGTTTTGGAGAGCCGCGATGACTCCACGACGACATACCGGTGGTTTGCCGATTCGCCGGATAATGATCCCACGTCCGGATCAGAAATATCCGTGGGAACAGGTCTGATCATGTTCGACGGCGAAGGAAATTTGATCTCGACAACGAACGCGACCGTGGCCGTCTCTCGACGGAACGTCCCTTCGGAGTCTCCTTTAGAGTTTGAACTCGATTTCTCGCGCGTCTCGGGGCTTGCAGCAGAGAAAAGCAGTTTGGCGGCCTCGCATCAAGACGGATTTCCTGCCGGTAAACTCGATACCTACACGATTTCGGAAGACGGCGTTATTCGCGGCGTGTTCAGCAACGGCGCCAGCCGCGACTTGGGACAAGTCCTCTTAGCGCGTTTTTCCAATCCACACGGTTTGACGCAACGTGGTCAAACGAACTTCGCACAAGGCGTTAACTCGGGACTTCCCGTTGTGGGCGCGCCAGGAAGTGAGGGAATTGGAACGCTCGTCGCAGGCGCCGTGGAATTGTCGAACACGGATATTGGGAAGAACCTGACCGACTTAGTGCTCGCCGCCACCCAGTACCGGGGTAACACCCGGGTGATCACTACGGCTCAACAACTCCTCGACGAGCTGCTAAACATTCGACGGTAAAATCGGTTCGCCGTTTGCGACGCAAGGTTCTGGGGAAGAAGATTTTCGGGAAGCGGGCTTGCGGTATTTTTGGGCCACTTCCTATGTTACTATCTTCCACAGTGCATCAGGACCGTCGTGTCGCCAATTGTCGTTCATGGATTATCCGTTTCGTTCCAACTTGGGCGTTTCGACTTCACCCTTCGGGAGTGGGGTCTCTCGAAGGTTTTGGGCCAGCTTTCTTCCATACCAGGGACAGGGCCGAGGCTGGGGGTTCCCAGAAGCGCGTCACGACAACTTCGATGTCATTTTTCGGACGTCGAAATCATCGAACGTTCCTCCAGTTCCCCCCGATGATGGTAGGTCAACAAGCGACCCACGTTTACGGCGGTTAGAGGCCGTATTATTCTTGGCCCGCGAACCACTCAATAGCCGAAAACTGAGTCAATATGCCAACTTGGCGGACGGCACGGAAGCGCGTACACTGATTCGCCGACTCAATGAATGGTACGATGAGGTCGGAAGAGCCTTTCGCGTCGAGGAAATGGCCGGCGGTTTTCGGCTAATGACGCGCCCAAAGTTTTCCTCCTGGTTGAGGCGACTGGGGCATGTGCCTCCAGAAGTCCGCTTGTCGGCGCCTGCGTTGGAAACCCTCGCCGTCGTCGCGTATCGCCAACCAGTATTGAAGGCCGCCATCGAGGCCATTCGAGGAGTTAATTGCGGCGAAGTCCTTCGCCAATTGATGGAGCGAGACTTGGTGCGTATCGTCGGTCGGAGTGAAGAGCTCGGTCGACCGTACTTGTATGGTCCTACAAAACAGTTCCTCCAGATTTTTGGTCTCCGTAGCCTTGACGATTTGCCGCGGGTAGCCGCGTTGCGGTCGACTGCGGCGCAAAACGATTTATCCGCGATGCCGCCAACATCGGATCTAGAAAACGCCAGCGAACAAGATTCGCCGATTTCCCATCCTGCTACTATGCCCCGAAAGGAGAATGTCGCCGTGAGTGTCAGGACCAAGGAGTTTACCGAGGAACAATACGACGACGCATTACCACTGCTCGCTGGTTCGACGACAACGCTCCTGCCGCGAGTGGACGCCGAAGACGACGACTTCGAAGAAGAAGCGGACGACGAGTTCGAGGACGACGAATTTGAGGATGAAGAGGCGGAAGAACTAGAGGATGAGGAAGACGAGTGGGAATTTGACGAAGAGGAAGACGAGGAAGAAGCCGCGGAAGAGTTTGAAGAAGATTTCGACGACGAAGAATGGGAAGAAGTCGAGGGCGACGACGAGGAGGATCTTGACGAAGAAGAAGATGATGAGGACGAGTGGGACGACGATGACGACGAAAACTGGGAGGATGACTAGCGCATACGAATGCACTCCAGGAGATTGCGTGTTCCAAGTCTAGTTTCGAAGTGTGGGGCGCTCGTCAAATATCAAGGTGCGCCCTCGAGAGTGATGAGCGTTTGGGGCAGCATTTTGGCCGTACCAACCGCCGCTCTTCGATGCAGCATCACGTGGGCGGCGCCTGCCTGAACGAACTGCTGCTTGTTTGGAAAATCCCCCGCCGAAAACCCATAACAGTTCCCGGTCTGCTCGCTGAGACCTAAGGGACCATTCTCCGGAATATCTCATAAATCATCAGCCGCCAATAAAAAAGGCCGAACCTCGGAAGAGGTTCGGCCCTTGGCTGGGTCGTTGTACGGCAGAAACGTCTAACAGGGCAAGACGTGACGACCGTTCACTTCGATTGCCAATTCGCGCAAATTAACGACGGAAGCTAACTTGACGGTAGGCGACGGGAGCACGATCCAGAGCCGCCGCGGGGGGCGGAGCCGGAGTGCCTTCGGCGGGAGCCGCTTCGGGAGCAGCGCTCTCGACGGGCGCGCCGCCTTCAACCGGATAGCCTTCCTCAACAGGAACGCCGTAACCGCCGCAGTCATATCCGCCGTGGCACACGGGGACGTAGCAGTGGTTGCAGTGATCATGGCCACAGCAATCATGGTAAGCATGGCAACCGTTGCAGCCGTGGCAGCCGTGGCAGCCACGGGCCGCCTTACGGGCGCGGAGGCGGGCAAACAAGCCTTGACGACCACCGCAATCACAAGCGCAGCTGCAATCGCAGCCGTAGCACGAGCCGTCGCAATAGCAATTGCAACCGCCGCCAGCGACGGCCTTTTGTTCACCGCCCAACAGAGCGATGCCGACAACCGCGAAAAAGATCGCGATACCGAGTAGCACAGTTCGATTCATCCCAAACTCCTTGAAGTCTCGCAAAGTACCGTGAAAGGATCCGAACACGTTGCGCCGTCGTCAGTCTTGTTCCTTCGGTCAGACGGCGAAGACCGAAGGGGCGGGGACTTCCTTCGCTAAGTGACGCGAACTCTTGCCTGAGGCCCTGTTATTGAGAGCTTTTGCCGCGTAGGAAGGATACTTAAAACACGTAGTCTAGGTGGCTAGATTAACACCTCGGACTTCGTTGTCAAGTGTCATATGGGTATTTGAACAGTTTGCGTTGCTGTTCCGTTTTGTCACGATTGCTCCACTTGGACAAATCTAGACTATGTTTTGAACCTGTCCACTCAAAGCATGACTAAAACATTGCTAGCACAAATTGCACAAACGGAACTGGATTCATGACAGAAAACGGTTGCTGGCAACAACTTCTGTGCGATAGTCATTGTCGCAGCATTCTTTCTATATAACCCAGGTTTCCCAATCATTGCATATTTACCGGCATATTGCAATTGGTGCGCCCACTCCAAAGATAAATCTTGAACCGGGAAAAAACGCTGGGAAAAAATCCTTAATATTCGCGGCGCAGAGGCGTTAGTCCGCCAACGTCCACCGACATCGGTGTCGACGTCGTTCGTCGCTGAAGACACGTTACAGATCCAATGCGCAATTCAAGTTAGCAGCGCGGGAGAGAATGATTGGTCGTTCGTCATACGGTCGGACGAAGACCTCAAGCCGCCCTAGAAAGTTCCCTTGGGCGATACGTAAGATGCTCTACCGTATCACAGAACGGTTAAGAGCGGCTCCGGTGGCGCACAACTTGAGAAGAAGGGAACGGCTGAGTTCCAACAAGTATCGCAATTCGCGCTTAAGAGTTCGAAATTTGTGTTCTACAAATTAGCGAAGAGTTAGAAGATTCGTACATATATAACCGACGCGTCGACCGCTGGGCGCAAGTTGCCCGGCGGTTCGACGCCTGTCCTGAATGACGTCTAACGCAGCGAGCCAGTTCCGATCTCGGCCGGTAGTGTATTCGTGGCCTGATTGGGCATGGGCGTGTCTTGCACGGCTCCGTCCGCAGTCGCTTGTTCGACGAGGTCCTTCTTTTGGAAGACTTCTTCCAGGTTTTCGAAGTTGAACACCAGCGGCTGTTCGTTGCCGGGGTCGCTTACGGCCAAGCCCGACACACGCCAACCCTCGGACTCTCGTTTGAGGATCCAAACGGCTTCAAACGAAAACATCTCACCGTCGCCCAGGTCGTGCGTCCAAACGCTGCTGGCTAGCGCTTCGTTTTGTTGTTCGCCAGAATATTCAATCCGCCCGACTTGATATGTCGACGTGGGATCGCCTGGCGGATTGATCTGGTAACCAAGTCGGACGGTCTCTTGTCGCGCCGCGTTTGTCAATAGTCCAGCGACGGCGTTCTCATCACCGGCGCGAAGCGCTTCCAAAAAGCGAGCAATTACGCTCTCAGGAGGGTCGACCGAAGCGGACGATGCAGCGGAACCTGTAGGCGCCGGCGCCCCCGGTGAAGAACTTGGCTTCGCCGTCGACTGCTCGCCGTTTGCATTCGCGGGAGCATCTGCAGCGCCTCCCTCCCCTTTACCACATCCTGATAATGTCACTGCCAATCCAATTAGAACGGCCCAGCGTACACGCAACGCCATCGTATTGCTCCTCAAGGAACTACCGGCGGATGGATTTCGTCACCGTCTGTCGAAGCCCTCCCGGCCACAAAACCGCGGCGGAGTGTCGCAAGATCGGCGCGAGTGGTCAAGGTGAAATCCGAGCGATGAAAGCGGACTGGCGGCAAGCGCGGCTCGTGGCTAAAATCCCGCCGCTTCAATGGGGCAACCATGCAACAACATTCTATGATCGCAGGGCGTATTTCATGACCAAAGCATTCAGACGCCTGACGACGTGGGGTCTCTTTGCCGCAGTAACGTTAACGTTTTGTACATCAACGCGGGGCGATGTACGGCGTCGCTTGACGGTTCGCAGTAATCCCGAAGGCGCCTTAGTCTACGTCGACGATCGACAAATCGGCACCACGCCCGTATCGGTCAGCTTTGTCTACTACGGAACGCGAAAAATCCAAATCATGAAGGACGGTTATAAAACGGTCACAGCGCGCGAAACCTTCTCGCCGCCGTGGTATCAGGTTCCACCACTTGACTTCTTCTCCGAGAATTTATACGCGGGCGAATTGCGAGACCAACGCGTCGTTGACATTCAACTTGAACCCGAAACGATTCCGCCAACAACGGAGCTATGGCAGCGAGCCGAGTCGTTGCGGGCTGGCGCTCGTTCTGGCCCTGTAACGTTGCCCACCATCAGCGCTGCGTCACCCAATGTCGCGCCGTTGCCGCAGTTGCCCACGGCGCCCGTGCAGGACCAGCCGCTTGGTGAGACAGCGCCTGCTCCCATGTTTCGACTTCCACCGCCGCCATCGGCGCAGCCAGGCGTTTATGGTTCCCCGCTTCCCATGCTGCCGCCTTCGCAGTCGGCGCCATTGCAGCGGCTACCGGCGACGCAGCCATTGAATTGACGATCCATGCACGCTTGCCGAAACGACGCTCGTGCGTTGTCAATATTGCGAATGGGCGTGTCGTTGCTGCCTCGTGTAGCCGCGTTAAGCTGGAATCGAAAACGACTGGGCAAGCCATGGGCGGCGAGCACCCCCAAAGCCCAACATGGATGGAGCACTAAACTGGTTTCGATTACTTGTGAGTGTGACGGCCAATACAACCACGTCATGTTCAGCGAATTAATGATGATCGTCTTAGCGATGGTTTGAGAACCTATGTCCAACGCACCTTCAGCGTCCCTTTCATCACGCTCACCACGGAGCGTCTTATCGCCAATTTCCAATTCAATCGCGGCGTGGGGCGTTTTGGTGATCGAAACGGTGATTGCGGTTGGCGCCATCTCATTATTCATGTATCGCACGTTGGCGTGGATGTCGACGCGACTACCGCGCCGCGAAACTTTGTTACCGAACTTCAATCAAGTAGGCGTACTTAGCCTACCGGTCATTGCGTTGACAGGCACCTTCATTGGGATGGTACTGGCCGTTCAAAGCTACTCGCAATTCAAATTGCTGGGGCTGGAGTCACGCTTAGGCGCCGTGATCAACATGTCGCTAGTGAGGGAGTTAGGGCCCGTGCTGGCTGCAACGATGCTCGCAGGACGCGTCGGCAGCGCTATGTCGGCCGAGCTGGGCACGATGCGCGTTACGGAACAAATCGACGCCCTGGCAAGCATGGGCTGCAACCCAATCCACTATCTGGTGGTCCCCCGGTTTCTCGCCTGCCTCATTCTCATTCCCACGTTAACGGTCATGGCCGACTTCATGGGCGTCGTGGGCGGCTATTTTTTCAGTGTGCATATATTGGGTATCGACATGCATCATTACTGGGATAACGCCCGAGACTTCGTCGGCCTATGGGACCTGTTTAGCGGCATTTTCAAAAGCTTTTTCTTTGGCGCCGCCATTGCCATGGTCAGTTGTTATCAAGGTTTTAACTGTACGGCGGGAGCGGAAGGGGTAGGTCGGGCCGCGACCGCAGCGTTTGTGTACTCCTTCGTCTCGATCCTCGTGCTGGATTTATTTTTGAACATTTTTCTCGAAGCCGCGTATGAGCAGTTTTTGCCTGACCGACCCGTATTACTGTAAGGCGGAACCGCGCGCCGAGCGTCGCCGGAAACTTGATGTCTATGTCTGGCCCTACCGACGGATTTCCCGATAACGCACCTGATGCAGTCGATCCTTTGGCGGAACTGCGCGGGGTCGACGTGCGGTTTGACAAACAAGTCGTCCTGCGAGACATATCCATCGCCATACCGCGCGGGCAGACACTTGCAATCATTGGCGAAAGCGGTTGCGGCAAGTCCGTGACCCTCAAAACGTTAATCGGATTGCTGCGTCCTTCGCGCGGCGACGTGTTTTTTGATAGACAGAAGCTTGATGAACTTTCCGAACGCGAATTGGCAGAGCAACGCACACGATTCGGTTTTGTCTTTCAACAGGCGGCGTTATTTGACAGCATGTCCGTGGGGCAGAACGTGGCTTTTCCTTTACGCCAGCACCGCCGGATGAAGCCTTCGGAAATTCGCGACAAGGTTCACCTGCGCTTGGCGGAAGTCGGTTTGCCGGAAGCCGTTGTCACGAAGAAGCCAGCTGAGCTGTCGGGCGGTATGCGCAAGCGGGTCGGACTTGCTCGCGCCTTGGTGATGGAGCCGGACTTGATCCTGTACGACGAACCAACGACGGGGCTTGATCCGATCATGAGCGATGTCATCAATCAACTCATCCTCCGCACGCGAGACAATCTTCATGTGACGAGCGTCGTGGTCACGCACGATATGAACTCCGCCCGTAAAGTCGCCGATCGGATTATCATGCTGTATCCGTTGTCGCGGTTACGCCCTGAAGAACCACAGATTATTTTCGACGGCACTCCGGAAGAGCTTGACCAGGCCGAAGACCGCCGCGTGATCCAGTTCATCCATGGCGAGGCCGGCGAGCGGTTAATGGAAATGCGCGAAGCCGGCGTAACACCGTAACTGAATGAACCAATCAACCACCTGAACTTGGCGCGTAACTCATGGACGAACGTGTCCTCCAATTTCGTGTTGGCGTCGTCATGCTCGTCGCGGTGATTTTGACCGTGGTGCTCATGTTCATCCTCACCGACGGAGTTCCCTTGGCGGGCGTCCTAGGGAATGACTATGAACTTTACATTACCTTTCCAGAGGCGCCCGGAGTGAAGGTCGACACCCCCATCCAGCGCGATGGCGTGCTGATCGGGCGCGTTACCGATGTTGAGCTTCTACCAGAAACAGGTGTGCGTGTGACGGCGCGTATCGATGGAGAGCGAACGTTACGGCAAGATCAGGTTCCTCGCATTACTTCAAAGTTTCCCTTGGGGAACGCCGTGGTCGAGTTTGTTCCCAGCAGCGACCCCAGTCTTCCCGAGGAACCGTTGGAAAACGGCGATGAAATACAGGGCGCCGTGGCAGGCGATCCGTTAAAGGCATTGGAGCGGTTTGCACAACTCGACGCCGATTTGAAAGTGGCGATTCAATCGATCTCGCGAGCGGGAAATGAAGCCACGGTGCTTGCGTCGAACGTCAATGCCTTGGTCGACAATAACGCGACACAGCTGAACCGCCTTGTTCAGAAGACGGAAGTCGTGATTGACGGATTTCGGACGACGTTGACGAGCGCAAATGCAACCTTTCAGAACGTCAACGAGCTGTTTGAGGAGGAGGATTTCAAAGGCGAAATGCAACGCGCCTTTCAAGAGATGCCGCAGCTTGTATCAGAAGCCCGCGTGGCCGTCGGCGAGGCGCGCGTTGCCTTCAACCGCTTTGGCGAAGCGAGTGAGACGTTCCGTCGAAACATGAACAATTTGGAGGGAATCACCCAACCCTTGGGCGAACGTGGTGAAGCGATCGTCACGAACGTTGAACGGAGCCTTGGCTCGATCGACGGTTTAGTGAGTAACGTAAACGACTTTACACGTTCTTTGAATACGTCCGAGGGGACGCTCGGCATGCTGGTGCATGACCCCGATTTATATCTGCGGCTTGATCGCGCCGCCGCCAATGTCGAAGAGATTACGCGTCGCGTGATGCCGATCGTCGACGATGCGCGCATTGCGGTTGATAAGGTGGCTCGCGATCCGGGCGGCTCGATTGGAGTGCGCAGCGTGCTCGATCGCTCGTCGCCTGGTTTGAAACACTTCCCTCAATAACTCATGACGAATCCCACCGACTCTCGTCCCGGTCCGATCAATGCCGTCGAAGTCGATTTGACGCTTCCGATTGAACTGTTCGCGACGGGATGGGCGGCCGCGCTCGCGCGCCCGCTGAAAGTACAAACGTACGGCGTTCCTCTTGAGTTCGACATCCCCAAGACCGTTTCGTTTCGTCTTGGGGCGACACCGGTGAAAACGCGCAGTTTCGTCTTTCCCGAGGCGCCCGAATGGCGCGCTCCCGCGCCGGCGAACCAACCAAACGCGGTGCGAAATGCATTGGCGTCCGCCGGATCCGTTCGATCGACGGCCGATGGAAGTGCGGCCCGTGTTACGCGGATTCGTCCTCCAGGCGATGTGATCAAACTCGAGGACCGGCTGTACTACCTGCTGCAGCCATCGCTGGAGACGATCATTTCGCAAGAAGCGGTGCGATTTCCCTTCGAGCCGTTTCCTTACCAATTGCAAGGCATCGCGTTTTTGTATCCGCGGTACGCCGCGATTTTGGCGGACGAGATGGGGCTCGGCAAAACCATGCAGGCGATCACGACAATTCGCCTGTTGTTATTAGCTTCGGAGGTGCGCAATGTACTTCTGGTATGCCCTAAGCCGTTAGTTACCAATTGGCGACGCGAATTCGCACTTTGGGCGCCCGAGATTCCTGTCGGCATCATCGAAGGCGATCAAGCGCGGCGCCGTTGGCAATGGATGCAACCTCATACGCCGGTGAAACTCGCAAACTACGAATTGCTTATGCGCGACCGCGATGTCGCCGCCGATGCGGACCTTCATTTCGATCTCGTTGTCCTGGACGAAGCCCAAAGGATTAAGAACCGGGGGAGTACGACCAGCGAAGTTGTTCGTTCGATCTCACGCACCCGCAGTTGGGCCCTGACTGGCACTCCGATTGAAAATAGTTCAGAGGACCTTGTTGGAATCTTCGAATTCCTGGCCCCGAATTATCTTTCAGCCGACATGCGCATCCGCGAGTTGGGCAAAGCAGCTCGCGACTACATCTTGCGGCGCACCAAAGATAAGGTGCTGACCGAAATGCCCCCCAAATTGTATCGCGACGCGGAAGTTGAATTGACGCCGGAACAGTGGGAAACTTATAAGGCCGCGGAAGAAGAGGGCGTAATTCGTCTTAACGCGCTGGGCGAACAATTGACCGTTCAACACGTGTTTGAACTGGTGCTGCGTCTTAAGCAGATCTGTAACTTCGACCCCGTCACAGGCGCCAGCGCAAAGCTCGAACGATTGTTGGCCGACTTGGAGGAAGTAGCCGCCAGCCAGCAGAAAGCAATCGTATTTAGTCAGTGGGTGACAACCCTGCAGCACATCCGAACACGAATCGAACATCTTGGCCCGCTTGAGTATCACGGACAGCTTCCCTCAAAGCGCCGCGATGCGATTATTGATCAATTCAAGGCGGATCCGTCCAAGCACGTCATTCTCATGAGCTATGGCGCTGGAAGCGTTGGTTTGAACTTACAGTTTTGCCGGTATGTATTTTTGTTTGACCGATGGTGGAATCCGGCCATCGAGGATCAGGCCATCAATCGAGCCCACCGCATTGGCGCGGCAGGCTCGGTTACTGTGACACGGTTCCTTGCTTTGAGCACAATCGAGGAACGCATCAATCAAGTGTTGGAAGAGAAGCGCGAGTTGTTCAATGCAATCTTTTCGGACACCGAAGCGCCGCGCAGCGCCGGGTTGACGCAGGAGCAAATCTTCGGACTCTTTAATTTGCAAACACCCAAAGGCCCCTTACGCAAAGCAGGCTGAGCGATGGGTTTCGCTCAGCCCCTGATGACGACGTCATTCATCTCACGTCGCTCTTTGCGCTGTGAAGGTGTTGGCAAGCCCGTCGTAACAGGCTCACTTATTTTCCGCGGTAGGGCGCGGGCAATGTGGCCTGAATCGTCTTTCGGGCTTCGTCCAGAGCTTGTTGTGGTACGCCATCCGCGAAGTCGGCCTTTTGCGCCACTTTCCCTTCAGCGGTCCACCACGTCCACTTGCCAGCGGGCTTGCCGTCGATGAAGTCTCCGAGCGACGACTTCAGGCCGTTATCATGCCACCAAGTCCAGGCGCCATGACGTTCGCCTTGGCGGTAGCTTCCCTCCACCGATTTTTGTCCGTTGGGATAATACCAAGTGAATTCGCCTTCAGGTTCGCCATACTGGAAATGGCCTTCGACCTGAACCTGGCCATTGGGGTGCCACGCCGTCCAGGCGCCGTGACGATCAGAGTCTCCTTCGGCGCGGAAGGTGGCTAACCGTGCATTCCACCAGTCGTCATCCTTTTCGACGACCATTTTCGGAGCCAAATAATCGCCAAGTGACTTCCGACGATCCTGAGCGTGGTATTCTGTTTTCGATTCGATTTTGCGGCCTTCCAAGTATTCTTCCTTGGCGGCCAGGCTACCATCGTTGCGCCAGGTCAGAATTTCCTGGTGTGCGACACCATGTTGGAATGTGATCTGTTGCATTTTTTTGCCATTAGCGTGCCACCAGATAGCCGTCCCGTGACGTACGCCGCCAGCAAAACTTATTTCACTGATTTTGTGCCCTTGCGCGTCGGTAATGACCCAGGCGCCTTCGAGTCGCCCGTTTTTCAATGTCACCAACGAGACAAAGGGTCCCTGATATTGGTTGTAGGGCGCCGTGCTAAACAATGGCGAATCTTTGGCATTGAGTACGCGCCGCCATTGGCCCTGTCGAACCCCATGCTGATATTCCCCTTCGGCAATCAAGTCGCCCTGAAGGTCCCACTCTTTCCACGAGCCGTGGTTGACGAAATTGCCTTGTCCGTCTTGCGTAATTTCCCGCGCAATCTTCAAGCTTCCATTGGGAAAGCGTTCTTGGACAAGTTCCGTTTCTGGGACTTCTGCGGGAATTGGCGCCGAGATATTGACGTCTTCGATATCCTCGGGCTCAACGAGGTGCTTATCCGGCATACCCTGCGCTTCATTACCAATATCGCTCGGTAACGGGATCGGCGCGATACCGTCGTCGAGGACAGTTGGCTCCAGAGCCACGTCATTCGTTACGGAGGGCGCGGAAAGAGGTATTGCGGGGACAGCCGGAGCCGCAAGGGCATCGCCGCCAGGCGCGCGGCGTCCACTCATTCCCGTGGAAATGTCGCTCGGCGGAGCCGGGGGAGGATCGTCGTCGGTAAGATGTGCTGCGACCGCAGGCCGCGCGGTGTTCAGTTCGAGCACGAGGCTGCCCGAAGTGCCAGCCTGTTGCGAAAACACGGGACCACCCGCCGCCGCGCATAACACCCACAGGGGTGGACCGAGACGTTTTCTCCAATTGCGGGTTGTGGGATTCATCGGACGAACTCCTTTTTCGCGAGGTTGATGCCCTGATTTGCGTGTGCCATCGCGACGCCGTCTCGACGCCATCCGATTTGTTCACGCGTCCCGCCTAGTACGCCGGGTAATCCGGACGATCTGTTTTTGTGATCGGTTTGGATTTGCCGAAATACTTAGCATGGGCGGGAAGGTCGCTAAAACTGGAATGATCGAAAGACTTCCCCAAATCCGCCTAGTCGTTGCATTCAACCTTGATTACCAAGCGTTGGTGACATGGCCTTGCCGCGATCATTCTGCCCTTTTTCCAATGCTGGATACCGATTATTGATGTTCCCGGCAAACCGTGAACGGCAGGCTGACGTCATGATGCATGCAAAAACGCAGTCAACAAAGACCGGCAGGACCAGTCTCGCCGCGATCAGCCGGCGACTAGCGGTTTGCGTTTTGGGGGCAGTTTTGATTTTGGTCGCAAGCGGCTGTCAATCAACCTCACGATGGCGCTTTCCAGCCTTAACCGAGCTGCCAAATACTTTACCTTGGCGGAAACCTTACGCGCGACAGCAGGCTTGGGATGTCTGGGGGCGCCAGAACCTGCAGGACGGGGACGTGATCTTCGTGATGGGCGAAAGCCGCATCCTGTTGGGGTTCCTGAACTTCTCGAAGTTCTCTGCCGAGATTGCCAACAGCGAATTTTCGCATGTAGGCGTGATCGCCATCGAAGAAGGTCAGCCGGTGGTATACGACGTTATCTCGGAAGGCACACTGCGCCGACCTTTTGACGAATATGTCACAGATCGTCGCGTCTGGTCGGTTGCGGTAAAACGGCTCGAACCCGAGTTTCAGCATTCGACGCGCGCCGTCGTCGATTTTTGTCGAGCCGCCTACCGTCAGCAGGGAAAGTTTGACAACGACTTTCGACTCGACAACGACCGCTACTACTGCGCCGAACTCGTCGAAGCGGCGTTTCGACACGCAGGAAGGCCGCTCAGTGAACCGGTGCGTATCGAGTCGCTACCGGGCTTTCATCGCCTATCGCCGGTAACCGTTCAACTCATCGAGACGGCGACGCCCGTGACGCGCGACCGCGAGGTTTATCTTCCTGGCAATACCAACTACGGCCTGTGGTCAAGTCAATGTTTGATCACAGTACTGGAGAAAACGGGGGTGAACTCGCCGCCCGTCGCCGAAACAATCGCACGCCTTCCCCATCCGCCAGTGCAGGATTAACGCCAGTCAAGTTGCGTTATTCTTCGTTGCCTTGCGTCCTTCCCATGGCGATGTCGAACTCCCCGATCGCGGGCACGATCATGGCGGCGGTCGTAAACCCGAATGCTCCTGCCAGTACCAGGAAGACGGTTAGCTCTCGGTCGCCGAGCAGGTAACTCGTAATCGCGAAAAATGTGGCGAACGGCGCCATCAGGGCCGCTGCCGCGATAGCGGCCGAGGGGTTTCTCGCGCCCAGGGCAATGTACATGCCTACGGACCCGCCCATAATGAAGGCTAAAAATGGCGCCAATTGAACTTGGAACGAGCCGCTAAACGAGATCATCATTAAGATGCAGGTGACCACGCCCAAAAATAGAAAAAACACCATCCCAAGGCTAACAGAAATTGCGGTTCGGCTGCTCGCGTAGATCATGCCGCAATGAACGCCTAAGGACGCTGCAAACAGAAACATCACCAGAAGTCCACCCGTCAGATAAGTCAGATTCTCTAGCGATACTCCTCCCGCCCACCACAAGTAGACGCATAATACCAACGGCAGCACAATCATGAGTCGCGTGACCCAGAACACGCCTCCCAGCTTGCCCAAGATAAACTCCTTGGGCGACAAATCCGTCGCCAGGAGCAAATCGAGCGATTTGCCGTCGCGTTCGTTGGTGATCGCGGTTACGGCTAGCGCATTAACGATGATTAAACTCATCATGAACAGCGGCGCCATGAGCTTCGCCGTCGCAGGAATGGCCGTCCCTTGATCATCGGCGGGGGAGGCGGCGTTTTGACTAAGCGTCCACCAAATTCCCGCGGCAGCCAAAGCAAAGAACAAGCAGTAAGCCGCGTGGACAATCAGAATCTTTCGTCCATACGCCCAGGTTCGCACCTCACGCCACAACACGGGATTATCCCAAACGTGGCGGTGTCGCCGTAAACGTCGGCCCGCTCGAAGTTGCGAATCCACATGCCCGGCGCGCGCGGTCTCGGCAGCGTTCGGGCGTGGGCGTTCGGTTTCCGCACTTGCCGCAGGCGTATCCGCCAACTTGGACGATGCCTCGACGCTCCAGATCGTAGCCGAGTTTTCTGCTTCCTGTTCCTGGCGTGCATAAACTTCGCGCGAGGGATTCCATACCCGCACACGCCAAATTGCGACACCGTTGAGCACTACGCTGATGCCCGATCCGACGATCAAAAACAGAACGCCGTGATCGAAAACGCCCAACGACGATGCGCCTGCAATTGCTGGTCGTGCGGCTGCCAAAATTGCCCGAAAAGGGCTAAAGCCAGCCGCCCACGCTTCGGCGGATACTCCCCACCAGACGACGCCGCTGGCGTAAACGGCTTCGCCTAATGCGAGCCAAAACACTAACGCAAGCGCTGTCATCGCCAGAGTTTGAAATGTCTTCTCTCGCCATAAGGCGAGCGTTGACCCCACGCTTCCGGCAGCCAGCCCTGTAACGAGAGTAACAAGAAAGATTCGCCAGACCTGGGCGAACGAGACCCCGCCGAAAAGCACGGTCAACATGAATACGGGCAAACCCGCCGACACCATGACCAACACGTTCAGCAAACTTGCCAAAAGCTTGCCCAGTACGAGTTCACTATTCGTGAGACGCGACATGAGCAGTAGCACCATCGTGCGCCGGTCTTTTTCCTGGGCCACGGCGCTTGCCGATAACAAGGCAGAAAAGAAAACGACCAGAGCAAGCTGTAACGGTGCCATGACTTGGAATAGCACGGAGCCAAATCGGGCCATATCGCCCACGTTCTGAATTACTTGCACTCCCGCGACAATGAGCCAGGCAGTGCACATCAAAATGAAAAGCGCGGTCACGTAAACCGCGCGAAAGACATAAAAACGCGCCCGACGCGGGCTCGTGATCGCTTCGCGTGTGAATACCGGTCCAATAAACAAGATCAAACTCCCACGTATAGGGCGTCGCAAGTGCAATCGTCCGCGGTTTCACGAAGTCAGCTTCAATGCTGCGCGGCGTAAGTGAACTTCCCGGATTATATTTGGCGGCGATGTTTTTCCGAGTGGGCGAAATGACGGCCCGCGAAAACAACGTCGCTTGACTCGATCATGCAAAAATTTTTATCGGTAAGTCAATAAAGCTGCTATCCTGAGCATCTTAATTGTTGAGTTGATAACAAGTTTTGTTGAGGACTCCCCTCCCTTGGCGGTTCATGACCAGGGAAATATCGACCCGGCGATTGTTGCTGCGCTGTATGTTGAGCACGAGGCGGAGCTAAAGCGGTTCCTTTGGGGGGTTCTTCATGATGGCGCTGCGGTTAATGACGCACTCCAATCAACGTTTGTCAAAATGATTGAGTGTGGGCACGCAACGCAGGAGGAAACGCGTAAAGCGTGGCTCTTTCGCGTAGCGTTGCACGAGGCTTTGGCGGTGCGGCGTCGTCAGTCGGTTGGGAAGCGCGTTTTGAGTCTGCTTGCCGCGGCCCATGATCCCTCATCTGGCGCGGCCGAGGAAACATTCGTTCGCTTGGAAGCCATCGAGGGTGTTCGGCTGGCCCTTCAGCAACTTCCGGCAGAGCAACGACAAATCGTCACGATGCGGATTTACGAAGAAAAAACGTTCGCTGAAATTGCGTCAGAACTGAATATCCCCTTGGGAACGGCGCTAGCGCGAATGCGGTTGGCCTTGGTTAAATTGCGTCGCGCGTTGCCTGATCCCACAGAACCATGAACCAGAAATCCCCACAATTCGACCTTGACTGGTTGGCCTTTCAGTACGCAACGGAGTCGCTCTCGGCGGAAAAACGGGACGACTTTGAGCGGCTACTTGTGGAAGATCAAGCCGCGCGCGAAGCCGTTGCCCGAGCCGTCGAGTTAACCTTCGCCGCCGAATTCGCCTGTCGATATGAGAATCGTCAGGGGCACGCATCCGCGCAAAAGATTTCGCCCTCGCATGCCGTGTTGGTGCAAGACTCGGCTGCGGAACACGCTCGCACGACAAGGACGGGCACAGTTTCGCGCGGCCTTCGTCGGTTGGCTTGGTCCAGTCTGGCGGGATGTGCGGCGTTTTTCCTTGGTTGGCAATTGGCGGCGATGTGGATGCCGCGCGAACCGGCCAAGGTACGCCAAGACCTCGCAACGACCTCAACGGAAATGGGCGATCGAGAGGCCCCGTTCTACGGTTCGGACCAAGGCTTGGCCTTGGCTTGGAGTCGAACTCGGAGCCAACTCGCGGTGAGCAACGACAACGTCGATGGTGAAGAATTCAACCTAGACGCCGGATTGGACTCGGGTGGAATGACGAACCTCGATGACGACGGAGATACTTCGCCCCTTGAATCGGTTGAAGCACCTATGTGGATGCTTGCCGCCGTTGCCGGTATGCAGAATCAAGCGGAGTCGGATCAACCAGGGGATGGCGCGGGAAGCCCCTTAAATGAATCGGGGGGGCGTCCCGTCCCTCAAGACAATCGCTCGGAGGGCTAAACATTCATGGGTTGCAAGGTGTTTCTTTGTCTACCCCTCGTTGTTTTGATGTTGGCCGGCGAACTCTTGGCGCAGTCATCGTCCAGCGGTTCTGCGACATCGCAATCGTCCAAGACGCCCGCGAAGGGCGGCGTCACCGAGAAACTAACCGGCGTCACATCGTCCAAACCGCGCTCCTCGGGACTCACACCCGAACGCGAAGCCGCCGCAATGACCTTCGTACGGCAACACCACGCAGAGTTGGTCGAGTTGTTGCGGTACTTGAAAGAACAACAACCTACAGCGTACGAACAAGCCGTCATGGATTTATTTCGTGCGAGCGAGCGACTTGCACAGCAACAAGAGCAAAACCTGGAACGTTATGAGATTGATCTTGAGCTTTGGAAAACGGAGTCGCGAATTGAATTACTTGCCGCCCGTTTGAAGATGGCGGGGCGAGACTCGCCGGAAGGTGAATCGCTGGCGCCGCAACTCAAAAGCCTGCTGGAACAACGCCACGACCTTCGACAGGAACGGTTGCTGTTTGAACGGCGAAAACTTGCTGAGCGCGCCGAAAGGCTTGATCGTCAACTTGCGGCGATGAAGGAAAACCGCGAACAAAGCATCAATCGGGAACTGCAGCGCTTTGTTGGTAGTGACGCATCGGGCGCGAATGAAGCACCGTTCAAGAAGAAGCTCCAGGCGAAGCCCCTTCAATAGCTAATAGGGCCTCAAGCGAGTCACCCGCGCACCCTTGCATATCGATCGCAACTCGCAACGGGTTCCTTTTCCAAACACTTATAAGAAATTGTTTCATACCGCATAGGAGGATGCCATGCACCCACACGTCGTTCGTCAGACGGTCTTTGCCGGTACGCTACTTCTGCTAAGCGCTGGAAGTTTAGCCCTGGCTGGAGATTCAGGCGGTGCGTCGGATAATGACACGCTGCCGCGAGCCGACCATCGCTATGTTGATCCGCAAATAGCCGAAACGCCCGATCTTCAGCGTCACGTCGTACCTCTGCTAGGTCGTTTGGGTTGTAACGGACGCGCCTGTCACGGGTCGTTTCAAGGCAAGGGCGGATTCCAATTGTCGCTCTTTGGCTATGACTTTGAGGCCGATTTCAAGGCCCTCACGGAAACCAAAGGGGACGAGGGCGTCGAGCACGTGAACCGGGAAAATGTGGATGAAAGCTTGATCATCACCAAACCTACCAACGCCGATTTGCATGAAGGCGGCCAACGTTATGAGTTAGGAAGTTGGGAACATCACCTGCTTCGCCGTTGGATTGAATCCGGCGCCAAGTTCGACAAAAAGGATATTACTCCCCTGGACCGATTGCAGATCGAGCCGTCGGAGATCCTCTTCCAGAACGCGGGCGAAACAGTTCAATTGCGCGTTGTCGCAGTCTGGAGCGATGGCTCTCGCGAAGACGTCACGCCGCTGTGCCGTTTTCAATCGAACAATGAGGAAACCGCCGTGGTGACCGAGGATGGCCTGATTACCGCCGGAGAACCCGGCGATACGCATGTCGTCGTGTTTTACGATAACGGTGTGACGCCGATTCCCGTCATTCGTCCCGTATCGGCCTTAACGGGCGAACGTTATCCCGCCGTGCCCACACCCACGCGCGTCGACGAGTTAGCTATCGCCAAACTACGCAAATTGGGCGTCGTGCCTTCCGAGGTCTGTACTGATGCGGAGTTTTTACGTCGCGTCAAGCTCGATCTCACGGGCACCCTACCTACGCCGAAGGAAATCGAGAAGTTCCTTGCCGATGCATCACCGGATAAGCGTTCCAAGAAGATCGACGAACTCCTCGAATCGCCTGCCTATGCCGCCTGGTGGACCACCAAACTGTGCGACTTTACCGGCAACAATGATAATGAACTGCGCAACGCCACCCCAGTGCGAGGGCGCGCCAGTCAAGACTGGTATGACTGGATCTATCAACGGGTAGCGAATAACACGCCCTACGATGAACTCATGGCAGGCATCGTCTTGGGCCAGAGCCGCACCGAGGGAGAAAGCTACCTCGATTATTGCAAGAACATGAGCGACATCTATCGCGGCGACGGCAGTTTCGCCGACCGCGATTCGATGCCGTACTATTGGGCCCGCACCAATGTGCGTCAGAAAGAGGATAAAGCGATTGCATTCGCGTATTCGTTCCTAGGTATTCGTATACAGTGCGCGCAATGCCACAAACATCCCTTTGACCAATGGACGAAGGACGACTTTGAACAGTTCACTGGCTTTTTTACTCGCGTTAATGCTCAAAACCGCGCCGTTACTCCTGAGGGGCGACGCGAGTACGACGAGTTAGTCGAAAAACTCGGCGTAAAAGATAAACGCAACAATGAACTGCAACGCGCTCTTCCCGAATTGCTCAAAAAGGGCGAAACCATTCCCTTTGGCGAGATCTCCATTGTTCCTCCCCGTCCCGCAGGCCGAGGCCAAAGAGCGAACCGCAACGCCGACGCCGCCTCGGCGCGGTTGCTAGGCGCTGCGGAAGCGATCGACCTGAGCGAACACGCCGACGCTCGCACTCCGCTGATGGAATGGCTACGTCGTGCGGACAATCCCTACTTTGCCAAAGCGTTTGTGAATCGTGTGTGGGCGAATTACTTCAATGTGGGCATTGTCGAGCCGCCCGATGATTTAAGCTTGGCCAACCCGCCCAGCAATGCGCCCTTGTTGGACCATCTCGCGGAAGGTTTCATTGCAAATCACTTTGATATGAAGTGGGTGCATCGCGAAATTCTCAACAGCGACACCTACCAACGTAGTTGGAAGCCCACAGAAACCAACGCGCATGACAACCACAACTTCAGCCGAGCCTTGCCCCGACGCTTGCCAGCCGAAGCGGCCTATGACGCCGTCGTTCAGGCGACCGCTTCCGACGAAGCTTTGGAAAAGTTGCAGTCGGACCTGCAAGGCCGAGCCATCGCACTTGCCGGCGCTAGCCCTCGCAATAACGCAAATGGCCCCGCATTTGCGCTCAGCGTATTCGGCCGCTCCATTCGCGAAAGCAACTGTGACTGCGACCGCTCCATGGAGCCTAGTTTGCTTCAAACGGTTTTCCTGCAAAACGATCGCGACGTTCTGACGATGATCGATCGCCGCGACGGCTGGATCTCGCAGATTGGTCGGCAACGCGGGCCAGAAGTTCAAAGGGATAATTCCGATCGAGCCGTCGACAACCAGAAACAGCAAATCGCCGCGCTCGAAAAGCGGATCAAGCAGCTTCGCAAAGCCGACAAGGACGACGAAGCTCAACGCTTAGAGCGGCGCGTGGACGACCTCAAGGCTCGTCTGGAGAAAAACGCCGAGGCCGACCAGCAGTCGGAAGACCAGACCGCTAAGAGTGATGAGCCGCGCGATCCAAGCGAGCTGGTTAAACAAGCATATCTGCGCACTTTAAGCCGTGTTCCTACTGATGCCGAACTGGACACCTCGCGCGAGTTCATTGCCTCGTACGACGATCCCATTGACGGCGTGCGCGGCCTGTTGTGGGCCTTGATTAACACGAAAGAGTTTATTGTCAATCATTAGACGGCCAAACAGGTGATCAACTTCTGGCGCCGGGACCGAGACTAAACCGGTCCCGTGATTTGCGGCGGCATTGGTCCCGCCGCCGTCCGAGCGTTCCTTTCGATACATCTCAACCTTTTCTCTTGTAAAGGATTCTACGATGGCGTTATCTCGTACTTGCGATGGCGTCGCGCGACGCGATTTCCTGAAAGTCGGTTTTCTGGCGGGCGCGGGACTGACGTTGTCCAACTATTTGCGATTGGCTGAAGCCGGCGAAGTCCAACAAGGCCGGGCAGAAGCGGCGATCTTTATCAATCTGCAAGGCGGCCCGTCGCATATGGATATGTTCGACCTCAAACCGAACGCTCCCAGTGAGTTTCGCGGCGCGTTTAATCCTATCAAGACCAACGTGCCTGGCGTCGAGATTTGCGAGCATCTGCCTCATCTCGCGCAGTGCGCCGACAAATACGCCATTCTGCGCGGCGTGACCCATACGCTTGGCGCGCACCAGCTGGGAACCGAATATGTGAACACGGGCAATCGTCCGCTTCCCTCGCTCGAGTATCCCGGTTACGGTGCGGTGGTTACAAAGGAAAAGGAACAATCGGCCCTGGAGGACTTGCCGCCGTTTGTGGCGATTCCGAATAGTGCGCAGCGCGCAGGTTTTCTGGGGGTGAAGTACGCGCCGCTTAATACCGCAGCGACGCCTCGACCAGGTCAGCCGTTTAGTGTTCGCGGTATCGCCTTAGGCAATGGCCTGACCGTCGCCGAAGTGGAAAAACGTCAAGCCTTGCTGCGTAACTTGGACACCGCCTTCAAGGGCTTCGAAGCAAGCAATCAATTACTTGACGGTTTGGATCGCTTTTCCGATCAGGCGTACTCCATCATCACTTCCAAGCGCACGCGCGACGCATTTGACGTAGGCAAGGAATCGGCCGAGTTCGCCAAACCGTTCGGCGAGGATCCCTTTGGCATGAGCTGCCTGCTGGCTACCCGTCTGGTGGAGTCGGGCGTACGATTCGTCACAATATCGCTGGGGGGATGGGATACACACCAAGACAACTTTACGCGGCTCAAAACCAACTTGCTGCCCAAGTTCGATGTCGGCTTGGCGGCCCTGTTGAACGGTCTGGATCAAAAGGGCTTGCTCGGCAAGACGGCGGTATTTGTAACCGGCGAATTCGGTCGCACTCCTAAGAT
Source organism: Planctomycetota bacterium (assembly GCA_963204915.1). GTDB lineage: Bacteria > Planctomycetota > Planctomycetia > Pirellulales > Pirellulaceae > JAHWKS01. Next base: position 153,925 of record CAUJHS010000082.1, on the reverse strand, counting down.
CAACACGCGCAGCGCCGAAGGCGGCCGAGATCACTACCCGCGGTGCATGTTTATGCTCATGGCCGGCGGCGGAGTGCGCGGCGGCCAGGTGCTTGGCGAGAGCGACGAGACCGCCTCGGCGCCGAAGAACGAAGGCTTCTCTCCCGACGACGTCGCGGCAAGCTTCTATTACAACTTGGGCATCGACCACACGAAGGAATACCACAGCGATACCGGCCGGCCAATCACCATTGTACGCGACGGTAAGGTAATCCAATCGTTGTTCGCGTAGCACCGGGTCGCGACTCGGTGCATCGCACGGAGATAGTCGACGAAAACTTTCCCGGACGCTTCGCGCGTCCGGAAGACAGCGGCGAAGGAGAACCGCGGCTGAGACTCAGGGAGGATTACTTAACGCGCGAATTCCCACCGGTTCGAGGCGCCGAGATTGCCAAGGCACAACCGGTTTCCATCCTTCTGGAGTTGCTTCCCATGAACTGTGCGCTCAAAACTTGGATTGTTTTCTCTCTGGCGGTTTTGGTTGCCGCGCCGCTGATGGCAGACGATCAGGCGGCCCCGAAAAAGCCGATTCAAGCAAAAGTGGTTCAAGCGCCATCGGTGATCGGCGCCAAGCTTGCCGAGCAGTTAGAGAAGGCGAACTTAACCGACGAACAAAAGGAAAAGTTGGAAGGTATCAAAGCTAAATTCGCAGATAAGCTCGCGCAAGCGCGCAAAGCGGTCAATGCGACACTTCCGGCCGATGTCCGCAAGGCCCGCAACGCTGCCATGGCAAAGGCAAGAGAAGAAGGCAAAAAGGGCGACGAGCTTAAAGCCGCAGTTGCCGCCGCGGTCGAACTGACCGATGAGCAGAAGAAATCGATCGCCGCCGCGGAGGAAAACTTGAAGAAAGTTCAAACCGAACTGCGCAATGCAATTCTCGCGCTTTTAACCCCAGAACAAAGAACGGCCGCCGGCTTAAACGTGAAGCAAAAGATCAAGAAAAACGCAGCCTAGCTCAACACGAACGTCGCAACATTATTCACGCAAAGGCCGAAGCATTTTCGCTTTGGCCTTTCTTTATGATTTCGCAATCAACTGCGATTGGCGCCAAACGCTTGGCGCGCGCTGACCGGCGTTCGCTACCTTAACAGCGACACCGAGCGTTCCTATGGCAAGTCGCCATCACCCCCGACGCCGCGCCAAATAGGCTGCTCGAACCAGGGTGGATGGCGCGTCACTTCGCTGCAAGATAATGTTCTTCGGAAACATTGTCCGATCTAGCGACGAAAACCACATACTCCTTCAGGTGCGAACGAACGCCTGTTCAGCGAAGCCATCCGTTAGCCTCGGCCGACTGGGTTGACCGTCGGTGGAAACAACGTCGCCAGAGGACGTCATGACCAAGTATCCGTCGGTGGAACGTCGCGCAAGCGATTGTCGCCCGGCGAATCAGATCAAACCAATAATTTTCGCAGCATCGCATCAACGCCGCCAATTGCCAAACGAATGTTGCCACGATTGCGTCCCACTGCCGCACGACGATAATGGCGACGCTCGATAGGTCTCGTCGCCCCAGGGCCGCGTTGGTTTCTTCCTAACCCAGAAGGGCTTATGAAGGTCATCGCACAGTTGATTCGGCACTTTTGGCAACGCGGCGCGCTCACCCCCGTTGACGCGGCGTATCTGGTGCAACACGGGTTCGTGCGCGCCCGTGACTTGCCAGGATACGCCGGGAGCGATCCCGCGTGCATCGAAGCGTCGAACTTCGAGCCGTTTGCGCTCACGGCGCTCGTTGATCCTCCGGAAGGACTGGAGTTGCTTGAGGAGCAGTTGGTTCGCCGCTCCGGCCGAGGACGCCGCACAGGCAAGCCAAAGACAACGGTCTTGGATGCGAAGGAGCTTTGCCATCGCGTGCAGGCCGAGTTCGACCGACGTCCCGCCTCGTTCAAGACTTTGGTTGCGCTGGCCGAAAGAGTTGAACCCTGCGAGCGTTGGCAAGCGGCGACGGGCGTCCTGCGTCGAATCTCCGCGAAACGATTCTCGCGAGAAATGTCAGCCTTTTTGCGAGCCGACCCCACGCGCTTGCGATCTCTCTGGTTAGCGACCGAGATCGAACCATTTCATCGATTGGTTCAAGATCATGAATTTCGCGGCCGATCGGTAAACGCTTATGCCGCTCTCCTGGTCGCGGCCGATCCGGCGGCGCTGGGAAAGTACGCCTGGCTGCTCCAGCATGAAGAAATGCAGTGTGTCGCCAATTTGCGATTCATCCATCATCGCCTGCTGGCGAACATTAACCGGTTATATCATCGGGATCGGCGGCTCTTAGGGCGAACCCTCGAAACGGACTGTCCAACTGCATTATTCTGGGGGCTTGTGCTCCTACATAACGCGAACCGATTAAACCAACCAGGGCTCCATCAGAGGACGCGGGACTATGGTCCACTCCATCAGCCCGCGGAGGACCTGTGGCGCCAGGCCTGGACGGTAGCGATGAACCTCGATCGACCTTTGGCGTCGCAGCTTTTCGTCACCTGTTACGCGGATCTCGGTAGTCGCGCTAACGATGCCGATGCGAGTCCCCCGCTTTATTGCCCCAGCGGCTGGCATGCCCCGGAAGCCTCGTAGTTCAGACTGGTTCGTTCAGCTTGGATCGTCGGATGACGATCGCACGACGTCTTCGTGGGTAATTATTACTGCACCGCTTGAAAACCGTCATACAACACGACACGCCAAACTAAGGAGCGTCGCCTGAACATGTCTGGTGATCGGTTGATTGAAACGGTGACGCTATCGCAAGCCAAGCAATTAATTCAGTGCGCGGCCCATCAACAAAGCTTTCTCTTGCTATCTCCTCCTGGCGTCGGCAAGTCGGATCTCGTGCAACAGGCCGCGCAAGAATCGGGATTAGCCTGCCGTTCGTTGTTGGGTACTCAGCTTGCGCCGGAAGATGTCAGCGGCGTGCCGCGCATTGTGGGTGAACGGTCGGTCTTCTGTCCGCCAAGGGTCTTGTTGCCCGAAGATGCGACGCCCTTTTGTTTGTTCCTGGATGAACTGCCCGCATGCGCGCCGGATATTCAAAAGGCGTTTTATTCACTACTGCTGGAGCGGCGCTTAGGCGAACACCACTTGCCTGAGGGCGCCTGGGTCGTGGCGGCAGGAAATCGCAGCGAGGACCGCGCTCTTGTGCGAACGATCAGCAGTGCTTTGATGAATCGCGTGATTGTGCTGCAAGTTCGCGTTGATCATGCCGAATGGCAAGCGTGGGCGGTCAACGCAGGTTTACGTCCCGAAGTAACCTCGTTCATTCGCGGTTCGCCCGAATCGCTATTGCGTCCCATTCCGAATCATCCTGAACCCTTCTCGACGCCGCGCGCTTGGGCCTCCCTCTCGCAAGCGCTCGACCAGGCGCAGCGGGCCGGAGTTCTGGACGAACCCCAGCTTCGCGCGCTTGTGGCGGGGCGCGTCTCGCCAGAAGATGTTGCGCCATTCTGCCTTTGGTGGCAGGCCGTGCAGTCGCAGGGTACGAACCTGACACACGAGGATTGGCGGAGTTATATCGGCGTCCAAGTGCGCACCTTGTCGCTATCGCAACGCGCCGTGCAATCGCTTGAAAGCGAATCGATTTACACAGTGGACAACCTAATCCGCCGAACTAAGGGCGAACTGCTGCGCCTCAATGATTTTGACGAGGCCCGTATCGCGGAAGTGGAAGCTGCCCTGGCGGAAAAGGGGCTCGCCTTAGGATGTTGGTTCGACATCACGCGCGACCGGCCCACGGTCACGTTGAGACAGGCCCAATCGTTGATCATGTCGTTGGCCCATGAACAAAGCCTGCTTCTGCTCTCGGCGCCGGGGGTCGGCAAGTCCGAAGCCGTGCGCCAAGCAGCGGCTGCGGCGGAGTTGCCGTGCCGTTCGCTACTGGGCACGCAGATCGCACCGGAAGACGTGAGCGGCGTGCCGCACATCGTTGGCGAGCGGTCGGTCTTTTGTCCGCCTCGCGTGTTGCTGCCGGAGACGCCGGAACGGTTTTGCCTTTTCTTGGACGAACTCCCCGCATGCCCGCCCGACATCCAGAAGGCCTTTTACTCGCTATTGTTGGAGCGGCGCGTCGGAGAGCACTTACTGCCTCCCGACAGTTGGGTGGTCGCCGCGGGCAACCGCTCCGAAGATCGAGCGTTGGTTCGCTCCATGAGCATGGCGTTGCTCAACCGCGTATTTCTTTTGCACGTGCGCGTCGACGTGAAAGAATGGCTGGTGTGGGCGAAAGCCAACGGCGTGCGCTCGGAAATCTTGGCGTTCGTCACGTACATGCCGAACTCGCTCATGCGGTCGGCGCCCGCGGAACCGTCGCCGTTCTCGACGCCCCGCGCATGGACCACGCTTTCGCGAGCGCTCGAACTGGCCGAGCAACGAAGCGTGTTGAGCAACGACTTGCGGCGCGCGCTTGCATTTGGGTCAGTTTCCTCCGAGGACGCCGCGCTCTTTTGCGCCATGGCGGAGGAATCGTTGGCCGACATTTTACCCATCGAAGAGTATTTCGCCGCCCCGGAAAAGCTGCCCGAGTCTGACACGGCCCGCTGGTTCATCATCAATCGGCTGCGCACCCTGTTGCAACGAAACGAACTTCCGCCGATTCCGCCCGAACAAGTCAATCGGTTCTTAGAATTCATTCCTGGCGAATTCCGGTTTGCGGTCTTGGTCGACCTCGTTGAACCCTGGGCGCGGTTGGGCGCCTCCGACGCCATGTTCCAAGCGCTCAAGGAGGTGACAGGGTTATGACCGTTGAACCAAGTGAACCGCATGAACTGAAGACCCAAACCGATAAATTGGCGCTCCAACGAGCCAAGCAAGCGCTGCGTCTGGCCAGCGCCAGTTTGCCGCATCTGGCCGGCCTGGCGCGACTCACACGTATCAAAGCTTCGCCGCGCGTGCAAGTTGCGGCGGTCGCGTCGTCGGGGTTGATGTTGGTCAATCCGGAGGTATTCGCTCGAGTTCCGATGGCGGACGCCGCATTCGTCGTCGCACATGAGTTGCTCCACTTGGCATTGAACACCCATGGCCGGGAGGAGGGCGCCCATCCCCTGCTTGTGAACTTCGCCCATGACTACATCATCAACGATATGTTGCGTGAAGAATTGGAGCGTGATCCGCCGCTTGACGGCTTAGACATGCCCGGCGCTCGCGAAAAATCGCTGGAGCATTTGATCGTGGAACTGAGCCAGTCGGGCAATGCGTCAGACGAGTTGCAATGTTGGAGCGTGACGCACGCTCGAACTCGATCTCGCGCCCAGCGATCGGTCTTATCACGAGCGCTGGAAGAGGCGGGGCTTGTGGAGCCCACCCCCGAGCCCGAACCACAGTCGCCCGACCCCGACTTACTTCGCGGCGACGTTTTGCCGCCGACGCGCGAAGACGAGTTCGAGCCTGAAGTTTCGCCGCGACTCCGCCAGAGACTGCAAGACGAGGTGCGCAAAGCGGCGGCTAAGGCTGCAAGCCTTGGCCAATTGAAATCGAAGATTGACGCGGCCGACGCGCCCTCCGATCTGCCCGAACCGCAGCGCGGCGCAGCCCTTATGCAAGCGGTGCGTGATGCATACCACACCCCGTGGGAATTGGCGCTTCAGCGTTGGATGGACGCCGTAGCTCCTGGAGAACGGTCGTACGCTCGGCCCTCACGCCGTAGCGGTAATCGCAGCGATGTCGTACTGCCGGGCCGACGGCGCGACGGCTGGACGTTGCACGTCGTGCTCGACACGAGCGGTTCGATGGTGGATTATCTCCCCAGAGCCCTTGGCGCCATTGCGACGTTTTGCGAAGCCTCAGGGGTTTCGGACGTGCATGTCGTCCAGTGCGATATTGAAGTGACGAGCGACCAGTGGGTCGAACCGCAGCGGTTGGCGGAGTTTCACGTCGCCGGCTTCGGCTACAGCGATATGTGTCCTGCGATGCACTATTTGGCGGAAGACCCCGAAGTGGACGCCGTGTTGGTTCTCACCGACGGCTACATCAGTTATCCCGCCCGCGAACCGCCATACCGGGTTCTGTGGGGGCTGTTAGGATATGTCGATCCTGACTTCAAACCGCCCTATGGGCTCGTCGTGCGCATGCTGTCCACAGGGCAGTCGTAATTGCGATCGTCTCCTCGCGATGCGACGACGTCTTGCGGCTTCCTTGAATGCTCCTCATCGTGGAAAGGCGACGCCATGGGACGTAATGCTCGCTTACGCCGTGCGCGTGCGTCGGGGATGCAAACGCAACTCGCAAATATGCGTCATGGCGCGTCGCAAAGCCGCTTCGATGTCCGCTCGTTTGAACGGCTTCAACAGATGACTTAGGACATATTCCGGATGCGGCGCCTCATGGGCTTCCGGCGCGTGCTGGGCCGAAAGGAGAATCACCGGCGTCGGCAATTCCGCCTCAAACGCCGCGACCGCCTCCAAGCCCGTCATCTCGGGCATGCGAACATCGGTGATAATGAGATCAGGCCGGGCGGCCCGGCACTTTTCAAGCAACTCGCGGCCGTTTTCGGCGCTCGCGACAATTCGATAACCGCAGTGGGAAACGACGCGTTCCAGAAAGCCGAGAATCTCCGGTTCGTCGTCGGCTAGGGCCACCGAGAGCGTGTCTTTAGCCGGTTCGGGCGTTAGCGGTTTACGTTCGTGCCGCCCTCGCTTCATGGACGCGAGAGCGGCATCGTCCGTGATCAAGGGATCTTTCATGGTAAAAGCCCCGCTGGAAATCCACAGTAGGAAGTGAGCGATGGTGGTTCACTACGCAACCCGCGGGCCATGGCCTCGGTCAAGACGCGAAAAACTGCGACCGCCAGCCGGTTCCAGGGGTTTTATCGGAAAAGTCCACCGTGCCGCAGCGCGCCGCCAGGCTATGCAAGGGTCCTGATCTGCAAGATCGTGCAGATGCAGCATGAAATTGCCAGGCCGGTGCGTGCGAGTTGGCGCGCCGTGTGTGCCGCCACGCCCAGCTTGCAAAAATCGGGCCCAGGTTTAGCCAACTGACGCATCAACCTGCGCTTGCCGGAGTTCGATGATTTCGACGTGCTTGGTCTGCGTCTCTAGGAGCGCTATCGTCGGCCGGCGAAACGTCCAACCGCTTGTCTCACCGGGATTCAAAAAAAGCCGTCCCAATTCATCGAGATGAACCACAGGCTTGTGCGTGTGACCATAGATAAAAACGTCGAAATCTTCCGATATTCCCCGAGCTTGTCGTTCCATGTGGACGATCATAAAACGCGTACCATCGCGCCCAACATAACGAACCGGCGCTTCGCCCAGCGTTCCCACAATTCCAATGCCCGCGTACAGGCCCGCTTTGTTGCCCTCGTTATCACCGAAGCAACCGACCAGCGGGCACGCGAGCTTTCGCAGCGGAGGCACGGCAAATGTGGATACAAGATCACCCGCGAACAAGACCACCTCACAACCCGCGCGATTGAACTGCTCGACGGCCAGGCGCAGGTTATCCAAATGATCGTGCGAATCTGCAAATACGCCGACAAGCATTCTCTTTGACTCCGAATAAACACATCTTGGCCAAGTCATGGCGCCAGGGAGGCATTGTGGCGTCAGTCCGACAGGTCGCTCACACGTTCGACGGCCATTGCCACGGCTTCGCCCCCGCCAATGCAGAGACACGCGACGCCGCGCCGTCCCCCCGTGAGCCGCAGCGCCGTCAATAACGTGACCAGAATCCGCGCTCCGCTGGCGCCAATCGGATGTCCCAGCGCGATCGCGCCGCCGTAAATGTTCACCTTCTCGGGTGGAATGTTCAAGTGGCGTTCCGCCACGAGGGCCACCGCGGCGAATGCTTCATTGATTTCAAACAGGTCGGTGGCCTCGACTGACCATTGGACCTTGTCTAACAGCTTGACGAGAGCGCCAAGGGGAGCGGTCGTGAACCGTTCGGGCTGCTGGCTGAACGTTGTTGAAGCTACGATCCGGGCCAGTGGCTTTAACCCCGCGTCCGCACATCGCTTTCCCGATGCAACCACCACAGCGGCCGCCCCATCGTTAATACTCGAAGCGTTTCCGGCAGTCACCGTGCCTGCAACGTCGAATGCGGGAGTCAACTGGCGCAGCTTTTCTTCGTGGAACCGCTCAAGCGATTCATCATGACTCACGATCGTGTCGCCGTGTTTTGTCTTCACAACGACGGGCGCAATCTCAGCCTCGAACACACCTTGTTGCTGAGCCTGCCTTGCCCGCGTGAATGACCGTACCGCGAAGTCGTCTTGCTCCTGTTTGGTTAAGTGGTGTTGCACGGCGCACTGGTCGCCGTAGACGCCCATGGGTTGGTGTCCGTACGCGTCCCACAGACCATCGTGGATCATGGCGTCCAAAACTTGCCCGTGTCCCAGGCGATAACCCTGTCGTGCGCGGGGCAAGAGATAGGGAGCAAGCGTCATGTTTTCCATTCCGCCTGCCGCCACGAGATGGGCGTCGCCAGCGCGGATCGCCTGCTCGGCAAGCATGACGGCCTTCAATCCAGAGCCGCATACTTTGTTGATCGTCACCGCTCCCACGGAGACAGGCACGCCCGATTTGATGGCCGCTTGCCGAGCCGGATTTTGTCCTAGGCCGGCGCCAACGACGTTGCCCATGATGACTTCGTCAAGATCTTGCGGTTGAATTTTTGCTCGTTCGATCGCGGCGCGCAGGGCGACAGCGCCAAGTTCGGGAGCTGGCGTCGAAGCGAAGGCGCCTCCCAGAGCGCCAAGCGGCGTACGCGCGCCAGACAACAGAAATGCGTTATCCATGGCCTTCCAATTCTTTCCAGCCGAGGACGACATCCTGACAGGTGTTATAGTCGAGCGTAAATTCGCGCGTTCTGAAAACGTGCAACATCCGGTTATTGTCGGGCGACGTTTCGGCGACGACGCGTCGAATACCCCAGGCCTTGCAAATCTCCAAACCAAAGTCCGTCAGAATTCCACCTAGCCCCTTGCCCTGCCATGCGTCGACCACCAGGATCGCATATTCCGCGTCTCGATGGTCCGCGTCGGACACCAGCCTGAGCACGCCGATCAGCTGTCGCCGACCCTCGACTTCCAGTTCGGCCACAATCGCAATTTCGCGATCGTAGTCGATGTAGCAGTACCGCGTCGCCATGTCGTGCGTGCTGCCCTTGAAAACGTACCGAAAGCGAAACCACAGTGACTCGCGCGAACAATTCGCCAGAAGCTCGTGCCACATCGGTTCGTCTTCCGGCTTGATCGGACGCAGCAGGACGCGCGTGCCATCCTCCAAAGTCGCCTGTCGCACCCACTCCTCAGGATAGGGCCGGATGGCCAAATGCGAATAGGGACGCGCAGGGTGTGACAACGCAGCGCGGTCCAACAGCACGCGCGCATCGACCGCTACCAAGTCGTCCTTGCCAACCAGCAACGGGTTAATGTCCAACTCTTGGATTTCCGGATAGTCGGCCGCCAGATACGACACGCGCATGAGCACCTCGATTAAACGTTCAATGTTCACGCGCGGGCGACCGCGATAGCCTTGCAGCAAAGGCCAGCTGCGAAGCGACTCAAGCATGCGTCGCGCCAAGCGTTCGCTAAGCGGAGGCAACTCCAGGGCGCAATCTTGAAATAGTTCTGCGGTCACACCGCCTGCGCCAACCAACAACACCGCTCCAAACACGGGGTCCCGTTTGACGCCCACGATCAACTCAACTCCGCCGGGAATGGCGGCCATGGGCTGCACGGTTACGCCTTCAATTCTCGCCTGGGGCCTTCTTTCGCGAACATTCTGGACGATGCGGTCATACGCCGCCGAAACGTCGGCCGCCGTTGCAAGGTTCAACATGACGCCGTTGACCTCGGTTTTGTGCGTAATGTCGGGCGAGTATACTTTGAGCACGACAGGATAACCAAGCTGTTCGGCTCGCTGCACCGCTTCTTGCGATGTCCGCGCCGCCAGCGTCGACGTGACGGGAACGTGGTACGCTTCGAGCAGGGCTTTGGAGGTGATTTCCGAAAGCATGTCCTTCTCGCTCGCCGCAAGCGACTGGAACACCGCACGCGACGCGGCGCGATCGTGCGAGAAGGTCAACGGAACGTCTCGCGGCGTTTCGTAAAGCGTTTCACGGCTGCGAGCGTATTGCACCAAGGCCATGAACGCGCCAACGGCCTCCTCAGGAAAGGTGCAGGTGGGAACGCCCGCCGCGTCAAGCACGCGAATCCCTTCGCGCACCATTTGACCTCCCATCCATGCGGTGAGCACCGGCTTTTGCGACCGCTTTGCGACACGCGCGACCTCTTGCGCCGTCAAAGTCGGATCGGTCATGGCCTGCGGCGTCAGAATCACCAGTACGGCGTCCACGCCGGAATCATCGAGCACGATCTCCAAGGCTCGCGCAAACCGGAGCGAGTCGGCATCGCCAATGACGTCAATCGGATTGCCATGCGACCAAACGGGAGGAAGGCAGTCGTTCAATTCCTCCATCGAATTCGCGGAAAGCGTGGCGAGTTGGCCGCCGCGCGCTAAGAGCGCATCGGTGGCCATTACGCCGGGGCCGCCGGCATTGGTAACGATCGCCAGTCGGTCGCCGCGGGGCGTCTTGCCACGGGCCAACACTTCGGCGCAATAGAACATCGACACGACATCGAACACGCGGACGATTCCGGCTCGATGAAAGGCGGCCTCGTAAACGGCGTCGACGCCGGCCAACGCCCCCGTGTGCGAGGCGGCCGCCTTAGCCGACTGCGCGAACCGCCCGGCTTTGTATGCGATGATTGGCTTGCGGCGCGTGAAGGCGCGGGCCGCCGAAAGGAATTTGCGCGGGTCGGTAACCGATTCGGCATACAAGATAATGGCTTCTGTCAGGCCATCGTTGGCGAAATAGTCGATCAAATCGCCCATTCCCACATCGATCGAATTCCCAATGGAGACGAAGTGCGAAAAACCCATTCCGCCTTCCAGGGCCCAGTCCAGCACCGAGGTACAGAGCGCCCCCGACTGTGAAAGAAACGCCACATGGCCCCGCTTGGGAAAACCATGGGCAAAACTCGCATTCATCTTGGCGTGGGGCGCAAGCACGCCCACGCAATTGGGGCCGACAATGCGTAACCCGTCGAACCTTGCCGCCTCGGCCTTGACCGCTTCTTCGAGCGCCGCCCCTTCGGGGCCGACTTCGCGAAAGCCTGCGGAAATAATGATAATCCCCCGCACGCCCGCCTCGCCGCATTGGCGCACGACGTCGGGAACCGTCGCCGCAGGCGTGCAAATTACGGCAAGGTCAGGACACTCCGGCAACGCGCCCACGTTTGGGAACACCGGCAAGTTCAGGAGTTGTTTGTGCTTTGGATTGATCGGATAAATCGGGCCTGAGAACCCGCTTTCGATCAGGTTCTTCAAAACCACATGCCCGACGGCCAACGGCTTTTCACTCGCGCCGACGACGGCGATGCTCTTCGGCCGGAAAATTTTGTTCAAGTTGCGAATCGCCATGGCAGGACGAAGCGCTCCTCTCTGGTTTGCTAAGGAGAACCGCCCTATTGAGCCACCCAGGGGAACGGTCGAAGGAATCGACCAGCGGCCATCGCGTCAGGGCCAGACGCGGCGCCTCTCCAAATAGACCGGTCCAGCGCGGAACGGTCAAGATTGACGTTCCTTCGCCCCGCCGAAGGCTTCGTCGCTTCCCGACGATAACCGACTTCCAAATTACCTCGGCGACAACGTAGACGACCCCATGCCGCCAGGCTCTTCAACGCCCACGCCGACGGGCGGAATCGGAAGTCCGCGTTCCGCACACATCGAAAGTATCAGACTGCGCATTTCATTGGCGAATTCGCTTGGCTCGCCACGCGACAGGCGGTCAAATGCTTTGACCAGCGCCGAATAACCTTCGCGCTCCAGACGCACGTCGTTGCCTTGAATATGCACGAGCGATTCGAAATCGTCATCAATGGCGGGATTTGCCAAGCGGGTTAGCACTTCACTGCGCCCCATGATGTCGGCCGTCCACGTGACCAGCTGCGACATCACTTGGGCGTAGGACTTCAGGTATGTGGTGTCGAGGCCCGTCGCCAATAAATCCACGCCGACCAGCAGATCGTACATGCGATCAAGGAATTCAGGCACGCGATCGCCTGAAATGACGTGGCCATGCTGAGGCGCGATCACCTCGACGGCTGGCTTCAAGGCGCGAATCTGCCGCACCGCGTATCTCAGCGCCTCGCGAGTCGGCATGTAGATTTGGTGAAACTGCGCTACGCCGACCCAGTCGCTCTCTTCCGCGAACAAATGCACGCGACCCAGTTGGTTCAATCCTCCGAACAAGTCGCCGCTGAACAACGTGCGAAGCTCTGGATCATAAAACGCCATCGCGCCCCGAAAATGGCAAAACGGGGTGGGCACTAATCGCCAATTCCGGCCTCCACCCCACTCGATGCGCGGCTTGCGTTCGGCATTGGCGAACCGCACCTTACCCGGCCTGAACGACAAGTGCTGCACGAGTCGCCAAACATCTTCGGACACCACCGTTTGAATCTGCGGATTCGCTTCGCAAAAAGAGGGTGAGTTTCCGACGACGTCCGGATCTTGATGGTTCAGCGTGAACGCGTGCACTTCGCTCAGATCGCCAATCAGACGCCGAATATTCTCCTGCAACACCGGAAAATCAATCTGTGATCCAGGATCGGCGCATACGTGCAGCGGCGCGCCTTGGTCGAAGATTCGCAAATAGGTGTTGCACTGCAATAGCGAGTGCGGATTGCGATGCCCCACCATCCAGCAATCCGGCCCGACTTTCAGCGGAGCCGTGGCTGGCGGCGGAGGTTGATGTTCGGCGGGAGGCGACACGGGGATGTCCTTCTGCTGGCGGCGACGCAGGAGTCCTCTCTCGCGCACGCCATAAAGTTCTTGGAATGCAGAAAACCGAACGACGCGGGAGGCACAGAACCGAACGTATGACGCCAAATCGCTGCCTAGCTCTTCAAAGTAGTTACCGCGATCCGTCCGCAACGGCTAACCCGGCGGCGATGCAGCCGGCGGCGCCGCTCGGGCGTCATGGTCGGTCAAGGGTGAAAGTCGCTGCAGCCACACACGCGCCCGGTCGAGAAGTTTATCACTAGCCTCAACGGCCGGCTCCTGAGGTGGTTCGGCCGGCGACGATGTCGCATACGCTATCGGGATACTGCGTTTCCGATGCAGCTCGTCCTGGAAGTCGGCAAAGGGCGCTTGGGCTTCGATCAAATCGCGCCAACGTCGCCGCTGCGCCGCCGATAAGCCCACCGTATGCGTCAGGTCGAGCCGGACGGCGCGATCGGTATAACATAGTCGCGCCTCCACTTGGAGACGTCCGCTGGCCGTATGCTCAAACGTGACGACGACGGGCCATTCATCGGACAAGTCCTGGGGCACGTCTTTGATTACGGCGCGTCCGACAATTTGACACTGGCTGGCGTCGTCCTGTTCGCCTTCAAGGATCGTAATGACTACGTCCTTGGTTCGTTCCGGATGTACGATAAACTTCTCGGTCGCCTTGGCGGGCAGATGCGAACCGCGTGGAATCAAAACTTTGTTAAACTTCTTGCCGGTTTTGGCGTCGACGCTTTGAATACCCAAAGCACGGGTGGCGACGTGATTAATCTGAAACTTCGATGCCGCGGCGTTCACCGAACTGCGCTCCAGCAGATACCTGGCGTAAAGCGCGGCGCCGCGAGCCATTGCTTCGTTCGGATGCACCGTGCAATCGGGGTCTTGGCCGCTCAGCTCGCGCAAACGGTTTTGCACGACGGGCATTTGCGTGGCGCCGCCCGTGAGTAAGATCCGATCCACCAGCGGCCAGTCGAGCCCCGCGTTGGCAAGCATGCCTTGAACGATCTCGACGGTACGTTCCAGCAGATCGTCAGTCGCGCGGTGAAACTCGTCGCGCGTCAGCGTAACTTCCAGCGTCTTGCCGTCGCATTGAAGGGGAAAATGCGCCGATTGCCGCATTCCCAACGAATGTTTGGCGTGTTGCACTCGGGCGAGCAACTGCTGCTGAGAATGAGGGTTGTCGCGCGGATCAATTCCGTACTTGCGAATGAACAACTCGGCGGCGCAGTCGGCGAGTCGTTCATCCCAGCAGAATCCCCCCAGCGCCAAGTCGCCGTCAACAGCCAAGGTGTGCACGCCCGCCTGCGACAGATCGAGCAACGTCGTCTCGAACGTGAACCCATTCAGGTTGTACACCAGCACCCGCAAATGCTGCAGGGGCGCGCCCGTCTGAGAGAGATAGCCCGTGTGTTCTCCAAACGCAAGCGCCGCCGCCGTCGGTTCGTTGAGGAGTTCAACGACCTGCAAACCCGCCATTTCGGCGGCATCGGCGACCGCCTTCCGCCGCAGCTCTCCGAAGAACGCAGGGGCGGTCAATACGGCGCGGTAGTGTCCTTGGAACCGCGTTTCCAACTCGAGGTGAACATGATGCAGCAAGCAGGCGTGAATCACTTCCGGAGGAAAGTACTCGCCGCGAATGGGGAGAGCATGCAAAGAACGGCCAAGGGCTAGTTTCGCCATTCGGCCCACGTAGTCCATCTTGCGAGAGCCGCGCAAGCGCGCCTCTTCTCCGACGGAAAACTTCTGATCGTCAAAGAAAACCAAGCTGGGCAAAAACCGGTTTCCCTCCCGATCGCGGAGCATCTCGGAATGCCCCGTGCGGTTGATCCAAGCCATTGCGGTATTCGTTACACCCGCATCAACGCCAACCGCAACTGGAGTAGTCATGACCGGTTTATAGCATCATCCCACGAAGTCCGCCCAGGTGGGTGGGATACAAGCAAACTATGTGCCAGGGGAGAACTTGTAGATTACTCCCCGTTTTCGTTATATCAAACTGACTACATGGAACGGACACTGCGCGCCGAGGCGCGCGTTATCGCACAAGTGCGCGCTTTTTCGCTCATTAGCGGATGAGCGAATCAATCGCTTGCCCCCCCAACGGAGTCACTGCAATTTCGTCTAACAGGTGCGCCACGCCCGCGCGATTTATGCGGTAGTAAATGTTGCGGCCGACCTGGTGAGACTTCACTAGCCGCCTTCACGCAGAAGGGCTAAATGATGGCTCACGCCGGGTTGCGTCTGACACAGCTTCTCCCACAAATCGCGGACGCACATTTCCTCGTTCTCCGCCAACAAGGTGAGAATGCGCACCCGCGTTTCGTCGGCGAGCAGTTTTCCCAGTTGCACAATCGCGCCAATCGCCTCATCAACAGCGGGGGGGACAGTGACGGGTTCGGGCGAAACCGGGACAACGTTCGGGGAAATCATAATTCAACTCCAACGGAGGAACGGGAAACTGGAGTGATGTCCGCTTGTCGCTTCGTGGCCAATCCAGGAAAAAGATAAACGGACCTTAATATCCTTAAATATGGCAGAATTTTAATGCTTGTCAAGAGACATCGACTCCTCTTTTTGGACCCAACCCTCGTGTAACGAAGGTGGGTTGTGCTTGAACCAAGAGTTTTCCAGGGGAAAATGCTGCCATAACGTTGAAGCAGAGACTTCGGTGGCGAAGCGCGCCGACTGCGCAACGTGTGTGGCTCCGAGTAGGACATACTTTCCGGGAACAGAGGAAGATCGCCTTCACTATGCCCGGGCTCGTCATTGGCCGCGCACGAAAAAAGGCGGGTTGAGGCCCGCCTTCGTCGTATTCGTCAAATTGGATGGTTGTGCGATGTTCCGGCAGGACGTCTTACGCTCCGGCAGTATCCCACCACTTCATGAACTCGCCGTAGGGCTGCAGTTCGAGGTACAGCAAGATGCACGCAATGATGATCGCCAACAGAGACAACAGCAACATCATCGTGTAGATGTTGAACTGTGGCTTTTGGTACTCAGTCGACCTTTGTGCGGACACTGTCACCTCGCTTGATCGGGGCTCGATGGTAGGGCTTCAAGATGCGGGCCGCGGCCACGTCGGGCTTTGTGGAAACGACTTCCAACCGTCCTAAATACTGCGGGCCGCGGAAAACTTCCAACTGATGGCCCTTTTTGAGTCCGTCGTCCGAGCCAAGCGAAACTTCAAGCAGGTCACCACCCGACGCTTCGAGAATCATGCCCTTCAAAGGCGGCGGAATGTGCGAAACGGGGGTCTCCGGCGTTAGGCCGTTCTTGTCGAGAATGTTCTCCATCGCCGCATTTTGCGCGATCAATTGCTCATTACGCTCGGCGATGCGCGATTGCTCGCCGCGTGCTTGATTCAATTGATCGGTCAAGGCGACGACCGCTTCAAACTGAGCATCGCGGTCTTGAATGGTCGTTTTAATTTCGGCGCGTAAGGTTTCGACTTCGTTGGTCAACGCGGTCAACGTATCTTGAGTGCTGTCGTTGGTTTCGGTCAGCACCTGCAAGGCGGCCTCCAACTTGGTCGCTTCTTCCTCTTTAAGCGTCAGCTGCTGCTGGAGTTGCAGCAATTTGGTTTCCAGCGCGGCCAACACGTTAACCCGGGCCGCCCGCTCTTTGGCCAAAGCGTTCTTGAGTTGTTCAATTTCCGCCTGGAGGTCTTGATTGACCTGTTGCGCCTTATTCAACTCGGGCTTGAGGGTATTAACGGCCTTATCTTTCCAATTCGTATGCGTAGCGAAAACCGCCACCGCGAACGACATAAACACCAGGCTCATAATGAAGATGAGCACGGTAAATACTTTTCCCAGTAAATTCATGGCGCAAATCCGTGGAGGGGAGGTGGACGAAGCACAAACCCTCGGCTTCCCTAGCAATACTAGGAAGACGGGCAAGCGCCCCCAGGCGTGAGGAGGACCAGATTCCGGCCTTGCCAGGGCGCCGTGAAAAACTCCCCAGTTTCACAATTGAGTATAATTCGGACGAAAACCGGGTGTCAAACCAATCGCCACAAAATCAAGTGGCTTTTAGATTTTCTTCGTTCTCGCCGGTTCCGGTTATTCCCATCAGTACGATCGCCGCGCCAGCGCGCGGCGACTGGAAAATCGCCAAAGGCGAAGAAGGAGCGCTGCCCGATCACAACGCTCTCGTTGGGAATTATGATTTGAAGAAATGTTGGCGCAAACCCTTAAAATGGCTCGCCGAAACAAAATCCTCCCGGGGGCTTTGGCGAAGTTCAAAGCCGGCGCCGTAATACCGGTACGACTGCGCAACCGTGGGGACTTTACTGCGGGGCTTACGCGACAATACCGACTTCGCGGGCCATTTCTCCGACCAGCCGTTCGGGGTCAAGCGGTTTTTGAAACCAACGATCCACACCTTGCGGTCCCGTTACAACTCCCAGTTTTTGCGGATTTGAACCGCTAACGGCATAGATCTTTAAGCCTTGATGTCGCGGATCGCTGCGGATGGTTCGAACCGTGTCCGGACCATTGAGCCGTGGCATGAGCATATCAAGCAATACGATATCCGGCCGATCGTGCGACGCGAGAAACTCGATCGCTTCCGCCCCATCGTTCGCTTGTTCGACTTGGAAACCCGAGGTGCGCAAAAAGCCGGCGAGGAGAAATCGCTCATTGGCGTCATCCTCGACGAGCAAGGCGCGCGGCGTTTTCTGCAGCGAACATTCGGCTTCCAATTTCGCCTTGGCTTCGCGGTGCGCTTTCTCGGCTTCCGCGATTGAATTCAACACCGTTTGGAGCGTGATTTGGGCGTCGTTCTGTTTGCCCGCGTCAAGTTGCCGGCGTAACAAGCTCAGGCCGATCGTCACATTATTCAACAGATTCCGGGCGGAATGCGACAAAACCGGTCCGTTTTTCTCAAGCTTTTGCAAGTGAGCCAAGCGACGGTGGCACTCTTCGACCAATTCTCCCCGCAGCACGGGAACATCGCGCGGGGCAATCACTCCGACGCGGGCGGTTTTCCCCTTGAGTTGCACCAGTTTTACCGTGGCGTCGATTGTGGGGAAGTAGATCGTGTCCTCTTCACGACGAGAGAGTACGAGCATGGCGGTTTCCTTTCCCTAGACAGGGACAATCCCTTGTGCGGCGGGCTGTTCGGTGGCTTGCATTGCGCGCACACGAAATGATTCGGCGTCCTTGCCGCCCGCTGGAAAGTGGGTTTCCATTCCCACACGGAGTATCCGACAATGCGAGATTATGCCGCACAACCGCGAAATGCTGCAATACCGATTTTTAATTCTTTTTTCGACGGTTTGCTCCACAATCGGGAGTCGGCGCTTACCACCCGTTCGTTACGCCAACACGCGCCGGTGGCGCCAGTCGCGCCGGCGGTCACGGTTGCACACGGGAGCCGACATTGGATGACTTCCGGCGGCGCCGCAGGCCGATACCATTCGTGCGACGGACGCCGAGGAGAAACCGATGGATCGTACTTGGTTTCTGCGACGGGAGCTTCGATCTCATGGCTTCTACCCGGACCTACCGCGTTGTAACACGCGGAGCCGATAGCCAATTGCGCATTCGGGAATACGATTCAAAAGAGAACTTGCTCCGCCTGCATACACAAATCGGCATTGACGACTGCAGTACGGACCTTTCGCTGCGCGGCTTGCCCGTGTTTCGAGGGCTTATTGGGCCAATGTCCGAAGGGAAAGACATTATCCGCTACGAATCTCCAGAAGTCTTTGAGTCGCTCACCAAAGAGTGGAGCGCGAATAAACCCAAACGTCGCCGCCGTCGCACCGCTGATGCCGTGTCGGCCGAACCCGTCGGAGCGTAATGCCTTCGCGCTTCGATGCAAGCCGCTTGAACACCGCTTGGCGCCTTCTCGACGCGTGGACCGAACGCGACGAGGCGCCAGCGGCATGCGCGGCCGTGGGCGCCCTGGGCGGCGAACTTCACCTGCATGCGGCGGGTCGGCGCTCGCCGCACGATGCCGCTCCGGCGGCCGATGATACGATCTTCCTGATCGCTTCGCCCACCAAGCCGATCACCGCTCTCGCCGTGATGCGCTTGGCCGAGGAAGGGCGCTTGCGGCTGTCGGACCGCGCGGCCGAATTCGTACCCGAATTCGGTACCGCGGGAAAAGACCAAATTCGCCTTTCCCACTTGCTGACCCATACGTCGGGCCTGCCCGACATGCTTCCCGAGAACACCGCACTGCGGCGGCGCCATGCGACGTTGAACGAGTTTCTCGCAGGCATTTGTCAACTGACGCCCGATTTCGTCCCGGGAACCGGCGTGCAATATCAAAGCACCGGTTTTCTGGTGCTGGCCGAAGTGGTAAGGCGTGTGGCCGGGATCCCGCTGCCGGAATTTCTCAACCAGCACGTTGTTGAACCGCTGGCCATGTGCGATACGGCTCTGGGAATGCCTGACGCGTGGACAAAGTCAACTTCAGGACGTATCGCACGGCAAAATCGCATCGCCGAAGTTCGCTTGGGGCCTGCCTCACCACCCGATGTCGACCAGTGGGGCTGGAACAGCGACTACTGGCGGCGACTTGGCGCTCCCTGGGGCGGACTCCTCTCAACCGCGCCCGACTTGGCGCGCTTCGCGCTCGCGCTCTTGTCGTTACACCAAGGCGAGCCGGGAATTATTCAGCCTGCAACCTTAGCCGCGATGACACGTAATCAGTTGCTCACGTTTCCAGAAATTCCCGAACGACGCCGCCGATGCACGCCCTGGGGGTACGGCTGGCAATTGCACTGGCCGAATCATCCGCATGGATTCGGCGACATGCTTTCTCCGGCCGCGTACGGTCATTGGGGCGCCACGGGAACGATGTTCTGGATCGATCCCGTGTTGCACATTTTCGCGGTCCTGCTGACAACCGCGCCGCTGGCCGAAGATCGTCGGCTCCACGTGCAATTCTCCAACGCCGTTTGCGGCGCTTTGCACGGCTAGCTGAAAGCCGTGCGATTTGAGAATGCTTCGAAGCGAACGCCCATGCGGTTCACGGTATGAAATTCCAGGGACGCGCATCGACAGCGCCGCATGAACACTACTCCGCCTTGGCTTTCTTCGCCTTTTTTTCTTCGCCCGGCACACGCGTGTATACGATGTCCATCGCCTTGGTTTCCTGGCCATCGTTGGAAACCATGAACAGCGTGAAGGTGAATTTATCATCACTCTCGTAGCGGGTGACCATGCGTACCTTTTCCTCTCCGTTCGGCGATGAGGAAACGCCCGTTTCGACCATTTCATGCGTTTTCGGATCGTACTGCCCTTCGGTCCGAATCATGCCCGTGCCCAGGTTGTCAATCCATACGCTGACAAACGCTTTCGTGCCTTTGTCATATCCTGTGATTCCCATCCCCTGGAAAGGCTGGCCCTCAACCTCGCCGTCGAAGTTTTGACGAACAAAGCGCCCGCCCATCATCTTGCGGAACTTCGCCGTGCCTTCTGAAACCTTGGGCTCCGAGGGATTTCCGTAGTAAGATTTGATTTCGGCCTTCCAGTCGCCAACGAGTCGGGCTAATTCTTGATGTTCTCGGCCCGGGCGGCCATATTCGACCCATTGCTGTTCGATGGTCGAAGCATCGGGCTGTTCCGACTTCTTTTCCTCTTGCGCCGTGGCCGCAAACGCCATCGAAAGCCCAAGGACAACCGTTAAAACGGTGTGCAATGTGGAACGCATGCAATTTCCTTTCATGAGAAGAGAGGGTGACAAGTCGCCTTTATCAAACGGCGCCGTTCGATCCTTCGCAAGCCTACGTCACGCAAGATTCATCAAGGCGATTTGGCGACGGGCAGCTCTCCAAGACGGGCCGATTGGGCCGTCTTCGTTTGGCCCTCTTCGAGCCACACCATGAGCGCGGCGGCGTGAGGCGTTTCTTCGATCAGCCGCAAGCCTGCTTCACGGCCGAGAACACTTACGGCGGTGGCCAGTCCGTCCGCCAGGATGCCCGTCGGCGCGACGACCGTGACGCTGCTCCGCTCGGTCAGGCCCAGCCCTGTTTTCGAATCAATAATGTGCGAATACCGCACGCCGTCGATTTCCACATATTGCCAGGCGTCGCCCGAGGTGGCCACACCGGCGTTCTCCAAGAGCAGGACACGGCTTGGCTCCGCTTCGGGCTCAAGTGGAGCGACGCCGACTTTCCAGCCTTGTTCTCCGGGTGGGGCGGCGCTTACGGCCAGCCCGCCTCCGCCATTGACGATCGCTCGCGTAACGCCATTTGCCGCCATGATTTTCAGCGCTTCGTCACACGCATAACCTTTGGCGATGGCGCCCAAATCGAGGCGCATGCTGGGTCGCAACAACTCGACACATTGCGTGTCCTGATGCAATCGCAGGTGCTGGTAGCCTACCGCTTCGCGAGCCGCTTGCAGTCGTTCGGGCGCCGGCAGTTCTTTTTGACGACGCGAGCGACGCCAGAGTTGCGTCAGCGGACCGACCGTCACATCGAACGCGCCGCGCGTACGCTCGCTCAGCGTCTGAGAGGCGGAGAGGACGCGCCACAAGTCGTCGCTCACGGGTATGGGCTTGCTGGTTGGCGAAGCCTGGCCCAAACGGCTCAGTTCGCTCGTAACGTCGTAATCGCTCATGCAATTATCCAACGCGCCAATTCGGGCGAATGCCGCATCAAAGGCTTGCTTCGCAGTGGCCTCGTCCGGTGCGTAGAGCGCAATAGCGAACTGCGTTCCCATGTGCGGTTGGATTTGTTCGTAACGCTCCAGGCGGGGTTCGCTGGCCCCGGAGGCGCTGCCTGCGGCAACGCAGGCGAGCCACGTTAACAATCGAATGAAGCGGGCCGGTGTGGGTTTCTCACGCATCGAATGCTTAGGGTTGGATTTGATCGGAAGTTGTCGATTGCGATTTCGCATCAATGAGTTATGATGGGTCAACCCGCTTATGGCCTTCCTGCTGGCGCGCCCACCCAAGGTGAAACCATGCCGCACCCTGTTGGATCGTGGAATCATCCCGCAGTTTCTCGTCGAACCGCCATTCAAGCGGGCGCTGTTGGATTATTAGGGTTGGGCATGAATCACGTCCAGGCGCTGCGCGCCCAAGCGAGCGACCAACGAACGCCTCGCGCCAAGGCGGTTATTTACATTTTCCTTTCCGGCGGGTTAGCGCAGCAAGATAGTTTCGATCCTAAACCCCAGGCGCCGGACGGCGTACGCGGCGAATTTCAACCGATTGCTACAAAAACGTCGGGAATCTTTGTTTGTGAGCACCTTCCGCAATTGGCGGCGCGAAGCGACCGTTGGGCGCTGGTGCGTTCTTTGACGCATCCTTACAACGAGCATTCTCAAGGCCACATGATCATGTTGAGCGGCCGGTCGACATTGCCGCCCGGTTTTAGCGCTCAGGAACCGCGGCCAACCGATTGGCCGTCGATTGCGGCGGTGGCGGGCGCCATGATGCGACCCGCGAACAATTTGCCGCCGGCCATCGTGTTGCCGGAGAAGCTAATCCATCGAACGGGACGCGTTATTCCGGGACAATTTGCCGGAATCATGGGACGCGACCGCGAGCCGTGGTTCGCCAAGGCGGTCCCCTTCAACGCGCACACTTACGGGGCCTATCCTGGCTACGAGTTTCACCACGAGCGAGGGCACGAAGTACGCCCGGAAAACGCTTTCCAAAGTCCCAACCTTTCTTTGCCGCAGGAGTTATCGCAAGGCCGGTTGGCGCGACGGGTCTCGCTCATTCGCGAGTTGGACGCTCAGCGGCGGTACCTGGAACACGCGGCTTCGGTCGAGAACTTTGACCGTTACCGTCAATCGGCGGTTTCGCTGTTGGCCGACCCCGCCACGCAGCGCGCCTTCGACATCTCACAGAACGACGACAAAACGCTCGACCGTTACGGGCGCCATTCGTTTGGACAATCTTTGCTGATGGCTCGGCAACTCGTCGAAGCCGGCGTTAGCCTGGTTCAAGTGAACCTGGGAAACAACGAAACGTGGGACACGCACCAATCGGCGTTTCCCAATTTGAAGAACTTCCTGTTGCCGCCTACCGATCAAGCCGTGTCGGCTCTGTTGGATGACCTGCACGACCGCGGTTTGCTCGATGAGACGCTTGTGGTGATGGCGGGGGAATTTGGACGCACCCCGCGAATCTTCAGCATTTCCAATACGGCGCTGCCCGGACGCGACCACTGGGGCGCCGTGCAAACCGTGTTTTTCGCTGGCGGCGGCGTGCGCGGCGGAACGGTCATCGGCGCTTCGGATCGGATCGGCGGTTATCCGGCGGCGGACCCGCAAACCCCCGATCATTTCGCAGCGACGATTTATCAAGCGCTTGGCCTGCCTGCAACCGCGGCCTGGTTAGACGATTCGGATCGTCCCCATCATCTGTACCATGCCGATCCAATCGCCGGCCTTATGTAACCGCGGACGGCTTACCCGTGGTGTTACTCCTCGCACCGCTCGCCGATGATGCGACCGATCGCCGATGATCCTGGCGCGCTAGAATTGGTTCGCCTTGGGCTCCACGACTCGGATATCGTTGACCACCCAGTGCACCTCGCCTTCCTTGAAGGTTGGAATTCGGGTGATGCGGATATTCACCTTTTCGGTCCTGGTTTCGCCATCCTTCTCGAACGTCACTTCGTACCGATTCTCTATCGACTGATCGCCTAGCTCTTGCATTGTGATGCTTTCGTTCCCGAGATACCGAAACGACTTGAGCGAAGAACTTTGCATGTCGGTGGGGAACGGAATGATGCTAAGGAACTGTTCAGCCGCACGCCGCGGTTCGGCGTTCTGGGCGTAGAACTCCGCCAGCGGTAGTCCCGGAGCGATTCGTTGTTCGGGCGCCATATTCCAGCGAAACGCGTCCAACGGTTTATCTTCCACAAGGAGTTGCAGCCAACCGTCGGTGCAGGCCCGCGCTTGTCGGGCGATCATCCATTGCGTTCCCCAATGCTGGGCGATTCCCCACCCGCCGAAGTACAAAGAAAACAGCAATCCAATGACCGCCAGACGACGCCCGGAGTACGCATCTTCACTGTTGGCGATGCGAGCTAACGCGGTCATGGCCACCGCCGCTCCCGCCAGGGGTACGACCAGCAAATACGCCGCAAACACGCCCACGGGCGAGATAAGTCCCAACACAAGGGCGATAACCGCCGATGCGCTTAAGGGCCGGTATTTTTCAACAAGCGGCTCTCCCTGACTGGTGAAATGCGATTCGTGAACAACCATGTTGGGCGACGCTCCTTTGTCGAGCGATCAGCGAGTAACGGGGGAACTTGCCCTGACGGGGCCAAACGGGCTCGTGCACGCCGCAGAGGCGCTTCGCAAGCTAAGGGAATTACTGCTTCACGCGAAAACCGTCCAACGTGGCCAACGCCTGACGGCGCTGCAAATACTTGCCGGCGTAGCCATCGCTGGGAAAGGCGTTTCCGCCTGTCATCGTTCCGCGCGAGGAAAAACTCATCGTACCTCGCCAAATGTTTCCTAAAAAGTTATTGCCCGAGGACAAACTGGCGCCACGGAATGGCGCCGGCGCCAAAGGCGCCAGGTGTAACGTCCAGCCGGCGAACCCCGTGAAAGTCGCCGCCACCACAATGCACATGATGATATTGCCGACGTTCTCCATCAGGCGGTGAAAACGCACCTTGAATTTGGACAGGTACGAGGTTATCTCCCGCAAGATGACCATTGAAATGGCGAACACGCCCCATACGGCCAGGATATCAAGCACGTAGGTGAAGCTGGGCATTTGCTTTTCCAGCGCGTTGGCCGCGCTTTCCCAAAACGACATGGCGATCATTCCCGAGAGGATGACGTTCACGTACGTAATTGCGTTGCCCCACAGACCTTCGGTCCAAAGCATCGCGAGACAGACAAAAAACACGCCAAACAAAAAGAGCATCAGCACCATAACGATGATCCCAATGAGGGGACTATTGCTTGAGAATTCGTTGCAGCTCTTCCAGCGAGGTCACGCCTTGCACCACCAACAACACACCTTCTTCCTGGAGGCTGCGATTGCCCGCCGCGCGGGCGATCTTTTTCAGCACTTCAATTTTGGGCTGTTGAATCAACGCTTCGCGGAGTGGGTCCGTCACTTCGAGCAGTTCGAACACCGCCGTGCGGCCAAAATAGCCCACGCCGCCGCACTTGGCGCACGGGATCGACTTTTCTTTTTTCTCTTTCTCGGTCGCATCGGGACCGGGGGGCTGACGCTCGCGGTACAACTCGGTCACGTGGTCCGGGGGAATTCCCAAACGCTGCAACAACTGCGGCGCCGGCTGAAACGCCTCTTTGCACTTGGGGCACAACTTGCGAATCAGCCGGGTATTGAGCACGCCCAGTAAATGCGGCGCCAGTTCCTGAGCCGGCACTTTGTATGTGGCCACCAATCGGAGGAGGGCCTCGGGGGCTTCCTTCGCCGGAACGCTGGTGAAAAACAGAATGTCGTCTTTGTTCGCCTGAGTGATAAAGAAGTCAATCGTTTCTTTTTCTACCGGATTGAGCACGACCACGGCGTCTGGCTCGCGTCGTAAAAGCGACGGGAGCTTGGTCATCGGTTTTTCGCCCTGCGACGAATCGTAGGTGGTGACGTCGATGTTCTCGACCTCAGGATCGCGCCGATGGACATCCTCAATGGCCAAAAAGTCACGCAAGAGCCGGTCAGTCGTGCCCAGTGCAATCGAACTGGTGGTGGTCATGCCTCCGCCGGGCAGGGCCGAGAATACAAAGACTCCGCGCGGCTTGAGCATCAGTTGGAGCAGCTTTTCTTTCATTTTCTCGCGCATGCCCAATTCTTCCAGCGTTTTGAATTTCTTTTCTTTGGGCACGGTAAATTGCACGATGACGCGTTCGCCGCTTTGGACTCCTTGGGTGGTCAGGTTGCAAATGTATTTTTTGTCTTTGTAGTTGGCGCCGAATTTTCCCTCTTGTTTGTTCCGCCGGTCTTTCTCGTTGAGATTGGCGATTTTCTTCATCACTTCGAGCATGGCGTCGGCGGGCGCTCGCTCGCGCGCATCGACGTCGTGCCAAACGCCGTCGATCAAGTATTTCACCTTGGCGTCTTGGGGCGTATAGTCCAGCATCACCTTCTCGGCCCGGCGGTCGGCGGCGCTAGCCAACAAATCTTTCGTCGCAACGAAGGCTTCGGCGGTTTGACGCGCGGCAAGAATATTGGCTTGGTTTTTCTGTTCGTCATCGGCGCCCATGGCGCGCAACTCCACGGGAGCGCCTTTCTCGTACGGCTTTTCCTTTTCGGCTTTGACGCCCAAGTTGGTCCGCGTGGCTAACACGTGGCGGATATGCGCACGGGTCATCACGCGCTCGTCAATCGTCACGTAGGCGTTCCGATGACGGATATACATCGACAACGGAATCGCCACGCATAGGATTAAGATTAAGAAGTTCACAAAGTAGAACACGATTCCCGGGCCGGGAATCAGAATCGAAACCAGGAATCCCACCAAAAATGGAAAAACCAGGATCGGGCTCCACTTCGCGTGATCCAGACTCAGTCTCTGGCAGTCGAAGATCGCCCAATCGGTGGTTCTCACCCACAACCAAAACACGACCAAAATCAATGCGATTTTGATGATGCTGAAATACCCGCCGGGCCCGCGTTGAATGGCGTGCGAGACCGCCGGTTGTTGGGCAAAGGCGACCTCGGCCTGCGCCAGCAGCGCCGGCGCAAGGGTTGCAAAAATAATCAAGATGCGCGGCATGGAGTTCTAATCAAAATTCCACAAACCAAGGTGTAATTTCTCCGGCGAAGCGCGCCGTCCGCCTCCTCGACTTCGGCCTGCCGGTAACTCAACCGCACCCGAGGCGGCGAAGTCCATGCAAGTGAAGACAAGGCCGGGCCTGCCCGACGCTGGAGAAATGATGGTGACTTGGATTTGGGTGCGAGGAACGGGTGTGTCGACTTTGCGGTTCCCAGGCGGGCGCCGGACTAAATCATACCAGGCTGCGATACGTTAATTCCCTTCAGCGCCATTTGTAGCGCGTCTTTGTTCGGCGCGACTTCAAATGCGGTCGGTCGGTCAATCAATTCGGCTTCAACGAGCCCTTTCAAACTCATCGTAAAATCTTGCATGCCCACTTCCGCGCCCATGCGAATGGCGTCGGGAAGTTTCACGTCTTGACCTTCCAGCACCAGTTTTTGCACCGTCGGGTTGAAGGTCATAATCTCGACGGTTGGCACACGGCCCACGCCCGGCTTGATCGACTTGAGCAGTTTTTGCGCGACGATTCCCTTCATATTAAATGCAATCGCGCTGCGAATGGCCTTGTGCATGGCTTCTGGGAAAAGGTCCAGAATACGGCCAATCGTCGAAGGCGCGCTGGATGCGTGAATGGTTCCAAACACCAAGTGGCCCGTTTCCGCCGCGTGAATGGCCGTGAGGAACGTTTCTTCGTCACGCATTTCACCCACGAGCATCACGTCCGGGTCTTCCCGCACCGCGTGCTTCATGGCCACTTTGAAGTCAACCACATCCATGCCAATTTCACGCTGGTTGATCAGCGCCTTGTCCTCGGTAAACACGAATTCGATGGGATCTTCGAGCGTCAGAATATGCACGCGCTCATTTCGGTTGATGTAATTCAACATCGAGGCGATGGTGGTGCTTTTGCCCGACCCCGTCACCCCGGCCAGCAGGATCATGCCTTGGTCGTAATGGCACAAGTTGACCATCGAGGCGGGCAGGTAAAGCCCTTCGAAGTCAGGAATCCAGGCGTTCACGCGGCGGGCCACCAGGCCCACGTGTCCCAACTGTTGAAGCAAATTCACGCGAAACCGCCAGTTGGTGACTTTGCCGTCATCGTCAGCCACGTCAACCGTGAACGAAAAGTCGGCGCCGCCTTCTTTGTCGAAAATTTTGCGGTTCCGCTCGTCCATCATGGGGAACACCAACCGCACCATTTCTTCGTCGTCGATGGCGCCGCGGTTGAGTTCGCGTAACGTACCGTTCACACGCACAATCGGCGGCCGGCCCACCTTGAGGTGCAAATCGCTGCCGTTCAACTTCACCAGCGCCCGAAATATCTTGTCGACTTCAAGAGGTTCGCGTTTGGCCGCGTACTTCTTGAGCATTTGTTCCTGGGCGGAAGTGGCGGCGGCAGAGGCAGCCATAGTCGATATCTCCTTGATCTTCTCGAATTCCGGCGTGTCTGAATTGGGGTCGTGGTCGATACAAAATCGACTCGGAAACACGGTTTACAACCGCACGGGCACTCCGCGCGCGGCCATGATTTCTTTCGTTTCGCGAATGGTGTATTCGCCAAAGTGGAAAATACTGGCGGCCAGCGCCGCATCGGCTTTGCCGATGAGTACGGCATCGGCCAAATGTTCGGGTCGGCCGGCTCCGCCACTGGCGACTACCGGAACGGAAACCGCGTCGCTTACCGCGGCGGTCATTTCCAAATCGTAGCCATCTTTGGTCCCGTCCGCGTCCATACTGGTCAGGACAATTTCTCCGGCGCCCAACTCCTCGACGCGACGCGCCCATGAGACCGCTTCCAAGCCCGTAGGAATGCGGCCGCCGTTAATGTGGACTTCCCACACGGTTTGACCGTTCTTTTGAACTCGTTTGGGATCAATGTTGACCACAATACACTGGCTGCCGAAACGTCGGGCGGCGTCCCGCACGAATTCCGGGTTCTTGCATGCCGCAGAATTGATCGAAACCTTGTCACACCCGGCGTTCAGCAAGGCGCGAATATCCTCCAGGGTGCGAATACCTCCGCCCACGGTCAGCGGCATGAAAATCTGATCGGCCGTGCGACTGACCACGTCGATCATAATGGCGCGGTCTTCGTGGCTGGCGGTAATGTCTAAAAATACCAACTCGTCGGCGCCTTCGCGCTCGTAGCGCGCCGCCACTTCGACCGGATCGCCAGCATCGCGCAACTGGAGAAAGTTGACGCCTTTGACGACCCGCCCGCGATCGACATCGAGACAGGGAATAACCCTTTTGGCGAGCATACCACCCACAACCAACCAAGCGCCGAGAGCGGCGAACGCCGTCCCCCTAAGAACAAACCAATTCCTACTTTAAGCAGCGCGGGGGGACGGGTCAACCGACCTGTACGCAAGCGCAGCAGCACGCCACGCGGTTCGATCGCGCCGCTCCCAAAAAACCGGTCTCCATCAAACCGGGGTGCGGCCGCCGCCTCATCTCGACCCTACCGAAGAAGTTTGGAACGGCCGGTATAGGACGCGGCAGCCCTTAACGGGCAGGGAGGAGAGCGCAAAGCACGCGCGCAGTGTTCCTTTCGAAGCCCTTTGCCTTCACCTTTGTTATATTGAGATTTATTCAAAATCAACACTTGTTGCAAAACATTTTCAACTCTTGTTTAACTTATGACAACGCATGGCTACGTGATCGGTTCGCAACTATCCATGCCTGAACAACTTACCGTTATGCGAAAGTGGCCGCACGCGACGTAAGTTTTTCACTGGGCCAACGCAGGCAAGATATTCTCGCGACTCAAAAAAACCGAGCGATTCTACGCACGCGCTCCAAGTTCCTACTCGGAAACAACTTCCGTCGAGAGTGAAATTAACGAGTATCCCCGCGGTCTCCGCGGGCCTATATTTAGGTACATCGTTTGTCATTGTCCCGCTTGCCTTCCGCTTTCCATGACCGCTGATGAACGCCTTCGCCAAAGTGACCGTCGTTGCCGCAGTTCTTTGCGGCGGGTTGTCGTCGCCACGCTGGGCCGCGGCGATTACGCTTGAAGAGGCGCAACAATTATCGCAGCAAACCGGCCGGCCGATCTTCGCCGTGGCGGGAACCGAAACGTGACCGGCCTGCGTGGCGCTGTTGCAACGGTTGAACACCAATCCGAACCTCGCGCCACTGGTGGCACAGTTTGTGCCTCTGAAGATCAGCACGGAAGGCCAAGAATGGCAAACCTGGGCGCGCCGCTATCAGGCGCCCGGCAATGCGATTCCAATCATCTATATCGTTCGCGCCGATGGCGAACAGTTGCATGGCTCCTCAGGCTCGCAGGATGCGCCGGCCCTGGCGCAGTTGATGCTGCAAACGTTGTCGCAAGCGGGCCGCGTGTATAACAACCAGGAATTAACGCTCCTGACGGAAAACGTAACCGCCGCTCAGCAAGCCCTGGCCGAAAACGACGTGTACACCGCCGTCGTGAAACTCAAAGCGTTGAAAAAATTAGGCGACTTGGGCGACTTCAAGAGCTACGCGAAGCCGGCGCTGTCGGCCGATGAAATCGCCCGGCAATTGAGCGACGACGGCAAAAAGCAACTCGAATACGCCGTCGCACAATTGAAAGAAAGTCCGGACGACTTCGTCGCCGCCCTGGCGTATACCGAAGCGAAACGCATTTACAGTCAACTGCCAACGCTTACGCCAGCGTTTGTCGCCGCAGCGCGCCAAATCGAGCGAACGCCCGAGTCGGAAGTTGTGTTGAAACAGGCCGACGCCATTTCCAAGGCGCGCGGTTACGCAAAAACCTCCAAGAGCGGCGTCGCACGGGCTGTCGATACGTTGAACCGACTGATTGCCCAACACCCCGACACGCCAGCGGCGGACACGGCAAAAGAAGACTTGCAGCAACTCGGCGGCGAAGTCAAGGCGCCGCCTCCGTCGGGCTTGGCTCCGTTACGAACTTGGACCGATACAACGGGCCAGTTTCGCATTCAGGCGCGGTTGGTGAAGATCGAGCCAACGCAAGTAACGCTACAACGCGCCGACGGCGGAACGCTGGTCGTGCCCTTGTCGCGACTCAGCGACGGCGACCGCCGCTTTGTGGAAAGCCAGCAACAGCGAGAGACCTCCAAGAATTAAGTCGCCGGTTTGGGAATGACATCCGGCGTTTCATACCCTTGGAACATCAGGCCCGAGGCGCGCAGCAGCGCGTCGCGCCATTGCTCGGCCAGCGCGTGGTTCCAATCAGGTCCGTGAAACTCGCCAATTTGCTCCAACAAGACGCCAACGAAGTTTTGGTACGCCTCGGTCGGCACATTCGCTTTCTTGTGTTTGACCCCCAGGGCTCGAAGATAAAGCGAAGCCGCAGGACGCAACTCCGGCGCCTGCTTCACCGCGACAAGCGCCATGGTTAGCATCGCCGTTTGCGCCGACAGGCTCTTGCCCTCGAAGAGTGCCCGGTACTCGGGATGTTTCTGAAACAGTCGATCGTAGAATCCTTCCAAAGCGACCGACTCGTTGGCCAGGATCCGGTCGATACTTTCCTGAAGGTTCATGCGAACCGACCTTACGTGTTGAAGACGTCGAATGAAACGACCCAGCGGAAACGTATGGGAATCGAACCCACTGGCCCGGCGTTTTTCGCCAGGCCCAAACGGTTTTGAAGACCGCGGCCGCCACCAGGCGTGCAAACGTTTCCGAACGCGGGCAAGTCTATGCTGCGAGCTGCAAGCTTACTTGCTCGCTTTCACACGATCTTTAAAAACTTTTTTGAACTTCTCAACTTTCGGAGCAATCACAAACCGGCAGTACATCTGGTCGGAGTTTTGTTCGAAGTAACGTTGATGATACTCTTCGGCCGGATAAAACTCAGTAAAGGGTGAAATCTCAGTCACAATCGGCGCCGAGAACGCGCCCGAGGCGTCCAACTCCTGCTTGTATTGCTCAGCCAGGCGACGTTGCTCTTCGTCGTGGTAAAACACCACCGAGCGGTATTGCGGTCCAATATCATTCCCTTGCTGGTTGGGCGTCGTGGGGTCGTGCGTCTTCCAGAACACCTCGAGCAAAGCGTCGAAGGGCGCCACCGCCGGATCGTAAGTCACTTGGATAACTTCGGCGTGACCGGTATCGCCTTCGCACACCTGACGATACGTCGGATTTTTGACATGGCCGCCGCTGTAGCCTGAAACTACCGAATGCACGCCTTCGAGATTTTGAAACACCGCCTCGGTGCACCAAAAACAGCCGCCGCCAAAGGTGGCGGTTTGCAGCGCCTTCGTCGGCGGCGGACTCGCTGGCGTCGATGACGCCTGCGGTTGGGATGGTTGCGACATAAAAAACACTCCAGACAAAACCAACGTCAACACAAGAACTCCGGCGCCGACCCACTTAATGATCGTCATGTTTCTCCTCATCAACCCATTGAACCCCATTCTCGCTTATGTATTCTAGCGGTCTTCGCCGCGCTCCTCCAATTTGAGGGAAGCCGAATTAATGCAGTACCGCAGACCCGTGGGATGCGGCCCGTCTTCGAATACATGGCCCAGGTGGGCGCCGCAGTGACGGCACAGAACCTCGGTGCGGCGCATGAACCAACTCCGGTCGACTTCGGTTTTGACGTTGTCTTCGGTTGCCGGCTGATAAAAACTGGGCCAGCCGGTTCCCGATTCGAACTTCGCGTCCGAGTCGAACAACGACGCGCCGCAGCATACGCACCGGTAGACGCCCGATTTTTTACAATCCCAGTATTCGCCTGTGAAGGCGCGTTCGGTTCCCTTCTCACGCGTCACATGATATTGCAGGGGCGATAATTTGCTTTTCCAGTCGGCATCGGTCGGCGGCGTTTGGGGCGCCGAGGAAGGTTGAGTTGGTACGTCGGTCATGGCGATTCTCCGAAACGCGTTTGAAACCTAGCCAAGCGGCTTGTACGGCAATCGGCTCTTTCTCTCTTGCAGCCAAATGTGCAACGGGTCGCTTTACGACCAGGCAAACCAGGTGTTGAGAATTTTCCGAACCCCCGGCGTAAGGCGAGTACGGTTATAAGCGTCGGCCACTTTCCGCAGGGCCTCGGTTTGCGTGGGGTATGGATGAATTGTACGCGCCATCGTGCGAAGTCCAACCCGCGCAACCATCGCCAGGGTGATTTCTGAGATCATATCGCCCGCATGCGAGGCGACAATCGTTGCTCCCAAAATTCGGTCGGTTCCCCGCTTGGTGAGCACACGCACGAAACCATCCGTCTGACTGTCGAGGATCGCGCGGTCGACGTCGCGCAGGGGATGCTCAAATACCCGAGTTTTAATGCCTTGCTCTTGGGCCTCCCGTTCGTACAACCCGACGTGTGCGATTTCCGGGTCGGTGTAAGTACACCACGGCAGCGTCAGGGCGCTGACTTTGGCGCGGCCGAAAAACAAGGCGTTCTGCACCACGATGCGAGCCATCGCATCGGCGGCATGGGTAAACTTGAATTTGGAACAAATGTCGCCCGCGGCATAAATGCTTCGGTTCGTCGTTTGCAAACGGTCATTGACTTGTACGCCGTGGTCGTCGTGCGCCACGCCCGCCGCGTCCAAGCCCAACCCTTCGGTGTTGGGGGCTCGTCCCACGCCGACGAGAATCGCGTCGACTTCGATGGCGTAATCCGCCCCATGCGATTCAACGCGCAGCAATTTCCCGGTCGAGATTGCGTACGCCCGCAATTCTTTCCCGCAACATAAGATTTGTACGCCGTCTCGCGCGAGCGCCGCGCGAATGTGTTCGGCGGCGTCGCGGTCTTCGTGGGGCAAAACGCCGTGCTTCGTTTCGAAGAGCGTGACGTGGCTGCCGAATCGCGCAAATGCTTGAGCCAATTCGCAACCGATGGGGCCCGCGCCGATGACCGCCAGGCGGCGCGGCAATTCGGTCAGTGAGAAAATCGTTTCGTTAGTCAGGTAACCGACGTCTTCCAAGCCGGGGATGCGCGGCGCGACGGGACGTCCGCCGGTGGCGATGACCGCCTTCTTAAACCGCAGCGTTTGACCGTCCACTTGGAGCGAGTTCGGGCCGGTAAAGGACGCCTGGCCAAAATACACATCGACGCCGAAGCTGCGATACCGATCGGCCGAATCGTTTGGGCTGATCGACGCTCGCAAGCGCCGCATGCGCTCCATAACGGCGGGAAAATCAACGGTCACGTCGCCTCCAACGTTCACCCCCAACTCGGAAGCACGACGCGCTTCGGCCGCTGCGCGCGCCGCACGCAACAGCGCCTTCGACGGCACGCAACCGACATTCAAACAGTCGCCGCCAAGTAAATGTCGTTCGACGAGCGCTACGCGAGCGCCCAAACCCGCCGCGCCTGCTGCGGTAATCAACCCCGCAGCGCCGGCGCCAACCACCACCACGTGATACCGTGATGCAGGCCGAGGATTCGTCCACTGCGGCGGATGGACGTGCGCCACGAGGTCTCGGTTATGTTCATCCCAAGGGAGGACTTCCACCATGTGCATACGAATCCGATCGTGACTACGGCCGCGTTCATCGCTCAATCTATCCGCTGTGGCGCCTAAGAAATGTTAAGCGGCTTACCTTAGCGGGGTGCGGCGGTGAAAAGATGTTTCAAGCTGCGTTTTTACGCGGACGGCGGCGCGGCGTGATCCAAGGTTCGGTGTAACTCTCTCCGCGCTAAGCGTCCCACGAGGACCGTAACGGCCACGGTGGCCACTAGCCCCAGAACGTACAAGGCCGTATATCCCGGCCCACGATCTACCCGACCTTGGACCAGATCGGCCAGGCTCTTGGCCGCCGAGCCAACGTAGACGACTAACGCCGTCGCGGGAAACATCCCGCACCAGGACGCCAGCACATAGTCTCGCGTCGAAACGCGCGTGATCCCGTAAGCGTAATTCATGACGTTGAACGGAAAGATGGGCGATAACCGTGTCAGCAACACGACTTTAAACCCTTGTTGGGCCAGGGCGTGATCGAGCGCCGCAAAGCGCGGGTTTCGGGCGACCCACGTTTCCACCCAACCGCGCGCCAACGTGCGGCCCGCGAAAAAAGCCGCCGTCGCGCCCAGTGTGCTTCCCACCGACGCCGCGGCAATTCCCCAGCCTAGCCCTAGTGCGTAACCGGCGCCCAGCGTAAGAATGGTTCCGGGCACGAAGAACAAACAGGCCGGCACATACGCCGCGCCAATAATCAGGCCGCCCCACGGCCCCATGTCTTTCGCCCATTGCAATGCACCGACAAGCCACTCCTTCGCGGGGAGTGCGAATAGCCCCGCAAACGCCAGGGCCGCCAGCAGCAACAACACGGCGATGCGGAGCATTGTTTTCTGTCGCGGCGAGATCCTCAATGCAGTCGCTCCTCTAAGCCTTGCCTCGCCAGACCGGGCCACCGGGGAACCAACTAAATGACGACAGGGGCAAGCATTCCCCCGGCGAAACTTGTACCATGTTACCTGATCGGCCCTAGGCCAGGAGACGCGGCCGTCTTGCAATGGCCTCGCTTTGAAGCAACCACACATTGTAATGGGAACAGGTTATGAAGGTGAAATCGTCCCCGGGTTTCGTACGTACAGCAGCCGCAGTTCTGGTGGTGTCGGGATTGTTGTTGACGCTGTCGGTGTTTCCCCTAAGCGGGGACGACGCCAAGCCTGCCGCTTCAGGCAAGTTGCCGCAGCCCGTAGTCGATACTCACGAGTTGATGGAGTTGTTCGGCGAGCCGTACTTTGAGTATCTCAAGGAGGAAATGAGCAAGGGCGCGCCGGACTCCAACGAACGCTGGAAGACCGTTCGCAATCGCGGCTGGCAAGGCGCCGAGATCGCCAATCTGTTCGCCATGCGCAAGGTGGAAAAGAATCAGGCGGAGTGGCTGGAGTATTGCGCCCAAATGCAAAAGGCCGGCGTGGGCATGGCGGACGCCGCCAAAGCCAAGAACGGCGACGGTGTGAAAAAGTCGTATCAAGCACTG
This sequence comes from Planctomycetota bacterium, assembly GCA_963204915.1. Taxonomy (GTDB): domain Bacteria; phylum Planctomycetota; class Planctomycetia; order Pirellulales; family Pirellulaceae; genus JAHWKS01. The sequence goes on along the minus strand of CAUJHS010000082.1, from coordinate 118,531 downwards.
GTCAAAAGCTGTAACGACTGCCACACCGCCTTTGGCGAAGACCACGCGCCGCAACTCGAACCCTAGAGCGTATTTCATCGAGGTTTGATGACTTCTTCCGTGTGGTCCACTCGCTCTGCGAGTGGTTTCCGGCACTCGCGGAGCGAATGGCGCCACATTGGGGGTGGGGGCGTCACACCTGCGTGAAACGCGCTCTAATACCTAGTCAAGTTTGATTATGGCGATCGCGACATCAGCCGCTACGCGCTAGCCAGCGGTTCTTGCTGAGAAATTATGGGCTAGCGCCAGTGGCTGATGCCCAAAAAAATCTAAGTCAGGCAATCGTCGGCGCTGGCCGAGTTGGATCACGTTCGCTTGCCGCAATATGTCGAGTCACCCGTGCAGCCAAAGGATGGCGCCCGGCTTGAACCTAACCCATAATCGGGCCATTCGTGCGAGTTTGTTTTGGTCATCGATCTTGAGGAGTTGAATTTATGGTGCGACGAACATTCGGCGTTTTTCTCCAAGGGCTGTTCGTCCTGGCGTTGGTGCTGGTCGCAGGGTGGACGCCAGCGATTCGCGCCGAGGAACCTGGGGCCGACGCCGTCCCCTCCGACCCGCCGCTGCGGTGGTGGAAAGGAAATATTCATACCCATTCGCTGTGGAGCGACGGCAATGATTTCCCTGAAATGATCGCTGAGTGGTACCGCACGCGCGATTACAATTTTCTGGCGCTGTCGGATCACAACATTCTGAGCGAAGGCGTCCGCTGGATGAAGTACGACGACATCGTTCGTCGGGGCGGCAAGGAAACGGTGGAGAAATACCAGGCCCGCTTCGGTGGAGGTTGGGTCGAAACGCGCGGCGAGCAAGGCGCGCCCGACTATGAAATTCGCCTCAAACCGCTGGAGGAGTTCCGACCGTTGGTCGAGGAACGCGGCAAATTCTTGATGATTCAGGGCGAGGAAATCAGCGACCGTGTCGGCTCGAAACCGCTGCACATGAACGCCACGAACATCAAAGAACTGGTGCGACCCTTGGGCGGCGGCACGATTCCCGAAGCCATTGAAAACAACCTCCGCGCGGTCGAGGAGCAAGCGCAGCGCGCCGGCCGCGAAATTTTGTTGCACATCAATCACCCCAATTTCCACTATGCGATCACCGCTGAGGAATTGGCCGAGGTCGTATCGGAGCGATTTTTCGAAGTGTACAACGGCCACCCCGACGTGCATCACTTGGGGGATGCGACCCACCCTGGGTTGGAGCAACTGTGGGACATCGCGAACACGCTGCGTTTGGCCCAACTTGCGTCTCCGCCGCTTTATGGCGTGGCGACCGACGACAGCCATCACTACAACCGAAAAGAGGGCGGCAGCACCCCGGGCCGTGGCTGGATCATGGTCCGCTCGCGCTACTTGACGCCCGACTACTTGATTCGCGCCATCAAGGCGGGCGACTTTTACGCCTCCAGCGGCGTGACGCTGGCCGACGTTCAATTTGACTCCGAGAAACGCGTGTTACGCCTCGACATTGCCGCGGAGGAGTGCGTGCAATATAAAACGCAGTTTATCGGTACGACGAAAGGTTACGACCAAACTTCCAAACCGCGGACGGGCGCCCAGGGCGAACCCCTGCCCGTAACGCGAGAATATTCGGAAGACGTGGGCCGCGTGTTGGCAACGGTTGAGGGTCCCGTTGCCGAATATCGGCTCACCGGGAACGAGTTGTATGTGCGCGCCGTGGTGACGTCCACACGTCCGCACACGAACCCGTCGTTCGAAAACCAAATGCAGCAAGCATGGACACAGCCGGTCGGTTGGGAGGTGAAGTCGGCCGTGCCCGAAGCGGCCCAATAGCCCGCGCCTTGCCCCCATCAAACGACGGGCATTCTCGATCTAGCAAACACTGACGACCAAAATGCCGGCAAAGGCAATGCCGGCAAAGGCAATGCCGGCAACACGCCCGCTAGAATGGCAGCCAGCGTTGCGTACCTTGATCAAATCCCAAAATTTGTTGAAACTCGTCGCTCATCACGTACGCTTCGTCCGGACGGTTGATTTCGAGTTTTAACGAGTAACGCACGTGCGGCATATCGGCCCGAACCACCGGTGCGTAATCGATGCGCAAGCCGCTCATCGGCCGCGCATTCCAACGCACTAAGTAGAGGCCTGCTCCCAAGTTAGGCTCGGCTTTGAAGCCATAACGGGCGGTCAAAAACGCGACGAGTCGGCGCGTATCGCCGGTGGTGCCTTCAAAGCCAACGCGTTGCAGCCGACCGTGCCTTCCGAAATAGAACGTGGCGACGCCCGCCAGATCATCCACGCGCGTTCCCGTGACCAGCGGCACACGGAAACCTTTCAGCGATTGATCCGCCGTGATGGTGGTGACGCGCGACCAGCGGGAAAACAACCACTCGGGAGTGATGTCAAACCGCAGCACGTCGGCGAAGTCGGTTACGGTCATCCCGGCGAACCGGGCGTTGGACGCATCCAACGGCGGGATCGGCGCAGCGACACTTCCTGGCGGCGGCGGGGCGACGGCGGTTTCCGGCGCAGCTCCCGGTGCTGCATTCGGCGAAGCCGCCACGGGAGCCGTCGTCGCCGAATACGAAGGCGCACCCGGAGAAACGGGCGCCAGGGTCAGGGTGTCGGTCGGCGATCCAAACTGAAACGAGGGGGCAATGGCGTACGCGTCCGCCGGGTTCGCTTGCCATTGGCTCCATTGATCCTGTAGCGGCTGGCGCCATTCGTCCTCCACCGCCAAATAGGGACTCGCCACGGCCGCCGCCACCAACGGCGCCGCCATTAGATGCCGCGTATTCATCACGACTGCTTCCTGCTGCAAAGAGCGACACTCGCTCGGACCGCACCTCTTCGGTTTCATCGACGTTCCCACGTCGCGGCTTCGAAGGAATGCAGCCGGCAGGAAGAACCCGCGCACCGCGTGCAACTGCTACGGCGCGGGTTTGCGGTACAATGAGCGAAACACGGGCTGTCCGTGCAAACGCATGCGACGCTCAAAATGCGTACGGTAGTCTAACTCATGCTCCGCGACGCTTTCCGGAACCTCGATGGGTCCGGCGAGAGACGTGCTTTGCGCGAGCAAATCCAGCGTTTCGCGGAAGTACTCCTCGACGTCGGTCCAGAAGTGCAGTTCGCCTCCCGGCTTGAGCGTCCGCTGGATGTCGTGGAGAAACTCCTCGCGCATCACACGGCGTTTGTGGTGCCGTTTCTTCCACCACGGATCGGGAAAATAGACGTGCACCGCGTCGAGCGTGGCGTCGGCAATCCATTCGTGAATGAACCGCAATCCATCTCCGTGAATCATCAATGCGTTGGTGCGGCCTTGCCGCGCCAACCGCGCCGCGGCAAAGCGAGCGTATTTGCGAGCCACCTCGACGCCGATGAAATTCCGGTCAGGGAACGCCCCCGACACTCGCTCCATGAACAAACCCTTGCCGCTGCCAATTTCCACTTCGACTGGCGCCTCGCGCCCGAAAAGTGCAGCCGCATCAAGCGGTTTGGGAATGTCCTCCAAGGCGCGGTCATGAAACGACAGATCAATGAGCGGACTGACTTTGCGAAGCGCGCGACGTCCCATAGTTCAGGGAGAATTCTTATTGGAGCGAGGAAAGAGGTTCGTCAAACGACCGTCGCGTCGTGGTGGCGCGCCATGGCGCTGCTTCAGGCATTGTCGCGTTTCAAGCCGCTTAATGCTTCGATGGGCAACGGAATACCTTTGATGATCCCCTCGACCACGAGGTTATCGCGCACAACGCCTTGGAATTGACTGACCAGCAGTCGCCCCCGCCGCACCTTGAGCAGCTTACACAACACGTAGAGCCGATCGCCAGGAACCACGGGATCGCGAAAACGCACATCCTCCAGACCGCCAAACCCGACCATCGCAGCGCCCAGGAGATCATACTTCTGGGTGAAGTAGCTGGAGATTTGCGCCGCCGCTTCGAGCATGACCACGCCCGGCATCAGCGGCATGCCCGGCATGTGGCCGCGCACCCAGAATTCTTTGTCGGTGATGTCTTTGTAACCGACGCACACAAAGTTTTCGGGGTCGGCGTAAACCACGGCGGTCAATTGCTCCATTTCGAACCGCTGCGGGTTATACCGGCGGATCTCGTCAATGTCGGCAATGACGTGGTTCAGGTCGATGGTCGATAAGTCGACCAGAAAGTCTTTAGCGGACAAGGTTTAGTTCCTGCCTGGAGAGAACAGCGGTAACAATCCCCGCGGCGCGTGGGAACAAAACGAAGCGGGCGCCGCCAGAGATGTGCGACGCCCGATCCCCTTCGATCGACGGCTTACGTACGAATCTTCTTGCGCTTGGCCTTACGGGCCTTGGCATTGGCGGGACGACTGCCGTGATTAGCCTTTTTCAGTTTGCGATGCGGTTTAGCCATGGAATTTCCACTCCGTGAATGCAATGTTTAATTGGGAATGGAGCATTTTACCCCACATCACCCGGCAAGTGAAGCGGCATTCGCCCCGGGCGTTAGCGTGGCCTGGCCTTTGGTTCCACTTGAGCGATTGTCCGCCCCTCCGGCTGGGTGACGGAAGGTGGCTCGTCGCCCTCCCCCGGCATGGCGCCACCGCGAACACCCGTTGGCTATTCTTCGGCTTGCGCTGGTGCGTCGCGGTATACGGCGCCTTCGTCGGCGCCGTCGCCGTCCCAGTCGCCCGCGACGGGGTGGTCGCCTTCCTCGCCAAGTTCAAACGCTTTGTCGTGGGCGTCCAACTCGCGGTTGCCGTTGGAGTCGAGGCGCCACTTGCCATTCTTGAAGACGCCCAGATCGTCAACGCCGTCGCCATTCCAGTCGCCCACCACGGGAACGTCGTCTTGTTCGCCAAAGGCAACCAGCGTATCCGCGGACGTTAACACGCCGTCGCCGTCGGTATCGAGCACCCATTTGCCGTCGCGGAACACGCCAATCGCCGCGATGCCATCGCCATTCCAGTCGCCGGTCACGGGCACGTCGCGGCTCGTACCGTATTGGAAGACGTGATCGATCAGATCTTCGCGCGTGTTACCTTCGGCCGTGCGTTGCAGCTTGCGGTCGCCGTCGGTGGCCTTTTCTTCATCCGGCGGAACGTTCTTCGGCCGATCATGCGGCGGAATCACCGAGGGACGGTTTTGCGCATCGGGCACACCCGGCTCATGTCGGATGTGTCGCGGATCTCCCGGCCAGATCGGCCCGAAAATGCCGATGTCGTCTTTGCCATCGCCGTCCCAGTCGCCCGTAACGGGGGTATCGTTCGCGTCGCCCAACATGGCCCATAGATCTTCCGAGTCCCACTGGCCATTGCCATTCAGGTCGAGATACCACTGGCCGTTGTAGAACACGCCAAGCTCGCTTACGCCGTCGCCGTCCCAGTCGCCGGCCACCGGAATGGCGCCCTTCAGGCCGAAGATGCGATGAAACACGCCGCCTTGCGACTGCCGCTCATGCAGCGCGACGCGGTTGTCTTCGTCATGCGAAAACTGCCAAACGCCTCCTCGCAGCAAGTGCGGGTCCCACTGCGAGCCCTGGACGAAGTTCGCTTGCCGCCATGGCGCGCTGTTGGCCGAGAACAGCCAACCTTCGCCGCGCGGCGCTCCGGCGTTCACCACGCTCAGATGCCACGTGTACGCATCCCCGCCTCCCTCGACGCCTTCCACGGGCGGTGCTGGCGGCGGCGCCGGCGGTACGAACGGCGGCGGCGCAATTTCCGGCCTCGGCGTAAGCACGGTCGGGCGCGGCGTTGGAGTTTCGGGGTCCGGCGGCGTCAGAATAATCGGGTTGACCACACGGACCTCGCTGAAGTTATTGTGCTGCGAGTCCGACCCCGCCGGGGCGATGATCCGCACAATCGCATCGTTGTGCGGGTTCACGGAAAGTTGGTTGATGACAAACGCCGGAACGGTTTCGCCTGGGTTGAAAGCCAGCCCCGACAGCGTACCCGGCGTATCGAGGCTGTCGGCAAAACCGTCGGGGTGAACCTGGAACACGGCATAGTTGCCTGCCGCAAGTCCCGTGAATTCGTAATAGCCGTTAGCGTTCGTCGTCGTGCGAATCGGTCCCGGCGGGTAATGGCCTGGCAGCGCGGCGCTTGCATCGATCGGATCGCCATTGATGCCATTACGCAGCTCAAGCACAACGCCCGCCAGGGGCGTATCGTCCGGCGTGAACACGCCGTCGCGCAGCTCTCGAAGGTTTTCAGGAACCTGACCATCATTCGAGAGCAGCGGAGCGCCGTCTTGAAACACATAACCCGAGATGCGTGCTGGCGGTACTTCGCAAAAGTTGTTCTGTTGCGAGTGCTCGCCGCTTTGCAGCGGAACCAGACCAATCACGTTCGCCGTTGAGCCGTCGCCGCCCGTCGAACCGGGAACCTGGCCCCCGTTGAAATACCCGGCCGGTTGTTCTTGCAGGAGGGTGTAGGTTCCGGGCGCCAGGTTTTCAAAGCGATACCGGCCTTGCGAGTCGGTTGTTGTTTGCGCCACCGTGGCGCCGTTCCCATCGACCAAGGTCACGCGAACCCCGGCGAGCAATGTTTCGCCTTCGTCATAAATGCAGTCGCGGTCAGGATCGGAATGAACGATGCCCGAGATCACCGCCGGCTGGAGTTCGCCGAAGTTGTAGTTCACGCCGTGGTCGCCGTAGAGCAGCTTGATCTGGCGAATCGTGTCGCCTGGTTGATCGGCGGCGCCCACCGTGACGCCGCGAATTTGCCCAGCCGCGTCGCGCCCGTCGAGCCATCCACCGGGTTGCACTTCGGCCACGGTGTACATGCCGGCCCGTAAGCCTGTAAAGTGATATCCGCCCGAGGCGTTGGTGGCGGCGCTGCCTAACTCTTGGCCGGTTGCATCGCGCAGCACGACGATCGCGCCGGCAATGGGCTCTTCGCCGCTTTCGCGCACGCCGTCATTGTCGCGATCGTGGTACACATAACCGGTGATCGAGGCCGGTTCGTGTTCGCAGAAGTCATAGTTGACCAGCGATTCCCCGGAAGTCATGCGAATATCGGTGATCCGATCATTGCCGTTGATGCGGCCATTCGCCACACCCGTGGCGCCGCCGACATGCTCATCGCCGTCGAGCAAACCGAGGGGCGTTTCCTCCACGACACTGTAAACGCCCGGCAGAAGTCCGTTGAAACGATAGCGGCCTTCGGCGTCGGTCAGCGTGGTGGCCAGAAGTGTTCCTTGGCCATCGAACAGACGCACCGTGGCGCCTGCAACAGGCCGAATCGTTTCCTCGTCTTCATCGCAGTCGCCCTCCGGCGTAGAGAGCTTCACTCGGCCGGAGATTTCGCCGAGGCGGTATTCGCCAAAGTTATACTCAATGCCGCTTTGCCCGCTGGCGAGCATCACGCCGTCGATTTGATCGCCCGGATTGACCGCTTGACCGCTGACTTGCCCTGCGACGGTTCCCGCGGCGTCGAGGCCATCCACATACCCGGCCGGCTGCACGCCTTCAACCACGCGATACTTGCCCGGGGCGAGTCCCGTCGCTTGGTAAAAGCCGTTGCTGTCCGTGACAACGGTCACCGTGTTCTGCGGGGCCGCGGGCGAGATCGGAATCACATGCAGCGTGACATTGCCAATCCCGTCTTCGCCTGACTCGCGTCGACCGTCGTTGTCGCGGTCATGATACACGTACCCGCTGATCGAAACGGGCTGCAATTCGCCGAAATTATACTCCTCGCCACGACTGCCCCATTGCAATGCAATCTGGTCGATGATGTCGCCGGGGTTCGTCGCCGCGCCGACCGTTGCGCCGTTCACGCGCCCTGCCGCATCGAGACCGTCAATCCAACCTTGAGGATGCGTTTCGCGGATGGCGTACTGCCCGGCGCGCAGCCCGGTGAACTCGTAATAGCCGTGGCTGTTCGAGGTTGTTTGCGCGACGGTTTGCCCACTTTCGTTCACCAGGGTGAGCGTAACGCCGCCGATGGGTTCTTCGCCCGACTCGCGTTGACCATTGTTGCTACGGTCGTGGTAAACATAGCCCGACATCGCGGCCGGCTCACTTTCGCAGAAATCGTACCGCAGGCCGCTTTGTCCTGAGATCAGACGGATGGCGCCAATCCGGTCGTTTCCGACGATCTGGCCCACGGCGGCGCCGTTGATGGCGCCCACGTGCTCATCCCCATCGAACAATCCGGCTGGCGTTTCCTCCGCGACGCTGTACACGCCCGGCAGAAGTCCGCCAAAGCGGTATTCTCCATTCGCGTCGGTCGTGGTTTGCGCAATCTCAACGCCCGAAGCATTGAACAAACGGACGACGGCGCCAGCGACGGGACGCAGCGTGGAGGTGTCTTCCACGTCGCACGTGCCGTCGGGCATCGTGAGCTGAACGCGGCCGCGAATCTCCGCGGGGCGAATCTCGCCAAAATTGTATTCGATGCCATGCTCGCCGGTGTTGAGCACCACGTCGTTGATTTGATCACCGGGGTTGACGGCGGCGCCGCGCGTTTGGCCCGCTACGGTTCCTGCCGTATCACGGCCATCGTTAAAGGTGGCGGGTTGTACGGTTTCAATCACTCGGTACTTGCCCGGCGCGAGTCCCGACACCTGGTAGAAGCCGTTGGCGTCGGTGGTCACCGTTTGCGGCGATTGCGGCGCGAGCGTGTCAACAGGCACAACCTGCACCGTAACGCCGGCCAGGCCTTCTTCGCCGCTTTCGCGCTGGCCGTCGTTGTCGTGATCGTGGTACACGTAGCCGCTGATTGAGACGGGGCGATATTCGCCGAAGTTGTACTCGATGCCCGCATCGCCCCACTGTAGCGCTACGCCGCGAATTTCGTCACCGGGATTGACCGCCGCACCGACCACGGCGCCGCGCACCGTACCGGCGGTATCCTGGCCGTCAATCCAACCTGCGGGGTGCGTTTCAACAAGGCGATATTCGCCCTTGTGCAATCCGGTGAACCAATAGGCGCCTTGCGCGTTGGTAGCGGCTTGCGCGACCGACACGCCCTGGGAGTTGACCAGCGTGACGAGGACGTTGGCCAAGGGCTCCTCGCCCGTGTCGCGCCGGCCGTTCTGATTTTCGTCATGATACACAAAGCCCGACACGGAGGCCGGTTCGCTTTCGCAGAAGTCGTAATGCTGCCCCGATTGGCCAGAAGTCAGTCGAATGTTGCCGATTTTGTCGTTCGACAGGATTGCACCGACGGCCGCCCCGTTTACGCTTCCTACGTGTTCGTCGCCGTCGATCAAGTGCGCTGGCGTTTCTTCGACGACCGTGTACGTACCAGGCAGCAGGTCGCCAAAACGGTATTCGCCGTTTGAGTCGGTCGTGGTTTGCGCAAGTTCTTGACCGGCCGAGTTGAACAACCGCACCACCGCGCCGACGACCGGCCGAAGCGTAGCAGGATCCTCCACGTCGCATGTGCCATCGGGCTGCGTGAGTTGGACTCGGCCGCGAATCTCCGCTGCGCGAATTTCGCCGAAGTTATATTCAATACCGGTCTCGCCGGTTCTCAGCACAATTTCGTTCAACTGGTCGCCGGGGTTCACCGCCACGCCGCGCGTTTGTCCATTCACCGTTCCTGGCGTATCTAGGCCGTCATTGAACGTCGCGGGCTGCGCTACTTCAACCACGCGGTACTTACCGGGCGCCAAGCCCGTGACCTGGTAGAAGCCATTGCTGTCGGTAGTGACGGTTTGCGGCAGCTGTGCGGCAAGCACGTCGACTGGGATAACCTGAACCTGCACGCCGGACAAACCTTCTTCGCCGCTTTCCCGTTGGCCATCGTTATCTCGGTCATGGTAAACGTAGCCGCTGAGGGCGACGGGACGATACTCGCCAAAGTTGTACTCCACGCCCTGATCGCCCCACTTCAGGGCCACGCCGCGAATTTCGTCGCCCGGGTTCACCGCCTGGCCGACAATCGAGCCAGCAATCGTACCGGCGGCGTCGCGACCGTCGATCCAACCCGTCGGATGCGTTTCGACAACGCGGTATTCGCCTTTGCGTAAGCCGGTAAACCAATAGGCGCCGTTGGCGTCGGTCTTCGTCTGGGCGACCTGTTGGCCATTCGCATCGAATAGCGTGACCGTCACTTGGCTGATCGCGGCTTCACCTTGGTTGCGAACGCCGTTCTGGTTCTCATCGTGATAGACGTATCCCGCCACAGAGGCTGGTTCGTACTCGCAGAAGTCATAATTTACGCCGCGCTGGTCCGACGTGAGCACAATGCTGCCCAAGCGATCATTGCCCAAGATCGCGCCTACCGTCACGCCGTTAATGCTGCCGACGTGTTCGTCGCCGTCGATCAAGTGCGCCGGCGTTTCTTCGACCACAGCGTATGTGCCTGGCAGCAAGTCGGTAAAGCGGTACTCGCCGTTGGCGTTGGTCGTCGTTTGCGCGATCTGCTTTCCGCTGGCGTCGAAAAGTCGCACCACCGCATTGGGCACGGGACGCAACGTGGCGGGATCGTCAACGTCACAGTCGCCGTCGGGCGTGGCCAATTGCACGCGGCCGCGAATTTCCGAAGGTCGGATTTCGCCGAAGTTATACTCCACGCCGTTTTCACCGGTGTTCAACACGGCGTCGTTGATTTGATCGCCGGGGTTCACCGCGGCGCCGCGCGTTTGACCATTGACCTTGCCGGCCGTGTCCAAACCGTCGTTAAAGGTGGCGGGCTGCGCCACTTCGACCACGCGGTAACGTCCCGGCGCTAGACCCGTCACTTCGTAAAATCCATTGGCGTTGGTGACAACGGTTTGCGCCGCCTGGGGCGCTAGCGTGTCAACCGGCACAACGCGCACCTGTACTCCCGCCAGACCTTCTTCGCCGCTCTCGCGTTGGCCGTCATTGTCGCGATCATGGTAGACATAACCGCTGATCGACACCGGGCGATATTCGCCAAAGTTGTACTCCACGCCGTTGTCGCCCCATTTGAGCGACACAGCGCGGATTTCATCACCGGGATTCACCGCTTGTCCCACCACGGCGCCGCCAATGGCGCCCGCGGCGTCGCGCCCGTCGATCCAACCCGCCGGATGCGTTTCGATGATCCGGTATTCGCCTTTGCGCAAGCCGGTGAACCAGTAGGCGCCTTGAGCGTTGGTGATGGCTTGTGCGACTTGCACGCCGTGAAGATCGACCAGGGTGACGGTGACGCCCGCGATGGCCTCTTCGCCCGTGTTGCGTATGCCGTTCTGGTTTTGATCGTGGTACACGTAGCCCGACACGGACGCCGGTTCGCTTTCGCAGAAGTCGTAGTCCACGCCGATTTCGCCCGAGGCGAGCGTGATCCCTCCGATTTGATCGTTAGCAACGAGCGAACCGCGTGTGGCGCCGCCGACTTCTCCCACGTGTTCATCGCCGTCAATCAGACCTGTGGGAGTGGTTTCAACCACGCGATAGGCGCCGGGGCGCAGTCCGAGGAAAGAGTATTCGCCATTGGCGTTCGTGGTGGTTTGGGCAATCAGCGCGCCCAACGCATCAAAAAGTTGAATGGCCACGCCCGACAAAGGTCGATAGCCTGGCCCTTCGGTCACACAATCGCCCTCGGGCGACGTGAGATGCACCCGGCCGTGAATCTCGGCAGGTCGTAGTTCGCCGAAGTTGTATTCGAGCCCAGATTGGTTGCCGCCGAGAAAGATGGTGTTGATCGCATCGCCGGGGTTGACCGCCGTGCCGCGCGTTTGCCCATTGACGTGACCCGCCGCGTCGATACCGTCCAAGTAACCAGCAGGCTGCACCACTTCCACCACACGGTACGTTCCCGGCGCCAGTGCGGGCGACTGATAAAACCCGTTTGCGTCGGTCTGAACCGTAACCGCCGCTTGCGTGGCGATGACATTGACGGGAATGATTTGGATTTGCGCTCCGAGGATGCCTTCCTCGCCCGTTTCCCGTAGCCCGTCATTGTCACGGTCGTGGTAGACGTAGCCGCTGATCCGGGCCGGTTGCGCTTCGGCGAAGTCATAGTCCACGCCGTGCTGGTCGCCGAGTGGAATGTTGATCTCGGTCAAAATGTCACGATCATTGGGGACCGTAGCGCCGGTGGGCGAGCCGCTGACCGTGCCGGTCGTGGCGCCCACGCTGAAGTAACCGCCCGGCTGCGTCTCTCGCACCTGGTAAATGCCCGGCAACAAATCGAGCGACTCGCCAAACCGGTAATGGCCTTGGCTGTCGGTGGTGGTGCTATGCCCCGTGAAAACGAATGAACCGCCTTCCTTTTTCCAAAGCCCTAATGTCACCCCGGAAATGCCGCTTTCGCCGGCGTCCTGCGTCAAGTCAAGGTCGGTGTCGTGATAGACCGTACCGGCAATCGTGACGGGTTTAGGGATTTGCTGAAGCGGAGCTACAGCGCCAGCGCTGCGATCGCGCTTGCCGCCTGCATCATCGGCCGGGAGGTCCAATCCCTTACCGGCGAAATTCTCATCGTAACGGTTGCGAAATTCGCCCTGGCCGGAAATATCACGATAGTGCGGCGCACTGAACTCGGCGGTTAGTTGCGAGCCTTGGAACTCGACACCCGACGTGATCGGATCGAAGCCATCGTTAATGACTTCCAGGTCGGTTTCGTTCGGATCAAACTCCTCAACTTCGTCCACGTCGATCGAGAAGACGAGTTTGTCGCCCGCGTGAAAACCCTCGAAGTCGAGAATAAGCGTCGTCGAGCCATCGACCACGGTGGCCGTGACCTTGTCGATGCCGTTCTTGGAAACGATGGTGAAGGGGAAAGCCTCATCAGCCCCCAAGCCGGAGTTCGTCGCGGTTTTGCCTGATTTAATCGTGTCAAAGAACACATCGCCCAGGCCAAAGCCGGGGGAGTCTTGATCGCCATTGATGATGACACGCTTCAGTTCGGTGCCGGGCGCCCCCCCCTCGAACGTGACTTCGAAGGTATCGCCGTGATGGTCGGCCCCCGAGTCTTCCTCGATGTACACCGCCCCCACGAACAGCGGGTCGGCGTTGAGTACGCAACGCGGCTCCATATGCTCGAAGCGGCAACGGCGCACCGGCGCCACGGCGGTCGATTCGGGCGTTCTGACCGACCGAGTACGATTTCGCCAGCGAGTAAAACGGCTGAGAAGACCCATCGAGCGCCTCCGTGCGCAAGGGGACGAGAGGATGTTCAGGCGGGCCGCGGCGCCTTGTTCAACGCGCTCCGGCCGTTGGCTTCTTGGCGTTCGCTTCCTGAACCGGTCGCTCCGCAATGGCGGGAACCGGGTGCGTCGGCCAAAGTCGTAAGGTCGTGTCGTAACTTACGGACACGAGCGTTTCGCCATCCAAGGCAAGCGCCGTGACCGTTCCTGTATGCCCTTCCAGCGACGAAACCGCTTCGCGTCGCTGTAAGTCCCACAGGGTAATGCGGTTATCGCTTCCGGCCGAGGCCAAGCGGCCATCGGGCAGAATCGCCAAACAATACACTTTGCACGCGCCCGTGGGAAGCACGAAAACCTGTTGCCCCGTCACCGTGTTGGTTGCACAGATCGAGCGATCCTCGCTGGCGGTAATTAGCAGTGACCGATCAGGGGAGAAAACCACGTCGCGAATGCGTTGTGAATGGACTTGTGCCTGGAAAGCGACTGAACCGTCGGTCATGTGCCAAACTCGCACCAAGCCATTCCGTCCGGCCGCAGCAAGCAATTCGCCATCGGCGGAGTAAGTCAACGTGCGCATATCCAGGCAGGGGCAATCGAACCGGGTCGTAATGGCGCCGGTGGCCACGTCATACACGTGGAGCGTATTTTCAAATCCGAGCACGGCCAGATGTTTTCCATCGGGGCTGAACGCCATATCGGAAATCGCCCGACGATGTTGGGCAAAGACTTTGAGCAGCGCGCCGCGCTCCGTATCCCAGAAAATCACCTGTCGATCATTGCCGCCCGTCGCCAGAATCTTGGAGTCAGGAGCGTACGCGGCCGCCCGGACCCAATCGACATGTTCTTGCAAACAATGAAGTAACGCGCCCGAGGAACGATCCCAAAGACGAACGCAATGATCGTCGCCAACCGTGGCAATTCGTAATCCCCCCGGTTCAACGCAAACGGCCGACATCACGGGCGGTTTCCGGTGATGCGGATCGTCGGGGAGTCGAAAAACCTGATGCGAGGGAGATTGCCCCCAAACGGCGGTAAATTGCGCTACCGTCAGGAAGATCGTTGGTAAGCACAGCCGAGTTGTTAACATGCGAAGCATAGTAAGACCCCGTCAAATTGGGCATAACCCCGCGGTGCGCGCAAAATCGCACAATTCTCCGTATCGGCTGAACCCGTGCAACCCTTCAAGTTGAGACTGGGAAATGTGCGAGATTTCTATGTTGGCTTCAAAGAATCGAGGGCGACCGAATGCCTAACTGGGCGAGAACGCCCTCCGCGGCGCGAATGCCACGATCAAACGCCTCCTCAAACAGGGGGAGACCGCTCAGGTCGGAATGCGCAAAGAATACCCCATTTTCGCTATTCGACGCATTCTTACGAGATTGACCCCACATGAAACCCGGGCGTGACAACACCATCGCGTGCCCCCATCGCATGACATCGGCGCGTTGTACGAATTCGCGAAAGCGAGGATGAGCACGCTCCACGTCGGCAAGGGCGACTTCCGCCCAATCTTCGCGATCGAGCGAGAGCAACCGCTGGCGACTTTCCCGTGGATCGTCCTCGGTTAACGGATAGTAATACGTCCAAACCGCAGGACCATGATCGAGCCCCCGCTGGTGAGTTGCTGACACATAGCCCAACGATGGGCTTTCGTACAACACATTGTCCCAAGCCAACGAAGCGCCCCGGCTTTCCGGATTGCGAAGCAAAGTCAAATTGACCACCGCCCAAGCACCGTACTGAAAATCAGCTCCATGAGCCGGCGGCCGCGATCGAAAAGAGCGTATCACATGTGGCGCGAGAAATTGCGGCGCGGCAAAAATGACGCAATCGGCTCGTAATCCTTGCACGTCGCCGGTGGGACTGATGGCAGTTATGTCGATTTGTCGTGCGTTATCGATCGATTGTGGCGCCACGTCAATCGCCATCCAACCTGGTTGAAGTTGCGATTGGATTGACGAGGCCAAATGCCGCACGATGCGCCCGTTACCTTCAGGCCAGGTAATGTACGGTTGCGATTCACCTGAGGTTTCACTCCGACGCGCGGCAAAGTAGAACAATCCAGCCCAAGCGCTGGTTTGATGAGCGCGGAGTCCGTAATCGTCACGACAAGAGTATTCAATTAACCACCTCAAACGCGGGGAATTAAGGCCGCGTTCGTCGAGCCAATCGGCCATGCTCATGCGGTCTAACTGCGTCACCTCGGCGTCGTCCGAGGCGCTCGCCATAGGCGTAGCGAAAGCGCGGCGACCTTTCCCGTCACGCCAATTGGTCCACTGCTCGATTTCACGTTGAAAGGCGGCAAGTTGTCGTCGATCTTCGTGCGAAGCTCCCGCTTCCAGATAGAGCCCTTCATACCAGGCGCCGCGATAGAACACTCGTTCTTCGGGGTAACGCACTCGGAATTGTTCCGCAACGACCGGATTGCCCATCTCATCGAGGCCCTCAAATAGGCCCATTTCGTCGAACAGTTCGACAAGTGCGGTATTCTCGCGGGTTGGGGCGGGGACGTAGTGAGCGCCCCAGGGGAAGGAAGTGACTGCGTTCCGCCCGCTACGTGAGGTGCCGCCGGGAGCCTGCTCCAGTTCGAGCAGGACGAAATCATTCATACCGGCTTTTGATAAACGCCGGGCGGCCGACAACCCCGCCACGCCCGCACCGATAATGACCACCCGACAACGGCGCCAGCGGTCATTGGGCACGCGCGGCACAACGCCGGCGCGCAGTCGATGACCAAACTGATCGGCGGCGCCAACCAATTCACCCGGCGGAAGGGGTGGCGCAGCGTTTCGGCAACCGCTTGCCAGGAGGGGCGCCCCCAACATGGCGGCTAATAATTCCCGTCGACTCCAGCGTGTGTGCAAGGTACGGGTCTCAGCGTAAATGACTGGGTTTTCGCACTTATGGTCAAACGTGCATCGACCGGCGGTTCACCGCATTGACGATCTGTCGGCGAGTTCCAACAATTGACTCGGGCGACGTGTTCCATCCGGCACGCCGCTTCGCGGGCTCAGACTCGCTTCCGACTCGTCGGTTGGACTTTACTCTGACGGCGGCAATCACAACCACGGGTATGCGGTATCGTAAGCGATGCAGGGGTACTTGGAAACGTTGACGGTCCGCCTCGCTGCCGGTTTGGCGGAGGTCAACGAAGCAACGCGCCAGCGGCATGCCCAGTTTCTGTTGGCCGCGCAGCAACCCGACGGCGGATTTGCCGGCCGGGAAGGGGGCAGCGATCTGTATTACACGGGTTTTGCGCTCCGCGCAATGTCGGTTCTGGGCGAACTTTACGGCGAACCCGCACAGCGGGCCGATGAGTTTCTGCGGGGGCGGTTGTCGGGGCGGGAATCGATTGTTGATTTTCTTTCACTCATCTACGGCGCCGCACTGTTGGAGGCGTCCGCGGGCGTCAATGTATTCGCGCAAGCAGATCCTGGCTGGCGCGACGCGGTAGCCGGCGCTTTGGAAAACCTGCGTCGCGACGACGGCGGATACTCCAAAAGCGCCGAGGGGCGAGCGAGCAGCACCTATCACACGTTCCTCGTTGTCTTGTGCCACCAATTGATTGAACGAGCCACGCCCGAACCGGAACGGGTCGTCGCATTCCTAAGATCGCAACAAGATGATGAAGGGGGCTTTCGGGAAATTCGCGTGCAAAAACGAGCCGGCACAAACCCAACCGCGGCGGCCGTTGCGGTACTTCGAATTTTTGACGCGCTCGATGACGACACGCGTGATGCGACGCTCGATTTCCTCGCCGAAATGCAAACCGACGAAGGCGGCCTGCGGGCCAATACGCGAATTCCGGTGGCCGACTTGCTCAGTACGTTTACGGGCTTGCTGACGTTGATCGACCTCAACGCCGCCGAGGAAGTCAATCTGCCGGCGATTGAACGCTTCGTCAATTCACTGGAAAGGCCCGAGGGAGGCTATCACGGCGCTTCCTTGGACGAAGGAACCGACGTTGAATACACGTTCTATGGTCTGGGATGCCTCGGTCTGTTGCGGTGGCGGGCGTTGGCGTAATCCAAGTTAGTCGGTGGTCAAATCGCCGGAGCCCCAGCGCTGCGACAAGGTGTGCTCGATCCCCAATTGGTCGAGAATTCGCGCCACGATAAAGTCCACCAAATCCGCAAGGCATTGCACGCCCTGGTACCAGCCCGGCATGGCAGGCAAAACGACGCCTCCCAGTTCACACACCCGGCGTAGATTGTCCAAGTACACCAGCGAAAGCGGCGTTTCTCGCGGCACGATGATGAGCGGCCGCCGTTCTTTCAAATGCACACTGGCCGCCCGATGCACCAAATTCTGGCTCAGCCCACAAGCCAACGCCGCCAGGGTTCCCCCCGAACAGGGACAGACGACCATTCCCGACGTGCGAAATGATCCGCTTGCAATCGGCGCCATGTAGTTGTCGTGTGCATGCCAGTGCAGCCGCCCAACATGCACCCGCGCCAACGAGGCGTCGGTCGAGTCCCCCTCGTCCTTGGCGCCAAACCGCGCCGCCGTAAGCCGGGCATGGCGGAGAAAAGCGTCTGCTTCAAAACTCTGAGGGGAGAATCGAAAGTCAAGTTCGTGCTCCAACACCGTGCGTCCCGGCGGACTGATCACCACGTGCGTTTCGCGCCCGAGTTCCACGAGAACCTGGATCAACCGCATGGCGAACACGGCGCCGCTGGCGCCGGTCACGCCGACCACAATCGGATGCGGAGGTCCGCTCAGCGACGAAGGAGCAGCCGGTTGCACGGGATTGACCACCAAGACTTGTTAACCAACGCAGAGAATACGTCTACTTGGAGCCGACATAAAGCGTGGCGACGCCAAATGTCAGAGGATAAAATGTCGCCTCGCGCAAGCCGGCGGCAATCATGCGCTCCGTGAGCTGTTCATACTGAGGAAAGTCCCCCACGCTTTCGGGCAGATAGTTGTACGCCGACTGATCGTTACGGGCCAACCACTGGCCGACGTGCGGCAAGACGCGACGGAAGTACCAACCGTACAAGCCGCGCAGCGGTTGCCGGCGAGGCATGGTGAACTCGAGGATCGCGACGCGGCCGCCTGGCTGACACACGCGGACCATCTCGCGCAGACCTTGGTCAGTGTCGGCAACGTTGCGCAATCCAAAAGCGACCGACACGATCTGAAAGCGATCGTTCTCGAACGGCAAATCTTGGGCATCAGCCTCGCTAAAGCAAATATCCGCAGCCGCGTAGGATCGCTGTTTTTTTGCTTCCGCTACATCGAGCATTTCGCGGCAGAAATCGACGCCGATAACCGGCGCCTTTCCGCCAGCAGCGCGATGGTAAGCGAACGCCAGATCGCCGGTTCCTGTGCAGACGTCAAGTATGGGCGCCACGCCCCGCGGTGGCACGGTGCGCACCGTTTGCCGCCTCCACCATCGGTCAACATTCATCGACAGTAAGTGGTTCATCCGGTCGTACTTACCGGCGATTTCCGCGAACATCCGCTGAACACGAGGATTGGATTTATCGACCACCATAACCACAATGCGGACGTTGAAATACGATTGGCGCGGCGCCGCAACGACCAACCGTTCCGTAGGTCAGCCCTTGCGAGTACGATGAGAACGTAACGACGTCCCCCTTGTAACCGCAGCGCCGCGAGCGAGGTAACGCCCGCTCTTGGCCGATTTTATCGAACCGCTCTCTCGACCGCGAGGCGACACCGCGCATGGAAATTCGTACGCATTTTCTCCCCCACTTGGCTTCGCAGGAGGAATTTGAAGGGGCGGCCGTTGTTGTGATCGATGTGCTCCGAGCGACAACCACGATCATTCACGCCTTAGCGGCAGGAGCAACGGCGGTGATTCCTTGTTTGGAAATCGACGAGGCGAAACAAATCGCCGCACGGCTTGGCGCCGACGCGATTTTGGGCGGAGAACGTGGAGGCCGCCGCATTGAAGGTTTTCACCTTGGCAACTCGCCGGCCGAGTACACGGCCACGTCGGTTGGCCGGAAAACCGTGGTGTTCACCACCACGAATGGCACACGAGCCATGCGTCTGTGCCACCGAGCACGGCGCGTTTTGCTCGGCGCGTTTGTCAACTTTTCTGCGGTTTGCGATGCGTTGGCGGGCGAGCCCGTGGCGCATTTGTTGTGCGCCGGAACTGATGGCGCCATTACGCGCGAAGACGTTCTCTTCGCGGGCGCCGTGGTGAATGAATGGGTGCGCCATCGACGCGGTTCGTCGCCCGTGAAACTAAACGACCAGGCCGAATTGGCCGCCGACGCTTGGCGCTCCGCAGCAAGCGACCTGGCCGCCGGGTCGCTATTGACCGACGCCCTGCGAGAAAGCCGTGGCGGCCGCAACCTGCTAGAAATTGGACAGGAGCACGACGTCGAGATTGCCGCCATGATTGATCGATTCGACCTTGTGCCGACATTGGACGTGTCGGCATGGCGCATTACGTCATGACGAGGGCGCGAACCTCTCGTTTCTTGCTCCGTGTGCGGCGGTGCGATAGGATGCGAGAAAGGCATGACCAGGAAGGGGGCTTTCTTCGACGCCTCCACAACCAGGAAGAGGGAAGATGCGCGCTGTCTGCCTAATGGCCGTGATCCTGTGTTTGATGACCGCCAGGATTGCGATAGCTCAGGAAGCGGCGCAACAAGGTGATTTAACCGCCTTGTTTGACGCCGGATGGGACGCAACTTCGGCGGCGTCGCGCACTGCCGCCGATCAAGCCTTTCAATCGCTTGCCCGGCAAGGACGCAGCGACGCCCGAGCGCATTATGCGTATGCGCTGGTTCTGATGAAACAGCGACGTTACGACGAGGCGTTAAAGGCGGTCGACGCATCGCTGAAGCTCGAGGCAACGAACCTCGCGGCCCGGCAAAATAAGATCCGCGTACTTGTGCTCACGAAGAGCTACCCAGCAGCCGTGGTCGAATTGGAGCGAATCGGCCAACAGCTTGCGGAGCCATCCTTCGCACAAAAGCCTCCGAAACAGGTTGAGGAGGTCGTGCGATTTCTGGGTCGCATGATTGGCTTCCTTGAGGGGCCCGCCGGGAAAGACGCCGCATCGGCGAACTTGCGGCGCGTGCAGCGCGAGTTAGAGAAGCAACTTTCGGAACAACATTTTGCGATCTACGAAGAAGCGCGGGACGGCGTGTTAACCCGCTTTGAGGAACTCACGGGCCAAACGCAACAAGGCCGCGAGGAGGCGCTGGCGGAGGGGGAGAAAAAACGAGACGAGGCGAAACAAGACCTCGAAATTCGCCGGACAGAGCAACAAATGCGGCGCACCGAATTACTTACGCAAGCCGAAAAGCTTCGTGCCGAGATTCGCGACAACGAGGCCGCGTTGGCGAAAGAGGAGCGTCCTTTGTTGGATCAAATTGCGCGGCTCGATCGCCAAGCGGAAATCCCGCGGCGGGAAATTGCCATCCTGGTGACGGAGGCGGATCGCCTCCGGTTCATTGCCAATCGCACCGAAGATCCTTTCGAGCGCGACCGCCTGCGGTTTCGCGCTCAGCAGATGGATATCGCCGCCGCCCGGTATGATTCGGATCTTGCAATTTTGGAGCGAGAAGCGTCGGTTGTGAATGCCGAGCGAGCCCGGCTCCAGGAGCGCTTTGCGCGACAGAACGCCACACTCGTCGGCGCGTTGCGTGGAATTGATGCGGAGTTGCAAGAGTTGCAAAAGGGCGAGAAACGCATCGCGATGGACGAAAAACGTGTGAACCGCCCCCTGACCAGCGGGACGCGCGCTATTCGTGCTCTTGAGGCCGAGGCAAACGCCTTCACCACCTATGAACCGTTGCCGTTGGAGGAAGACCGCCAACGGCTTCTTGAATCGTTTTAGTGGGCCGTCACCATCTTTCCGCAGAGGAACGTCGAAGTTTCCTCCTGGGTTACGATAAGTTACGCGGGCGATTTCAATTCAGCTCTGGCGGCACATTGCCGTAGTTCCAGGCTGGCCCTTGGAATGCAGGCGCCAATGGCGGTTGCGGCGCAATGCACGGCGATAGTTGCTCGGTCAACTTGAGACCTGCGTTCATCATCTGAGTCCCGGCGGTTGGCTCCAGGTTGCTATACCAGGTGAGGCGCGTCTCGTATCCTCCGCCACGCGGGCCAAACGCGTCCTCGGTGGGCACATACCCTACGCATCCGTTCGCCAGCGAAACCGGGAACGTGAACGGAAACTTTGAATTCTCTTTGATTTTCAGGCCATACTCACAAAAGTATTCTGCTGGCGTCGTGACGAACACCGCAGGTCCCACTTGCACCGCCTGAACTTCCGCCTGTGCGTGGGGCGATTTTTGGAGCGTCGCATCGAGCAGCACGATTTCTTTAGCGAAGGTCCACTCGGTGATGTCGACCGATTGGGGATCTTTTTGAACCAGCGCCAGGCATCGCTCCAGTCGTTTGGGATCAGGCACGCGCCGGGGGATCGTTAACACCGTGTTTTTGGCGGCCACAGGAGTCAGTTCGGCAGGATGCATCGCGAGCAGTACTTTAACCGCTTCGGCGCCAATACGGCCGCCAACCAACTTCGCCCATTGTTCTGAGGCGGGATTCGCAAAGCGACTCAAGTTATCGACCTGCGTGACATCGCCGGAAGCTCCATTCAGAAACACCACGACCGCTTGAGGCCCGTAAAACCCCCGAATCGCCTGCTCCAAGTAATGTACATAATTGGCCGAGATACCACCCGGGCTGGTGGTCGCATGACAGGCGAAGTTGACGACACATCCGCGCAGATTCTGTTTGTCATCCCAGACGCCAATCACGCCGACTTCGGGATCCGTGGGACCAGCGGCTTCCAAGATATCGGGGTTGCCCTGTCGAGGGTGCGTCACGGTCAACCCGCTCCGCATGCGGAAACGACGATTGAAGGCCACTTTGTCCTCGAGACCACGGCCTATCCCCGCTTTTGAGGCCGCGCGCTGGTCATTCGCTTCGCGAACCGCTTCCACCAGCGCGGTTTCCACCTTTTCTAGGTAGGCTGGATTCGCCGCGGTGGAGTGATCGTAGGCCAGTTTCTTGACGAGGTCCGAACTATGGTCAAATTCGCCGGGCATGATTCCCGACATCGGTCCGGACGAGTGCGAGTGCGATGCCGCCAGCAAGACGGCGTGACCGGGAATGCCGGTATGCGCCTCGATCTTCTTCCGAACCGACTCAACGGTCTGCCGGTGGATGAACAACGCATCAATTCCTACCAGCGCGACGCGGTTCGCGCCGTCGTCAAAGACCGCCGCCCGAACCTTACAAGGATCATGGAAGGAACGATGGTACGACTTGCCATATCCGCCTGGGGCCTCCATTCCAATCTCGGGAGAAATGTCGCGTTCGGCAAACCCGACTTGAAATGCCCCCTTTGGCGGCGCGTCGGCGGCATGCGCCTGGCCAGCAATCAGGAAACCACTCAAGGCAACGCAGGCGACGTAAACATTTCGACGCAGAAAACACATACGCAAAGTTCCCAATCAAGGAAAGCGACGAATTGCAACAATACTGGGCGTGGGATTCACCGCCGTGGCGGCGAATTCCCCCAAATTACGGCATCCTGGACATGGGAACAACCGGCACGGTCGCCGGGACCGGCGCCCCGCGGTTATACGGAGCAAAGGCCGCGATTGACGCGAACCGGTTGTCAGGCAGGGTCGGCGCCTTTGATGCGCGCGGCACGACCTGCGAAAGTTTCTAAAGTGTTGCCCTGCTAAATATCGAAAATGATGTTGTTAAGGATGTTTACCGCGCAATGCTCCCTTGGGCGCCTGGCCGGTATTCATCCTCGCTAGGGGGGCGACCTGCCGTAGGTTGATAGCAACCGAAATCGAGTACGCCGCGCCATGTGCGGCGGACTTCCCGCCAAAGGTTTATCCCCACTGCGTTGCTTCGCCGAAAGGTTTGCGCAGGACGCGCCGGATGTCCATGATCCACGGGTTACCCTCGTGGCGCTCTGGATTCTGGATTTTCGCCGACTGCGGTGCGTTCTGATTGCCGATGTTATTTCTGAGGCGCGGATCAAACGGACTTGGTCCCACGTCCCCGGAAGCCGATTTTTTTACGTTAGGCCCCGACCCAGATGATTGGTCCTTGTGTCGGTCTGTCCCACAGCCCGCAAAGAAGGACCTAAGCTCATGGCTGACACGCCGCCAATCATTAGGGCCTTGGTATGCGCCGGAACCCAGCCGCGATGGCGCGCCGATGTCGATTCATCGAGTGAGTAATGGAGAGCCTGCGATGAAGGTCTTCACAACCGGACAGGTCGCTAAGATCTGTAAAGTGGCTCCCCGAACCGTAAGCAAATGGTTCGATTCGGGCCGCTTGAAAGGATACCGAATTCCCGGGTCGCAAGACCGGCGAATTCCGCGAGAGTACTTAATTAAATTCCTCAAAGAGCACGGGATGCCCTTGGGCGACCTGGAGGATGAGGCGATGGCCAAAGTGCTCGTGGTCGCTCAAGATCAAGTCTTGATCGAGAACTTGAAGCGCGAATTACCCCCTGAGAAGTCGTTCAAGGTGGCCGTGGCCGCCAGCGGTTTCGAAGCGGGCATCCAAGCCGAAAGTTTTCATCCCGACTGCATCATTTGCGATTTTTCCATTGGCCGTGTCGAAGCCCTGCAGATTTGCCAAAATCTGCGGAAGAACGAGAATTTTGCCGAGACGATCTTGATCGCCCTGTTGCCGGACGACGGCGGGTCGATCAGCTTTGATCGCTCAACGATTAACGAAACGTTCAAAAAGCCGTTCGACGCCAAGTTGTTGGCCGAACGACTGCGAACGCTGATCGGAGCGAAAAAAGAACTCGTCTAATCGAGCGGCGTCGCCGCACGACTTACGCCGAACTACAACGAGCAACCCGTGGCGGAAGACCCCCGCGACGGGTTTTTTCGTATCTTCGACATGTGCCGAGTTCGCAGCGGATCGGCCCGTAGCGCATTCCTACGCAGTTGGGCCGCTTCTTCCTCGGTGATTTGGTAAACGTTGATCGAGTAGCCGACGCGAGCTTCTGGCTCCAGCAGTAAGAAGTATCGATGGTTTCCGTCGCGCGCACGAATTCGATCGACGCTGATCGCGTACCAACCGGGACGAGGCACAGCGCTCGATTGTTCCTCCGACGAGGGAGCGATCTCGATGCGGTCGGCACGCATGATTATTGGCGGAGGCGGCGCCGTAACGCCAATGAGCGATCCGCTGACCAAGTGATCTAACGGATATGCAAAACCTTCAAGAGTCACGTCGGGGTGTTTAACCAGCCATTTTTGAAGGTGCAGCAAGTCTTGCCCCCAATCGATGTTGCTGTCGACAAGATGTGCATGACCGTTTTCTGGGCCTCCCGCAAGAAGATTAAAGTAGCTGAGACTGTGCGGAAACACAGAGAGACTATTGGCGCCAGCGACGCCGATACATACCGCCGTCAGAGCCATAGGCCAACGCCCGCGAGGATGTGAAGACTTGAGAGGGTTTCGCGTATTGTTCGATGCCAATTGGCTTGTAAACACAAACGCAAAAGGCAGAGTCGGGAGAACATAACGTGCGTGATGGTTAAACCCGGTTTGCGAGCTAACGAGTACTAAGATCGCAATCCCAGGCGCCAAAAGAATAGCTTCATCGACGCCAAGGCGTCCAAAGCGAAGAGTCGCAAAAAGACTAGCAGCGCATACCAAAGCGACAATGCCCAACGGTTCTTTGATCGCCAAGGCGTAAACGTAGTACCACCACCACCCGCGATTCCGCCACTGGCCGCGCAAGTAAGACCATTGTGGGCGCTCGAACTCGCGCCGTTGAACGTCGATTCCGCGAAGGTAATTCTCTGGCAACGGCATACGTAAGCGGCCCAATTGCGAGTGGCGAAATCGATTGCCGCCATGCAATACCGGGCTTTGCCAGTTGTGGCCGCTCAACGCGCGGCTGATAAAGCGGATGTCGTCGAGGCGCCGAAAGGCACCCTCAAAGCCGTAGCCTACGTTAATCACTGCCAAGGCAATCGCGAACATAGCCCCAAGTTGCGCGGCCTCACTCAATAATTGACGAGAATTTCCTTCACGACGGTCGAAATAGCGTTTTCCCGTCCAAAGGATCGGCCAAATCCCGAATGCAATGATCCACGTGAATTTGGTCAGTTGCATTAGGCCCAAGGCGATTCCCGCAATCCACATGTCCAAGGCATGCGGCGACCGTAACCATCTCCGAAACAGGTAAAATCCAACAATGCCCAACGCCGCCGCTGGAACATCAGGAGTAATCAGCGAGCCATGGCCCAACAGCATGGGCGAGATACAGCACAATGCCAGTGCAGCAATGCCTGCGTTTGGCCCATAAAGTTCGCCAGCCCAGCGATAGCATACGAGCGACAATACCAAGCCGAACGGTAAGCACGCCCACCGCGCGAGCGTAAACAACCGGAAGGCGCGTTCTCCGTTGGCCTGAATCAAATTGCGTCCCAAAGTAAACTCATCTCGCGCATCGAGATACGTCTCCACGCGCGGATAGTCAAGGTTCACATCCGTCCACAAGACAGGCAGCGCTGCCGCGAGGCGCACCAGAGGCGGATTCACGCGATACAAGTCAAATTTGCCCGTTCTCCAATGCTCGATTCCCGCCGCAAGATGCCCAACTTCATCGAAGGTCGGACTATGGACGGCGGCGGAATACGCCAACAAGGCCGCTTGCAGCGATAACAAGGCGACAACCGCAGCAAATCGCACTCGTGATGATTCGAACATCCGAATCACCGTTTACGGAGCGCTGTCGTCGCGAGGACGACGCGGGGCGAAAGTAACAACGTGCTTGCCCCAGTGCGATTCAAGCTCCGCCGCTGAGATCGTGCGAAGTGGGCGCGGCGGGTCCAATATCCGAGCTTGCCCGTTGCTCCAACCAAGGAATACACAGAAGTGCCCCTCGGGCCAATCAATAATCGCCGGCCCGCTTGTGCGCCGCAAATGCTCCACATTCGAGTGCAGCGCGGCAGGATTCAGTTGTTTTCTTTCGGCGGCGGCGATAATGCCAGCCATCGAGACGCCACGGCCGTTGAACTCGCAAAGTTGCGCCAACTCGTCGATATTCGTCAAAATGCCGTAGTGCCGGCATACGCAATAGAGCGCAATCGGACCGCACATGCCTGGTTGGTAATACTTCGTCCACTCGGCGCCGTTTTCCCTCGCGCCGTCGCCCTTCGTAATTGCTTTTCCGGCGCTTACGAATGCCGCGGCGAACAGGCATACACCGAGGAGTGAAATTAAAGCGCGGTAGTTCATTGTGCTTCGAACTAAAAACCACCCATCTTTGATCCAAACGATCTACAGGGTTGAAACGTCTTTTACGAATGCCGAGGCAGGAAGTGTAACGGTGTGTCCTACGCCCGGGGCGCCCTCCTCCTGAAGCACCACGCGAACCTCTGCGTCAATCGCCGAGTTGCGCTTCTGGGCCTGAAGTTCACAAGAGATGATGATGCTCGCTCGGCCGCCTCGTTCCGGCAATTTCTTCGATTCCAGTATCAAACATTGAGGGAGGCTGGAGGTGACTTTCGCCACCGTGAGTTCTTGGGAAGCAGGCCAAGAAATGACCGACGTACGTTTGATTCGTTGGCCTGCCTCGATGACGCCAAAAGCAAACTTGTCCGGCGACGCCTGAATCGACTGCGATTCCGTCGCTTCCAACACAATCGGAATCACGATTTCGGGCGTAGCGTCGTTGTTGGTCCAAACCGTGAGTTGGCCGGCAACAGGAAGCGTCGTCTCTGGCGAAACCGTTCCATCGACCATGATTTGAACCGTTTCGTAGCGTTCGCTATCACCCGCATCCCGTTCAATTCCGACGACCGCATTTTGGCGTGCGTCCAATTGAACGCCGATGATGTCTACACCGTCGTGCGTGTCAAGTTTCACGTCCACGCGATAGGAGAACTTGCCCTGCGCATCGACTCGATATCTTTGAGTGCTGGTGTCGCACATGACTGGCGGCAGGTACATTCCTTGCACGACCAATTGCTGCGCCACGCCCTCGGTTTCGGCGATGTGAATCAGCGCTTCAGCGCGAAAGTTTTCAACCCGGGCTTTGGCGGACTTTCTCTTGTTCATATCCACCGAAACGCGTACCTCCCCATATTCGCCCGGTGGAATCGTGCGATGGGATAACGCGACAGCGGTGCAGTTGCAACTTGTTCCAACCGCCGAAATCGTCGCGGGCGCGCGGGACGTGTTCCGAAGGCGAAACGTGTGCTCGTGGAATGATTCGCCGGACTTGCCGAAGTCGAACACAGGGTTCGCGCACACCAAAATGGGACCGCGCCCGCCAACGATCGATTGCGGCGCCGTAGCACTCGTGGGTTTGGCTTCGCCGTCCCCGCGAGCGCAACCTATGCACACGATGGTGAACAGTAAAGCACGAGATCGGAAGCGCCGCCAACCATTCACGCGGTTTCTCCTATCGCAAGCCGCAAGCTGACACGGAGATCGAATGATCGATCAATGACTCAATCGAGGCACGTTCGCGTCACGCACGTTCGCGCCGGAACCAAAGTCCGATCGCCACGCCGCCAAATAGCATCGCCGCAGCAACAAAGATCATCCAGAAGGGAAACGGGCGATTGCTCTCATCCGGTCCCGTCACGCCGAATGTCGGAATATCCGCCTCTGTCACCGCCGATACGCCATAGATGTAATGCTTCTTATTGATCCGATCCGTAATTCTTGCTCCCACGGGCAAACCAAGGGACTCTAACTGAAACAACGTTGGATCTGGTTTGGCGTCATCAAATGATGTAAGACGCATAACGGTGTGTGACCGCTTAAGTAAGTCGCCATTCAAGTTGATCCAATCCGTTTGTTGCCGTTCATTCAAAATGAATGCGCCGCCTGTAACCTGTTGATAGCCTGCTTGGAAAGTCAAGACGGGCTGATTGGACGAGGATTTCAAAGCATATTGATTGCCGCGCACCAGTTGATAACCTTGGTGCGGGTCGTTCCAGTATTCGCCGCGCCAAAAACTTGCGGGACTATCAATAATTATTTCAATAAGTCCGTCGTCCGCCTTTTTCGCCGTTACCTGAATGCCTAGATGGGGCTTATCGCGAGCCGAACGGATTCGATCGATAACCGAAACGCCGCGGATTTCATGTTGAATCCCTGGGTGGAACAATGGAATCGGCGCTGCCGATGGCTCTTCAATGATGGCGGAGTATTCGTATGCCGGATAACTTGCCTGTGGGCCGGGTTTAGTACGAAAGACTATTGCATGATCGGGTCGATGAACGACCCTTTCATCGTTCGTTTCCGTTCGAATATGCGGGTAATCGAACACCACTCGAAATTCTACTGAAGTCTTGTGCGGCCCCGCGTACGTCGATTTTGGAGCTGCGTCACGACGATAGAATTCCTCGCGTGTAATTTCGTACTGCGCTGTTCCAAATTGAAGCAACGCTCGATTGGCTTCTTGGCCGGCAACGACTTCGCTCACCAAAGCATCGTTAGCTGACACTTGATAATGCGCCGTCCCTAATGCAAGCACGATGAACGCCAAATAGCTTTGTATTGGACCCGCTTTCATAGACCAAAACCAAATATATCGATCCTCACGCATTGCGTTCACGCAATCAATCCACGCATCCTAGGGCGTTAGCCTGCATTGAACCGTGTAATATGCGCTCGGAGTTCCTCCAACTTCTTGCGTACATGCCCACTGGTTTTCTCCTATTTCCTCGCAAAAACAGTTTTCGGTAATGTAACATGTGATTGGCGGATTAGGATTCGGATCGGATGGATTTGTATCGTCGTCGCTGCAAGACCCGCTACCATACGTTTTTGGCCTACAGCGTGTGGGATCATAAAATGAAATTTGCTCGGAACAAAAAACAATATTTCTTTGTTCATCGCAATAGTCGTTTCCGGCAAAGCAGCTGTACGCGGACCCAGACTCTGTATAGCATTCGCCTTCTTCGTTGCTTTCCGAACCAGTTGTACATTGCCCAGGATCGTGGGTGGCGGCGCCGAATACGGCCTCCTGTTCGAGCGTGGACATTAGGATCGCGTCTCCTTTGCTTACCGGGCCAAAGTAAAATGACGCGAACGCTGCCACCAGTGTTGCCAAACAGCCGCTAAGTGCAAAGCGCATAATCTAGCCTCCAGGAAAAAGGGGTTGGTGGAGGTGAGAGCAAGAGGAGAACGGTAAAATAAAAAAAAAACATGCACGTTGTCAACAATTTTTTCCCACCTTGCAAATTTTGATTTGGTGTAACGGTTGTTGCTCGTCGCGAGATGATGCTCGGACCGCTGAATATTCGCGGTAAAGCTGGACGAACGCATGGGGCGATCCTACGATGAGGAAAAGGTCGAGGTCGCTTGCAAAACGGGATCATTCGCAATGAAGCCGCGCAATGTTTTCCATGGCTTGGGTCTGATTGAACTGCTCGTGGTGCTGGCGATCGTCTCGTTGTTAATGGCATTGCTCTTGCCTGCCGTGCAAGCTTCGCGCGAGTCGGTGCGTCGCGTTTCGTGCGCGAACCATTTGAAGCAAATCGGTTTGGCGGCGACCCTGCACCACGATTCCCACGGGCATTTTCCAACCGATGGCTGGGGATACCAATGGATCGGCGATCCGGACCAAGGGTTTGGTCAAGATCAGCCCGGAGGTTGGATCTATAACCTGTTGCCTTACCTGGAGCGCGGCGACTTGCGCGAATTAGGCAGGGGCGACGATCCTGCCGTCAAACGAAACGGGCTCAACGCATTAACCCAAGTACCGCTGGAAGTGTTTCACTGCCCGACGCGCCGCCAGGGGAGGCTTTACCCTTACACCGAAATGAACTTCCCGTTGCGCAACGCGGATGCCCCGCTCGAAGCAGCCAAGTCGGACTATGCGATCTGTGCGGGCCATGAAGATATTCCCGTGCTCGGCGGACCGCGTAGCGCATCACCCGCCGATGTTCAAGGATATGCGTGGCCTCCGCTTCACGCCATGACAGGCGTGTCCTTCGTGCGCAGTCAGATTGGTTATCCGGATGTGCTTGATGGTGCGTCGAACACGATCTTAGTTGGAGAAAAGTATGTTAGCCTGAAGGATCAGTCACAATCCTTGGGCGACGACCAGACTATGTATCTGGGGGATGATGCGGATATTCGCCGTTGGGCAGTTGCCGCCCCAATTCCCGACCGGCGCGGAATGGCGGATATTTCCCGCTTTGGCAGCGCCCACGTCACTGGGGCCCAATTCGTGCTGTGTGACGGGGCGGTACGGCACATCGCCTTCTCCGTCACTCACGACGTGTTTCAACGGTTGGGAAATCGCCGAGACGGCCAACCAGGCGCCTGGGCTGGCCTCTGACGGACGCGATGATCGAAGCGCGTCGCCGGAAGTTACTTTTCTTTCGCGGGACGGATACCAGGGAGTTTGGAGGCGTCGTCCGTGGCGGCTGCCGGAACTCCGGCCGCGGCGCCGGTTTTGAGCAGTTCGAGTTCGCGCTGGCCGGCGGGACAGAACACGCGGAAGTGCATTTTGGCGCCTTCTTTCAACTGAGCCGCGTTGTTGGCGAACTCGCCGTAGAGCGTTGCCAGCGTTTGCTGCTGAGGAAGCAACTGTTCGACGCGTTCTTTCTCACGTCCTTCGACCTGCTTTTGGGTGACCGCGGTATTCATGGCCTGGTACTGCATTTGCGCTTGCATGGCCACCTGTTGCAACGCCTGCGGCGTGAACTTAACCGGTTGATTCCCCACGAGCAGAAACGGCGCCACCGTCAAACCGAGTTTGCGCGTGAGCGTGCTACGAATTTGCAAAGAGAAAATATGATTCGGCGGGTCGCCGAAGGGAATTGTCAGTTCACCTTTGGCCGCTTTGAGCGCGGGGGGCGGCGTGAGCGTATGCTTTGGGAACGCCCCCTCCAGTCCCGTAATTTGAATCTGCACCTGGTCGGGATCGGGAACCCATTCCAAATCGAACTGCTCGCGCGTGATCGCTTTATCAAGGGTTAACGCCAAAGGTTCAATGATCACCGGCTCGCGCAGCGCCACTTCCTTTGATTTGCTGCCGATCGTGATGTTCAGCAAACAATTGCGCAGGTAGTTCGCCACGTCCTTGTTTGCGTTCGCGGCCCATTGAAACATCAACTGGTCTTGGTCGCTCAGCGTAAAGCGTGCGATGGGGGCGCCGCTTCCGGAGGCCGCATCGGATTGCCCCGCGTACGCCGTCCAACTGCGATTTCGAAAGCTCGGATCATCGGGCTCAATACTGAAAACCTCGCGGCCTTTGTGGGCGGTTTCGCCGCCCACCAGCCGCAGGAAGCAGCCGGTTTCGGGATCGTCGTGCACTACGGCCAATGGCGCCGGAGTCGTCGCTGCGCTCTCTTCCAGCGGTGGGAGGGAAATTGCGTCTTGGGCGAACTCGGCGAACGGTTCGACCTGCGCGGGCGCCTTAGGAGCAGCTTTCTTGGCGTCCGATGATGCCTCCTCCTTCTTCTTGGACTTCGGCTTTTTCGTGGACGCGGGCTCCTCGGCGGGGTCGGTTGTGTTCGCCGCGAGGGGCGTTGCCTCGGCCGGGGTGGTTTGGGGATTGGCGGCGGGTTCGGCCGCCGCAGCTTCCGCGACAACGTCCTCGCTTGGCGCCGGGGGTTGCGGCTCGACACTTGCGGCGGTTGCATTGGCGGGCGGCGAGGATGCAACGTCGCTCGCTGGCGCCGACGCTTCCTCCGCGGCCGGCATGGACGAAACTTCCGCTACGTCCGTTGCTTCGGCAGGCGGCTCGACTGCGTTACCTGGTTCGTTTGCCGGGCTTTCGTTTACTGCCGCAGCGGCTTCCGGCTCATCGTCACTTGATGAAAAAAGTTCGCCATCGAGGGTTTCTTCGTCCAGCATTTCGCCGTCCACCACCTCGGCCTTTGCCTGGGCTTGTTCTTGCACATCAGCTTGCGCCACTCGGGCCGCGTCGTCATCACCACCCCCCAAGGCGAACATGACGCCTAGGATGACCAACGCCAATACGGCGACCCCGCCGCCCGCGCCCAATCCAATTAACAGCCCTTTACTGAGCGGCTTTTTCGAGTCAACCTTCGATGCTGCTGCGGGCGACTTCGCTTCCAGCGGCGCGGGGACGCTCGGTTTAGCCACCGCTTTTGATTTTGCCTTGGCAGGCCGTGCTTTGCCGAGATCGAACGTGGGAAGCGCCGAGGGTGTGATTTCCGGCGAAGTCGCCGCGGCGCTTTCTGGCGTGGCAGCCGAGGCAGGCTCCTCAACGGACGGGACCGGCTTCGTAACTTGATTGTCTTGAGCCTTCGAATGGTCGCGCGTGTTATCCGACCGTTGCGGGCCGGAAAGCGGATTTTTTTCCAACCATGCCGTCAGTGAAGCCGCCACTTCTTGCGAGGAAGCGGGGCGGTTGCCTGGCGTTTTGGCCAACATCCTTTGGCAAAGTTTTGCGAGCTCCGGAGGTGCGTCGGGACGTCGCGAAATGACGGCGACCGGAGGAAGTGACGCGTGTTGACGTCGGCGTTCGGCGAAATCGCCCTCGGCAAAGGGCGCAGCGCCGGTCAAAAGAAAATAGAAAACACATCCTAAAGAATAGATGTCCGACGCTTCGGTCGCATCGCCGCCGGTGAATTCGGGCGCTGAGTAATCGGCAGCGGCAGGATCGGCCGGGTCCAACGTGTTGACCGTGGGACCGGCCAGAGGCAACACGCCCAAATGCAACACCTTGACGCGTCCGGCGCCGTCCACGGCAAGGCTACTTGGACGCACGTCGCCATGGGTGAGGCCTTTTTCGGCAGCATGCGCTAAGCCTTCCGCAACTTGCCGGACGATCTCAGCGGCGCGCCGCGCATCGAGCGGTCCTTCTCGCTCGACGACCGTTTGTAAATCTTCGCCGCGAAAATACTCCATGACCAAATAAAGACGCTCGGCTTCCGAGTCTGCGTCAAACGTGTGAATCAAATTGGGATGATCCAACGTACAAAGCCGGCGCGCTTGGTTGAAAAAATCTTGTTCGTTCTTGGCCGCTGCGTTAGCCCCGCGAGGGAGCGTTTTGATCGCCACATGGCGGCCCATGTCTGCATGTCGAGCCAAATAAACTTTGCCCGTCTTGCCCGAACCAATCTGGTTTTGCAGTTGGTATTTGCCCAACACGAGTTGGGAGCTTCCCGCCAGCACCATCGAGGCCTGCCATCGAGTGAGCACGCCATCTTTCACAAGTCGTATTGCCGCAGATTTGGGATCGGTTGCGGTTGCGAATGACTCGCGCAGCTTGGTAAGCTGTTCCGGAGAGAATACGCGGCTTTTTTCAAGAACCTCAAAGAACGCATTTACGGTCGCAACGGGCATAGTCCGGGGCGGGTTAAAGGAGGCGAAGGTTCTTCTTTATTCTGGCCATTGTCAAGGCGCTTGGCAATGAGCGCCGCTTCGGTTTATACCGATTCTCCACCAATCGGCGGGACGTCAAGGAACGCCAGCACAAGCATTCTTCAGCGGAGCGTTTGTTTCCCCCACTTCTTGTTGTTCATGCAGCACCTAACGCCATGACGCAATTGCACCCGCTCCGCTTTGAACCGATTTATCGCCAGTACCTTTGGGGCGGCCGCCGGTTGGCAACCGTGCTCGGCAAGTCGCTTGACTCCGACGCGAACTACGCCGAGAGCTGGGAAGCGGTGGATCATGGCGAAGATCAAAGCCGCGTGATCGCGGGACATATGCGCGGCGCGACGCTTCACCAACTCGTGTCAGATTTCAGCCGGGAGATGCTGGGGCGGCACGCGCCCCGCGCGCAATTTCCGCTTCTTTTTAAGTTCTTGGACGCCCATCAAAACCTTTCCGTCCAGGTTCATCCCAATGATCTTCAGGCGGCAAAACTTGAACCACCTGACTTAGGTAAGACGGAAGCGTGGGTCGTTTTGCATGCTGAACCGGGCAGCCTGATCTACGCGGGTCTAAATCACGGCATAAACCGCGCGTTATTCGAAAACGCCGTTCAACGCGGCGATATCGAGTCGTGCCTTCATCGCTTCGCGCCAACCAAGGGCGACTGCGTATTGCTTCCGGCAGGCGCCGTACACGCGCTCGGGGCGGGCATCATGGTCGCTGAAATTCAGCAAGCCAGCGATGCGACTTTTCGACTGTTCGATTGGAACCGCGTCGATCCTGAAGGTAAGCCGCGGAGGCTACATCTTGCGCAAGCACTGGAAACCATCAATTACGACTTAGGCCCCATCAGCCCGTGTAAACCGGTCGTGACCGTGGATCCACAGGTCGAACGTTTAGCCGCTTGTGAGAAGTTCGTGCTCGATCGATGGACCTTCGAAGGCGCCAAATTGTTAGGGGGCGACGAACGCTTTCATCTCGTCGCCGTTTTGGAGGGGCAACTCCAGGTTGAGGGCGACCCGTGCGATCAGCCAGTCGAGCAAGGGCAAACCATGTTGTTGCCCGCTGCATGCGGGCCGCGCCAGCTTCAAGCGCGGCACAGAACCGTGTTACTTGATATGTACCTGCCTTGATCGAAGATTCTCGAAAGCCATCCGCTCAGCTTGTCAAAAAAAGCGGGCGAGAAACTCTAGAGATAAGTCGTTCGCCACGCGAACGACGTGCAGGATACAAGGTGGCGCGACGACACTTAGCATGTCGGAGCCACAATCCCTACTTGCGGGGCTACTCGGTTTCCGGACGGGTTCGGCCGCCTTCACGGTTGCCGCGATTTCCGCCACGTCCAAATTGGGGCTGCGGGAAGGTAAACGGCTTGCCCTTCATTTCGTCGAAGCTCTTCTTTTGTTGATCGTTCAACACCGCGAGCATGTCCTGCTCAACCTTTTCCGCTTGAGCGCGCATTTCTTCGAAGTTGAAGTTGGGGCGACCGCCTTCACCACGATTTTCGAACGCGGCGCGACGGCGTTCGCTTTCTTCGTCCTGAATCGCTTGGAGCTTCTTCTTTTGATCTTCCGTCAGTTGCAGTTTACCCGCGACTTCGGCATCGGCCAGCGCACGCACGCCGCGCTGTTGTAACGCCAATTGGTCGAGTCGCTCCGTTTGATGGGGAAGAAGCACTTCTTTCACTTTGGCGTTTGTTTCGTTCGTACGCTTTTGAAATTGTTCCGTCATTTCGGCGATGCGCTTGTTGCGTTCTTCTTCGGAAAGCTGCGCAAACGCTTCGCGATCGAAGCCTTGACCGCTTTGCTGTGCCGCGTTGCGTGCATCTTCACCGATCTTTTGGATCTGCGTCCATTGATCGTCGAGTAGTTCAATTTCTTTGCGTACTTCTTCCACGGACAGCAGGCCTATGTACCCACCACCGCCGCGCCCGAAACCACCACCGCCAAAACGTGGGCCACCTCCACCCGGACGCTGCGCCATGGCAGGAACCGCCATCAGGGCGGTAAGCACCGCAACCATCGCTACACCTTGAATACGCATGATACGCTCCTTAACGAAAGACAAGAAACAGGAACAACGGGAAAAGGTTGCGCCTTATTAAGGAATAACCCTGGCCGGGACGGTAAGTTCCGGTGTGGGAAAGGCTTCGCGAGAACACAACGCCGAGCAAGCGAGCTGACTTGATGCGGCGTCTAACAACGTAGGGTGCTAAAGTCACTTAAGAAATGGCGACGTGTTGCACCGTTTGTTTTTTGAGTCGACTTGGAACCGGTTCGGGAAGGCAATCAAGCGCCTGTACGCTGGGAACGCCAGCAGGCGAAGTACACAACTGGATGGCCGGCTCCGCCAGATCTTCCCGATAAAACCGCGTGCTGGGGAAAATATCCGCCGGGTACGTGAAGTTGTCAAGCATGGCCAAAGCAACACAATGGGCGGCTCCTACGGAGCTTTCGAGCATTCCTCCTACCCAACAGGGTGTATGCGACGCACGACACAAATGATGAATTTGTGTTGCAATCGTTAACCCTCCAACCCGGCCGGGCTTGATATTAATAACGCGACAACTGGGCAACGCGAGCGCTTGTTCGGCTTGCCGAAGCCCACGGATACTTTCATCGAGACATAAAGCTGTTTTGATTTGCGACTGCAATTCGGCGTGATCAATCAAGTCGTCGGCCGCCAACGGTTGTTCGATCATTGCTAATCCCAGCTCATCAATACTTCGAAACAAAGCAAGATCACTCAAGCAGTAGCCCGCGTTGCAGTCAATGTGAAAGGTAGCGCGTGGATGTTGCTCTCGTACGGCGCGCAGCATGGGCAAGTCCCATCCAGGACGAAACTTGAGCTTGATTCGCGGAAACTTCGCCGCAACTGCCTGGTCGACGGCCGCAAGCAACTCGTCGAGAGAGTCCATTACGCCGAAATCGGCCCCCACCGGAACACAATCACGGCTTGCCCCCAGCGCTTTGTACAAAGGCGTGTTGGTCGCCGTGGCGTACAAGCTCCACCAAGCCTGATCGAGGGCTGCTTTTGCAAATGGGTTGCCTTTAAACAGAGCCAGTCGATCTTGAATCTGGTGGGGCTCCGCCAAGTGTCGCCCCATGATCGCTGGCGCCATCCAGTCGCGAAGCACCGCGAACACCCCGCCCGCCCACTCCGGGCTATAGCAGGGCGCCGCCAGCGGCGCGCTTTCGCCCCATCCGGCGAACGAACCGCATTGCATGCGGCACAGAATGGAATGTACTTCGTGATCTTCGCCGTAGGCGGTGCGCCAGGGAGCAATTAACGGCATCGCGACGTGGTACAAATCAATGCGGTCGATTCGCATGGTAAAACGTCGCAAGTGTCGGGGCGAGTGCGCGCCATCCCCTATCGTGATAGCGCGCCAAGTGTCAGTTGCCGCGCTACAAAGTAAGTCGCCGATGAGGCGATTGATTAGAAGTTGTCGACCACTTCCCGACCGCGCCGTGTACCTAGCGCGCCCCACACGCCATAGGGGCTGTTGCCGCTTAGTTGAGTCTGGTACGGGGCCGAGTTGGTGCCGGCGTCAATGTTGTCGGAAATGAGCCGCACTGAGCCATCAAAGAATCCTGCCACCACACCGCCGGAATGCCGACTCGAGGGGGCATAAATACCAGGACCGCCAGGATCGCCAATAGCCGCATTCGGAGCGGCCTGCGCACACGAAACGGAATTCGGCGGCAAGATGGTCGAGATAGCCATGAAGCCGCCGCGCCCGTCATGCCACCGCATGCCGCTCCATGATGGATTGACCACAGGCGCCGTGACGGTCTTTCCCGACTTCGCTGCGACGCATTGCGAGGGATCGGTCAGTACATCGCGAATGGCAATGCCGCCTTTGGCGTCAAACCGATCCAGTCCTTTGCATCGCTCTGAAATCCCCAGGGTCGTGCTGGTCCCATCCATCAGATCGGCGGTGCGAAACTTCGTGTTATGGCCAAACACGCCTCGCGGGTTACGAGGAGCGCCGACGGTGGCCAATGGCCCCTCGGCTGCGGCAAGCGGTGTATCGCCCACGCAAAACGCATAGTTTGAGTTTGCAAAGTTCACGATGGCGTTCGTTTGATCCGAGGGGCACAGCAATCCTTCTTGTTCAACCGCCCACGGAAACTTTCCATTCACCTGCCAAGTGGCGTTGTCTGGATATGAGCCACCCTTGGGAGGACCATTGGTGATCATCTCGTAAAGCGCCGTTTGCTCCATATAGGGCAAGAGCAGCACAAAACCGCTAATGCGGCTCTGATTGGTCAAGTTTGGATCGCCGTCCGTTCCTCCCTGGCGAAACGGGAAGTACTTGTGCGTCATCTCATACTGCTGGATGGCCAGCATGATTTGCTTGGTGTTGTTGATGCATTGCGTACGCCGCGCCGATTCGCGCGCCATCTGGACGGCGGGCAAAAGCAACCCCACGAGAACACCAATAATGGCGATCACGACTAACAACTCGACCAGTGTGAAACCCTGGGCCTGTTGCAAATCCCGGGTATGAACTCTGCGAGCCATGAAACGCATTCTCCGAGCGGCGGGTGAGAAAAGAGAATGGAGGAGGGACATGCGGGCAGAATTGTTCCGTCGCAAGGTGCCACTTCTCTATGAGTTAGTGGTAACAGACCGTGCCCCGGCAGTCAACTAATTCCCACAGGTTAATTGGCCAAAACGGATTCCGCGGCCGAGGCGAAGGGTGGTGACTGTTGGAATTCGGGGTCATGAAGTCCGCCAAGACTCCTGTAATCGCCGCATGCCCTCATCCATAGAAATATGAGGAACGTAACCGAAGTCGGACCTGGCCCGCTGAATGTTGAAGTAGTGATGTTTCGCCAGTTGCGCGGCGAGAAATCGAGTCATACGCGGCTCGCTTCTCAGGCGAAGTGCGGCATACGTCGCTTCCAAGGCCGCCCCAAGTTTCCACGCCGTTTGAAATGAAATGGAACGACGAACCTGCGGCAACCCCGCCACGGAAAGAACTTGGTTGATCCAATCCCAGCAGTTCACCGGCTCTCCTTGCGTAATGAAGTAGGCTCGCCCACACACCCGCGAGCCAGGTTCGAGGGCGTCAAGGGCTTGGAGGTGCGCGGCGGCCGCGTTTTCGACATACACCACGTCGATCAGATTTCGACCATTTCCAACACGTACCAATCGGCCGCGACGCGCTCGGTCCAGCAAACGTGGAATGAGATGCTGATCCCTAGGACCCCAAATTAGGTGGGGACGTAGCGCGCAGGTGAGGAGACGACGCCCATCGTTGGCGGCCAACACATGTTGTTCGGCAAGCGATTTGGTGTGAGGGTAGTGGCAAAGCCAACGCTGAGAATAAGGCGCCGATTCATCGACATTTTCTTGATCTTCACCGTCAAACGTCACGCTGGGACTACTGCTAAAGACAAGCCGTGTAACACCATGACGCTGACATGCCGCGATGACGTTTTGCGTACCGAACGTATTGATTCCGTAATAGTGCTCCCAAGGCCCCCAAATCCCCGCCACAGCGGCTGTATGGATCACGGCGTCAACGCCCTCCACGGCATTGGCCACCGCGTCGGCGGAGCGCACGTCGCCTTGCACAATCTCAACGTCGTCGGCAAGTTGATTCAGTTCGGCGTGGCATCCCCGCGAAAACGTGCGTACGAGGTCTCCCCGAGCGTAAAGTTGCTCGACAATATGTAAACCGAGAAACCCGGCGCCGCCGGTCACAAGCACCTTCAAAATCGCCTCCTTCACAGGCAGGGTTAACGAAACGGCATTTGACTGCTAGCATTGCATGCAGCGCAGGGCCTTTGCGCTCGATTTTGCCCACGCGATAGTGTACATTAAATCACTACACCGCAGTTCGGCTTTCGGCAAATGCAGGAAGCTGTTATCTCATGGTCAGAGCCGTGCAGGCGCGTCGCGCCAGGCAGGGGCGCTGATCGACACGACCTCGGACGCAAGAGTAACCGACCATGTCGGACACGGAAGATAAAAAACCACGCCGTCGGAAGGAACGCAAGCCGGTGACGTCGGAGATTCTTGATCGGCAACCCCCTTGCAGCATCGAAGCCGAAATGGCGGTCTTGGGTAGCATCCTGCTGCTGCCCGACAACTGCGACGAAGTAGCGCTGATTTTGCGCCCCGACGATTTCTACGATGACGCCAATCGTCGATTGTTTGAACATATCCTGCAAATGTACGATGCGGGACAAAAGATCGACTTAATGCTGTTGGTCGAATCGCTCAAATCGGCGGGCCACTATGACTTAATGGGCGGCGCCGCCTACTTGAGCCGCGTACGCAACTCGGTGGTTACGCCGGCCCACGCCGTGTACTACGCACAAATCGTGCGCACCAAGGCGACCTTTCGCTCGTTAATCACGGCCAGCACGGAAATCTTGCGTGAAGCGTATGACGAAACGCAGGACTCGCGCGAGCTGCTGTCGCGCGCCGAGCAGAAAATCTTCTCCATTCTCGACAATCGCGGGTCGAGCAATGTGTCGAGCATCACCGACGTGCTCAATCAGGCGCTGGACCGCATGGACGCCCGCATGCGAGGCGAACATATCGGCGGGGGCGTGGAGACCGGATACCACCGTTTGGACGAGATGACTGGCGGCCTGCACAATTCCGAGTTGATTGTTCTGGCGGCGCGCCCCTCGATGGGGAAAACGGCGTTCGCAATGAACCTTGCGGAATACTCTTCCTTGGAGCTCAAAGTTCCCACGCTCTTCGTAAGTTTGGAAATGTCGGCGATTGAATTGGCCGATCGATTGCTATGTTCGGTGGCCCGTGTGAATGGTCATCGGTTGAGAAACGGCACCATTTCGAATGAAGACCGAGCCCGCCTCGTCGAGAAAGCGGCGTTAGTTAGCCAATCGCCCTTGTTTGTGGATGATTCGCCGTCGCGGACAGTCACCGAGATCGCCGCGGCCGCGCGCCGCATTGCGCGCCGCGAAGGCCGCTTAGGACTGATTGTGATCGACTACCTTCAGCTAATCGAGCCCGACAACACCAACGATCCCCGGCAAGAGCAAGTGGCGCGAATGACGCGCCGCTTGAAAGGTTTGGCGCGCGATATGAAGGTGCCGATCGTCTGTCTGGCGCAGCTCAACCGTCAGGCCGAAGTGAGCAAAGACAACCGACCGAAGTTAAGTCATTTGCGCGAGAGCGGCGCCATCGAACAGGACGCGGATGTCGTGATGTTTGTCCATCGTGAGGAATACTACCGTCGCGGTGAAGACGCGCAACAATTCGCCGGTCAGGCGGAGATTATCGTCGCCAAGCAACGTAATGGTCCGGTGGGCGACGTGGAGTTGACGTGGCGCAAAGAGTTCACTCGATTTGAAAATCCGCCGGAGAGGCAATACGATGAATTTGAACAATTCAATGCTCCGGGCGGTGAAGCCGAGTTCGTGTGAACGGAAGCAACGTATCGCCTGCAACCTTGCGCTGGGCCGCCGCCCGGCGAGCTACCTTCATGGCGCGTCGTTACCCTTTGCAATCGGCCCTACCGCATGAACCGGTAGTTTACGACGCCCCGGAAGTTTGCCCCTACCTGCCGGGAAGAACGTCACGACTTCCCTTACGCTTGCCGTTGACGCGTTTGACGCCGGCGCAGTTCGACCAGCGGCTAGCGCATGGCGACCGGCGCAGCGGCGAATTTATTTATCGTCCTTCCTGCCCCACGTGTTCTGCATGCCAATCGCTGCGGATCGAAGTCGCGCATTTTCAACCCAACGCTACCCAGCGCCGCACCCTGCGCCGGGGCGACCGCGTGTTCGAGACACGCATTGGCCCCGCCGTCGTGGACGATGCGCGGATCCGCCTGTTCAACGCGCATCGCCATGGGCGCGAACTGGCCCGGAACGATCGCGATCTGGACCATCACGGTTACTCAGCCTTCCTCGTTGAGTCCTGCTGTGACACACTGGAGTTTAGTTACTGGATCGGCAATCGCCTGGTTGCTGTGGCGGTGAGTGATCGAGGCGCCGAGTCGTTATCGGCCGTATATTGTTGTTTCGAACCGGCGGAAAGCCGTCATAGCCCCGGAGTTTACAACGTCCTGAAACAAGTGGAAACGTGCAAAGCCTGGGGCTTGCGGTATCTATACCTCGGGTTTTACATCGCAGATTCCGAACATATGTCGTACAAGGCGCAGTACTTGCCGCATGAACGCCTGATTGACGGAGAGTGGCGCGTATTTTCACGCGAGTGACACAACGAACTGCTCTTGAGTTAATCGGCGTGAATTTGGAGAATTCGTGCGTTTGGGAACTCGGCTCCTGTCGAGCCGTCAAAGTCTAACGCGCATGGTTCTACGCTCTCTGTTTACATACCGAACGAGCTTGCTCGGCGCGAGTTGCGCGTTGGTGATCCTTGGCGCCGCGGCGTTGTGGTTTAGCCTTCCAGGACGCCACCCACAAGATTACTTGGCGCGGCATTGGGAACGCCGGGTTGTCGCCCTGCCCGACACGGAAGTGCTGCCGCAAATGCGCAAGATTTCGCGGTTGAACGAGGAAGGCATGGCCTGCATCGTCCGGCTCTTGGCCCACCCGCGGGAAGCCGTTGCCGACTCGGCCCAAGTGGCGTTGGCGGAACAGTTGCAGCGCTGGCGGATGTCGCCGGTGGAGATTTCATCGCCCAAGGCGCTTCACTTGGCGAAACAATTATCGCAACACCTCGATAAGCTCAGCCCGCGCCGCCGTCGTTTTGCCGCCGACGTTTGTACACAACTCTTGCTGTGGCCTGCGACAAATGCCGCTCAAGCCGAACACTTACTGACGCACTGTGAAGCCGTCCTGCTGAAAGCGAATGAGCCGATCCAGGATTCCGACGCGTCCCCGCGCGCCGAAGAAGTGATAACCACCGCGCTCCCAGCTCCGCCGCTTCCTGCCATGGTGCGGAAGCAAGTCCCGCGGGTGGCGACCAAGATCGATGCGCCCGCTCTCTCTCAATAAGGGCCGCGGATGTGCGGCAAGACTTCGTCTTCGTAAAAACGTCGCAGTCGGTCGTGGAGCGCCACGCCGAGAATTGGGAATTCACTGGCCGACGCATTCGCGCGGGCTTGCTCGGGGCGCTTCGCCCCTGGAATCACGGTGGTTACCGCCTCGAAATCAAGACACCATCGCAGGGCGAATTGGGCCATCGTCATTGTGGGCGGAACGAGAAGTTTTAACGCGTCGGCAAGCTCCACGCCTTTTTCAAAGGGAAGCCCCCCGAATGTTTCACCGACGTTGAACGCCTGTCCGTCGCGATTAAAGTTGCGATGATCGTGCTCGGGGAACTCCGTATCAAGTGCGAACTTGCCTGAAAGCAGCCCGCTTGCCAACGGCAATCGTACAATCACGGCAATCTGCTTTGCGCGAGCTTTCTCGAACAGCACGTCGAGTGGCTTTTGCCGAAAGATGTTGAAAATGACTTGGAGCGACGCCAAACCTTCTTGCTCCAAACAAAGCAAGGCTTCCTCCATCGTCTCGACACTGGCTCCGAAGGCTTTGATTTTGCCTTGCTGTTGTAGGTCGCCAAGCGTCTGCCAAATTTGACCTTCGCGCATGACCTCCAAAGGAATGCAATGCGTTTGCGTCAGGTCGAGCGCTTCTACGCCCAGCCGACGCAAAGAATCTTCTGTGTGGGCGATGACGGTCTGCCGTTCAAAATCCTTCGGCCAACCTGGATCGGATCGCCGGCCAAGCTTCGTCGCCACGAAGAATCGGTCGGCATCGGACTGTTCTCGCAGAAATCGACCGATCAGCGTTTCGCTGCGGCCGCCGCCGTAGATATCGGCGGTGTCGAAAAAGGTGAC
The DNA here is from genome assembly GCA_963204915.1 of Planctomycetota bacterium. Classification (GTDB taxonomy): domain Bacteria; phylum Planctomycetota; class Planctomycetia; order Pirellulales; family Pirellulaceae; genus JAHWKS01. The sequence goes on along the minus strand of CAUJHS010000082.1, from coordinate 75,385 downwards.
GCCTGCTGCTGCGGCGGAGCGCAGGGTGTTCAATGCCTGCTCGTCCGAAACGTCGCCCCATTCCGTCCCGCCAAGTTGCCATGTTCCCAGGCCGATTTCCGACACCGGACGTTTAATGATCCCGAAGTTCCGTGTCTTCATGGCGATTCCTGTTCTATGGCGCCCTTCGGTTCGATTCGCGACGATACCACTTCGGATATGCGTTTAACTTGTCGGTTCCTACGGTATTTGGCAAGCGGGATGGACCTCGCTTTCGCACGCAACGATGATGCCCAACCGAGGATGCCCCAACGGTTGACGAGCCGGATTGCCGCGATTAGTTTGCTCTACGTCGCCACATTGCTCCAAAGCATGACGACCAGTAGGAATACAACCCTCCCAGCCGATTGTGCGGAGATAGATCGTTGTGAATATCGAAGCGGGTCGACCAAACCGCCGTCGTTTCCTTCTTGCCGTAGGCTGCGGTGGAGCGATGGCGTTCAACGCGGGATCGCAGGACCTCACTGGGGATCCTCGTATAGCGTCTGCCGGGGAATGCGCACTACATACTCTGGAATCGGTCACCAAGACTGCCCATGCCCTAGGGGCTCAAGTCAGCATGACGGTGCTGCACGAGGAGAAACGGGTTGCGGAAAGTGCGCTCGCAGCGGCCTTTGCGGACGTGGCATTGGTCGAGGAATTGATGAGCCTTTATCGTGCCGACAGCCAACTCGTCCAACTCAACCGCTACGGTGTTGTTCATCGGCCTCACCCGTACCTGGTCGAAGTTCTCAATTACGCCCAAACGCTTTCGCAAAGGTCAAAGGGCGCCTTTGATGTCACGGTCCAGCCGCTTTGGGAGTTATATCAACAGGCGAAGCAACGACGAGAGTTGCCCCGAGAAACCGAAATCGCTGCGGCGCGGCAGCGCGTGGGTTGGCGCAAGCTTGTCGTAACGCCCGACAAGGTTACACTTCGGTCAAATGCGGCCGTTACGCTGAATGGGGTCGCCCAAGGATATGCCGCCGATCGCGCTCTGGCGGCGCTGCGGCAGCATGGTGTGAAACATGCGTTGGTTGACGCGGGCGAGTTAGGCGCCCTGGGCGGCAAGCCCTCGAACGGCGCTTGGACCGTGGGCGTGCAACATCCTCGCGATGCAAATGCATACGTAGCGCTAACCAATCTGTCCAATGGTTGCCTGGCGACTTCTGGGGACTATGAAACAGCGTTCAGCCCAGACTTTCTTCACCATCACTTGTTCGATCCGCGTACGGGCCGGTCGCCGCAAGAATTGGCCAGCGTAACCGTTGCGGCTCGTTCCGCTATGGAGGCTGACGGCCTTTCAACCGCCGTATTCGTGTTAGGTCCAACTCGCGGGGCGGAACTGGTGCGTCGCACCCCCGGCGCTGCGGCGCTGCTGGTTCTGAAACAGGGCGACGTTTTGGCAACCGACGATTTTCCGCACGCCAAGTCCTAATTTGCGAAGAGTCCAAGCCACGGTTTTCACCGCGACGGAATATGAAATCACCATTGTTTGTTCGGTGTTCGCCCGGCTTATTGTTGCTCGTTGCGTTTACGCTCTTGAGGCCTGGCGCGGCTTTTGCCGATGTGATCGAGTTCCTCAGCGGCGCTAAGGTCGAGGGAAAGGTCGTCAAGATTGACAAACAAGCGAAAACCGTCGAGTTCGAAGCGCAGTTAGGAGGCCGAGCAGTAAACCGAACCTACACGTACGATAAGATTCACGCCGTTACGATGAATAACAAACGGTATGTGTTGAACCCTCGCCTGGATGGCGCATCAAAAGGAGGTGCGAAATTAACCTCTTCGACATCTACAGATAGCGGGATGGTGCGGCGGAGTAAGGCCGAGATCGACGCAATCATTGACCAGGCGGGGCGCACCCCGCCCGATTGGTACGATGCGACCGAACTGAACTACCCGGATACGCTTGATCTTTCATTTCCCGAACCTGCGCCGGGAGGCTGGAACAACCAGAAGAATGTCGGGCAATTCGTGTGGGACATCATTAACCCCAATGCCAGTCGCTGGCGCGAGGGCGTACGCCTGATGCATCATCTTCTCAAGGTGAATCAGGACAATCCGGTCGTCCGAACGCGGGTGATGCGGTCGCTGGGCGACATGTACTTCCGGTTCTTTCAGGACTACGCCCGCGCTGCATACTGGTGGCGTCAAGCTGGTGTAAAAGCAGGAGTTCCCGATTCCGTACACCTGGCTGAGTGCTACTGGCGGTTGGGCAACTCGCAAATGGCGATGGAGCTTCTCAATCAACGGACCATCTACCTCGGCATGATTAAACTTTGGGGCGACATGGGCGATACGCGCAAGGCGACCGACCTGGCCGAGAACTATGTTCGCCTTGGCGGATCGCCGCATGACGCCTACCTCTTGGCCGCCGAGGCGTGTCGCACGGCTGGACAACTTGAGCCCGCAATTCGTTATTATCAAAAGGTGCTCGACACGCCTTTGCCGGAAAAACAAAAAGAACGCGTCGAACGTGTTCGGAATCGCGCTGTTGTCAATCTCGAGGCGATTCGCCTATTCGAACTGACCGATCCCAAGAAGGTCGTCAATGGCTCGTACCGGGCCGAGAGCATGGGTTATGAAGGCCCGGTCGAGGTCGAAGTTCGCGTCCAAGACGGTCGTATCGAAAACGTCGAAGTGACACGCCATAAGGAAAAACAGTATTACTCGGCTCTGAACGACATTCCGCGGCAAATCATTGAGAAGCAAGGCGTCAAAGGCGTCGACGCGACGAGCAAAGCGACGATCACGGCCGAAGCGATTGTTAACGCCGCAGCCAAAGCCTTAGCCAAAGGGGCCAAGTAAACCGGGACGAGCGAATGCGTTTGCTTTGTATCGCGTTAGCGTTCTTGATCGGAGGCTTTGCCGTACTGGCAGCGACCTTCATTCAGCGGCCGTTCGTTGACGAGCCAGCTTTCCTCGGTTGGGGAGCGGGCGGCGTATTATGCGTCATTGGTCTGACGATGCTGGTCACGGCATCGCGCCGCCGCGCGAAAAGTCCCGCCTCGTTGCGATTGGATGTATTCCTACCGTTTCTCGTCAAACGCAAGAAGAACGCGTTACCTGCGAGTCCTATGTTCATGCTGCGAGTTGCACGCAGCGTTTTACCACCGTCGTGGTTTGCCGATCAGGAGACGGGAAAACCGGGAAAGATTCGCAAAGTACTCAAGAAGCTTGGTCCGACCGTCAGTTCGGCGCCTTTGCGTCGGGCAGTCCAAGCCGTTTGTCTACTACTCTTTTTGTATTTGTTCTTTTACGTATGCTGGCCGTACACCGCCGCTCCGGCTCCGCCGGGCGAAACGTCGCCCGGATGGCGGTTACTGAGCGTTGACCAAACCACGGGCGAAGTTGAACTCCAACGTGCGTATCCCTTAGAGTCGTCGTTTGCAACGCGCTCTTTCGTGCATGTCGTTGATGAGAACGCCGATCCGGCGAGGGATGGTTACACGGGCGTGTTTCGATTGCATCGCGGCAGACCGGGCATGGTCGTGCTGACGCCGCAAGATCCGGTTTCCCCCGAGATGATCGAAGCCTTTCTCGTGGGCGTTGGTCCTTGGGCATTGCACGAACGCGAGCCAGGACGCTGGCCCTCGCATTATGCCGATGACCTTTCTTCCAAGGAGCGTGTGCCCGCTGAGGTCTTTTTGATGATCGACCCTTTGGTCAGCCTTTCAACCGCCGTGGCGGCACGCAGTTGGGTTTGGTCTTTGATCTCGGCGGCGTCGATACTTCTGGTATGTGTCCTCATTCCACGGGGTTTTTGCGGGTATCTTTGTCCCTTGGGAACACTGATCGATGTATTTGATTGGGGGATTGCGAGTCGCGTGAAGCGCTTTCGCATTGCCGACAACGGTTGGTGGGTGCATGTCAAATACTATCTTTTGCTCGCCGTGTTGGTGTGTGCGGTCTTCGGCGTTTTAGCGTCGGGTTATGTTGCTGCTATTCCTGTCGTGACCCGAGGAATGTTATTCCTGGGAGAACCGATTCAAAGCGGCGTGCTACGTGAATGGCGACTTGTTCCGCCGCTGAACGCGGGCCATTGGTTCTCCATCGTGTTGTTCTTGGGCGTGTTCGGGTTGGGCTTCCTTCAACCAAGATTCTGGTGCAAGTACGTCTGCCCGAGCGGGGCGGTTTTTTCGTTAGCCAACCTGTTTCGCGTGACAGAGCGTAAAGTCGAATCATCGTGCATCCACTGTAATAAGTGCGTCGAGATTTGCCCTTTCGACGCAATCAAACCGGATTTCACCACTCGCGTGACGGATTGTACACTCTGCCAAACCTGCGGCGGCGTTTGTCCGACGCATGCAATTAAGTTCGTTGAACGTTGGAACAAAGTCGAGCTTAAAGTGGTCGGCGATCCGCCCACGGGAGAATCTTCGCTGGGCCGCCGCGGTTTTCTGTCGCTGGCGGCTGGATCAGCAAGCGCCATTCTGGGCGGCTCCGTGATGGCCTTGGCAACGCGGCAAACGACGGCGGATATCCGTGACTCGGGGAATCGAATCCCTGTGCGTCCTCCCGGAAGCGTTCCGGAGCGAGAATTCCTTCAAATGTGCATTCGGTGCGGCGAGTGCTTCAAGGCCTGTCCTAATAATGTGCTCCAACCGATGGGATTGCGCGATGGGCTGAACCAGCTCTGGACGCCGCAAGTCGTTGCCGACTGGGCTGGCTGCGAACCAAGCTGCAATGCCTGCGGTCAGGTCTGTCCGACAGGCGCCATTCGCGCGCTTCCTCTGGCGGAGAAGAAGGCGGCTCGCATGGGCCTGGCCATCGTCAATCAGCAAACATGTCTGCCTTTTGCAGGGCGCGAGGCATGTCAGTTGTGCGTCGACGAATGTACCGCCGCCGGGTATCACGCGATTGAGTTCACACAGGTCCATACCGTTGTTGATGCAACGGGCCAGCCAACGCCCGGTAGCGGCTTTTTGGCGCCTGTCATACTGGCCGACCAATGCGTGGGTTGTGGTGTGTGTCAAACACGTTGTTTTGGGATTAACGTCGCCGAAAAGGGGCTACTTCAAACTTCGGCCATTGTCGTCGAGGCAGGCGATGGCAAGGAAGATCGGATGATGGACGGGTCCTATCGCCAATTGCGGGCAGAGAAAGCTCGCCAGCGGGATAACGCGAAACATCCCGCCCGCGAGCGCAACGATTACTTCGTGCCTGAATTGGCAGATCCGCAGGCTTCCGACGCCGAGCGGGTTACTCCAGAGAACGACACGTCGGAAAGCCCGTTCTAACGAGTATTCATCGCCTCATGTCGCCAGGAGAGGAACCGAAAACCGCTCGCGACTTAGATAGTCGCCCCATGCTAAATCCCCTGCTTGGCAAATTACCCTTAACTTTGCTCAAGTTGAGCGGCCCGCGTTTCCAGTGCGGCGATCAATCGTTTCACGGTATCGTCCATTTGCATGAGCACATCTTGAGGATTCGCGCCTGTCTCAAGTGCGGCGAGATGCTCGTCGATCTTTTCCGCCCACACGCGACATCGTTCACGCACCCAGGCGCGGTCGACGTCGGAAAGCGAATTGTGAGGTGCCAGTTGCAATCGGGAGCAGCCTTGTCGAAACTGGGCGATGCGATCCGCGATCGCCACAGCCTCGGTGGGACGTTTGTTGAACCACTCCTGCGCACCGCTCGCCAGCCGACGCAGATGCGCCGGCGCCGCACGATCACCGTCGAGCGCCGCGTCATTCAACCAACCCCATGAAGGGGCCGTCGTTGGCGACGACGTACTTTCGACCAATTCGCGATTACCGGAAGTTCCACGAACGGTTTCCAATAAAAACACGCCTACCAACGCACATGCAGCGCTGGCCAAAGACATGACTGCGGTCTGACGCCAACCGCCATTGGCACGACGTGATTGCGGCGAAGTCGAACGTTGTTGGTTCAATGCGCCATTGGCGACGGCAAGTTGCGCAGGCTCTTCGGGCTGTTCTTGAGCAGCAAGCCATGCATCGAGACGCTGTTGTCCCCATTTGACGGATTCCAACAGGCGCGGAGAACGGGCTTTTGCGTCCCAGTACGTGGCCCCCTCCGAAAGAACTCGTTCCTGCAACTCGAACAATAGTTGAGGATGTCGCAGCAATCGTCCAATTTGCCGTGCTGAGAGAGCCTGCAAGCCTGACGTTAGAACCGCAACGATTTGTTCGCCGAGAGCCTCATCAAGTGAAACGGAGTCGCTTTCGGGCTTCGTTTCGCTCAAGGCGAACAGTTCCGCCGCCAATTCGCTCAGGTCGTCAGCCAAAAGGCGATCTTCAAGCCAAGCGGCCAACTCGCCGTGATCTTCAGGGATTTTTAGTAAGTGCAGCTTCATAGCGCCCGCGCTACACACGCTTGAAGTAGGTGTTTGGCCCGATGCAACATTTTATGTGCTTGAGGAATCGTGATTCCGACCCGTCGACAAATCGCGTCATAATCTTCGCCAGCGAGCCTTGCCTGAATGACCAACGCCAACGACGGATCGAGCCGTGCGACACATTGGCGCAATACGGCGAAGCGTTCCCGGTCGATTACTGCCACGGAAGGTTCGACGCTGCGTCCATCGATTAGCGATGCGGCGTACTCGTCCGCGAACGTTTGGGGACGCTTCTTTCGACGCAAGTCGATCAAGTAATTCCGAGTGATCTGGAATAACCATGCGCGAAAATTTCCCTCATGAAAACAGTCAGGAAGACGCTCCCACACGCGTTCCCACACGACCTGATGCACGTCTTCGACGTCATCCCGGGGAACCCTCGACGCGAGAAACGCGAGAAGCGATGGGGCATGCCGCGCATACAGGCAGCTCATCGCGTCACGGGCCTCTCGACTGGCGATTTCGGATTCGCCGCGCCGCGCTACGCGCCGTGCTAGTCGTTCGTCATCTTTCCTAGGTGCATCCACAAAGGCAGGCATGGCGCCAGTCTAAGCATCTCTTGCAGCCAGGTAAACGATTAGATCAGGCGCATCTTCCAAAAAAACGCCAGCCACCGGAAGCAGAGGGTTGGCGAATGAAGTTTCTTGCGCCGGTCAATGAAAACTGCGAAATGTAATACTCATTCCACCGCGAGAGAGGGGCGGGCGACTTCGTATGATGGGAGTAATCGAATCGTCGAGAACCGACGGTTCCACCAAGATACGAGTTCACGCTTGCCCGCGCAAAGCCGCCGCTGGACGCCAAGCCCAAATTTCCCCGAATTTCATGCAATAATAGTCGAACCAAGGCTTTCGAACCGAGACTTCAAAACCTTGCTTACGTAGCAAAGCGACGAGTTCGCCATGTTTGTGCCCGGGGTGGAGTTCATGAAACTCCATCGCGATCCGTTCGATTCGTTCCCATTGGGGCGAGGGAAGGCTGCGCAACATGTCGTACTCGGCGCCTTCGCAATCAATCTTAAGGAAGTTGACGATGTCGACGCCGCAGGAATCCAAGATGTTTCCCAACGACATGCATGGCGTCGTCATACGGATTGGTGCGACGTCAAATTGCCCGTAAAGGAGTCGCACCAGGGCTCGAGTGACGGCGGTAGGTTTCCACTGCGGCTGATGACTGACGATGTTGAATCCCGGATAGTACATCAGCTCCAACTGAGCGCCATCTTGTCCCACCGCCGTTCGAACCGTCTGTATATTGTCGATTCGATTGAGTTTGACATTCTGCTCCAAGGTATCCATCACGCCGGTAGGTTCGACCGCGATAACCCTGCCTTGTTTCGCTTGAGGAGAGGCCCAGAGCGTAAACATGCCCATATTAGCGCCAATATCGACGACCGTGTCTGTTGCGCGAATGCCGAACCCAGCGCGATAATAGCGCTGATGTCGGAAGATCTCACGAACCAAAAAGGCGGCCGCGCCACGCATGTGCGTAGGACAGCGAAACCTCAATCCATTCGGCAACTCGAAACTATCGTCAATGATCTTCGCCGCTACGCGGGGCGAGGGAACTACGCTGCTCAGGTCGCCAGCGAACGAATTAGCGGAGATGAGGTTCACGGCATCGGCTCCGTCGGCAGGAGCGACGTAGCCGAAGCTTTTGCCGCTCACAGGAGAATTTGCGGGACACAGTAGCCCCTGATCCTGACGAGCGGAAAATCCGTCAAATTGTTACATCTCCGTGAAGTACCGCGCAGATCGCGCGGTAGAGAATGATGGATCCACGGCGCTATCGTCGAACTTTCTCCGCTTGCTTATCGAGGCGTTTCGCAGAAATTGAAAACGCAGTGCCTAACTCTTGCGCAAAGAGTGAAACGCGAAATTCCTCCAGCATCCAACGATATCGGTCCAGTTCCGGATCAAAGACGCCTTGGGCTTGATGGTCACGCTGCCGTTGAAAGTACGCCAATTCGCGTGGCGCCAGTTCGAGATGACCGCGTCGATCGCGGTCGTGGGCCCCTGCGTTCAGTTTGTCGAGACGGACGCGAATGCCGCGTAGGTACCGCGGCATGTGAATTAGCCGTTCCCAAGGAGTGTGCGTCAACATGTTGGGCGGCGTGAGCCGGACCAACTGACGGCGCATGTCTTCCAGCGCATACGGCCATTGTTTGCCCGTCGCATTTTCGAGCGCGAGCCGCGTTGGATGATATTCCTTCAAGATCGCTTCAACGACGTGAGTGACCTCTTGAACAGCGGGGGTGATCCATTGATCGCGCTGCCTGCGGCGCTGTTCGAACAGATCGCGAGTGCGCGGCAAGTCTCGAGATCGCAAGAAGGTCCGTTCGGCCAAGAGATCGATGAGTTGCCCACGGAGTTGCGATGCTCCGCAAATCGCCGCTGCATGCAAGGTCCATGTGTTCAGTTGTGGAATCCAGTCGATCTGAGCTTTCAATTCGCGTTTTTCCGCCAAGACGTAAAGACGCCTGAGTCCGCCCCGCGTTTGAAACGCCGCCTGTTCCGGCGATTCGAACAACCGCAGCGAGACAGAACTCGCCTGATCGACGAGCGCCGGATATGCTGGCAGGTTGACCCCGCCTCGCTGTACTTCAATTCGGTGGGGCATTTCATCGAAGTCCCACGTGGTTATGCCATCGCGATGCCACGCGTCATCGCGGATTTCGACGGTGGCGGCTTCGGCGTCGGCCCCTAACTCCTTTCGCAAGTCAATCACGTTGCGTCCGGTCAGGAGCGTCTTCCCGGCGTCATCGACCACGCGCACGTTCATGCGAAGGTGCTGCGGTAATTCGTCGGCGCGAAACGCTTCGACCGGAACGTACTCACCTGTTACTTTTTTTAGGGCGGCAGAGAGCGATGATAAGAAGGGGCCTTGTCCATACTGCAACTCCTTGAGTGCTTTCCGGGCGGTTTCCGGAATGGGAACCAAGTTTCGTCGAATGTGCTTTGGCAAGCCACGGACTAGTGCGACAATCTTCTCTTCAAGCAACCCCGGAACGAGCCAGCCCAGTTGCTCAGGGCGAATTCGCCCCAAACCTTCTTTAGGGACCACCAGCGTTACGCCATCGTGTTCGGCGCCGGGTTCAAAGCGGTAGTCGACCGGGAGTTCCATATGATCGACGGGAATCGCGTCCGGGAAATCGGTTGCTTCCACGTCTGGGGCGTCCTCGCCCAGCAAGTCGCCTATTGTCATGAACAGCGCGCGCGGGTCGTCGCGCTCCGCAATGCGACGCCACCGATCGAAACTTTGACCGTCAATAACATCGGGCGGAACGCGCGCGTCATAGAAACGATAGCGTGCTTGATCGTCAACGACGAAATCGCGCCGACGCGACTTGGCGCCCAGGCTCCCGATTTCGTCAAGCAGTCTGCGGTTATGGTGGAAAAACTCGGCCCGGGTGTCGTAGTCGCCTTCAACCAACCCATGTTGCACTAACAATTCACGAGCGCCCTGGGGATCAATTGGCCCAAGTCGGACCCGCCTGCGCGTGACGACCGGAAGGCCCCACAGGGAAACTTTCTCATAAGCCATGGCCGACGCAGCGCGGCGGCTCCAATGAGGGTCGCTATACGAACGCTTCACCAAGTGTTCCGCTAATGGTTCGATCCAGTCAGGATCGATCCGGGCGACCGTACGGAGGTAAGGGCGCGTGGTTTCAAGCAGTTCTGCCGCAACCACCCATTTCGGCTTCTTGCCAAAAACCCCGGAGCCAGGCCACAGGTAGAACTTCTGACCGCTGGCGCCCGTGTACTCGTAGTTGTCGGTTCGAAACGCAACGCTCGACAGCAAACCGGTCAACAAGGCGCGGTGGACGGCTCCGTAATCATCCCGCCGTGCCCCCGGCTTCAGGCCGCTTTCCCGAACCATTTGACAAAGCTGCCGATGGATATCAACCCATTCGCGCAGCCGATTGTGGGACAAGAAATTATCACGGCAAGCACGATGGAGTTGATTGCGAGAGAGATTTTCTTTCAGGTGATGGTAAAAATCCCAAAGTTTGAGATAAGCGAAAAAATCGGAGTCTTCGTGTGCGAACTGGGAGTGTCGTTCGTCGGCGGCTTGTTGGCGTTCAACGGGTCGTTCGCGGGGATCGCGCACCTCGAGTGCGGAGGCAATGATTAGCACTTCATGCAACGAGCCTTCCTGCGTTGCAGCCAACACCATACGTCCGATACGCGGATCGACGGGCAGGCGGGCTAACCGTTGTCCGATATCGGTTAACTCTTGCTTTTCATCCAGCGCGCCAAGCTCAAACAACGTTTTGTAGCCGTCGCGGATATGCTCGGCGCGCGGCGGATCAAGAAATGGAAACTCCTCAATTGGTCCTAACCGTAACGCCTTGGTTTGCAGTATTACGGCGGCAAGATTTGTGCGACGAATTTCAGGCGTTGTGTATTGATCGCGCGATAGGTAATCGGTCTCAGCATAAAGCCGGACGCAAATTCCTGGTCCGAGGCGTCCACAACGTCCCTTGCGCTGATCGGCCGACGCTTGCGACACAGGTTCCAGCGGAAGTCGTTGCACCTTGGAACGGGCCGAATAACGACTGATCCGTGCGGTTCCTGTGTCAATCACATAGTGAATGCCGGGCACGGTCAACGAGGACTCAGCAACGTTCGTCGCCAGCACAATTCTTCGGGCTCCGTGCGGCTGAAAAATCTTGTTTTGTTCGGCGGCCGAAAGCCGTGCGTAAAGAGGCAAAACTTCGGTCTTTCGTCCATCGCGCAGGGTGTAACCCCGCAAATGCTTGGCGGCTTCGCGAATGTCACGTTCTGTCGGCAAAAAGACGAGCAAATCGCCGGGACCTTCGCCAGTTAGCTCTTCCAACGCAGCGGCGATACCCTGATTCACGTCGAACTCGTCGGCGTCGTCTTCCGTGGTCAAAGGACGATATCGGACTTCGACCGGGTACGTGCGCCCCGAGACTTCGATAACGGGCGCGGGGCCGAGTTCGGAAGTAAAATGTTCCGCAAACCGCGCGGCATCGATGGTGGCCGAGGTGATGACCACTCGGAGGTCTTGGCGTTTTCCGAGAAGGCGTTTGACATAGCCCAATAGAAAATCGATATTCAGCGAGCGTTCATGCGCTTCGTCGATGATGAGCGTATCATACTGGTCGAGAAAGCGGTCGGCTTGCGTTTCTGCAAGCAAGATCCCGTCCGTCATCAATTTGATGTAGGTTTCCGGCTTCGTTGCGTCGGCGAAGCGAATTTTATAGCCGACAGCATCGCCCAGCGGCGAACAAAGCTCCTCGGCCAACCGTGCGGCGACACTGCGCGCCGCGATACGACGGGGCTGGGTGTGGCCGATGAATCCATCGATTCCACGGCCAAGTTCGAGACAAAACTTAGGAAGTTGCGTCGATTTCCCGGAGCCCGTTTCCCCCGAAACGACCACAACGGGGTGTGCCCGAATCGCGGCCATGATTTCATCGCGCCGGGAAATGATCGGAAGGTCATCGGGATAACGCACGACCGGTACGTTCGACATGCGGGCGTGACGAAGTTCGACCGAGCGCGTGACGTCCGCCGCGAGCTGCGCTAAGTTGCGATCGAAGGGTTTTCCAGCCTTACGTGATTGTTCAATGCCTCGCAGTCTCCGGCGCAGGCGATAGCGGTCCGCCGCCATCGCGTTGAGGATTAAACTTTCAAGTTGTGCGGGGGACAGCTCGGCCGTGGGCTCCGTCGGACTCATGATCGTGTTCGCGAAATGATACAGATACGCTACATTCGTCGAAGGTGATGTGCGACGCGGCACGCGCGCCAGCGAATGAATTGTAACCCGTTGATGCTAGGGCGTTTTGCAGGATGACCCTCACGACATGTCATCGGAAGGCTTCCAGCCATGTGATAATCGGCTCCGGCGTGCGTACCCAGCGATTCGTTTTTGTAGGATCTTGTTGTCTTCAGTTTTCGGAATCCAATGGCCACTCTCGTCTCGCTGTCGTTAATCGTCGCAGGGCTTATTTTGCTTACGTTGGGTGGTGAATGCCTGGTTCGCGGGGCTTCATCGCTAGCGAACGCATTGCGGATTTCACCGCTAGTAATAGGTCTAACGGTCGTCGCCTTTGGCACCAGTGCGCCGGAATTGGCCGTAACCACGGTTGCTGCATTCTCAGGCGAAACCGACGTAGCGGTAGGCAACGTTGTTGGAAGCAATATTTGCAATGTGCTGCTGATCTTGGGGCTATCGGCATTGATTTCGCCGTTGGTCGTGTCAAGCCAGTTGATACGTCGTGATGTACCGCTCATGATCGCCGCTGCGTTGGCGATGTTGCTTTTTGCGCTGGACGGAGAGTTTTCGCGGCGGGACGGAATCTGGCTTTTCGGCGGTCTGATCGCCTATACGGTGTGGACCATTCGTGTAAGCCGCCGGGAATCGGCTGAGGTTAAGGAGGAATATGCGGAAGAGTTTGCACAACCACGCGAGACTGGCGTGGGGCAAATCTTGGGAAACCTGTTGCTCATCGTGGGTGGCTTGATCCTTCTTGGCTTAGGTTCGGACTGGTTGGTTCGCGGCGCTGTGACGTTGGCCCGCTTTTTCGGCATAAGCGAATTGGTTATTGGACTAACTATTGTCGCGGTAGGCACGTCGTTGCCGGAGGCGGCCGCTTCGATCATTGCCGCCATCCGCGGCGAGCGAGACATTGCAGTGGGCAACGTCGTCGGGAGCAACCTTTTCAATATCCTCTCTGTGTTAGGGATTTCAGCCGTCATCGCGCCCGACGGAATCGAGGTATCCTCTGATGCGATTCGAATTGACATTCCGATCATGGTCGCCGTGATGGTTGCGTGTTTGCCAGTGTTTTTTGCTGGCGCAACCATTTCGCGGTGGAACGGCGCCATGTTTTTCGGCTACTACGTGGCTTATTTGACTTATCTGGTTCTGCGGTCCACAGACGCTTCTATCACAAAGCACTTTGAGTACGTTTTGATTTTCTTCGTCGTGCCCTTGACGGTCATCGCAATCTTAGTCGGAGTGGTGCGGTCCGTGAAACTTACAAGGCAGGGCACGGTTTGATGTGATTCGCGAAGGGTGCAGACCGCCACGTCGGGTCAGTCGCCAAAGCGAGCGAGCAGTCGACTCATGCTGCTCGGCGCAATACGATCACCCCAGACCGCCAGGTTCCCTGGTAACGAGAAAATGACCTCATGCTTCCCTTGTCGAATAGCGGCGACGGTCTTTCTCGCTACCCTCGTGGGCGACATTCCACGTTGGGGGCGACGGTTCGCGTCTGGCTCGGCCTTATCAAAAAACTCGGTCGTTGTCGTACTTGGGCTCACAAGTAATACGTCGATCCCGTCGCTCATTAGCTCCATGCGCAACGCGTCACTGAAACCGTGCAATGCGAACTTGCTGGCTGAGTATTCACTCTTGTTAGGGACCGCAAAATGACCCAAAACCGAGCTGACGTTGACAATCATCGGCTTCCGCCCATTGCGCAAAACGGGCAGCGCAATGCGAATTAATTCGACGGGAGCAAAGAAGTTGACCTCCATAATTTGACGAAGTCGGGCGGGATCCGAATTAGCAAAGGGACCAAAAAGCCCCATGCCGGCGTTGTTAATGAGCAAATCAAGGCCACCGAAGGTGGATTGAGCCGTATCGACCAAACGACTTCTCACATCGGGATCGGCAATATCGCCCATCACCGCCACTGCCTGAGAACCGGCCGCCGCAACTTCCTGCGCGGTCTGCTCCAATTGTTCCTTGCGCCGCGCGGCAAGCACGAGGCGAACACCGTGTCTTGCTAATTCGCGGGCCAATTCCACGCCGATGCCGCTCGACGCGCCGGTGAGTATCGCACGGCTTCCCGCTAATTCGCGTTTCGCCATGACCGGTTCCTAAGCGACATTCTCAACGGCGCCGGAAGTTGAAGCATGGCCGTCGTCACGCGCCGCCTTTGCATCCACCGGTCGAACAATCGCGCCGCTATCTACCACGCGCGCCACATGTTTCTTTGGCAGCCGACAATGGATCAGTACGCGATTCTCCTGATATCGCTTGGACAACACCTCGCCGTGGGCCGCCAGGTAAGCCGCCAGCCGTCCGTTTTCTACACCGGTTTCGACTTCCAAGTCGACAAAAGAGCTGCTCAGCGCATCGCTTACCGCATGAGCCAATTCTTCCAGCCCGATTTTGGCTTTAGCGCTTACGAGCACGGCGTGAGGATAACGCGATCGGGCGCTCTCGATAGCCGCTAAACCATCAACTGCATCGATCTTGTTCAATACCAGCAGCGTGCTCTTCTCTTCAATTCCGAGTTCCTGGAGTACGGCATACACTGCCGAAATTTGCGAGAGCACGTGGGGGTTGCTCGCATCGGCCACATGAATGAGCAAGTCGGCCTGCCGCGCTTCTTCAAGCGTCGCTTTGAAACTCGCAATCAATGCGTGAGGCAGATCCCGAATGAAACCTACGGTATCACTGAGAAGCACAGGGCCCCAGTTCGGCAACTGCCAGCGGCGGGTGCGTGTATCGAGCGTGGCGAAGAGCTTATCTTCCGCCTTAACCCCCGCTTGCGTGAGCGCATTCATCAATGTGCTCTTGCCAGCATTTGTGTACCCTACCAGGGATACCGTCATGTGGTCGCTGCGCGCCTCGACCTGACGTTCCTTGCGCCGCTCAATCGTCTTCAATTCCGTTCGCAAATCATGAATGCGTTTCTCCACTAAGCGACGGTCCGTTTCCAGCTGTTTTTCGCCCGGCCCGCGCATGCCAATTCCCATTTTCATGCGCGAGAGGTGGGTCCACATTCGCTTAAGACGCGGCAATGAATACTCGAGCTGCGCGAGTTCCACGGCAAGGCGCGACTCATGGGTTTGGGCATGCGTCGAAAAGATGTCGAGGATTATTTCGGTGCGATCAAGCACCTTGACTCCCAGGATCTTTTCCAAGTTACGCGTTTGCCCCGGCGACAGATCGTTGTCAAAAATCACTGCGTCGGCGTCGCGATGCTCCACTAACGCCTTTAATTCGTCAACCTTGCCTTTGCCAAGATAGGTCGAGGCATCAGGCTTATCGCGCCGTTGGGTCAATTGGCCGACGATCTTGGCCCCAGCCGTCTTGGCCAATCCTTCCAGTTCGTCAAGTACATCGCCTCCCTCGGAATGTTCGGGAAGTATGATCCGAACAAGTATTGATTTTTCCCGGGCGACGCTTTGTAAACGCTCCGTATCGTGCACGAGGGCGAGTTTCCTCCAGAATCAGGTTCAATATGGGTGAGAACGCTAAAATAAAGCGGCTCACATCTCTATTATATTCGCGCCGACCAGGGAAGTCATCGTTCTGTGGCCCCGCGTCAGGTATTCCTACCGTCTCATGGTTATCTTAATACAGCCATGATCAACCATGGCGTTGCACTTTAGTAAGACCTAAGGACTCGAGCCAGGTTCGCGCGACCTAGACCCTTGGGACCGGAACGCGGTTAGACTATACTGCCCCAGGTTATCCTGTTTACTTCTTTTGCCCTTTACCAGATGCATCGTATGAACCAATCCGCTCAACGACGCGACTTTCTCAAGGCCGCCTGTGGCGCTACAGCTGCTTGGGCTTTGGCCGGTAATTCTCTCTTTGGCGCCGACCAAACAGAGCCCCTGTTTAAGATATCTGTTGCTGAATGGTCTCTTCACCGAACGTTGTTTGACAAGAAGATGGATCACCTCGACTTTGCGAAGACGATCAAGCAGGAATTCGGAATCAATGCCGTCGAATATGTGAATCAGTTTTTCAAAGACAAAGCCAAAGATGAAAAATACCTGTCCGAAATGAAAAAGCGAGCCGAGGACCACGGCGTCAATAGTCTTTTGATTATGGTGGACGGCGAGGGGGCTCTTGGCGATCCTGATGACGCGAAACGCACGTTAGCGGTCGAAAATCATTACAAGTGGGCGGAAGCCGCGAAGTTTCTGGGTTGTCATTCTCTACGCGTGAATGCGGCTTCATCCGGGCCGTACGAAGAACAGCTCAAGTTGGCCGCCGACGGTCTGCGACGGCTTTCGGAATTTGCCGGGAAGCTGGATCTCAACGTCATTGTTGAAAATCATGGCGGTCTTTCGTCAAATGGCAAATGGTTGGCTAGCGTCATGCAAAAGGTCGACCTGCCAAACTGTGGGACCTTGCCTGACTTTGGTAACTTCCATGATTACGACCGTTATCAAGGCGTCAAAGAATTGATGCCGTTTGCGAAGGCCGTCAGCGCAAAGAGCCATGACTTTGACGCAGAAGGTAACGAAACACATACCGACTACTTCAAGATCATGAAGATCGTCCTTGATGCGGGCTATCACGGCTATGTGGGAATCGAATACGAAGGCAGTAAACTTGGAGAAATGGAAGGTATTCGCGCTACCCAAAAGCTGCTCGAACGAGTAAAGGAAAAACTCGCTGCCTAATTTGTGCCGCCGCGATTTTAGCAAGCAGAGCGCCCTGTATTACAGGGCGTTTTTTTATCTCCCAGCTGTACACCCCACCTTTGGAAGTAGTTTTCAAAAGAGGGGTAAAGCAAGCAGGATAAAAGCATATTCGGCGGTTTAGCAACTCGAAACCGCGGCTCCGAGCTTCGAGCAGAATCGGGCCAGCCTTTCGTTTTTGCTCGTAAAAACCGCCTTTGATAAGGACACTTAGCCATTTTCTGATGAAATGCTATGCACGTTATTTAGGCATGCCGGATATTGCCTAGATGTTGAGCAGGGGTGCCGCAATGCTAGCAATGGCGTTAATGGCACTGCAAGTGCAAGCAGGATATGGAGATAGCATGAAGTTCGAAATCGCGACGGAGAATGAACCAACTCGTCGCACCGACTGCGATGAGAGCGCTACTTTCGTAACTTCATTGACCTCATACTCAGGAAGTGCCGGCCATGACGGACGCTGCTTCTCCGCGCTCGCGACGCGCTCAACCACAAAACCTTTCCTCCGGCGAAGCAATTCCATTTGACAAACCATTTGTCGATAAAAGGCTCGAAGCGCTTCGTGTTGCGGAAGGCCTTTTCCACCACAAACCCGACTGGGTGATGTTTTTTCGCGAACTGCTTGGCGTCGGTGGCGTCGTCTCGCGACTTTTTCCGACGAGCGAGGAGCGCGCAGCCTTTGAACAAAGCTCTGAATACGCAGATATTCAACGAATGCTCGGAGAGCTTCGCAGCCAAGGAGCCCTTCCTGCAGATGTCGACGACAAAGAGCCCACCCGTGTCATTACGGTACGACTCCCGAAAAGCATGCATGAAGCGCTGCGGGCCGAGGCTTACTCTCGGCAAATTAGCATGAACAAATTGTGCATCGCGAAGTTGGTGCAAGCGTTGGACGCCGCGGCGCAAGAAGACGACGCGCAGCAAGCGACGGAGAATGAATAAACGCAACCTCGGAGCGGACTTGTAAGCCGGGTTCTGTACCGCGCCCAGTTGGGCGCGGCGATGGCCATTTATCTAGGACGCCGGTTGCCCGACGCCTCAAGCGGCCTACCCGGAAGTCGTGACGGATCGGACCAATCCGTAGCGCTGCGAACAACGCTTGCCTCCTGTTTGGCCTTGCACCGGGTGGGGTTTGCCTAGCCAGTCGAGTCGCCTCGACTGCTGGTGCGCTCTTACCGCACCGTTTCACCCTTACCGCCTTACAGCCAAGCTGTAGGGCGGCGGTCTGCTCTCTGTTGCACTTTCCCTAACCCACACCGCCGTAGCGAGTGCGTGCCGGTCGGCGTTACCGACCACCCTGTCCTATGGAGCCCGGACTTTCCTCTCGCCTCGCGCACGAGACCAGCGACCATCCCATCCGCTCCGAGGCGCGTCGTATTCAGGATAGTTTGTTACGAATACTATTCCAAGGATGCGCCATAAACCTTAAACGTTCACTCCGTGACGCTCACTTGTAATAGATTGTGCAAAAGTTATCCAAAAACAGTTGCGATTGTTTTTAGGCGGGATTAGCATAAGGGGCGTTGCTCCCAAGTTTTTTTGCTGTACACACTTAGCCACACAGCCTTGTTTTGTTGAGGAGATGCAAGCGATGCGAAGAGTCGCACGTTGGGGCCGCATCCTAATGATTTGGACGGCGGTCGTTTTGATGACTTTCGATGTGTCGTTGGCCGGACGATTCTTCCGGAACCGTGGCCGCAGCAGTGCGTCAAGCGGTTGCTGTAACACCACCTACTATTGTTATCAGCCCTGTTATTCCAATTGCTTTTCCACGGGTTGCTCGCCTTGCTATACGTCGTGTCAGATTTATTCCTGTGGTCCTTGCCGTGTTTACACGTATCCTCATGCAGCGCCCTTAGCGCCGAAGGCCTCGGTTCGTCCTTCGCCACAGGTACAGTCACCAGCCCCGCCGGACGACCTTCCTCCAGCGGCCCCCATGCCGCCCACGCCTCCGGCTGATGCGGAGCCTGCGCCAGCGCCGGTACCAGTTCCTGTACCAGAACCGACTCCTCCGCCGGCAGAACCAGCGAAAGAGCCGGCCCCAGAACCAACTCCTCCAACAGCTGAGCCCGCTAAGGAGCCAGCTCCCGAACCCGCCCCGCCCGCAGCGGAACCCATTAAGGAACCGCCGCCTGCTGCAGAGCCGGCAAAAGAGCCTCAGCCCGAACCTGTTACGCCAGAGCCTAAGAAGGAAGCGCAGCCCAACTTAGATGATTTGTTCGCGCCACCCAGCGCGCAGCCCGAAATGAAGAAGGAGCCGGCGGCTGATGATCCATTTGGTGCGCCCCCTGCAGAGCAACCTGTACCGCCCGCCGAGCCTGCACCAGCTCAACCAAAGTCCGCCGACGATCCGTTTGCGCCACCGGCAGGAGAGCCCGCAAAGCAGCCGGAACCCTCCAACCTCGACGATCTCTTCGGAACTCCCCCGGCCGCGCAGCCTGAGATGAAGAAAGAACCGACCGCTGACGATCCGTTTGGCGCTCCCGCTCAACCGGCGCCTGCCGACGATCCGTTTGGTGCTCCGCCCGCGGCAGAACAACCCAAGGCCGCTGATGATCCGTTCGGCGCTCCCCCAGCCGCGCAACCTGACGCGGGAGATGATCCGTTCGGCGCGCCGCCCGCGACCGAGCAACCCAAGGAGGCGAATGATCCGTTCGGTGCTGCAACAAACGAAGCGCCTTCTGAGCCTGCTGCCGCTACGGCGGGTTCGCTGGATGATCTATTTGCCCCTCCTCAACCTGAGGCGACACAACCGGCAACCGAGGAGTCGAAACAGGATGCGAGTGATCCATTCAGTGCTCGCAACGAAGCCCCCGAACGTTTGTGGAGGGACAACACCGGCACCTTTGAAATCCGCGGCCAGTTGGTCATGATTCTCGAAGGGAAGGTTCGCATCTTAAAGGACAACGGACGATTCACGACGGTTCCGATGCGACGTCTTAGCGATGGCGATCAGCAGTACGTGCAAGAGCAAATTGCAGCCGGTCGCGACCGCTCGGACGCACTCATCGTTGGACGGTAACTTGATTGCTGCGTAGGTAAGCGATTCATTAACAACTAAGGGCCGCGAAGGTTAACTTCGCGGCCCTTAGTTTATCTATATACTTGTTGGGAGCGTGATGTCGTTGCCGATCCCGACTTCTCGGGACCCGGTCCACCGACGTTCGTAGGCGCGTGTCAAAAGATTCCCAGTTGATCGCGTGCGTCTTCGGTCATTCGGTCAGGCGTCCAGGGCGGATCCATCACGATTTTGACCTCGACATTTTCGACGCCTTCGAGCTGACTGACGGCTTGTTTGCTCTGAGCAACCAATTGAGGTCCGGCTGGGCACATCGGACTGGTCATCGTCATCTCGATGCTCACATCAAACTTCCCGACTTCATCGCGCGGGTTAACATCGACGACGTAGATGAGACCCAGATCTACAATATTCACAAACAACTCAGGGTCAACTACGCGTTTCAGTTCCTCGCGCACTTGTTCTTCGCTAATTGCCATATTCCGTTCCTCGGGTTCGCAAGTGAAGAAATGCGCGAACCAGTTAAGTTCGCGCTCTCCGTTCTTCCTAGCGTGATTGTGATCGACTAGGCGGCGATGTTCAACCGGACGAAGACTTCACCGTTTTCTACTTTCACTTCGTGCGCCGTGATGTCCTCGGTGGCGGGCATGCACAAAACTCTTCCAGTTCGGACGTCAAAGCGGGCGCCGTGGCGCGGACAAACGATTTGGTGGCCATCAAGTGGACCATCGCCTAAGGGCCCGCCATCGTGCGTGCAAACGTCATCGATACAGTAAAAGCGACCATTCAGGTGAACCAGCACGACGAGCGTCTCTTGGACTTCGAGTGTTTGCTTACCCGGATCGGCCAAATCCGACACGCGCGCTACTTTGATCCATTCCGACATTACTTGTACTCCCGGACCCGCTCCGCAATAGCTTGCCCCAGCGCTTCTCGCACACTTTCAATCGTGATACGATCAAAGACCTGCTGGAAGAACCCAACAACAATCGCGCGAATGGCTTCGTTGCGAGTCAAGCCGCGGCATTGCGCATAAAAGATGAGTTCCTCGTCGACTCGCCCGCTTGTAGAACCATGCGTACAGCGCACGTCGTCGGCCTGGATTTCCAGGCCAGGAATCGAGTCGGCTCGGGCTTGATCCGAAAGAAGTAAGTTGTCATTCCGTTGATAGCCGTCGGTTTTCTGCGCGCCTTGATCAACGCGAATCATCCCGCGCCAAACGGTATGAGAACGATCCTGCAGCGCTGTTTTGTACAAAAAGTCACTACGGCAACTGGGCGCCTGATGATGCTGTAACGTGTGGTACGAAAGGTGTTGTTTGCCCTCGGTGAACATTACGCCATTCACCTGCGATTCGGCGCCTGGACCGACAAGAGCAACTTCTTGATTGACTTTAGCCAGGCGGCTTCCCAACGCTCCTAGTGTCCACTGGAGCGAAGCGTCTTGGTGTAAGATCGCTCGTTGATGGGCGAAGTGCCAAACCGATGAACTCCAGTTCTGTAGGCTGACATAACGCAGCCTCGCTCGCGGCGCGAGAATCAACTCGGTCGCGCCACAGTGGAAGCCCGTTGCTTCAGGTCGAGGACTCGAGGTTTCGGTGAGCAAGGTTGCCTCGGCGCCTTCTTCCAGAATGACAAGCGTATGCCCCAAGTCGACGCCGCCGTCGTTCATCAACGCATGGATGTAGAACGGCTCGTCGATCGTTACATTTCGCGGAACATACAAAAGCTGGCCGCCGCACCAACACGCCGCATGTAACGCGGCAAAACGATCGTAGGACGGATCAACCACTTGAAACAAATGACGGCGAATCAAATCGCCATGACTGCGCGACAAGCTACTGAGTGATCCAAAAACTACGCCCTTATCAATCCAGGATTGCTTGAGGTGGGATTGACTGGGGCGACTATCAACGATCGTCAACTGGCCGCCGACTTCGACGCCTTCATTCAACAACCCAGGAATGAGTTGGGGAGCGGCGGCCGGTTCGGTTGGAAGATGGAAATTCCCCAGCTTGAACAAACGAAAGTCTGTACGCCGCCATTCCTCAAGATTGCGAGCAGGCCATTCCATGGCGGAAAATTGGCGCCATGCGTCACGACGCAATTCGAGCAGCCATTCTGGTTCATCGCGCGATTGCAAAAATGCATCGAACGCAGTTTGAGTGAAGCCAAGTTCAGCAGTAGTGGACATAGTTATGGTAAGAGGTTATGTCAACGGAAAGGGGACGAGCCGCAAAGCCCGCCCCCCAAGGTTTTGTCTCTTCGCATTACACTAAAGGAATGCAAGGCGTTTTTTCCGCCGTCTAAAATAAGGACCTTGGCGACAATGCGTCGCCGTTCCTCGGTTTGCCGCGCTTAGCCGACCGAGCCTTCCATCTGCAATTGGATCAAGCGGTTCATTTCAACCGCGTATTCCATCGGAAGCTCCTTAACGAGCGGCTCGATAAAACCATTCACGATCATCGTGCTGGCCTCCGCCTCGCTCAATCCACGGCTCATCAGGTAAAAAAGCTGCTCCTCGCCAATACGAGAAACGCTCGCTTCATGCCCAATCGAGACATCTTGTTCGAGCACTTCGATGTAAGGGAACGTGTCGCTTTGACTACGAGGGTCAAGGATCAACGCGTCGCATACAACATTCGAACGCGAATTCTTGGCGCCTCGTTCAGCACGAACGAGACCGCGGTAGCTACTGCGTCCACCGTTCTTGGAGATCGACTTCGAAATAATTTGGCCCGTCGTGTTGGGCGCCGCATGGACGAGCTTGGCGCCAGCGTCTTGGTGTTGCCCCTTCGACGCGAACGCGATTGACAGGATTTCGCCACGTGCGCCAGGCTCCAGCATGTAAACCGCCGGATACTTCATCGTTAGGCGGCTTCCCAGGTTTCCGTCAATCCATTCCATTGTCGCGTCACGATAGGCTACAGCGCGCTTCGTAACGAGGTTGTAGATGTTATTGGCCCAGTTTTGGATGGTCGTGTACCGGCAACGCGCGCCTCGCTTAACAATGATTTCGACCACCGCTGAGTGCAGGCTCTCCGTGCTGTACATGGGGGCCGTGCAACCCTCCACGTAATGGATCGATGCGCCTTCGTCGACGATGATTAACGTACGTTCAAACTGTCCCATACTTTCCGCATTAATGCGAAAGTACGCTTGCAAGGGGAATTCGATCTTCACTCCCGGAGGAACATAAATGAAAGACCCACCCGACCACACGGCCGAATTCAATGCCGCAAACTTGTTGTCGTTGGGGGGAATGATTGTGCCGAAATACTCCCGCACAAGGTCGGGATGCTCGCGAACCGCCGTATCGGTGTCAGTAAAGATGACACCTTGTTTGCTCAAGTCTTCTTTGAGCGAGCCGTACACAACTTCGCTCTCGAACTGCGCTTTCACGCCTGCCAGGAACTTCTTTTCTGCCTCGGGAATTCCCAATTTGTCGAAGGTTTCCTTAATTTCTTGCGGAACATCGTCCCAAGTTCGCCCTTGGTGGTCCGTCGGCTTCAGATAATAATAGATATCTTGGAAATTGAGGCTGATTTCGCCTCCCCAATTGGGCATGGGCTTCGATTCAAATATCTTTAGAGACTCCAATCGGAACTCACGCATCCACGCCGGTTCATTTTTGATCTCAGAGATCTGATTCACAACTTCTGCGCTCAAACCCTTGCGCGCGCGAAAGACTCCTTTCGTCTCCGTGCGAAAGTCGTACTTGTTAATATCTCCGATCGGATCGTCGTGAACGCTTGGAGCGGTCGTTTGTGTTGCTGCCATGGTATTTTGAGGTCGTAAAGTTGTATTGAGAGGCGAGTCACGCTGTCGTCTTGCAGGTTGTAACCGTGTCGCTTTACATCAAGCGAGAATTAGGGCACAGCTTGCTCAACCATCTCTTGGTTCATTTCATTCGCGTCGGGGTAGGTCTTACGAATCCGCTCATACCCTTGGCGATGGAGTTCTTCGGCCAGTTCGACGCCGCCCGTTTCGACGATCCGTCCGCCAAGCATCACATGCGTAAAGTCTGGTGGATTGTGCTCAAGTAATTTGTCGTGATGCGTGATGATCAACAGCCCCATTTTCTGACCGCCAATTCGCGCGATGCTTTCACTCGCCAAGCGAACCGCATCCGCGTCCAAGCCGCTGTCAGTTTCATCTAATATGGCGAACTTGGGTTGCAGCATCGCTAATTGCAGGATCTCGGCCCGCTTCATCTCTCCGCCGGAAAAACCCTCGTTGACATAGCGCCGCGCGAATTCCTGATTGATTGCCAGATCTTCCATTTTTTGCCGGAGTTCTTTGCGGAACTCGCGCATGGGGATCAACTCTTCGCCTTCTTTTCGTTCAGGCCGACGCACGTTGGTTGAAGCGTGACGCAAAAAGTCCGCCATCTTGACGCCAGGAATAGAGATTGGCCGCTGGAACGCCATGAATACGCCCGCGCGCGCCCGTTGGTCGGGCTCCCATTCCAGAATGTTTACCCCATTCAATTCAATCACACCTTCTGTTGGCTCATACTTGGAATGTCCCATAATGGCCAAACCCAAAGTGCTTTTGCCCGAGCCGTTCGGCCCCATCAAAGCGTGCGTTTCACCACGGCGAATTTCGAGGTTAACGCCTCGCAAAATAGGCTTCCCCTCGACAGCAACGTGCAGATTCTTAATCGAAAGCGTGTCAATCATAGAATTAATTGAGATCATTAGCCGGTAATCTTTTGATGATCAGTTAGCGGATCTTCATCGTGGGGGGCAGAAACATAACCCGTATGATGGGGAATAGGAAGTTCATCCTCAATCTTGACGCCAAGTTGCCCAAAGGCTTGCCCCTCTGACCGTCGCTTGGAGATCCGATGTCCGCGAATCTTGTCTTGAACGCGCATGAGACCTTCAAGCAATGCTTCCGGTCGAGGCGGGCACCCTGGCACATACACGTCGACCGGAACCACCAAGTCGACGCCTTTGACAACGTGATAACCGTATTTAAAGTAAGGTCCACCACCAACGGTGCAGGCGCCCATGGCGATGACGTACTTGGGGTCTGGCATTTGGTTATACAACCGCCTGACGCGACTAGCCATCTTATACGTGACCGTGCCCGCGACAATCATCAGGTCTGCTTGACGAGGCGTGGCCCGGAAGGCGCCGGCGCCAAATCGGTCGATGTCGTAACGACTCGCGCCGGTCGCCATCATTTCAATAGCGCAACACGCAAGACCGAAGGTCATTGGCCAGACACTTGCCTGACGAGCCCAGTTGATGGCTTGTTCGATGCCAGTGACAATGACGCCTTCTTCGAAACGTCCCTCAATCCAAGGTTGTGTCATAACGATATGCTCGTTCCTACGCGGAGATTACGGACAGGGCGGTTCAATAACTCGCCGGCCGCGTGGAAGTTAATTCATATTCACTCAAATGTACAGCAGTCCCCTCCGTCGAGGCGGCACTGAGTCAACCGAAGGTTGGTGTCCAACAAAGTGGAAAACATCATTCGCTCCATCGCACACACGGTCCGGTCGCGTTCGGCCAAGTCCGGATAAGGACAAGCCTTAGCGTTTAACACAGGCAAACTGTTCACCGAGTCTCCGGAAGGATGCGAAACCTCCAACGGAATTCGACGTTCACGGTAAATGTCAGCCAGGGCCTCCATCCGCTGCGACACCGTGTCGCCCTGAACTCGACGTACGTATTGACCTGCTAGTCGTTGCGCGATGCGTTGCAATAGGCCGCGTCGGATCTCGGGATCTTCAACCGCCCGAATCTCATCCCACAACGCCGCGGCGAGATCATGAAAGTTGGTTCCGGCCTTGCGGCGTCCAGCTTCTGTCAACGCATAAAAATGGCTTGGTCGACCACGATGAGCCTTTACCACGCGGCGCTCGACTAATCCTTGGCCCAGAAGTCGGTTCAATCGCTGCCGTACTGCCGTAGCCGTGACATCGAGCGCCTTTGCCAATTGCAACACCGACATCGCATCGTGTTGGCGAAGGAGGTCGACCACCACGGTATCGGATGAGGCGAATTGACTTTCGACAGACATACTCAATCCGGCATAAGCAGCACTGATTACATTAGAACTATACCGGTTTCCACATTTTTGACAAGTAGATATTTGTAAAATAAAAGTATGGCGTGGCATTATCACAAGTCGTTATTGTTAAAGGCCTTGCGCTAAGAACGACGAGGACGCGCAGACTTAGAGATTCGGTGACTTGCGAGTACAATGATAAAACCAAATACCAGCCGTTGCTGGCGTTGGAAAGCTCCTCGAACGCCACCCAATAACCTGGAGCACATGAAAACACCGGCCGCCATATTATTTTGCCGGCTTTTCTTCAAGCGTCGGTGAAGTCGCCGACGGACCGCAATTGCACCGCAGTTGGAACCAGGGAAGGTCTTGGTTTGCGCAAACTGTTGGCGAGGGCATCGCAATACTCTAAAGCCTCATCGGGAGCGCGCGTGAACTTCACCTCTTTTTCGCGCTGGCGAAACCATTTGCCGACAATGCGAAGCATATCAAGGTCTTCGGGCGAAGCGTTGGACGGTGTTTCGCTAAACACCTCGCGAATTCGGCGTGATACTTCGATCGCGGCTCGCGGGCCCGAAGGTCGCGGAAAACCCGCGACGGCATGACCTGCGCGTACTAAAATCCAACTTCGTTGACTTTGCCTACAACGCAACTCATAAACGAAGGAAAAATCTCGTTTCAGCGACCGCAAACGCTCCAAGCTCCGATCAATGGCCGCCATTTGCCGCCATGCATCGCGCAAGACCACGGCCCTTTCAAATTGTTGATTAGACGCCGCACTACCCATCGCCCGCTCCAAGCCTTTGAGTACGGACAAATCTTGTCCCCTCAAAAATGCTAATGCACGCTCGACACTTTCTGTGTAGTCGCGATGGGTACAAAGCGCGGCGCATGGGCCAAGGCACGTTTCCAATTCGTAACGCAGGCAACCCGGTTTTCGATCACTGATGAATAGCTCGCGCTGCTCCGCAAACGACATGGGGGTCTTTTGCGGGCAATCTCTCAACATAAATCGACGGTTTAATTGTTCAACCGCGGTGCGAAATCGACTGACACCTCGCAGTGGACCAAACCAAGCGGGACAGTTACTAGGGGGCGCGCTAGCCACGTGAAAAAAAGGCGCTGGACCTTGCGTAAGACAAATGAATGCTGGGCGTTGCTGCTCCGGCCTTCCTTCGACATTGAATTTTGGCGCAAACCGCCGGATTAACTCCAATTCGCGGAGCAAAGCCAGCAATTCATGAGGCGCCGTCTCCCAAATTAAGCGGCGCGCGTGACGACCAATGCGAGCTGATTTTTCACCGTTCGACTTTACGGGAAAATAACTGAGCAAGCGATGAGCTAGACTTTTCGACTTTCCCACGTAAATCAGATGGCCATCAGCGTCAATCATGCCATAGACGCCGGGCGTGGGGGGGACCGACGACCTTACCAACCGACGTCTCCCTGCCCCATCGGGTGGTAGCTCCCAGGTGATTAATCGCTTTTTCCGTGCGTAATACGCCGACCTACCGAAGTCCGAAAAGACGGCGTCGTTCTCCGTAGCGAACACAGTCGCCCTCCGTGGGTATCTGTCGGACTCGAGTGAGCACTTCCCTTTCAACAACAAAAACTTACCGCAATCCATTGACCTTGAAAACGCCTCGACCTTTGGTCCGCTTGCGTTCTCCGGCATGAATGCGGCCGCTCTTATCACGGCGAACACTTCACCCCCCGTTACAACTATGCCTTCTGCGCCCGGCGCAAAGAGAGAAGATGAGTTGCGAGGCGTTGTGCCCTTGACGCTCACAGCGGCGCTGAATAGTGTATTATTCTACGGCTTAATGATAGCGATACGCTTTATCCGATTAATTAATATTAGATATGCACGTTAAGGCCCTGAAGGTGTTCTGCGATGTCGTGGGGCGGCGTAGCTTCTCACGGGCTGCCGCGGAAAATGACATGTCGCAGTCAGGGGCCAGCCAGATGGTTCATCATTTAGAGGAGCATTTAGGGGTACGTCTCATTGATCGTTCCAAAAGGCCTTTTGTGCTAACACCGGAAGGCGAAGTGTTTTATGAAGGCTGTCGACGGTTGGTTGAGCAGTATTACACGCTTGAAGACAACGTGCGCGCCATGCACCAAGACGTCGAAGGTTTAGTGCGCGTAGCTTCGATTTATTCCGTAGGCCTGAGTCATATTGATCGTTTTCGACGCTGTTTCCTGCAGAAGTTTCCTCAAGCGAAAGTGCAGTTGGAGTATCACCATCCGAGCCGGATATACGACTTGGTCCGTGAGGACCAAGTTGACCTTGGTTTGGTAAGTTACCCCCAGAAATCACGAACCATAGACGTAAGTCCTTGGCGTGAAGAACCCATGGTGTTGACGTGTGCGCCTGAACATGCATTAGCGACGCGCACCAGTGTTGAATTATCCGAACTTGCGAATCTGGAAATGGTAGGCTTCAATCCCGACCTGCGCATCCGACGCAAGATCGATCAGGCGCTTGAGGCCGCCGGGGTGGAATGTTGCGTTACGTTGGAGTTTGATAACATCGAAAGCATTAAGCGAGCTGTCGAGATCAATGCGGGCGTAGCCCTTCTCCCCGCTCCTACCGTCGAGCGGGAAATCGCGGCGGGTACGCTCGTGGCGATTCCCATAAAAGGCAAGAAACTCGTCCGGCCGCTTGGCATTATTCGGCGCCACGGTCGAGAATTGGGCGACACCGCCCGGCGATTCTTCGAAATGCTGCAGGAAGACGCAGGCCCGCACCGGGCAGGCGAACGAGCAAAAGCCAGTTAACCGCCCTAGGACGTATATTTGACGAACGTCCGTTTCGGCGTCAAGAAGTCCCGATTGTTGTTGTTCTTACCTTTCAGACTTTTTTGAAGCACGTTGTTCACGACTCGCCTCGCGAGTCCTTGGTTTATCTCCCGCGGCGACGCGGGAATCGCGTATCGACTATCTTTGCGAGTTTCTGACGATGAACATGCGATCGCTCTTCGGATATCCTGAAAAGCACGGCCTTTATGATCCTGCGTATGAAAAAGAGAACTGCGGCGTAGGGTTCGTCGCGCATATCAAAGGCGAACGCAGCCATCAAATTGTGCTCGATGCGATCCACGTGCTGTGTCGCATGAACCATCGTGGCGCTTGCGGTTGCGAAGAAAACACAGGCGACGGCGCTGGTATTTTGACTGCATTACCACAAGAGTTCTTGGCGAAGGTTGTTAAACGCGACTTGGGCGCCGACCTTCCGGCGCCGGGTCGTTTTGGCGCCGGGCTGGTATTCTTGCCAACCGAAGAATCACAGCGCCGTAAATGTAAACAGGAAGTTGAACGCATCGTTTCCGAGCAGGGCCAAACCATCGTCGGGTGGCGGCAGGTTCCCGTCGATCCGGATGGCGCCAATGTCGGACCGACTGCGCGACGGTCGATGCCCCATATTGAGCAACTTGTCATTGCAGCCGGCGATGGCTTGGACGGCGACGAGTTCGAACGCCAGCTTTATATCATTCGAAAACGCTCTAGCAACCTTCTTCGGCGCGACACGTCGTTAACACAGGCCAAGCAGTTTTACATTTGCAGCCTTTCCACCAAGGTGATGATTTACAAGGGAATGCTCACGGCCGATCAGGTGATGCCGTTCTTCCCGGATCTCGCAGATCCTGATTACACATCGCACTTGGCGATGGTGCATTCGCGGTTCTCCACGAACACTTTTCCCAGTTGGGACCGTGCGCAACCGCTACGATTCATGAGCCACAACGGTGAAATCAACACCCTACGCGGCAACCAAAACTGGATGACCGCCCGTGAAGGCATGGCGGCCAGTCCACTCTTTGGCGAGGACATCGCGAAACTCTTTCCCATCATGGAGCCGGATTGCTCCGATTCCGGTAACTTCGACAACGCCTTGGAGTTCCTTCTCATGGGGGGAAGGACATTGCAAGAATCCGTCATGATGATGATTCCTGAAGCTTGGCAAAAACATGAAACGATGCCGGAAGACAAACGAGCGTTTTATGAATACCACTCCTGTTTAATGGAGCCTTGGGACGGTCCAGCTTCGATCGCATTCACCGACGGCAATTACATTGGCGCGGTCTTGGATCGCAATGGCCTGCGACCTAGTCGGTTTTATGTAACCCACGATGATCGGGTTATCATGGCGAGCGAAGTGGGCGTTCTGCCAGTCGATCCGAAGAATGTGAAAGAGAAAGGCCGACTTCAGCCTGGCCGCATGTTTCTGATCGACTTCAAGCAAGGGCGATTGATTCCCGACGAAGAGCTTAAACGCGACTTCGCGAACCGTCGGCCCTATGGTCAATGGCTTCGTGCGAATCGGCTGCGTTTGAGCGACGTTGCGTCGAACAACGGACAATCGCACGGTTTTGAGAGTAAGTCGCTGTTGTCGCGAATGCAGGCGTTTGGCTACACCACCGAGACAATGCAGTTCATGTTGCTTCCGATGGTGCA
Source organism: Planctomycetota bacterium (assembly GCA_963204915.1). Lineage (GTDB taxonomy): Bacteria > Planctomycetota > Planctomycetia > Pirellulales > Pirellulaceae > JAHWKS01. Next base: position 45,082 of record CAUJHS010000082.1, on the reverse strand, counting down.
TGAATTGCGCGACCCCGTGGGCTCCATGGGAAATGACTCGGCTCTCGCATGTTTGTCGGATAAACCGCGACTGTTGTACGACTATTTCAAGCAACTCTTTGCTCAGGTGACGAATCCTCCGATCGATTCAATTCGTGAGGAGGTCATCATGTCACTTGAATGCTATATCGGGCCAGAAAGCAACGTTCTCGAAACGACCGAGGAAAACTGCCGTCGCCTCCTGGTCCCGCATCCAATTCTGACCAACGAAGAACTCTCATCGTTGAAGCATCTCGATCACAGGGGATGGCGCACGCGGACGATTGATATTACGTTTCCACGGGCGGAAGGTTACGAAGGGATGCTGGCGACGCTCGATCGCGTTTGTCGCGAAGCCGAAGACGCTATCGCACAAGGTTATAGCCTGGTCGTCCTCTCCGATCGAGCAATTGATCAAGAACATGTGCCGCTCAGTACGTTATTGGCGTGCGGAGCCGTACATCATCATCTGGTTAAACGCGCACTTCGCACTCGAATCGGTTTAGTGCTCGAAACAGGCGAAGCGCGTGAAGTGCACCACCATTGCCTGCTGGTAGGATACGGCGCCGACGCCATTAATCCTTACCTGGCTTTCGAATCGCTTTGGCAAGCGCGTCGTGATGGATTGCTCGAAGGCGACAAGTTGCTTGACGACGAGAAGGTCGTCGGCGCCTATCGCAAAGCCGTGGCCAAGGGCATGCTCAAAGTAATGGCCAAAATGGGTATTTCTACATTGCAGTCTTACAAGGGCGCGCAAATTTTTGAAGCCGTAGGATTGCGCGATGAGGTCATTGAACGCTGTTTCGCGGGCACTCCGAGCCGAATTCAAGGCGTCGACTTCCGCATCCTCGCCGATGAGACCTTGCGTCGGCATTCCTTGGGGTATCCGCAACGAGAGGATGATCGCCTACTCGTGTTGCCAAATCCCGGCGAATTTCATTGGCGAGCCGATGGAGAACGGCATACCTGGGACCCACAGGCGATTGCCGACATTCAAGTTGCAGCCCGAACCAATAGTCGCGACGCGTACAAACGCTTTGCAGAACATGCCAATCGGGACGCCCGAACCCGATGTTCGCTGCGTGGACTCTTGCGATTCAAACCTCAGGGTGCGGGAGCCTGTGTCCCGCTCGAAGAGGTTGAATCGGCAGCTGATATTGTCAAACGCTTTTGCACTGGAGCAATGAGTTTTGGATCGATCTCAGCGGAAGCGCATGAAACTCTCGCGATTGCGATGAACCGAGTTGGCGGCAAGAGCAACACAGGCGAAGGAGGTGAAGATCCCGAGCGATTTAAACCATTGCCCAATGGTGACTCAAAACGATCGGCGATCAAGCAAGTCGCCTCGGGACGGTTCGGCGTCACGGCATGGTACTTAGCGAATGCCGACGAGCTTCAAATCAAAATGGCGCAAGGCGCCAAGCCAGGCGAAGGCGGCGAGTTGCCAGGACGGAAGGTCGATGAAAACATCGCACGCATCCGTTATTCAACGCCGGGCGTAGGACTGATCAGTCCGCCGCCGCATCATGATATCTACTCAATTGAAGACTTGGCGCAGTTGATTCATGACTTGAAGAACGCAAATGCGTCGGCCCGCGTGAGTGTGAAGTTAGTTTCCGAAGTTGGCGTGGGAACCATCGCGGCAGGCGTGGCCAAGGCGCACGCCGACCACATTTTGATTTCCGGCGACACCGGCGGCACGGGCGCTTCGCCGCTCACCAGCATTAAACACGCGGGGTTGCCCTGGGAGTTGGGAATTGCTGAGACCCATCAAACGCTGGTCTTAAATGATCTGCGCAGTCGCGTCATCCTGCAAACCGATGGCGGATTGAAAACAGGACGCGATGTCGTAATCGCTGCCCTGTTGGGGGCCGAGGAATTTGGCTTTGCAACTGCGCCGCTCATCACGTTGGGTTGCATCATGATGCGAAAATGCCACCTCAACACCTGTCCCGTGGGTATTGCCACTCAAGATCCGGTGCTTCGCAAAAAGTTCGCGGGCAAGCCCGAGCATGTCGTGAACTATCTGTTCATGGTTGCGGAGGAAGCCCGCGAAATTATGGCTCAATTGGGTTTCCGCACTTTGAATGAGATGGTGGGTCGCGTTGACGTGTTAGAGATTGATGACGCCGTGCATCATTGGAAGTCGGACGGCCTCGATTTGACTTCGTTGCTTACCCCGGCGAAGAAACCCCACGAGAATGTTGGCGTGTATCAACAGATTTCGCAAAACCACGGATTGGACGACGCATTAGATAATAAGCAATTGCTTTCTCTGGCGGCGCCGGCCATTCAACACGGGCAACGTGTGCGAGAAACCTTGCCGATCATTAACACGAATCGAACCGTCGGGGCCATATTGAGCCATACTGTGGTGAAACAATGGGGTGAAGACGGATTTCCTGAGGATGACACGATCCACTTCAAATTCGTCGGATCGGCCGGGCAGAGTTTCGGTGCGTTCCTGGCGCATGGCATTACCTTGGAGTTGGAGGGCGACTCGAACGATTATGTCGGCAAGGGATTGTCCGGCGGCCGAATCGTTATTTATCCGCCAAAGGATTCCACGTTTAAGGCGGAAGAGAATATTCTCGTCGGCAACGTGGTGCTCTACGGCGCGACGAGCGGCCAGGCGTTCTTCCGCGGTCGAGCCGCGGAGCGATTCTGTGTTCGCAATAGCGGCGCTTGGGCGGTTATCGAGGGCGTGGGCGATCATGGCTGCGAGTATATGACCGGCGGGCGTGCCGTGATTCTTGGCGCAACCGGCCGCAATTTTGCCGCAGGTATGTCTGGCGGAATTGCTTACGTGTGGGATCGTGCGGGTGATTTCAACTTGCGCTGCAACCTCGCGACAGTAGAGTTAGAGCGAGTCGAGGAAGATCAAGATATTTCTGACCTTTTGGAAATGATCGAATCGCACTATCGCTATACGGGCTCACCCGTCGCGCGTTCGGTGCTTGACCACTGGCCGCATATTCTGGAACAGTTTGTCAAGGTCATGCCGATTGATTACAAACGTGTGCTTTTGGAGCGAAATAAGCACGATGAAGAGATCGAAGCGGTCATTCATCGAGAGGCGCACGTTGACGGTCGTTAACGACGCCACTGTGCTGTTTGTTCTTCCGCACGGTCGCCCAGAGTGAAGCGCAACGGGCAGTCGTAACATCTGGTGTTGACGCTGTTTCCCGGGGGCATGTTGACCTCCGGCGATGAAATTCCTTTCGTCCAATCGCAAAACTACTACCGCGCAGCGTGTTATGGGTAAGCCAACTGGGTTCAAAGAGTTTCCACGTCAGCCGGTTCCGTATCGCGAGCCGCTCGTACGTTTGAACGATTTCTACGAAATCTTCACGGAGCCGGCCGAAGATCATTTGCAGACGCAGGGAGCGCGATGCATGGATTGCGGTGTGCCATTCTGCCAATCCGATTCGGGCTGTCCCATCGACAATTTGATTCCCGAGTGGAACGATCTGGTTTATCAAGGGCGTTGGCGCGATGCATTAGACCGATTGCACAAGACCAATAACTTCCCGGAATTCACCGGACGTACTTGCCCGGCCCCTTGCGAGGGCGCGTGTGTACTCGGACTGATCGAGCCGCCGGTCACAATCAAAAATATCGAAAACGCAATCATCGACCGTGGCTTCGCAGAAGGTTGGATTAAACCACAGCCTCCACGACATCGCACGGGGAAAAAAGTGGCGATCGTCGGCTCTGGGCCAGCAGGTCTTGCCGCGGCTGCACAATTGAACCGAGCGGGACATCGCGTCACAGTTTACGAACGCGCGGACCGCATTGGCGGTCTATTGATGTACGGCATTCCCAACATGAAGCTCGATAAGAAAGTCGTCGAGCGTCGCGTTAACTTGTTGCGTGAAGAGGGCGTCGAGTTCGTAACGTGCGCTCACGTTGGTCGCAAAGAGACCTTTCCCTCGGGTCATATGACGCAAATTATGGAGGAGCGCGGCTGCAAGATCCAATACATCGACCCGAACGACTTGCGAGAAAAATTCAACGCCGTGTTGTTAGCAACGGGCGCTACAAAACCTCGCGATTTGCCAATTCCAGGGCGTGACTTACGTGGTATCCACGCGGCGATGGATTTTCTGGCTCGCAACACAAAGTCTTTACTCGACGAAGACCTGCAAAACGGTCATTACTTGTCGGCTAAAGGCAAGGATGTGATTGTCATTGGCGGCGGCGATACCGGTGCGGACTGTATCGGCACGTCATTGCGCCACGGTTGTCGCAGCATCGCGAATTTTGAACTCCTACCGCAACCGCCCGCCCATCGCGCATCGGACAACCCTTGGCCGGAATGGCCGCGTATCTTACGCGCCGACTATGCGCACGGCGAAGCGGCAGCACGTTTTGGCGCCGATCCTCGCGTCTATTGCATTATGTCGAAAGAGTTCGTCGACGATGGCAAGGGAAATGTTGCAAGCGTTCGTACCGTTGAAGTGGAATGGACCAAAGACAACGGCAAATGGGTAATGAAGGAAAGGGCGGGAAGCGAGCGAGAATGGAAGGCCCAACTTATTTTACTCGCGATGGGCTTTCTCGGTCCTGAGCACACAGTTTCGGATATGCTTGGCTTGGAATACGACGAGCGATCGAATTTCAAAGCACAGCATGGCCGCTTCGCCACGAATATGGAAGGCGTTTTCGCGGCAGGAGACTGTCGTCGTGGTCAGTCGCTCGTTGTATGGGCGATCAACGAAGGGCGAGGCGCCGCACGTGCGATCGACCTCTACCTCATGGGCGCAACGCGTTTGCCTGCGCCAGGTATTTCTCTGGGAGCCTCGTTAGGGTAAAGCGCGGTAGAGGCAGGCCGCACGTAGTCTGATGCAACAGCGCCGTTTGCGGGACCTTCGAAGACCTTAATGGATCACTACTCGTGAGCCAACGGCCAGAATCGCCGCGACATCGGCTGCATCGCGCGAGCTAAGGATGATGCAACCCGTTGGCGATGCACCTTCGCTGCCCTCCGGCGAGCCGTGTATGCTCACCTCGCGGCCCAGGTCAATCCACCACTCTCCGTAAGGATTGGCAGGATTGCCGGCTGGGATCATTTGTCCTGAGGATGAATAATACGGTCGGCCCGGTTGGATGTCTAAAACATCGTACTCGCCGGGACGCGGCGTTGGTTCCGCACCCGCTTGAACGGAAAACCGACCTGCATACAGTCGGCCCAAGTATATGGTCATTTCGTTACGCGCCAACTGTATCTCGGCATTTAGCGGCCCACGCAATACCTTCAATTCGGTGCCTGGCAATAATAGCGAGGGGTCCGCTATGCCATTGATATTCTGCAATAATCGCGTCGATACGTTATAGCGGGCTGCGATCTCCTCCATCTTCTCGCCCCGCATCACCTTATAAGGTTTCTCGAGTAAATGCCGTTTGGAGTAAATTACCGTGCCGGCCAATTGATCGAGACGTTCGTTAAGTTTTTGATGCGTAGCTTCGTCTAATTGGGGTTCCAAGTAAAAGTCGGAAAGCGTCAAAAGCGCTCGAGCTAGCGCCCCCTCGTGGATGGAATCCTCGGCATTCTGCCACGCTTGCTCAAATGCGTATTTCGCCACGGCCGGGCTCGCGTATCGCGAGGCGACGTGGCTTGCTGGCCCCGCGTCCCCATGGGAAGCCGCCGAACTAACCTCATGCGGCGAGCCGTCTGGCTCGCTAGTAGTGTACGATGCCGCAATATTCGCGGCGGATGGTATTGCGGAAGTGACTACGTCTGCGGAGTCTGATGGCAAGTTCGACGCGCTATTTGCCGTGGAAGTTGGTGGAGCAACGCGCGAATCCGGAAAATTGATCGGCGGCGAGCTGCCGGGGTCGGTTGCGGCCGAATGTTGCGTTGGAAACGACTCGCCCATTTGATTTGCGAGTGTTCCTGCCGAGGGAAATGTTGTTGCGGAATTGCTATGGTTTACGTCTGCGGAGGCTTCTAATGCGCCGAGGGGCGGCGCTTCAACCGAGAAATCGGCTGATGGCGACTCGGCGCCAGGCGACGGTGACCAGGAACCGCCTGCCCCCAATTGGATTGGTAGCGCGATCGGCTGATTGTTGAGCGTTTGATACGCCACATACAACACCGCAAGTAGTCCAATTACTACAGCCGCGGTTTTCAACGTTTGCACAAACGTCCTCCTTGACCCTAATCCGCCCATCCTTGAGCAAATCCTTGGGTCCCCCTGCTTGCGCTTTTTACTCTGAACTGGCAAGATACGGCCCGGGGAGCGATATTAGACAATCCGCCGAGTGAGAGCTAGATCAACCTTAATGAAAAAGCCGATAGCATCTAATGGCTAGCGCCATTCTTATGCGGATAGACACAATGCGAGGTGAAGACGTCGCCGCCGTTTTTCGAGAATACCCCAAGGACGCGCCGGAGCCCTCTCGTGTAGGGCACGCGATGTCCTCGGCCGCCGAGTTCTGCCGCAAGAGGACGCAGCGAGCCTTTCCGTGTTTGGCCGCGGCTTTGGCATGTAGCGTCGTAGGGGGTGCGGCGCGCATTGCGAACGCGGTCCGCCCCGATTGCACCAGTCTCGACGTCTTGCTCGCAATTGGCGTTTTCTATCTGTTGTGCGGCGTATTCGCCATCGGCGCGCCTCCCGCGGTTGGTTTGTCCGACTCGATACGATCAACTGGCGACGTCGAAGAATCTGGGAATCCTATGCGAGTGGCTTGTCGTCCCGCCTTCGCGTCGCAGCGACTTGCGCCTGTTCCCTTGTTGGAGCGAATGCGCCGTCATCGGAAACTGGTTCCTCGCCATGACGATTCTGCGGGGCATGGTTTGGCCTAGTGAAGCCGTACCGCGCCGGCGAATCAATCGTTACAAGCCGATGTAGATTCGTTGTTTTTCGCCAGAATAGTCATTTTTCTCTCACGGCCAGGAACCGTGGAATGCTACACTTCACGCGACGATGCTCCCGTCGCCATGCGGTCGCATTGCTTGGCGGATATGAAACAGTCACGTTCTGTTTGCTCGCCAGGTAAACCGCAAGGGAAGCCATCGTAAAATTGCTGCGACCCACAGCTTTGCGCCGATGGATATCGACTGACAGCATGGATTAGCGTTGGGCAAGGACGCGCCCAAGAGCCACAGGCGGCCGCCCGCCTACTCCTCTACGCAAAGCGCGTCAATGTCGCAACCACGCCGTCTTTCCCGAGACTTGTTGGCGCTGGGTCTTCTAGCGCTGGTGCTGTTTCTCTCCGTCGCTTTAGCGACCTATGATCCAGCCGACCCGATCGGCGAGCTGGTCGCTCCTTTCAATCGGGTTTATCAACCCGATGTACTGGTCTATCCCCAATTGGGGCAACCCGCGAACCTGGCTGGTTGGTGGGGCGCGCTCAGTGCCGATCTACTGTTTACCACCTTGGGACTCGGCGCATACTACGTTGTCGGATCGTTGGCCGTCTTCGTAGTGTTGATGCTTCGCCGGCGAACCCCGGACTTTCTCTGGGAACGGTTTGTCGGATGGAGTATGTCGCTGCTTGGTGTGACGATTATTGCCTCCTTCGCAGCGCCTATGTTGTCGCCCGGGCCGGTCACTGGAGCTGGCGGGTATTTGGGCACGCTGGGAGGCGCCATTGCGGATGCACATTTCACAACGCCGGGAAGTCTAATCCTCGTCACGAGCATTGCCCTCGCCGGGCTTGTGCTTTGTACCGATGACGCGCTGCTGCGTGTATCGATAGTCGCCAGTCGATCAACCGTCCATTGGACCCGTACCGCGGGCCGCGGTGTGTTGCGCCGTCGCGCTCTTGCGCCGACCATTGGCGTGGCCACAGTCACGCCAACCGCGACCGATCCTGTGAGCAACGGTTTGGAATCTCGCGAACCGATGAAGGACGTCGCCGATCGCGGCATTCCCGTACGGACGAAGGCGAAACAGACCGCGGAGGTATTCCGTCCGGACGTCGTCGCGTCAGAAAATCGAGCGGATGAAGCGGCGATGGCTGAAAAACCGACCAATTCTGCTGACGATCATCGCGACGCCGCGCCGGTTGTCAAGAGTAAGCCAAAAACGAAAGCCGGCGACAAAAAAGATTCGCCGCAAGAAGATCCCGTTGTCACCAATCGTATCGATCCGCCGCTTACGGTTCGCAAACCGCATAAGTTAGATAAGGCCGAGCGCGACGAGGTGCGCGAACAGCTGGATGAGGGCAGTCAGGCCGCAGAAGCCGCTGAGTATCAACTACCCGATATCGATCTGTTGATCGAAGGCGATGACTTCTCGTTCGAGAATCAAGAACAGGAGGTGCTGCGTAAAGCAAAAATCCTGGAAGAAACCTTTGCCAGTTTCGGATTCAACGTCAAAGTAGTGGAGATAGAAACAGGTCCCGTGATCGCGCAGTACGAAATTGAACTGGAAGCAGGACTGCGCCTTTCGAAGATAACGGGCCTCTCGGACGATTTGGCAATTGCTCTACGTGTGCCTAGCGTGCGCATTGTCGCGCCCATTCCTGGAAAGAATACCGTTGGCATTGAAGTGCCGAATGAACAACGGCAAGTGGTGCGGTTAAGAGAGGTCATGGAGGAAGCGGGCGTTAAAACAAAGAAGATGCGCATCCCGCTCTTCCTAGGTAAAGACGTAGCCGGCAACCCTTTAGTCACCGATCTCTCGACATTGCCTCACTTGCTCATCGCAGGACGCACTGGCACGGGCAAAAGCGTTTGCTTGAATGCAATCATTAGTTCGATCCTGATGACCAAGGGCCCCGACGAAGTCCGCATGTTGATGATCGATCCCAAGATGGTCGAACTCTCGGGGTACGCCACTTTGCCGCACTTAATGCATCCCGTCGTGACCGACATGAAGAAGGCCGAAGCAATCCTCGCGTGGGCAGTCGACAAGATGGAGGAACGATACGCCTTGTTGGCTCGAGCTGGCGTGCGACACATCTGTTCCTACAACCAGTTAGGCGAGGAGGAACTTTACGAACGTTTGCAGCCGGAAGATGAAGAGCAAAAGAAAGATATCCCCACGCAGCTGCCTTTCATCGTTATTGTGGCCGATGAAATTGCCGACTTGATGATGCAAGCCGGCAAAGAAGTGGAGCAACACATTATTCGTTTGGCCCAAAAAAGCCGGGCAGTCGGTATTCACTTAATTCTCGCGACACAGAAACCCACCGTGGACGTGATCACGGGGTTGATCAAGTCGAACTTACCGGCTCGTATTTGCTTCCAAGTGGCAAGCCGCACGGATAGCCGCGTGGTGTTGGACGAAATGGGGGCGGATAAACTTCTTGGCAATGGCGATATGCTGTTCCTGTGGCCGGGAACCAGCACTTTGCTTCGCGGCCAAGGGACGTATCTTACTGATGAAGAAATTAATGCCGTCGTTGACTTCGTCAGCACGGGCGAACAGCGGTTCGTCAAAGAGTTGGTAAATATCAAACTGAATGACGGGGAATCGAGCGAAGGCGGCACCCAGCTATCGCAAAAAGATGATTTGTACGAGAGCGCTGTCGATATCGTCGTGCGGGAGGGTCGCGGCAGCGTCTCGCTGTTGCAGAGGGCGCTCGGAATTGGCTACGGGCGAGCTGCGCGGCTCATCGATTATATGGCCGAAGACAATATCGTCGGTCCGTACCACGGCTCCAAAGCGCGCGAAGTGCTCATAACCTTAGATGAATGGGAAAGAATGCAGGGTCATCAAGCGAAGGAATCTACAAGCCGGTCGAGGACGATCGTCCCGCCCAGAATGGACGACGAAAACGAACCGGACGATTTCGAAGACGAGACCTTGAGTCCGTTCGATGATGCAGGCGACGAAGAGGACCCATGGGATCACGACAAAGAACACGTCGATATGCATGATGCGTATCGTAAAGACCGAGCATAAGCCGTCGCACGGGTCCTTTAATCGCGTCGAAAGTAGTCTTCGCGAATTCCCAGTTGGCACCAAGCCTTCGGAAGTGGCGCTGTTATTTCTAAGGGAGTCTTACGCACAGGATGGATCAATTCAAGTCGCCGGGCATGAAGAGCTATGCCCGGCGAAAACGACCACTGAGCGTCGTACTTACGATCTCCGCGGATGGGGTAACCGCGATGCGACAACTGCGCGCGAATTTGATGTTTACGCCCCGTTTCCAATCGCACTTCAAGTAGGCGCCCCCGATCTGCGGAACCTAACGTTCTGTAAGAAAGCCTCGCGTCGAGCGCTCCGGCCGTTTGCCTAGTCACAATAATCATTCGCGCTTGCCGTTCGCTCTTGAGTATCCAGTCGTCACACTTTCCTTCGGGCGGATTGGGCGCTCCCTCGACAACCGCCCAGTACGTTTTTTCAACAACTCGGGTGCGAAATTGCTCAGTTAGCCGCGCGGCAGCTTTGGAAGTCCGGGCGAAAATCACCACGCCTGTCACTGCGGCGTCAAGTCGACTAACGACACCCAGGTAGACGTTGCCAGCTTTTGCATACTTCTCCTTCAAGTACGCTTTGGCCTGTAACACCAAACTGGGACTTCCTTCCCTTGCGCCCATTGTCGGCAATAATGCCGGCTTATTGATGGCCAATACGTGGTTATCTTCATACAGAATCTCAAGGCGCGTAGATGTCATGATCGTTAGTTTGGCTTGAAATTCCTAGCTTTCCTGGTTTTTGTGTTGATTCCGCAATTTCCCCTTATTACGCTTCTTTTGAAGACTTCCTACTTTTGATGGTTTGCCGGGCTCCAGAGGTTGCAATGAATCTTCGCCATTGGCTTTCACATGGTAAACATAAGCATACGCAAATTCGTCGTAGAACGCACTTCCGACGGCCTCGTTTGACCCTGGAAATCCTCGAAAGCCGACAGCTTTTGGCCATATTGACCAATGGATCGGGTCCCGGCCAGGTGAGCATCGACGTCAATGAACAGGGCGCGTTCGGTATTTCGGACTCCTTGCTCACCAGCAACTTTGCGCCATTGGGCGACTCACTCTATACTCCCCCGGGCTTTAGCGCGCCTGTGCAAGCTGTTTTCGAGTCGGGAATTGCGATTGGCTCGCCTTCATTCATCGGTGCGCGCGACTTTATCACGGCCGGCACAATTGGCGATACCGGCGACAACGCGAATGGATTTTTTCTGGGGCCCGATGAGCAGTTTCCCCAATCAAACACCGAATTGCACAGTAGGTTTTTCTGGCCGAATGACGTAGCGAGGCCTAGCAACCCAAATTTCATTCCCCCTAACGCCCTGTTGATGTTTGACCTGCAGCAGACGTTGGTGGATCTATTGTCGTATTCTTCAGGCGCTCAAGACGGCACCGTGCTTGTTCAGCGATACGTGGTTACCAACGTATCTGATGTGTCGCTCGAATTTGATCTCGTCCGATACTTTGACGGCGATCTGTTTAGTTCAGAACCTAGCGACCCACTTTTGACGCCCTTTGAAGATGGTGGCGGAGCGCGCGTATTCAATACTCGTACCGGTTCGGTGACGGTTTTTCAAACGGACTTCGCCAGCAGTAGTCCCGCAGATGAATTGTCCTTCATCGGAATTCAGACAGCTCGAGGCGGCGCCTCTGGCGTGGAGGACTGGGAAGTTGGTCAGGTGGACGGCGGAGTTTCGGATTTATTGGATCATATTCTTGCCGGCAACGTGCTTCGAAATAGCGTCATTCCAACGTTTGCCGACGCTAATGACGACGCGATTGTGGATCTTGGCGAAGAGTCGGACATTGCCGTCGCATCAAGTCAGTTGTTCTTTGACGTTGAACCTGGCGATGTCGTGACGTTCACGACCATGACCGTTTTTGGACATCCGCCTATCGACGATGGACAATTGCCGCCGCGCGAACAGTTGGGATACGTTTCAGGCTTCAAATTTATTGACGCCAACGGCAATGGGATTCAAGACGGTAATGAGAGTGGCGGCGCAGGATTCACAATATTCGCGGATCTCAATCAAAACGGCGTACTGGACGCCGAGCCTTCTACCGTTACTGATGCCTCTGGATTCTATTCACTGACTTTGCCGCTTGGCGTTCACCAGATTCGCGAAGTTGTTTCATCTCAGTTTGTTCAAACTTCGCCTCCGAGCGGATTCCATACCGCGGTTATTCAGTCGCGGGGCGACGTGGTGTCCGGGTTAGACTTTGGAAATGCTCCCAATACGGCGGCGCTAAGCGGGTTAAAGTACGATGACGTTAACGGAGACGGCGATCGCGATTCGGGTGAATTCGGCCTATCCGATGTTTCCATCTATCTCGATCTAAACGACAACAACGTCCTGGATTTTAACGAACCGACCCAGCTTACGAATGCATCAGGTTTCTATTCGTTTGTGAATCTCGCGCCGGGAAGTTACGTCGTTCGGGAATTTGTCGAGCCGGGATTCGTGCAAACGCAACCCGGCGGCGATGGCGCTTATCGAGTGACGCTGGCTCCGGGCCAGTCGCGAACGAACCTGAACTTTGGCAACACGCTGGCGCCTTCGAATTTGATTTTTGTCGGTGATGGCCCAGTTGACGTAAAATACGCTGACTTAAACGGCGATGGCTTCGGCGATGTCATAACCGCGAACGTGGGCTCTGATAATATCTCGGTCGCGCTTGGCGGTCCGAACGCCACTTTTTCGCCTGCCGCGCAATACGTGGCCGGCGATGCTCCTGTCAATGTTGCTGCTGCCGACCTGGATTTGGATGGCGACCTGGACCTGATTGTCGCGCTGGAAAGAGAATTTTTGGCCGCTGCGCTAATAAACAACGGCGACGGTACATTTGCGCAACCTCAGTACATCGACGTGAATGAACGCCAACACGACGCAGTCGTGTTTGATTCGACGGGCGATGGCCGTCCCGATCTACACTTTACACGCGTCTTAGTGGGCGATGTCGTGCTACTGCCCAACATTAGCCTCTCACCTTTGTTATATGGCGCGCCAATCAGTTTTCCGGTTAGCAGTGATCCACAAGCGAACGCGCCGACGACCATTAAAGCCGCCGACCTCGACGGTGATGGCGATTTGGACTTAGCCGTGTCGAATTTTGGTCCAGCTGGCGAGGTATCGCTGCTCACGAACAATGGCTCAGGAGACTTCGGTCCCTCCGTCAATCTTTCCGTCGGCAGTGAATTACGTGATCTGGTCGTGGCCGATTTTGATGGTGACACGGACATGGATCTTGCAGTGGTTGATTCTATCTTGGATGAATTGATCGTCATTTATAATAATGTGTTTCCCACAACGGCATCCTTCAGTTTGCCGACTTCTTCACTAGGGATTACGGCCGGAGACTTTAATTCTGACAATGCCACCGACATTGCCGTGACGCTGGACGCGAACGATAGCTTCGTTGTGTTTCTTAACAACGGCTTTGGCAGCTTCCTCTTGACCGAAGAAGTTCTCGCAGGCGACCGCCCCTGGGCGATTGTTGCGGCGCCGATTGATGGCGATGGTCAGGACGACCTGCTGGTTACGAATTTCTTGGACAACACCGTTTTTGTGGCGCTGTCGGACAATGGTGGAGGCGGTGAGTCGCCGGAGGGCGAAATGCCAGAGGATGTTGATGGCAACGGCCGGGTAGATATTTCCGATCTACTCGATCTGGTTGATGTACTGCGCGCCCGCCAAACGCAGCCCGTTTCCGTGTTTTCCGTGGCGGTTTCGCGGATGCAGCGCGACGTGAGTGGCGACGGAGTAATCTCGGCCGATGACCTCTTACGTGTGATCCAATACTTACGCGGCCAGCGAGACGCCTTGAGTGAAGGGGAAGGAGAGGCCGAACAACTACCATGGATTGCTTATGATCCGAAGGCGGCTCGGCATCCTAGCGTGTCTTCCTCAAACACGTTCGGCGAGGATAAGTTGGTTGAACGAACGACGATCGAAGCCGTTCCCTCGATGATCACGGCTCAAGCCGCCGTCTCGCCAACGGTCGTCGATCTGCAACGCGACAGAGGCGACGTGCCCGCCGCCGACGACTGGGATGTGATCTTGGACCTTCTCGCCGAAGATCACGTCGGTTTGTCGGATGATGACCTGTAAGTAACGTTCACTGCCCTCTCATCGCGATCATTAGTACGCGCGGTTCACAAAGAACCGGTATTCCCAGTCGAACAGGCGGTCGCTGCGTGTGAGCGGGAATGACATCGCATTCGTAAAGGTGGTTAAACCAAAGAGCGCGTGGACGCCGAGCGTAGCGTTCAACAGATCCAAATTGTCATTGGCGTCGCCCACTTGCAAATTGCCTGCCGATACGACTTCCGCATCGTCCAACGAACGGTTGTAGTGCAACTCGGCCATCGTCGCCAAACCGGCGAACCGGCGCGAAAAGTCGCGATAGATCCAATAGCCTAAGCTTCCATCCAGGAAGAGATAGGTCTGATCCGATATCTCGCCTGCTTGAGCCAAGCCCGCCCCCGTGGGATTGAGATACACGGGGTTGCCGTTCACATCAAAGTCAATATTTGCAAACGCGTGGAAAAAGGTGCGTCCTCCGCCGTCATACAAGGCGGCCAGGTACGGCACAATGTGGAATGACTCATTCTCCTTCACGATGAGGGGCGTGCCATCGGACAGGCTTAACGTTACGTCATCCGCGGTGGGCAATGTAACTCGCATCCCCATGGCCAGATCCAAGGCGGGCGAATCATAGATCAACGACTTGAGCGTCATCGCCACGTTCCCGTACTCAGCGCTGTTCACATCGTTGGGGACATTGGCCAATACGTCGCTGTCGAGCGTAAGGGCCATCGGCATGCGAAACTCGAAGGACGAATACAAGCCCAAGGGACCATAGAAAGCGCGTTCAAAACCGGGCGTAAATCGCCGCACATCGACGCCGCCTTGCGCGATCGGCACGCTCTCAAAATATTGGAAATCGAAAAAGAATCGGTTTTGAGGCCGCGCGCTGTTATTGTCGGAAATTTTTGTCATGCCAACCGATCCGCCGGAACCAGGACTTGGCAGCGTGACGCAAATTACGCCATCCGGTACCGGCTGATTCACCACATAGGAGTAGTCGACAAACACATGAGAGAGCGCGGCGGTGTCGTTAACACCTCCATTGTTCCCTGTTCCTGGGACAACCTCGGCGACATTTCCCGACGGGTTGAAAGCTACGCCTTGAACTCCAGCCTGGAGTAACTGTTGCTCAATTGCTAACGTCACCCCAGGATTCTCTTGTACTAGAAATTCGGGAGGAAGCGACGAGAAATTATTTCCTGAGCTCACAAAGTTCGCCGGTACGACAATGGTTTGTCCATTCACGACCAGTCCCGCCGTACCACCACCGGACCCCACGAAAATGGCGCCGGGAACGATATTCGGATCGACCACAGCCTGTATCAGGGCGGGTTGATTGGTCACGACGTTATTTGCCCCGATTTGCAGGAGCGGACCGGTTACACGCTCATTTAACGGGATATATCCCGCGGGATAGTACAGGCATACGGTATCTCCCGTATGACCGAAAAAGTCGCCGATCGCGTTAGGCGTGGCTGAGGCCTGCGAAGTCGGCGAACCGCTCGCACTGGAGAGTGATCCAAGATCGGAGGCGGCGTCCGCCGCGGCCGCATCCGTTTCGGCAGTTGGCGATGCTGAATCTAATGCCTGTTGGTCCGTCGGTGATGGCGCGCGATCCGACGGACGCCGATCCTGCGGCGTATCCGTTGCGTCGCCTTCCTGCGCCTCCTCCGATCGAGGTGACGTCGTGCGCGGCGGCGCCGCCGGCGCCATCCCTGGACCGTAGACGCCGCCCGGACTCATGCCAGGAGGCGCACCATATCCGTACGGCGGACAATGGTACGGATAATTCGCGCCTGGGCCGAATGGCGGGCAATATCCTTGTCCCGGCGCTATCGCCGGGGCGCCGAGCCACATGGTTGTTGCAATCAAACTGCTCGCCACCCAGGGACGTCGCAGCCACCGGGCGCAGCGGCACCCAAGTTCCCCCCGATAACCCCCCATAGTACGCTCCCGCTTGCAAAAGCCGGAAAGCACGTTGCGTTATCCGCAACGGTACATGCTCAAAGCATGCAGCAACGATTGGTGCGCACGATCGGCACAATCGCTACCATCATTATCGCCCCGACAACCGGCGCCCTTGAGAAAGGTTGCATTTTTCGCAAAGGCGGCATAACCCGATTCTTCCACGATACGTGCAGGGAAACACGACAAAACGTCCAACAAGTCTAGGACCAGGCGGAAAAGTGCAACCAGCGCCGGAATTTCTCTGCGGCGCCGCAGCCGTCAGGTTTTCCGGCATTTATCCAACTTCGAGGTGCAAGGGTTGTGATCTGGTTTTTGCCAGCGGTACAATTGGCGATGCAATGCTCGTCCTTTTGTCGCAGGAGATGTCGTCATGGCTACTGTCGCTGAAACCGTTCGCCAGCCCAAGATTCGCCATACGGAGTGCTTTATCAATGGCAAGTGGGTACCCGCCACGTCGGGAAAATCCTTTGAAACGGTGAACCCCGCTACGGAGGAAGTTCTTGCGGAGGTAGCGGAAGGCGATGCTCCGGAGATCGACGCCGCCGTGAAAGCCGCACGTCATGCCCTTGAGGACGGCCCGTGGCGCCGTATGGATGCTCGCGAACGTGGACGACTGATGTATCGGTTGGCCGATTTGATCGAGGAGGAATTAGACGAACTCGCGGCGCTCGAGTCTCTGGACAACGGGAAACCCATTCGCGACGCCAAGGGCGCCGACCTTCCTTTGGTCATCGACTGCCTGCGATACTACGCCGGATTCGCTGACAAAATTCACGGACAGACGATTCCGGTACGAGGAAATTACTTCACTTACACGCGCAAAGAACCTGTCGGTGTCGTAGGGCAAATCATCCCGTGGAATTTCCCCATGTTGATGACCGCGTGGAAATGGGGTCCAGCTCTCGCGGCAGGATGTACCATCGTCATGAAACCGGCGGAACAAACGCCACTAACCTGTTTGCGCATGGCGGCGTTGGCTCAGGAAGCAGGCATTCCGGACGGGGTCATCAACGTCGTTCCAGGTTTTGGTCCAACGGCAGGAGGCGCGATCGTAAAGCACCCCGGCGTCGACAAGGTTGCATTTACGGGGGAACATCTCACGGCTCAAATCATCATGCGCGAAGCCGCAGCGACGCTTAAACGACTCACGTTTGAACTGGGAGGAAAAAGCCCCAATGTAATTTTTGCCGACGCCGACCTGGAGGCAGCAGTTCAGGGCGCGCACTTCGGCCTCTACTTCAACCAAGGCCAATGCTGCTGCGCCGGCAGTCGTGTATTTGTTGAGGACGCCATCCACGATGAGTTCGTGGAGCGTCTGAGTGAACTGAATCGGGAACGTCGTCTGGGCGACCCGCTTGACCCCCAAACGGAACAAGGGCCGCAAGTCGATCGGAATCAATTCGATAAGATCATGAAGTACATTGATTTGGGCAAAAAGGAGGGCGCCCAATGTGTGACGGGAGGCGAGCGTTTTGGCGATCGCGGGTACTACGTTCGTCCCACGTTGTTCGATAACGTGACCGATGAAATGGCCATTGCCAAAGATGAAATTTTTGGCCCTGTCATGTCGGTGCTTCGTTTTCGTGATATCGAAGAAGTCGCCGCCCGGGCGAACAATACATTCTACGGATTAGCCGCAGCCGTTTGGACGCGCGATGTAGGCCGGGCTCATTACCTAGCCAACAAAATCAAAGCAGGGACAATCTGGGTCAACTGTTACGACGTTTTCGACGCGGCAGCGCCCTTTGGCGGATACAAGTTCTCTGGACAGGGCCGCGAGCTTGGTGAAGAAGGGCTAAAAGCGTATCTCGAAACGAAAACCGTCACAATGGCCCTTCCTGGCGAATAGGGCTGCCACAGTGCGGCTTGCACCGGCATTTTCACTGCGCGTACTCATGAACGATTCAAATCCTTCGAATGGTTATGTTCCGACGTGGGCGCAGCGAAAGTCGAAACGACTGTGTGTCGTCCTTGTAGCCGCAGGCGATCGTCCGCATGTTTTTGAAGCTGTTGACGAATTGCGCCCTCTGATCGAGGAGTTCGCCGATATTCTTTTGTGCGATTTCGAGTTCAAAGCCGACCTATCCAACATCGCTGCCGATTTGGCAATCGTACTGGGGGGCGACGGCTCCATCCTGCGCGCGGTGCGCATGATGCGGGCCAACCAGCTTCCCATCCTGGGCGTCAACCTGGGAAAACTGGGGTTTTTGGCTGATCTACTCCCCAGAGAAGTTGCCTCGGTCATAGGTGACATTGCCGCGGGACATTGTCAGATAATCGACCATCTCATGTTGCACTGCCGTGTGTTTCGCGATGATGAGGTCGTAGCCGAGGATGTGGGCATTAACGAAATGGCGATCTTTGGCGGCCCACCCTATTCCATTTTGGACGTTGAATTGTTCATTGACGGCGAACTAGCTACGAACTACCGGTGCGACGGATTGATTATTAGTACGCCGGTCGGCTCAACGGCCCACAGCCTCTCGGCAGGGGGGCCGATTCTAAGGAAAAACTTGCAGGCGTTTGTCGTGTCGCCGATAAGCCCTCACACGTTGACGGTGCGACCTTTGGTCGAGGCCGCGGATCGCACCTATGAGCTCGTCGTCCAACGTCCCAATGAAATGACCTCCGTCGTGGTGGATGGCCGCGTCCTTTACCGACTCACCGGCGCCGAGCGAGTGCGTGTACTTCGCGCGCCCTGGCAATTCAAGCTTGTCCAGGTTCGGGGACACAGTTATTATCGCACCCTCCGCGAAAAACTTGGCTGGGGAGGGAGAATACGCGGTACAGAAACCCCTGCCGGCTGAGCGCGGAGCCACCATGCGCGGTTCAAGCCGCAATCCTAAGTGTGAGTACAGCTTCGAAACATTTCGCCGAAGCCGCGCTCGCAACCCTCGCTACTCGTCTATTTGCAGGGAGGCAGATCAATGCGCACTTTCTTCATTTCTCTCGCCTGGATTCTGACGGCGCTCGCACCCGTGACGCGCGGAGAAGACGCCTCGTCTGAAAAGTACGACCTGAGGTACAAGTTCACCAAGGGCGAAGAAGTTCGCTGGCTCACGGTGCATCAAGGGGCATGGACCACCAAAATCAAGGGGCACGAACAGAAGTCCCTCTCGACCAGCAAATCAACGAAGGTGTGGAAAGTTACGGACGTAAACGCCGAGGGTCACATCACGCTGGTCCACACGATTGACGATGTCGATATGTGGCGACAAGTCGGCGATCGAGCTGAAGAACGTTACAACAGTAAAACCGACACAACCGCTCCCTCGGGCTATGAAATGGTCGCCGCCACAGTGGGAGAAACCATCACGGAGGCGGTGATCGACGCGCGTGGAGCGGTTATCCAGCGTGAGGATAAGTTTCCGAAGTTCAACGCCAGCGTCGGCGACCTAGTCATTCCGCTTCCCGAGAATCCCATTGCTGTCGGCGAAGAATGGTTTGTGCCCGACGAGGTGAAAATCCCGACGCAAGGAGCGGTCAAACTCGTCAAACTTCGCAAAGCATTCAAGTTGGAAAAGGTTGCTACGGGAGTTGCAACAATTTCCGTAACTACTCAGGTACTCACTCCGGTGAACGAACCTCGCGTCGAAGCGCAATTGATGCAACACGTCACGAAGGGCGTCGTCAAGTTTGATGTAGAAGCTGGTCGAGTGCTTTCGCGTCGTCTTGACTGGAATGAAACTGTTTTAGGATTCGAAGGCGCCGACAGCAGCATGACCTATTTGGCTCGCTTTACGGAGGAGCTTGCTACGGGCGAACCACGTACGGCGGGAAAACCAGAAACTCCAGCGAAATAGTGCGGCCTAATGTAACTCGCCGTGAACGAGCGAATGGGACGTTATGCATTGCGGAATCCGCTGCCGCAAATCTCCAGTTGAAAGTTTGGGATGGAGCAAGAAGCCTCATCCCTTTGTATAATCCACAAGGTTTCGTCACAAACTTGTGGGGGCGTCACACGTGGTGGGGGAAGCATTCAAGACGGCCGCGCGACCGCCAGGACATCGCAGCGAAGGTTTTCTCGTCCTCATCGCGATATTGGCGACGCTTCCCCTAGCTGTGTTCGGATCAAGTCGCGAACTGCAACTCACGTTCGATTCGCTTTGGTTCGCGGCTAATGTTGCACTGATTGCGGCGCCCTTGGGCGTTTTTTGCGCCGTCTTATTGTCAAGAACGAACGCTCCTGGGCGACGACCGGTTCTGCTTCTCTTCATCGCCTTGTTGTTAATGCCGCTGTATCTGCAAACCGCAGCCTGGGATGCGGGTTTTGGGCGACAAGGGTGGTACTCCGTCATCACGGGATCAATGTCCCAACCACCGCTGGCAGGCTGGCGCGGAGCCGTATGGGTGCATACGGCGGCGGCAGTACCCTGGGTAACGCTGATTGTCGCCGCCGGGCTTTGGACGGTTGACCCCGAGGTCGAAGATGCGGCGCTGCTTGACGCCGCACCGCTGGCCGCATACGTATGCGTCACGTTGCCGCTTATTCTCGATTCCATCGTCATCGGCGCATTGTGGGTGGTCATCGCGGTTATGGGCGAGATCACCGTAACCGACATGTATCAGGTCAATACCTACGCCCGCGAGCTTTACATCGGGTTCGCCCTGAGCGAATTTTTGATTGAAGCGCGCCCCGCGTCGACGACCAAATCATTTGGCGCTTGGCCCGGCATTGCCATCACGGCATGGTTAACGGTCGCCGTGTTTTTTTGTTTACGACGACTCATACGCTGGACTCCCGTGTTGTCGGTACGACCGCCCAAGGTTCATGATTTACATCGCGCGAGCATCCCGATTGCATGGATAATCGGCGGCGCGGCTATCCTTGTGGGCGTTGTTCCCATTGCGAATCTGATTTACCAGGCTGGAATCGAGGTCACACAAACGTCGACCGCGTACCTTCGCCAATGGAGTTTTGCAAAGTTTATAACCATTCTGTTCGAAAGTCCGATCCGGTTTTCCCGTGAAATCGGCTGGACCCTTGTATTAGGCGGTGTATCGGCGTCAGCGTCGGTTGCAGTTGCAACGCTGTTGTCCTGGTGGGCGCGCGAGGGCGGATGGCGCGCTGCGCCCGCGTTGTTTGCAACCGTTGCCGGAGTTGCTGTTCCCGGACCGATGATTGCTTTAGCGATCATTGCTATGCTCAACCGTGAAAGTGCACCTTGGTCGTTGTGGTTGTACGATCAAACGATTTTCGCTCCAAGCGTCGCGCTTACCATGCGTTCCTTGCCTTGGAGCGTGCTGATCATCTGGTTTGCGTTTCGAACGATTTCAGTCCAAACGTTGGAAAACGCGTCGCTGGAAGGTGCCGGTTCTATGGCCCGCTTACTTTGGATTGCCATTCCGCAGCGAATTCCAGCGATAGCGCTTGCGTGGTTGGTCGCGTTCACAGTAGCAGTGGGGGATTTGACCTCCAGCATTCTTGTCATGCCGCCCGGAGTGGATTCACTGTCCATTCGTATTTTTGGGCTCATTCATTCGGGCGTTGACGATCACGTCGCAGCCATCTGCCTGTTGATAATCGCAGGGATGTTTCTCGTATCGGCGATCGCCGCATATCTGGGCCGACGCGCCAAACTTTGGCCTTACGTTGCTTCTTGATTCGCGTCGTACTTTTCTTCCGCTGCGCTGGGACGATAGTAGCGGGGAGTAAACGCCCAGACGTCATCCCGATGCCCTTGCTGGTAATGACGGTAGGCGACTCGTCCGACCCAAGCGGCACGGGGAATCGCCAACTCTGTGTCGATCACCTTAGCGTTGCCAGGTAACTGAGAGGCGATGCGGCGAAGTCCTGGCCCTGTAATGGCTTGCTGCACGCCATACGTACGAAGCCAGTCTTCAATACTAACGATATGCGCCGGGACAACCGCCTCGACCTGCCCGCCATCGCAACGGTAACATGCGGCGAAAAGTTGACCCCGGTGGGCGTCCAGCAATGTCCATAATTCTCCTTGGAATCGCTCGGTTTGGGAGGCCAGAACTTCCAAAGTGTTTACACCTAGCAGTTCTGCCCGTAGCGCGTAAGCAAGGACTTTCGCGGTGGCCACGCCTACGCGCAACCCGGTAAACGAACCAGGCCCTTGCGTAACTGCTACCAACTGCACATCTTGCGCCCGCCAGCCAACCTCGGCGAATAGTGCCGCAAGGGCCGGAGCCAACGATTGTGCGGACCGTGCGTCAGACGGCAGGATGCGTTCACCTACCAAATGTTCCTTCTCCAGAAGGGCGACGGATCCAGCCGACGAGGAAGTTTCTAAACCGAGAATGCGCACGTGACTTATAATTCCATAAACAGGGTTTCGCCCCATTCCGGCGGCACTTGACCGCATGATTGCAGGGTCATAGACTGCCCCGGTAGAATACATCGTTTCCCTACCGAAACTTGGGCCACTCCCTTTAACTTTAGTTTCGGTACGGCCATTTTATAAGGGCGGCGGCGCGTGAAGCGAGCACTCATCAGCGACATCCACGCAAATTTGGAAGCGCTGCGCGCGGTCATGGCCGACATCCACGAGCAAAAGGTCTCCAAGATCTACTGCCTGGGAGACATTATCGGGTATGGCCCAAACCCGCGCGAATGTCTTGACCAAGTGATGAAACTGCCCGTCGTAATTCTGGGGAACCATGACCAGGCCGCGTTAATTGATCCCGAGGGCTTTAATCCCGTGGCGTTACAGGCGGTCTACTGGACGCGCGATCAACTGGAACGCGGCGGTTCGCCATCGGTCATCAATCAACGGTGGGATTTCCTTGGCGAGCTTCCTCCGTCCTATCGGGAAGGGGAATATTTGTTTGTTCACGGCTCTCCGCGCGAGCCCACGAATGAATACGTTTTCCCTGAAGATGTCTACAACCACCGCAAGCTCGACTCGCTCTTTGAGCGAATCGAACGATACTGTTTCCAGGGTCATACGCATATCCCGGGCGTATTTACCCAAGATCGCAAGTTTATTTCACCGGAAGAATGCAATTATCGGTACCAGCTTACGGATGAAAAGGTGATGGTGAACGTCGGTTCGGTCGGTCAGCCGCGCGACGGTAATTCTCAGGCTTGCTATGCGATCTTGGACGACGGCGATAAAACCCTCACGTATCGGAGGGTGCCCTATCCTAAAGAAGTCACACGAGACAAGATTTACGCCATTGCCGAGCTGGACAACATGCTGGGCGACCGGCTGATGAGCGGCCGGTAATAGGCTTCTCGGAATGCAAGGGACTTGCCTGTGAAGCGAGCGATTGTTAGCGACATTCACGCCAATTTAGAAGCACTGGAAGCGGTGCTGCGCGACATTGAAACGCAGAAGGTAGACAAAATCTACTGCCTGGGCGATGTAGTGGGGTATGGTCCCAACCCTCTAGAATGCATCGATCGCGCCCTTGAGTTTGATTTGTCGATCCTGGGCAATCATGACCAAGGGGCGGTTTACGACCCCGAAGGATTTAGCAGCGGCGCCGAACGCGCGATCTTCTGGACCCGTCAGCAACTCGAAAATGGCGGCGCGGACGGCCAAAACGTGAAGCGCGTCAACTATCTATGCGAGATGCAACGCTCTCAACGCGAAGACGGCTATCTGTTCGTCCACGGATCGGCCCGTAGCCCCCTTAGCGAGTACGTATTCCCGGAAGACACTTACAACGCGCGTAAGATCGAGAAAATCTTTACTTACATAGAACACATCTCCTTTCAAGGGCACACGCATGTACCTGGCGTGTTCACCGCGGACTCCCGATTTTTTCATCCCAAAGACATCGACTATCGGTATATCTTGGGTGAGGGGAAAACGATGATCAACGTGGGAAGCGTAGGTCAACCTCGAGATCTCGATCCTCGCTCTTGCTACGTAGTTTTGGACGACAACGTCGTATATTACCGCCGCGTGGAGTATCGCTTCGAAGAAACCATTAAAAAGATCTACGCCATTCCCGATTTGGACAACTTTCTCGGCGATCGCTTGCGAGAAGGTCGCTAACGCGATGTCGACTTCTTCTAGGCCAGGACGGGAATGGAGCACTTTCGTTTTGCGGATGTTATCGATATCGCCGTTGTCGCCGTCCTTTGCTATTTGGGCTTAAGTTGGCTTCGGCGTCATGCGTCGCGGTCGTTTCTTTCGGTCGCAATTCTTTTGCTGCTTCTATATACCGCCGCTCGATTGCTGGACTTATACGTTACCTCACTCTTCTTTCAAGCCAGCGCGATTGCGATTCTTGTGGCCCTGCTGCTGATCTTTCAAGAAGACTTGCGGCGTACCGCCGAGCGGTTCGCGTTACGCCGTTTTATGGGCGGAAAGGCTTCTGACGGTGATTCGTCGACAATCGACCTGATTGTCGAAATCGCCTCCGGATGGGCTGAAGACCGGATTGGCGCCTTGATTGTCTTCCCGGGGCGAGAAACTTTGGATCGTCACATTCGCGGCGGCGAAACGCTGGACGGCGCGATTAGCCGGAATCTCCTGCTCAGCATTTTTTGTCCTGATTCGCCAGGCCATGATGGCGCCGTGATTGTCGAAGATGATCGCATCGCAAAATTTGGAGTACATTTGCCGCTTTCGCGACATCCCGACCGTGTTGACCGCGGTGGAACGCGGCACGCAGCGGCATTAGGATTGGCCGAGAACTGTGACGCGATGGTCGTCGTCGTGTCGGAAGAACGAGGGACAATTAGCGTCGCTCATCAAGGTGCGCTTGAAGTGGTTCAAGTCGGGGAACTCAAACAACGCTTAGAAAGGTTTTTTTCCGATCAAACGCCCGCGCCTCGCAGGCAAGTCATCGCGCACTGGGTGGTGCATCAACCGGGGTTAAAAATCATTGCACTTTGTCTTTCAGCATTACTTTGGCTGGGATTAGCATGGCGGGTTGAGGTGGTTCAACGCCAATACTTCGCACCGATCGAGTATCGAAAACTACCTGGGGGTTGGGCTATCGATGAAACTCGCCCGGTTCAAGCGCGCGTGATCCTCTCGGGCGCTGAGCGAAATTTTGACCGCTTCGATCCAGACGACTTGGTCATTTCCCTGGATCTCAGTCGTCCAACGGAGGGATCACTTGAATATCCCTTGACCAAGGACAACCTGGGGGGGGCGGAAGACTTTGAACTCCTCGATATCAACCCCAATGCGATCCGCCTGCAAATGTATCCTGTGCGTACAATAACGGCCCAAGTGCGTGTGACCTTCACAAATGACTTGCCTAAGGGATTTGAGATCGCGCAGGTTGAAACTCAGCCTCGGCGTCTGTTGGTTGAGGCGCCAATTCAAACCTCTCACGAATTGAACGTATTAGAAACAGAGCCAATTGATTTGAGCAAATTTGAGAAATCACGAACGTTGCGAGTTCCACTGGTTCTGCCGCCTCGGGTTCGCCTTGCCGACAATCAGCCACCGATCGTCGCAGCGACGATTACGATTCGTCCTAAGTCGCAGGAGTAAACGCCTGTCCGCAACAACCGGCGCCAAAAGACCTTAAGATGTATCTCGACCAACCCCATCCGCTTGTTGAACGCGGGAGATTTCGCCATGACAACGAATCTTTCGCATAAGGCGGTTGAGAACAACAAGGCGAACGCCGTTACGCTTACCGTGGAATCGACGGTTATTGCGGTCCTGCGTCTGCCAACGATTGCGCCTTGCAGCCACAGCACCGCAAAGATTTTCACGCCTCGGCGAAATGCGTCCGATCTACACGAGAGAACGCCGTGAATGTAAATCGGGGGTGCCGATGCGTTGAAATGCAGGAGGCGCGGAGACTATGTGGCGCTCATTTTTTCTAGCGATCGGGATTTTTCTGTGCATCGTCGGCGTGGAGTGTTTGGCCATTGATCGTGCCGTGCTCAATGCCCGACAAGCCGCCTCGCCCATGGGGCAGTTCGGAGGACTGCAAGCGCCTCCACCGCGCGAGATCAAGCCGCCCGAATGGGCGCCGTGGACGCTTATGTCGGCTGGCGCGGTTGTTCTGCTGTATTCGTTTACGCTTCCCCGTCGTGTGGGGCAACCGTAACTACCTGGCGTGTTTTGGGCGAGTTTATAGAGATCTTGCCGCCGCCCACCTTGCTGCGTAGGCGAACGGCGGATGAATCAAACGGTTCTTGTGTACTCCCCCTGCGCGGGTTGAGGAGTACACTGGTGGTTTGACATCCGCACACTTGCAGCAATCTTATGCCGCGATTTCATATCGCCGTTCACGGCCGACCGGCCGGGGAACCGTCGAGAACACCGACGAACTACCAAGGCCAAACACTGAATGTGCTCCATTGGCCTAATTCACCTGCGCCCGTCCCGTTGCCGCTGACGTTTGAACAGGCCGAAACAGCTCTTACGCAGTTGCCGCGAGTTTATTTTGAACCAGATGGTTCCTTTGGCTGGTTTTCTGCTTCAGAATCGCCGCGGTGGGATCTTGGCGGCCTGCTGTACGATCGAGGCGACCGGGTCATGTACGCCGAATTGAGCGGTATATGCCCGCCCCGCGAACTACTCCAATTGCTTTCGGCCCTGGGAAGTGACGAAGAGCCGCTGCTTGTCCAACTAATCGAGCCAGCGCTTTTTGTTGAACCGGAGGAGTTTTGTCGGTTCTTAGAGTACGCCTCGACCTAGTAAACTTGCACGAACACCTCCGCTCATGGGCTATCGCAATTTACGGCAATGTGTCGACGACCTCGCCGAGCACGGGCATCTGTTGCGTTTTGAGGACGAAGTCGATGCGAATCTCGAAGCCGCTGAGATTCAACGCCGGGTTTTTGCTTCGGGCGGCCCGGCCATCTATTTCGCCAAGGTTAAAGATTGTCGGTTTCCGATGGTCTCGAATTTGTTTGGCTCCATGGAGCGTGTGCGATTCCTCTTTCGCGACACTCTTGACGATGTCCGAAGGTTGGTTGAGCTGAAGGTCGATCCAAGTACAGTATTCCGACATATTGGTCGGTTCCTCAGGGCGCCTTTTACGGCTCTCCACATGGTCCCTTCGTTTCGACGTCGAGGACCGATTCTCGCGAATGTCGCCACGCTCGATCAGTTACCCCAGGTGAAATCCTGGCCCCAAGACGGCGGTGCGTTTATCACGCTTCCGCAGGTTTATACCGAAAATATTGATGCTCCCGGCTGGGCCAAGTCCAATCTCGGAATGTATCGGATCCAGATCTCCGGCGGCTCGTATGAGCGAAACCGGGAAGCCGGCGTGCACTACCAGATCCATCGAGGAATTGGCGTGCATCAGGCCTTGGCCAAGCGCCGTCAGACGCCCCTTCGCGTCAATGTGTTTGTTGGCGGCAATCCGGCAATGACGGTCGCCGCCGTGATGCCTCTGCCCGAAGGACTGTCAGAACTCGGATTCGCGGGAGCCTTGGCCGGACATCGAATCCCGATGGTTTCGTCCCCACAGGGACTTCCTATCTACGCCGAGGCTGATTTTTGTATCACCGGCGTACTTTCCGACCAGCTTCTTCCAGAAGGTCCTTTTGGCGACCACCTTGGCTACTATAGCTTGGCCCACGATTTTCCGGTCTTGCGGGTCGAACGGGTCTATCATCGCGACGGCGCGATTTGGCCATTCACCGTCGTGGGGCGGCCGCCGCAGGAAGACACGATGTTTGGCGAACTGATCCATGAGATCACGGGGCCCATCATCCCGACGGTTGTACCTGGCGTGCGCGCCGTTCATGCTGTAGACGCCGCGGGAGTTCATCCCTTGATGTTAGCCATCGGCAGTGAACGTTACACGCCGTTTCAATCGGTGCAACGTCCGCAAGAGTTGCTCACCCAAGCGAACGCGATCTTAGGGCAGGGCCAAATGTCGTTGGCGAAGTATCTGTTGATCGTATCGGGCGACGACGATCCACAGCTACGAATTTCTGATATTCCCGCATTCTTCGCCCATTTACTTAGGCGTTGCGACTGGAAGCGAGACGTTCATTTTCAAACGTGTACGACCATCGACACGTTAGATTACACGGGCGGCCGGCTCAACGAAGGGTCAAAAGTCGTTCTCGCCGCAGCCGGACCGGTCGCTCGAGAGCTTCCAACTGAACTTCCCGCCGGCTTGCGTTTGCCGGTACCGTTTAGCTCGCCCCGATTGTGTATCCCGGGCGTGCTGGCGGTGCAGGGGCCGCCTTGTGTTGGATCGCCCGATGTGGACACGATTTCGCAGTTTTGTGGCGCTTTCAACTCCGACGATCCGATTAATCGCTACCCGTTGATCGTGATGGTCGACGATAGCGATTTTGTGTCTCGATCAATAGATAACTTTCTGTGGGTTACGTTCACGCGAAGTAATCCGGCCGCGGACATCAACGGCATTGGCGAATTCGTATCGCAAAAACATTGGGGCTGCCGTGGCTCCTTAGTGATCGACGCGCGAATCAAACCTCATCACGCACCCCCGCTTGAGGTCGACAACGCGACTAGCAGGAAAGTCGACGTGATCGCGGCTCGAGGAGGCCCCTTGGCGAAGTATCTTTAGGGCGTAGTTCGAAATGCAAGTTCATTTAAGCTTGGTTGGAAATAAACCAACCAGCGCGAACATACGGACAGCTCTAACTTCGCCGTTTGCACCGAGGATGTTTGTCGTGACGTTCCGCTCTTGGCAGGTTTGACGACTGTTCGCCGACTAGTCGAAGGCTTGGTTGATTCTCGATGGGATTTGATTATCGCAGCCCGGCGTGCAGTCGATTCGTAAAGGTGTTGTGTTGATGCGCAAACATGGAGACGCTTGCGCCGATTAGACCGCTCATGCTTTTTACGGAAGACGCGATGGATCGCCTTAATCGCACGACGTTTCGCAGTCTTGCCGCCGCGTCGGTCGTTGCTGCAGCGACCGGGGTCCTGCACTGGTCGAACAATGCTCCTCCTTGGGAGGATGTAACCCAGGGATCGCCCCAGTGCACTGTGATTCCACCGCGGCTCTTAGTGTTACCCGAAGGAGTTGCCCCGGTGGCGCTGCGATTTGCAGTGCCTCCTTCGGACGCATCTCTAGCCAATAGCTCGGTCGATGCAAGTCGTCCCCAAACCGTTCAATGGCGAGAAACAGAATCGGCGCCTTGGAATCGGCTACCCATGGTGAAGGATTCGGCCATGGATGCCCCGGCGATTGCAATTGCTGAAGGTCCGTCGAACTCGACTTGGGAGCCGCACTCCGCCGGAAACGCATACTTTCCGTCGCCAAGTTCGGACACAAACAACGCTGGACCCGCCTGGAGTGGTGAACCGGCAAGCACCGAATTTGCAGTTTCCAATTCGGTAACAGGCCAGGTTGGCCTTGGTAATCATGATCGACGGATGGCGGCTGTCGAAAGCCGCGCAACTTCGCTTGCACAGCACGCGATTAGCATGGCGCAGCGCGGCGCCACTTACACGGCTCGGGCCGAATTGATGGACGTGCTACAGTTTATTGCGCAGTCGCTCGATGCTCAGGAACGAACGAAACGGCATACCCGAAGCTTGGCGGCGGCGCTCTTGGCGCTTGAAGAAGGGGCGCAGTTTCACGTCGCAAGAGGTCGCCTGGGCGTTACGCCTGACGTGGAAAGTTTAGTCGCCGCGCACCGAACGACCGTATTGAAAGATCGTGATCTTGAGCATCTGACGGCATTGGACGCCATTCAGCACTATTACACATTCGCCCAGGAACAACTTGCAATGGCGGCGGGTGGGCAACGGGCGGCGTCGCTGGCGTTGTACTCGCTTGGAAAACTTCAGGCCGTGGCGCCGGAGTCCGCCCTCGGCGACTCTGCTTTGCATACGCCTCAAGGTATGGTTTTCTTTCAAGCGGCAATGATGACAGACCCGTACAACCACCTCGCCGCGAATGAGCTGGGCGTACTTTTGGCGAAGTATGAGCAGTGGGAGGACGCGCGCCGGGTTTTATTACATAGCGTGAGAGTCTGCCCAACAGCCGAGGCTTGGCATAATCTCGCGGTTGTTCATGACCGTCTTGGCGAGCAAGTTCTGGCGCAACAAGCGCGAGTTGAACATCAACAGATCGTGCAAAGCATGACGCAGCCTCCGACGTTGGTAGGACCACAGGTTCAGTGGTTGTCGCCCATGGAGTTTGCCAAAACGCACCAGGGCGTCGACGGGCCTCCGAATACTGCCTCTCCCGCGCCGGCGAATCCGGCGCACTCGGTTCGCCCGGATGATAACATCTCTTGGAAACCCTGGACGTGGTTCTAGCCGCGAGCACCGAGGCTTTGTCTCTCGCAAGGACACAGGTGAGGCAACTTGCGAGTTGAATGAAATACGTCGGAAGGAACGGAGTACGTGCCCCATGTTGATTCGCTCCTTGCATCAAACGATCTTGTATGGCGCCCTGCTCGCCTTGATCGCGACTGGAGTTGTTGCAATCGCCGCGCGCGAACCGTTCGGGAACAACCGGGCTGTCGCTCCTCCCCCTATGCCGTTGCCCGCCGAGTCCGACAAACGACTGAACGGCGGTGAAGTGACCAAACTCTACACCATCACTCCGGAGAGCGTACCGCAGATCGCACTTTGTCAGGCATGCGCTCCGCCCGAGGGATATTGTCATCATCTATGCGGAGATGCTTGCAACCCCGAGATTGGTGGAGTCGACTGCCTTTCGGGCGAGGGTTGCCGCGAACCTTCGTGGCGACAATGGGGGCCAATTCCCTGGCAAGCGTTTGCTCAAGGCGAATACGTGGGGCCTCACCGCACGCCCCATGTTCCCGAATACCGCCTTCGCGTCGACGATCAGTTGGATTTCGTCTACCGGCTCACGCGGGAGCAAAGCAATCACCCTTATGAACTGAATGTGGGTGATGTGATCCGCGTGGAGTCGCTGACGGACAAGAACATTGATCGCGAAGAATTAGTCATCCAGCCCGACGGTTCAATCACACTCCGCCTATTGGGACAAGTTCCCGCGGCTCGGCGCACCATCGCCGAGTTGACGCTGGAGTTGGAAAAACGCTATACGCAGTATTATCGCATGCCTTCCATTACGGTTACGCCTCGCCAAGTCAACACACGCCTTGAGGATCTTCGCGCCGCGATTGACCGTCGCGCAGGAACTGGCGGTCAAAGCATTCAAGCCCGCATTTCTCCTGACGGGACAGTACAACTTGTGGCGATTGGCTCGGTTCCAGCCGTAGGCTTGACTCTCGACGAACTCAAAGCCGAAATTGACGCGAGGTACGAGGCGATTGTTGACGGAATTGAAGTGACTCCCATTCTAAGTCAACGAGCGCCGCGACAAGTTTTCGTCATCGGCGAAGTGAGGCAACCTGGTCGGTTTTCCCTGGAAGGTCCCACCACGCTAATGCAAGCAATCGCCATGGCAGGCGGGTGGAACGTGGGAGCCAACCTGCGTGAAGTCGTAGTGTTCCGCCGCGCTGAAGATTGGCGTCTCATGGCGACTAAGCTCGACATCCGCGGCGGTCTTTACGCGACACGCCCCATTCCAGCCGACGAAATCTGGCTCCGGGATTCCGACCTGGTGGTTGTGCCCAAGCATGTCATCCTGCAAATGGATGACTTCATCAACCTCGTCTTCACACGAGGAATTTACGGCGTCGTACCGTTTAATGTCTCGTACAACATCAGCTCAAGCACCTTGTAATGTGCTCGGGGTAATGTGCTCGGGGTAATGTGCTCGGGGTAATGTGCTCGGGCCGAATGCCGCGAGAGCAACGACCGCGGGCGCGGTTCATTCGTCGCTGACGTTCACATAGACCTTTAACGCCGCGTTGTCCTCCACCAGGAGTTTCATCATCTCTTGGTAGTTATCCAGTCCTTGAACGGGTGTCGTTAAGATCTTTTCAATCACCCCGGGATACATCACCTCGCCCAGGGCGAGGTCTTTGATTCCCGACTCGAAATGTTCGCGATTTGCGTTGACGGATCCGAGCAGCAGTTTGTTTCCGAGCACCCAATCCAGATTGATGCGGTCCGACGGCACATCGACCTGGCGATCGCCGCCGGTAATACTCGTCCAGACAAGCACGCCGTTATGGCCAAGGGTGCGCATCGCGTCGAAAGCAATCTGGCTGCTCCCCGTGGCGTCGACGATCAAGTCGGCTTTGCCAACCTTGCGTGCTAACTCCTCCAACGGCGTTTCCGCAGTGCTAATGTAATTGCCTTCCATCCCTTCGACAATTTCGGACTTCAATAAAGGCGGTTTGCTTCGCGCGATGGTGTAAACGCGTAAACCGCGTAACTTGAGGATCAGCGTCGTGAGCAAGCCAATTTGGCCGGCGCCAAGCACAAAGGCTATCTCGGGTCTCCATACGCGCATCCGCCGTTGCACTTCAAACGCTTGCTGCACAGCTTTTGCGGCGCAACTCATGGGCTCCATCAAGACGTGTAAGTGCTTGAGCCCCGGCGGAACCTTGACAACGTACTCCTCGTCTTCCACGTAATACTCGGTCAAGAACCCGTGGAGCAAATTGATGCCGCGCTCATAGTAGACTTCTTCACTTGTCATGTCATAGGTGCCAATACGGTCGTAAATCGATCCGCCTGGGCGCCGTACCGTCGCGGTAACAAAGTCGCCGGGCTTGACGCGATGTACGTTCTCACCGACTTCCTCCACAATTCCAAACGACTCGTGTCCTAGCACCAGATATTTGCAGCCAGGCGGCGCGTTGCCGTAAAGCGCGTCATTGATTTCCTTGTCCGTAGCGTCGACGCCAACCTTAAGCACGCGCACCAACACGCCGCGCCCACGAGGAACGTCATGCACGCTAGGCTTAGGAATGTCTTCCAAGTGAACGCTGTTTTTCTGGCCAGGATATACCGCAACCGCCTTCATGGTCGAATTCCACGATTGGTTGGAAATTGAAAAGGAACGCCAAATAATAAGCCGGCTATCTTACCGCGCAATGGGGGAAAGAGTAGGGTAGGGCGCAGCGGCTCGGCTGCGGCAAGGTTCGCCATCGCTCAAGGCTTTTTCGGAGTGATTCCGCGTGCCGCATCCCGCCAAAAGAGAACGGCGCCATGGGCTTATATTCTAGGATCGATGTGATGATGGATGATTACCTTCAGGCCGCGTTCCAAGCGGCTCAACAAGGTTTGGCCGAAGGCGGTATTCCCATTGGCTCGGTGCTCGTTCATCGCGGAACCATCATCGGGCGAGGGCATAACCGCCGAGTTCAACGCAGCAGCGCCATCCTTCATGGCGAGATGGACGCCCTGGAGAACGCGGGGCGACGCCCTTCGGAGGTCTATCGTGAGTGCGTGCTGTACACAACGCTTTCCCCGTGCTCGATGTGCACGGGCGCAATCCTGCTCTACAGGATTCCGCATGTCGTCGTGGGCGAGAATCGGTCCTTCTTGGGCGAAGAGGAATTGCTGCGCAAACGCGGGGTTCGCGTCGACGTGCTTCAGGATCCCCAATGCATCCAAATGATGCAGGACTTCATTCAGCGATCTCCCGAATTGTGGAATGAAGATATCGGAAGATAAAAGCAAATGCACCGCGTTTACTCGGGCGCCGAAGCAAGATGGCGGGCTAACCAACGATAGACTTGGCGTTGCGCGGGATTGAAATAGTCGCTGGTATGATCTCCCTCCGGATCAAAATATACATCGACCATGACACCTTGCGTGGCAGCCAGCCACGCGAATGAGGCGCCTTGTGCATCCATGTTGAACTGGTCCCGACCGCCGAAGGCCACAAGGATAGGCGTCGCCACGGGGAGCGGCTCGCGAAATAATAAATCGGCCGGGTTTTGAGCCGCAACACGCGTCACGACCCCCGGATCGACGCCGAACACAGGTTCGATAAACCGTTCGGCCCGAATCGAAATCAACCCGCCCGCGTACTGCGCGATAACATCATCTGGACGATACTCGGTTTGCCAACGGTAGGTGGTTGGATCGAAATCTTGTAAGTATTCATTGTCGATGTTGCTATAGCGCAGGTTGACCGCGCCGGCGACGGTTGCTGCGACGCCAAACAAGTCGGGGCGCCGAAACAGAAGATTTAACGCGCCAGCGCCTCCGGCTGAAATGCCGACCACCGCATGCGCCTCGCGGCAGGCAAGTACGGGGAAGTGCGTTGTCAGAAACGGCAAGACCTCGCATAACAAATGGTCTTGCATTCGTCCGCCCGCTCCGTTGAGGTACAAGGAATGCGGTTCCATGAGATGGTTTTCACCGCAATACGTTCCATCGGGACAAGCAATAATGGCGGGAGGAAAACAACCGCGAACGATCAGGTCGTCGAGATACTGTAGCTGCCCTTGATCTAAGAACGCGTGTTCGTCTCCGAACGCTCCATGAAGCCAAAGAATTAATGGGTAGGCGCGCGTCGGCGAATAGCCCGGCGGGACATAGACATAGAGATCTCGACGCTGACCGAGAATACGTGAGTAACGTCGATGGTCTTGACCATGATTATGAGTTAGATCAATGACGCGCCCTTCCAACAGCGCATTGAGTCGATCCACATGATGGGGCGTGGTTCGCTGAGCCAATGCGACGTCCCCAATCGTGAACATCAAGACGAACGCGACCATTCGCCCTAACGCTAATCTCATCTCGCATGGGAAAAGAAACCACGTCATGAATTACCTGAGCGACTTCGGCGCCTTCAACGAGTTTCTCGGCATGACGTTTGATTGATTCTTAGGGAAATTGTTTGGCGCCCTTCCTTTGCCGTTGTCTTTAGCGGTTGTAAGGATCTTGCGTTTAAAGTCCGTCAGTCGCGCGTGTGTTTCGTCGAACCGTTAGGACGAACGAATGGCCCCTGGCCAAATGACGCACCATGAACGCAATTACCGTTTGCCGTCCGAAGGCGTGCCTCAAGTGAAGGTTCTATGGCGCAAAGTTTTCGGGATTGGGTCGCGAGATTTCGCGAGCAATGACGAGTCTGCCCTCGCGTTGCCGTTATCGCGCTCCTACTTTACGACGCGCTTCACGAAATGGATCGACGGTGTAGGAGAAGTTTTCCGAAAACTGCCCTCGGGGTGAGTTTGCAACACCTGTTGGATGCGGGCCGTAACCCGCAATGGAGAGTCTAATCAAGCAGTTTAGATAAACTACGTGCTTCGCACTTTGTAGTTAAACATAACGATCGCCCCGTCACGCTGCGTTTCGGCGTGACGGGGCGTCGTGGTCTGGTGTTGCGAGATCAGATCGTTACCTACGCGGCGACACGCGCGTCGGCTTCGACTCCTCCCAAGACGCCAGCAATGAACTCTTCGAAAATTCGCATATCCAGGGCCGAGGCGCTCGACGCTTCCGGATGGAACTGCACACCAAGAGCGAACCAGTCGGGGCGAACACTCTCAATCGCTTCAATCACTCCGTCGGGGCAGCGGGCCGTCACTTCGAAGCCAGGCGCCACTTCATCAACGGCCATGTGATGCAGGCTGTTGACGCGGATCTCGCCGTCGCCGTACACGCGCTCCATGAGCGAACCGGGCGTGACTTCCAAGCCATGGCGATGCGCCGCATCTTGGGGATCGCGGTGAGGTAAGGCATGCGGCAAATCTTCAGGAATGTGAAGATAGAGGTTGCCTCCTTCGGTCACATTTAACAATTGCATACCGACGCCAATCCCCATGACCGGCATGCGACGATCCGAGATGAGTCGGCACAACATGCGGTCAAACGTTTCGCGACGCGGGTCCAACGCGCGAACCGTGGGATGACGCATGTATCCATCCCGGTGCGGATCAAGATCCGGTCCGCCCACGAGCACAAACCCATCCAATTGATCCAAAACTTGGTTCACATCGTCTTCTTCCGCCAAGGGAGGCACAATCACTGGGATGCCGCCCGCTCGCAGAATCGCATCGAAATAGCCAGCGGCCACAAATGCGTAGGCAGGATCCTCCTTCTTGGCGGAACGATACTCAACATTCAGTCCAATGAGCGGCTTGCTTTGCATCTGACGGTCCCTTTCAGATGGAGTAGTTCGGCCTGTTCGGCCGGGAGGCCAATAAACCGCCCGAGCGTCGGATTGACCGCGACTTGAAGACGCGAGAAAAACGGCAGATGCGCGCATCCCTGCATAGCCAATTGGAAAAAGGGCGAACGCCCAAGAGGGGAGTTGCGTCCTCCATGACGTCAAACAATGCAGCGCCGTTCTTCTCCGACTTAAGCGCGCCGTCCTGGGCGCGACGTCGGAGCGATGTCCCTATCGAAAAGCCTCCTCGAAAAATTAATGGTGGTGAAGCAACGGCATTCACCAAGGTGAGAGGGAGTTTACCGAGGCGCGAATAGATTGCAAGGCTTTCCCATATCTTGTGGAATTTTGCAACAATTTAGACTGCATCTTGTGCAAGCATCGTGAAGTGCTAGCAGTGATGCGTTTTTGCGCCCCGCTACTCCATGGTGCGAATGTTCAACCGGAATTCGTCTCCTTCGGCTTGAGTCTCGTTCAGAATGGCCTGGTATGTGGCGAGATCGGCATGCACGCCGTCATACCGCTCATCGTGCGGTAGCCGCTCAGTCAGGGCGTTGATGGTTTTCAGGCCCTCATGCGGATCGTGCCATTCCGGTCGTTCTCGCAGAACTTCGAGCCGACGCTCCAGAGCGAATCGGTCGGCGGGTTGCGCGACTTCAATCGCCTGTTCAAGCGTGGCTTTATCTTCGTGCATCAACTCGCTGAGAGGCTTCACAGCAACCCCATGCAAATAATGATCAAGCGAGTCGGTTCCCATCGCTCCCACACTTTGTCCATACCAACCCGAAGGCGACTTTCCATTCTTTCGCTCAACAACAACGTAGACGATCATGACAAGTTCATTCGTTCTCGGATAAGTCGTGTTCCGTAATCATCGTAAAGCCGCGGTCGGCTAAGGTTTCTTGGGCTTGTTCGATATTATCAACCATGAGCGCAACCGCGGGCCGGCCATGGGGCCGAACGATCAACGGGTAGGCCTGAACGATATTGATTTCAGCCTGTAAGAGCGCCGTGCAAACTTGCAGCAAGGGCTGCATTCCCTCGGGCAGCTCGACGCCGATCAAATCACTTTCGATCATCGCCAAGCCGGCCCGTTCAAGGATTTCGCGACCTTGTTCCGGGTGGCTCAGCAAAAAGCGAACTACGGCGCATTCGGTCGAATCGACGATCGACAACGCCACAATGCGAACTCGACTTCCTTCAAAACGGCGTACAACCTCGAGCAGTTGGCCCACACGGTTTTCAAGAAACACGGTAAACTGTCGGATCGCCGGATAGTCGCGGCCGCGCATGGTGGCGTAATCCGTTCCGGCGTTCTCCCCGGTGCTCATGATGGCAATCGACCCCAAGAGAAAGGATTGGGCACAGATAGCAAGCCCAGACCGATGTTGAATCCGGGAGTTTCAAGACTTGCCGCTTGAACGTAACTATAAAGAATACACCTAGTTCGGTCAACTTACCATGCTTCGTCAGCACGAAATCACGATCCGAGTTCGCTACCAAGAGACCGACGCGCAAGGGCGAGTCCACCATGCCAATTATTTGACCTACTTTGAAATGGGCCGCGTCGAGCTGCTCCGCGCATCGGGCTACAGTTACCGTCGCATGGAGGAGGAAGGGGCGTTCCTTGTCGTCGCGGAAATCAATTGCCGGTATCGCCGCGCAGCAGTGTACGACGATCTGCTGCGACTTGTGACAACCACCAAACGAGCGCACGGCGTGCGAGTTTGGCACGAATACCACTTGTTTCGCAACAATGAACTGCTTGTCACGGGCGAATCGGTTCTGGCGTGCGTAACTCCCAACGGCCAATTGCAGCGCCTGCCCGATTGGATGTTACTTGCGGAAGACGACGAGTCTTAGCTTCGCCAGTTCTCAAGAAGAAGTGGAACGCCTCGGTGGTCCATTGCAAAGAAAAAAGCCTGCCTTCTCGGGTGGAAGGCAGGCCCTTTGTTCGTCGGTAAAGGCGTATTCTAGCGCACGGTCGTCGGACTTGCTGGACTGGCGATTGATGTCGCCGGCGCTTTAATGAGAAACTCGATGAGGTCAGCAACTTCTTGTTGTTCCAACTCGTTCATCAACCCTTCGGGCATCGCCGACTTCTTCACCGCATGAATTTCGTCAACCTGGTCCTTGGCGACGGTCACGGTGCGGCCGTCCTCTTGAAGTATGGTCACTTCATCGGAGCCGCCCACGCCAACCATACCCGTAAAGGTGCGTCCGCCTGTGGTGACAATCGACTTGGTCGCATATTGATCCGATATGACATGCGACGGAAACAAGATCGACTCCAGAATCTCACGCTTGGTGAAGCGTTTGCCAATCGACGTGAGATCGGGACCGGCGCTCGCGCCCACGTTGCCGCTACGGTGGCATTTGACGCATTGCGCTTTCGTGAAAACCAACTCGCCCCGCGCAGCGCTCGCTTCTTCAAGTCCTTCCTTGTTGATGAATTCCAGAAGATCTTGTAATTGATGTTTGCTATCCGGCGAACTGGTTGGTAGTTCGGCCGGCGGATGATCGGGATAGTTTTCTTCAAACCAGGTTTGCCAGGCTTGGAGCGACTCGTCCGTCGTCGCGCCCTCCAGTTTTATGGCTCCGCTCGTCCAGTACTCCAACAACGCGAGCGCTTCGGTCGAACCGGATTCGCCTAAACGCAGGCCGCACAAGATCGCTTGGCGGTAGTGTTCCGGATCGCTTGGTCCATACGGCACATCGCGCAGCATGGTCAGAACAACGCGGGCTGGATCGCCGTCCAAGATGGGCAGACTCCGCAAGAGATATTCCCAATTGGCGCCGCCGGGTTGTTGAGCCAAGCCCATGGCGATCATCGACCTTCGCTCGGGATCGCGATCCCAAACATCGCGCAGATGCGCCATCGAATCGGCGTCGCCGCTGCGCGCCAAGACCGCAACCAGGCCAATTTTAAGGCGATCGACTGAGGCGCCTTCCCGCACCGCGAGTCGCTCGTCCAAGTCGATTAGCAGAGATCGAGTCGCATCATCCAGCTTTTCTGGAACGTTGTACAGTGCGCCCACGGCCGACGTCGGATATTGGTCGCCCTGAGCCAAGAGCGCGAGGCTGTCATCAACGTCAAAGCCCCGGGCGAAGTCCCCGGCGATATTTTGTACGTATCGTTCGTAGCTGTTACCGCCTTTCAACGAAACGGCGTTCTCAAAAAATTTCACCAACTCCATGCGTTGTTCTTGCGACCAGCCTGACTTAATAAATCGTAGGTGAAACGCAACGTGGAGTTTGTCGACTTGCTCGGCGTCGGAACGCAAGTACGCCAAGTAACGGTCGAGAATTGTCGCAGCATCCAAGTACGCCAATAACCGAATCAGCTCGCGGTTCATAATGGCGTGATTCGCCGGGAATTCTCGCTCGAGAGCTTGCCGCACGTCCGGGGCGTCGGCCGCAGAGAATCCACCGCGAATTAATGCAAGCTGCGTAACACGCAACAGATCAATAAAATCTGGGTCGCTTACGTATCCCTCAAGGAAGCGAAGGGTGGTCCGAATGACCTCCTCAGCGTTTTCTTTGGAGGGATGCGCTACGAGCAACGCGGTCGCGCCTTGGATAAACAGACGCGGGTTTTCGGTGTCGGCGAGTTGAACACGGTAAGTCGCGGGATCGGTATGCTCCAAAAGGCGCCGCGCGGCCCACGCCTCGCGACGATCCTCCGAGGCGAGCATCGGTTCTAATGCTTCAAAGGACACCGGGTGTTGTAACGCGGTGAGCGACTCGGCTGCTTTGCGACGGACGCGTGCGTTCTCGTCGGTCAGGAGGTCCTCCAGACGTTGTTTAGCGTCGTTTTGATCGTGCAGCGCCAACATTTCGGCGGCCTTGGCGCGGATTTCCGCGTCAGCGTCTTTCGATAACGTAATAAGAAACGCGGCGTCAGCGCGGGGTCCATATAACGTCATCAGGTCCAACGCCCGTAGTCGGTATTGCCAAGGATTGGACTTGCTGCGGGCCACACCTTTGACGAGGCGATCCCACTGGTCTCCCATTTCTCGCCTGCGCCGCGCGACTTCCTGCCGACTCCAGGCGGCATGGAATTGCGGCTGGCGAATCACCGCTTCGATACCTTCGCCAAGGTTCTGAACGTTCGGCGGAATTTTTCCTTTCCAGGCGACGCGATAAATGCCGCCCTCGGTACCGCGCCCCCCCGTGCAGAAATAGAGATTTCCATCGGGACCGACCTCAAGGTCCGTGACGTTTAACGGTCGGCCTTCGACAAAATTCTCAACCGTCGATTTGTAGGACGCCCCATTTCGAGACAGCGTTGCAACAAGGATCCGCCCTTCGGACCAGTCGGCCAGAAACACGGCGTTGTGGTAACGCGCCGGGAACGTGTGGTGATTGTAAACTACGGCCCCCGTCGGCGAACCGCGTCCCGTGTCAGCGACGGCAGGAAGGTTATCGACGTAGTAGTCGGGCCACTTGGCCCAGCCGCTGCGCCAACCGAATTCGCCTCCCGGCGTGATGTGGTAAAGCCGCGTAGGTCGGTACCATGTCGTTTCCAAGTCGGCTTCCATGTCCGAGTCATGGACGAACAGTTCGCCTTCACGATTGAACGCCAAATCGTAAGGGTTACGAAGACCACCCGCCACGAGTGAAACGTGTTTTCCGGCGATATCGGTGCGGATCACCACGCCGCCCGGCGCTTTGACGCCGTTGGCGTGTCCACCTGGATCTTCGTACCGCGGACCAACCAAATCTCCTTCGTAGAAATTTCGATGCGGGCTTTTCGCCTCGTATTCTTTGACCGGCGCCGAGTGATTCCCCACGATCACGTATAACATTCCGTCCGGCCCCAGCACTAAGCCATGAGGGCCGTGTTCACCCATCTCACCGCGAAACTTAAGAACGGCCTGGACCGTTTCCAAGGTTCCATCTTCGTTATTGTCCGAAAGACGATACAACGCCGCGCCTTCGGGGCCATCGCCCGTTGCGAACACCTCGCCATTCAAACAAAGCAAGCCTTGGCAATTCTTCACCTTGTCGCAGTACGGACGCACGGTTTCAAATTTGCCGTCGTTGTCCTTATCAAAAACCAGGAACAAACCCTCGGTTTCGCGCGA
Organism: Planctomycetota bacterium; assembly: GCA_963204915.1. GTDB lineage: Bacteria > Planctomycetota > Planctomycetia > Pirellulales > Pirellulaceae > JAHWKS01. Next base: position 4,202 of record CAUJHS010000082.1, on the reverse strand, counting down.
GACAACCAAATGGCCAAATTCATTGAATGTCAGCGCAATCAATGAGCCAGCCGTCTTTGAATCTAGAATTTCCGAAAGTTGAAAATCTTCGGGAAGGGTGAAACGCTCATGGCTTTGCTCGCGCGCCGCGTTGGTCGCAGCCGGCGTAGAAACCTTCTTTGCCGCAATGGATTGGGCCCGTACGGGAGCGTCGTCATTGACGGGCGAAGCCGCGGGCGTGGGCTGCGGTACGGACGAGGTGCGCGTGGGGGTTGGCTTGTCCGCGACCTGCGAGGCTATCGCTGGCGTTGGCTCGGCGGCCTTCAACGCCCCCATGGTTTGCGCCGTCTTCCAGCCACGATCGTTGTAGAGCGGCGAGTTCCACAACGGAAATGGCCGGAGATTATACTTCCAGGACTGATCCGAAACGATCGATCGAGTGGCGCCCTTGTCCCTTACCGTCAACTGCGCGGCGAGTCCCGCCGTGTTGCCGTTGCGATTGGACACGCGCACCGCGATTACGTTCGTGCCTTGCTTAATGTAACGCGATACGTCGAGGCGCTCTTGCTGGCGCGAAGCAGCCCCCGATTTGACCGCGTGACCGTTCACAAACAAGTCGTATTGATCATCGGCGGCGATGGTCATTACAACCTGTTCCGGCGCCGAAGTTTGAAACACTTTGCGGAAATGGCACATCGTGGGCGGCACGGCGCCAGCGCGATGTTCACGCGCCCAGATCCACTGCGGTTCTTGAGCGTGAGCGGACGCCCCAAAAAACAGTGCCCCGCAAGCGGCGAGAACCGCCGCGCCCAGCATAGAGCTGCGCACAACCCAGCGGCAGACGCTGAGCTCTCGCGTCGAACAGCGTGTCATGGCTTGTTCGCCCCCCGGCGACAAAAGGTAAGTACGTTTCGTCTCTCGTTCTATTCATTCGGCGCAACCAGGGGGGCAAAGTTGAACGAATATACCGACCGTGCTGCTTTTGCCGCCGAATTCCCACGACAACCTGATAGTTTGGGTAAAACGACGAAAAAAATCAAAGCTGCACGACCGACGCCACGTGATCGTTCCCGCGGGTGTGCATTGTTCGAGCCGGCATCTCCATCATTTCGGCGGTTCGGAGTTCTCCTTTGACGGCGCGGCGTTCGTTGGTCCGCCAAAAAACGGCAGATTGGGCAACTTGAGCTTGAGTTTGGGCGCGGCGGGCTTACGTTGGAGATCAACTTCCGCGTGAAGCGTCAATTGCCCGTCGACCTTGGCCAGACGCGCCTCGGCGCCGCGAAGCCAGCTGACCAGCGGCGCTCGGTAGTCAGTAGGAGGCGTACGAAGCCCCGTCGTACTCCAACGTGGCGGTTCCGCTGGGTCTTGAGTTAGTTCGTACTCGCCACCCAGAGGGCATACAAGTTGCGAGTCAAGCACTTGTTGGCATCGCGTTAAAGCCTCGGAAGGCGGCACATGCAGTTGGAGCGTCAGCGCTTCAAGCAAACGGAGATTGCCTTGCGTCGCTTTCGCGGCGCGCTCCCGAAAGAAATCGCGAATCCAACTTGTGTGTTTCGCGTTCACCAAATCTTCAACATGAAGGCGGGCCTGAGCGGGATGTGCGCCGTCTCCCGTTTTAATGAGGGGCGTAACACGTGAAAGCAACTGCGGATCAAAGGAAAGTACGGAAGTATCGCCTAGCTGCCGGCGCCAAACACCGAGCGGCAACTGAGAGTAACCTTGACGATCGGGCGGAGGCGAAAGCCCCAAGGGTAGTAAGTCGACGAATCCTGGTTTGGGAGTCGCTCCCAGATACCCAGGAATCGAACGGAGAAACGCTACCGATTTGATCACACCGGGCCATCCTTGTAAGCTGACGCGCGGCTCATCGTGCACACCCAAAAACATCAGGTGCGGCGGAACGCCTTGACTTGCCGAACCTCCCTGAAGCGATAGTTCCGCCGAAATCAGGCAGTTCTCGATGGGCGCTAGGGTTTGAGTAAGCGGCGGTCCGAGCATCGAAACGATCGATCCATACTTTTCCTCGAGAAACGGCGAAACGTATCCGTCGATTGAAATGCGCTCCACATCCGCGTCGTCGCGCGGCGCACGTTGAATTCCAATCGCTAACGGGTCCATTTGTTTCCATTGGTAAGTCCACATTTCAGCCGCCGCGGCATACTGCTGCACTTCGCTCGGCGTTACGCCGGTCATGGGGGTATCGGGAATCGGCAAGAAATTGCCCCGCGCCCCGCGGAGCGAGTCGTACACGCGATCCTCTTCGATTACGACACGGCTGCCGTCGGCTCGATGGCGAAAGCCCGACGGAAGAAAGCCTCCTTGCACCAGTTCTTCAACGGTCGCATGCGGTTGACCTTCCGCCGCAGCCGAAAGTCGGGCGACTTCGACCAGTTCTAAATCCGTGACCGCCTTGAGCCGGCGCCGCAGCTCAATTTGATACTGCGGGCTTACCAGCTGTCGGAAGAATGCCGGCGAGAAGTACGCAAAGATCGCATCCTTGCGGCTAGTGGGCAGCAAAGACCGGGCATAATGGAAATCAGGCGAGGCCCCGAGCGACCCGGCGCCGTCGGACACGGCGAAGAATCGCTCCACCAACGCACGGGAGGTTGTAAGCAAGTAATAGTCGCCTTCGCGCGTGAAAAACGACCGCAAGCGCTGATCTGGCGTCGAGATGAGTGAAACCTTTCGCCCAGCAATCTCGATGGTATCGCTCGTGGCGCCGTTCGCCTTCTCTCGTTCCAACGCATTGCGGCGTTCGTTATTGATCGCGGTGGATACGAGGAATCCATTCTTTGCTTTAATCACCACTCCCAAGGCAGGTCCCTCCCGGAGATACGTATCTCGACCAAAGACCGCAAGGTCATCAACGACGTGTTCGCCAACCAGGTCAAGCAGGAGGGAATAGCGCACGGCCAGACGACGCTCCACGCGCTGCGTGGCTTGCGTGTCGTAACCGCGCAGCGCGATCAATCGACTTAATGCGCCGCCGTGCTCTTCGGTCAAATAATGAAGCCAAATGAAATCAGAAATATTGCCGAACCGAAGATAGAAACACTCTTCGGGAATGCGCATCGCGAGGGGTTCGATATCAACCGCTTCAGGCGCAGTCGGTGCCGGAGTTTCGGGCCACCAAATATCGTCAGGAACGGGAAGCGAGGCTTGTTCGGCGGGATGCGATTCGCGCAGCGTTTCGATCATCACATCGCGCCGCAAATCCTCGACGCCCAACACCAGATCCAGAGTCTCCTGCAGTCGTGTACTTGAGCGAGGCTCAGTCCGCCACGCAGGATCGTCCAGACCCAGACGACGGTCCAACGTGTTCAGGAGGTAAGTTTCGACGATCGGCGGATAATCGCCCTGTTGCATTTGTTCACGCGCCGCAAGTGAATACTCACGCCACCAGTCGCGCAGATGAGCCTGGTCAGCGTGCAACGGCGGACGCGGCGTGATGACCACGTCATAGCGAGTGGGGGCGTACACCGTGAGGCGAAAGGGCGTGTCGCCACGAAATAGAAAGTGAATGGTCACTTGGCTCGGAAGTTCACGCGCCAAAGAGCTGAGCACGGGCCGATTCGCCAACAGATTTCCCAGATTTTTTCCAAACGGCGACGCTCCAATCGCCGGGTAAAACACCCGTCCGGTTGGGTCAGCGAGATAGATTTGGTCCCGTTCAACCGCCCCCGCCGAAGCAGGGATGCTGAGCGAAACGCGTGCAGCGCCAAACGGTCGACCTGAGTACGCTTGGACCGTAGTCGTTTGGGCGCGCAGGCTATCCGCTGCGATCAGCCAGGTGAACAACAGAAGCAAGATGCGAAAGACTGACGACGAGGCCAAAAGGTTGCGATACGAAACCATGAATTCCAATTTCTCCCAGTGCGTCCAGCGTTTGACCCTTGCACTTTAAACTTCGTTCCCCGGCCCAACCTCCCGGGGCTGTTCACCCACGCCCAAAGCAAGTTTCCTGGTATCATAGCCCGTCGGACGCCGGTTCGGCGACTCGTGCTGCCAGGCCACTCCTCGCAGTTGTGGGGTTTCGCTCGGCGTACCAATGAGCTTTCACGTTCATTGCGACACGAGGTCGCTTGTTGGATTGCTGGACGTGGGAATGGAAGCTTTGATCCAGACGTAGTGTCGTGTCACTGGTTTCCGCACCGAGGGGGCGTTTCTGGCAACGGGAAGGTCTCAAGCTCTCGGTCACAGGTGATGAGCCCCAGCCGCAGGGG
>CAUJHS010000081.1 GCA_963204915.1 Planctomycetota bacterium | reverse complement strand
TCTGAGGCGTGGTGCCATCAACGCGGGTATGTGTGCTTGATTGAGGAATTTGGTGGGCGGCCCGTTCGGGCCGGCGATTCATTTAGCGCCGCATTTGTGGTGGGCTTTTTCGATTCTCTCGAAGAAATGCACCAAGTGTACGATGAATACGCGGGACATAACGGTTTGATGGTTACGCAAGATGGCTGGCGATTGACCGAATAGCGGCAACGGGCCTTCTCCACCGCGTTGAACTCCTGGGAGACAGGACCGCCCTGCGGCTCAGCCCGTTCGGTTTGTCACACCACAAAAAAAGGCGCACGAAGTGCGCCTAGAAGCGTTATTGAACAGGGACTCGTCAAGCCGCGGCGAACTCAATGTTGGCGCCTTCGGCCGCTTCGCGCAGCTTTCGCAAGGCGCGTTTTTCAATCTGCCGAATACGCTCTTTTGTCACGCCCAGATCGGCGCCGACCTCCTGCAACGTTTGTGCGGGAGCGCGGCCGGTAAGTCCAAACCGCTTAATCACCACTTCCCGTTCTCGATCACTCAGGCACGAAAGGATCTTCGAGACGTCCTCGACATGGCGTTCATGCGCGGCCAACTCAAAGTAGGGATTGGAACGTTGTTCTGGCGTCACATCGAGCGTTTCTTCATGACTGGTGCGGAACCGCGTTTCCTGACGAACGCGATTGTTGTACGCGCGAGCATAGTTCTTCTTAATCGCCCAAGTCGCGTAGGTGCTGAACTTGTTTCCCCGGGTATAGTCAAACTTCTCCACGGCTCGCATGAGCGACACGTTGCCCTCGCTAACGAGATCGAACAACGCGTCTTGATTGCCCACATACTTTTTGGCAATCGAAACGACGAGCCGCAAATTCGCGCGAATGATTTGATTCTTGACTTCCACCGCTCGGCGGTAGTAGTCTTCGATCTGATCCATCACGCGCGTATTTGGCCGTGTCGCGTCGAGCGACTCGCGGAGCAGACTTGCCTTGTGCTTCAAGTAGTTATATTTGCGAAATAAATGGCGCTCTTGCTCAGACGACAATAAAGGAGTCTCATAAAGGCTTGCGAGATACGCAGGGAGATCGCTCGGAGCGCGCACTTTTCGCGGTGCGCGAGTCGGCTCCGGCGCGGGCGCTAAAATTGTCGCTTCTAGCGCAGGTTGATCGAATTCCGCGGGGTTATGCATGTATTCCAGCGGTAATTCCATGATGTCTCGATGACGCCCTTGGCGGATTACGCGGCGCAACTGACTTTCCGACCTGCCAAAATGGCGGGTTAAAGCGGCCAACGAAACGCCGTTGCGAAACGCCGCGTACACGTCCTGGTGCGAATCGTTCGAGTGGTTTTGACCTGGCAAATGATGAAAATTAGTCTGCATGGTTTGTTCTGGGTCTTGAATTTCAAGGATCGTGACCGTGTGGAGCGTCGCTAGCGCGGCCCTCACACGACAAGACGGGTGATGTCGACCGCGCACGGGAGAGCGGTGGCATCAAACGGCAACGCAATCAAGACAAGTCGCAATCGCTGCGCCAAACAGGACAGCGGAACCTCATCGAGGGTTCACCCACGACGGTACGCATGGGCCCAGCGTCACCCCTCAAAGGTCGGGGGGGATTGGCGAGCCAAGGGATGGGATTACATAATGTGCAGATAAGCAAAAAGGTTGGTCTTATTAATACGGGGCGGTTTGATTCAATGTTCACTTCTACGAAGGAATCGCGGCGTTTTTTTGCGTTTCGTTCCTTCTCTTGACGAGAAAAGGGCCCATAAACCACCTTGATGGGTGGATGCACGCCTTTCGGCCCATGGTTTGCTACGTTTTCTAATGCACATTCGTTCTCCGAATTACGGAAGAAATGGACTTTTTCGCGATGCCTGATTTACAACAAACACTTCCCGAGACGTTAGCGGCGCACGACGCGACGAGCGACGAAGCGCTGATGGCTCGGGTGCGGGACCAGGCGGACTACGAAGCGTTTGAAACGCTGGTCCTGCGTTATGAAAAGCCGCTTTACAACTACCTTTTAAGGTATTTGCGAAATCCGCAGATGGCGGAAGAGGCGTTCCAAAACACCATTGCGCGCGTGCATGAGAAGCGCGAACTTTATAGCGAGGATCATCGGTTTCGCCCCTGGTTGTATCGAATTGCAACACGGCAGGCCGTTGATGAACTTCGCCGTGAAGGGCGTCATCAAGCCGCCAGTCTTGATCAACAGCGGACGTCGAATGAATCCGGGGCGGCGTCCCTCATGGATATGCTCGAATCGGGCACCCCTTCGCCCTATGAACAGATGGAAGCCGAGGAACGCCGCGACTGGGCGCGTCGAGCGATTGATGCACTCCCCGAACATTTACGGGTTGTGGTGCTCTTGATTTACTTCCAAGGTTTGAAATACCGGGAGGCGGCAGATATTCTGGAAATCCCGGTAGGAACCGTGAAGTCTCGGCTCAACACGGCTTTGGCCCAGTTAAATGCGGCATGGCGAGACGAGTATCTCGCGTCATAAGGACATCGGCGATGGACGAGCAAGCCGTGACGATCGACCTCCTGATCGGGCACCTGTGCGGCGCGCTGGAATACGAAGAGCTGTTGATCGTCGAGAAGTCTCTCGACGGTGAATTGCGGCGAAAGATTGAAATTCTGCGTTTTGTCTTCCGGCTGATCGAATGCGACCGCGAGGAATGCTGTCCCCCCGAAGGTTTGGCCAAATGGGTGCTTCAACAGATTCGGGAACGGACCACGGCCACGCCAAGTCCGTAAACTGCGCCGTCTGCATCACACACAGCTTGCAACGATGGCAGGCCCGGCGCGGCGAACCGGTGCTTCCCCACGCGCCAATTTAGAGAGCAGAAGCAGAATGCCAATGGCCGCAACGGTGGCCGCCAACCAGTTGAACCACCGCCATTGGGCATTCGCGTCATTCGTCGAAGAGCGTCGTCCAACTAACTTGCCCGACGTATGGCACATGAGGGACGCCGTTTCGCGCTGATCCCAAGGCGGCAAGTTCTGAAAAAACCGGTCCCAAAACCGAGGACGACGTGACGGCGCCATAAACGCTCCTGAATTAGCGCTAGTCGAACCCTAACCTAACGTTCCATGGTAGACGGCGAGGGCGCCCACGGCAAGTTGCTGGTGCGAACTCTCCTTGACGCCCCCAACGCAGTCGTCCTACCATTGGTGGATTGTGCGTGGAGACCCACGATCCTCTTTTGGTTGGGCCATTTGCAGTTGCCAAAACCTATGGAAATCACCAAGGTCGCCCTCGTCGGGATGGGCACCGTCGGAACGGGCGTGGCCCGCCTTTTGCTCGACCACGGCGACCGCACAGGCCGACATGCGGGCCGCGTGTTGTGGTTGGAACAGGTTGTCGTCCAGGATGTCGATAAACCGCGCGACATTGATCTGCCGCAGGGCGTACTCTCCAATGACTTGCGCCGCATTACCGAGGATCCCTACATCGAGGTGGTCGCGCTCCTAATTGGCGGTCTGGAGCCGGCGCGCACCATCATGCTGCAATTGCTGGAGAGCGGAAAAGATGTGGTCACGGCCAATAAGGCGTTATTGGCCGAGCATGGACCCGAATTGTTTGACCGGGCCCGCGAATTGGGCCGCTCGATCGCATTTGAAGCCGCCGTTTGCGGCGGCATCCCAATTATCGCGAATATCAGTCAGTGCTTTTCGGCGAATCAAATTACTTCGATTCGCGGCATCTTGAACGGAACGAGCAATTTCATTGTTTCGCAAATGGAAGAGCAGGACGCCGACTACCACGAGGCGCTTCGTCAGGCGCAAAAGTTAGGATACGCGGAAGCCGACCCTACGATGGACGTCGACGGTTCGGACGCGGCGCAGAAACTCGCGATTCTTGCACACTTGGCCTACGGATCTCGTACCCACTGGAGTGAAATTCCGCGCGTAGGCATTGACCATTTAGAAAAGGCCGATCTGCTATACGCCCGCGATTTGGGCTACCGCATCAAACTCGTGGCCGTCGCCCAATTGACGGCGGGCGGACTGGAAATGCATGTCGACCCCACGTTAGTCAAGAAGGGACGACCGCTCGCGGAAGTTCGGGCAAACTACAACGCCGTGAGTGTGGTTGGCGATGCCGTCGGGCCGATCTTTTATCATGGTCAGGGCGCGGGGCAAATGCCAACGGCGTCAGCCGTCGTGGCCGACATGATTGACATGGCCGTTGGCCGCATGGAAATCACTTTCCGCACGCTTGAGTTGTGGTCGCAGCGCGAGTCTCGTTTTCAGGTGCTCGATCATGATCGCGTGCTAAGCCGTTTTTATCTCCGGTTTACGGTCGAGGATCGCCCGAGCGTGCTCGCGCAAATCGCTGGCATTTTGGGTCGCCATGAAGTCTCCATCGCTTCGGTCCTCCAACGAGAACCAGAACACGAAGGTGATGTCGTGGTGCCCTTGGTGATTATGACACACCAGGCGCCCGAAGGCGCCACGCGCCGTGCGATGGAGGAAATTGCGCGGTTGGACTCGGTCCGCCCTGGATGCGTGAGAATGCGCGTGATCAATTGACCTTGGGCGCATCGCCGTTTTGATATTCTCCCCGATTGCTCTGCTTCCCACCCCGATTTGATCTTCTACTTGCTGCATTGGCACTCATGAAGTACGCGATTGTAATTCCCGATGGGTGCGCCGATGAACCGCAGGAGTCTTTAGGCGGCCGCACACCGCTCCAGGCCGCCCATACGCCGAACATGGACGCCTTGGCCAAGGCCGGCATGGTCGGACACGCCTCGAACGTGCCCGCGCACTTAACGCCAGGCTCGGACGTCGCAAACCTGAGCCTCCTGGGCTACAACCCCAATGAGTGTTTTACCGGACGCGCCCCCATTGAGGCGGCGGCTCAAGGGATTCAACTTGGTCCCGATGATTGGGCTGTGCGTTGTAATTTGGTGACGATTGAAAATCAAACCATGCGCAGCTTCACGGCGGGCCAAATCTCGACCAGCGAAGCCGCCGAGTTGTTAGCTGCGCTTCAAGCCACATTGACCGAAGATTACCTGCAATTTGTGCCAGGCGTTAGTTATCGCAACTTGCTGCTTTACCGAGGAACAGGCAGGCCCGCGCCCTTTACGCAAGACACGCGTACGATTGCCCCCCATGATTTAACCGACAAATCGGTGGCCGATAGCTTTCCCCGCGGTCCCGGCTCTGACTTGCTCACACGATTGATGGCGCAAAGCGAAGAATTATTCGCGCAGCATCCGATCAACGAGCAACGCCGCGCCGCGGGCAAGCTGCCCGCAACGAACGTCTGGCTGTGGGGATTAGGACGAACGCCCAAGCTCAAGTCCTTCGCCGAATTGCACCAGAAACGTGGCGTCATGATCACCGCGGTCGATTTGCTCCGAGGGCTCGCCGCTCTGATTGGTTGGGAACGCGTAAATGTGCCCACCGCAACAGGGTATCTCGACACGGACTACGCCGCGAAGGGTCGCGCCGCCGTTGCTGCCCTGGCTAATACCGATATTGTTTGCGTTCACATCGAAGCTCCGGATGAAGCATCGCACGAAGGCGACGTGCAAGCGAAGATCAAAGCGTTGGAAGAGATCGATCGACACATTGTTGGCCCGTTGTGGGCCGCACTTCCTTCGTTTGGCGACTTCCGCATGTTGGTAACGCCGGACCATCCGACGCCCGTGCGAACCAAAACCCATAGTCATGGCGATGTGCCATTCGCCCTGGCAGGCGCCGGAGTCGCTCCGGACGCGCAAACGACCTATGACGAGGTTTCGGCGGCGCGCGGGCTGGCCTTTGAGGAAGGCTGGCGATTGATGAATTATTTCCTCAAGTCGTAATCTCGCCGCGTCTGCGACCCTTGGTCTCGCCGCCGCATTCGACCACACCTTTCCACTTACGGTTACGTTATTACCATGCCGTTGATTGTTCAGAAATTTGGCGGATCCAGCGTTGCCGATTCACAAAAAATTCTCGCTGCCGCCCGCAAAGCGATTCGCGCCCAGCAAGAAGGAAATCAAGTCGTCATGGTCGTCAGCGCCATGGGAGATACGACCGACGACCTGCTCGAACTGGCCAGTCAAGTAAACGAACGGCCGCCGGCTCGCGAAATGGATATGCTTCTTTCGACCGGCGAGCAAGTGAGCGTGGCGCTCATGGCGATGGCGGTTCATTCCTTGGGAAGCAAGGCGATCAGCCTTACCGGCGGGCAAATTGGCATTCGCACCGACAGCACGCACACCAAGGCGCGCATTCGCTCCGTATCGACCGATCGGATGAAGAAGTTGTTGGAATCGGGCAATATCGTGATTGCCGCTGGATTTCAGGGTATCGACGAAGACTGGAACATCACAACTCTGGGGCGCGGCGGCAGCGATACAACCGCCGTGGCGCTCGCGGCCGTTTTGCAGGCCGACTCCTGCGAAATCTATACCGACGTGGACGGCGTGTACACGACCGACCCGCGCGTGATGCCCGAAGCGCGACGCATGAGCCGCATCAGTTATGACGAAATGCTCGAACTTGCCAGCTTAGGCGCCGGCGTAATGCACAATCGCGCCGTCGAGTTCGGCAAGAAGTTCAATGTACCGATCCACGTGCGCAGCAGTTTCACCGATGTTCTCGGCACCATGATCGTCAACGAGCCGGAAGCGCCCAACGTGCCCGTGTGTGGTTGCGCCATCACGAAAAGCGAAGCGCGCATTACCCTCGTCGGCGTACCCGATCGGCCAGGCAGCAGTTTGGATATCTTCTCGCGTCTGGGCAAACGCGCCATCACGGTCGATATGGTTGTGCAAAACATCGGCGAAGACGGCAAGGCCGATATTTCGTTTACCGTGCCCCAGGATGAACTACGGGCCAGCCTGGAAGCGGTGCAAGAGGCGGCTCACGAACTTGGCATCGAACGAATCACCCACGATGATCAAGTCGCGAAAATCTCCGTTGTGGGCCTCGGCATGGCAAAGCAAACGGGCGTTGCAGACCGCATGTTCCGCGCGCTTGCCGGCGCTGGCGTCAACATTCAAATGATCACCACGAGCGAGATCAAAATCTCGGTGCTTGTCCGGCGCAACGAAGCGCAATCCGCGCTGCGGGCGGTGCATGCCGCCTTTGAGTTGGAACGAGAGCCGGCCGGCGCGGCAAAACGAGAGCAGATCGTCGCCTCGTCGCGCCCCACGGCGCAGAACGTGGTTGACGTCGTTCAACGCTTGGCGGGCATGGACATGGAAGAGTTGTTCATTGACGATATTTCGCTCGATCAGTCGCAGGCGCGCGTCACCATTCGCGGCGTGCCCGACGTTCCCGGCATCGCCGCCAAAGTGTTTGAAGAAGTTGCCGCCGCGAAGATCTTTGTCGACATGATTGTCCAAAGCTACGACGGCCAGGAAGGTCAAGCCACGTTAAGCTTCACCGTTCCCAAAGGAAAGTTGAGCGATGCAATGACGGTGGCCAAAAAGCTGGCGTCCGACTTTCAGTGCGCCGGCGTGAGCAGCAGTCCCGATATCGCCAAGCTTTCGGTCTCGGGCATCGGACTAAGAAGCCATACAGGCGTGGCGATGCGGATGTTTCGCTCTTTGTCGGAAGCGGGCATTAACATCGGGATGATCAACACGAGCGAAGTGCGCGTCAACGTTGTGGTCGACGGAACCCACGGCGAGAAAGGACTCGCCAGTTTGCAAAAAGCCTTTGCCGATGTGCTGCGGTAATTGTCAACGCGGAATCGCGAGACGGCGCACTTTGCCCAATGCTTAGAAACCACCTCACGGGCGGTGTGCTAACTGCCCGCACGAGCTTTTGGGTTGATTGCCGTCCCGATCTTGGTACGATGGCGTAAAGGGCGCCGCCTGCGGGTGCAGGGCAGCCTTTGGGCGCGGCGGTTTTGGGCGGACGGAATCTCTTTCCTCATCCTAACTTTGTAGTTTTCCCGTGCGCTGGAACGCCGTTTACAACGAAGATTGCGTCGAAGGTCTGAAAAAAATTGATGACGGGGCCGTCGACCTCGCGTTTGCCGACCCGCCTTTCAACATTGGTTACGATTACGACGTTTACGACGATCGCTTAGCGTGCGACCAATACCTGCAGTGGTGCCAAAAGTGGATCGGTGAAGTCGTTCGGACGCTCAAACCCGACGGCGCCTTTTGGCTGGCGATTGGGGACGAGTACGCCGCCGAACTTAAGGTGATGATGCAGCGCGAACACGGCCTCACCTGCCGTAGCTGGGTCGTTTGGTATTACACTTTCGGCGTGAACTGCGTGAACAAGTTCAATCGCTCCCACGCGCACTTGTTTCACATGGTCAAGAACGCCGACAAGTTCACCTTCAATAACGACGCGATTCGGGTCCCGTCGGCGCGCCAGTTGGTTTACGCCGACTCGCGCGCCAACCCGAAGGGCCGGTTGCCCGACGATACGTGGATCCTGCGCCCGCAAGATTTTCCCGAAGGGTTTCAACCCAACGAAGATGTGTGGTATTTTCCGCGCGTGGCGGGAACGTTCAAAGAGCGCGCCGGGTGGCACGGGTGCCAGATGCCCGAACAATTGCTCGGCCGAATTATTCGGGCATGTAGCAATGAAGGCGAGTTAGTGCTTGATCCCTTCGGCGGCGCCGGCACCACGTTGGCCGTGGCCAAGAAACTTGGGCGTCGTTTTGTGAGCTTTGAACTGTCGCCCGAATATGCGAAACGTATCAACGAACGGTTAGCCAGCGTACGCCCAGGTGACCCGCTGGACGGGGCGCCCGAGCCGCTCGTGAGCGCGCCGTCGACCGCAAATGGCCGTCGCTTGGGCGAACCTCGAACAAAGCGGTTCAAGTACAAGAATAACGGTCTCCAAAAACCAATCCCTGGTATTGACACGAACGGAAACGAAGCCGGCGCTGAGTAAAACGAGCGCACTAACGTTCAAGTTTTGGCGCATCGACGGTGTGACCACAACGCGGTCACTGTCCCCGAATCGTTATTCGTTCCGTATCGTGACTGCCCTCATTGGGTCGCCCTCCTCTGTACTGTCGAGCAAATTCCATGCGTGCCGCGTTTTTGCAGTCATCTCTAGGCGCTTTACCCGTTCGCCGCGGCAAAGTGCGTGACATGTACGACCTCGGCGATCGAGTGCTGATGGTGGCCACCGACCGGTTGAGCGCATTCGATTGGGTGTTTCCCAATGGCGTGCCCGATCGTGGTCGTGTCTTGACGCAAATCAGCCGATATTGGTTCGAAACGCTGGGCGAGCGACACCACATGCTTTCGACCGATCTGAGCGAAGTCCCACTCTCGCCAGAGGTCGTTCGGCAGGACTTGGAAGGCCGCTCCATGGTATGTCTGAAGGCCGACCCCGCACCGATCGAATGCGTGGTGCGCGGGTATTTGGTCGGCTCGGGCTGGAAAGACTACCAGCACGACGGCGCCGTGTGCGGCATTGCGTTGCCCCCTGGCCTGCGTTTGTGCGACAAATTGCCCGAACCCATCTTTACCCCGGCGACAAAGGCTCAAACAGGTCACGACGAAAACATTTCGTTCGAGCGCGCCGTCGAACTCGTCGGGCCGAAAACCGCCGATGATCTACGGCAACGTAGTCTTGCGTTGTATCAACGCGGCGCTCAACACGCAGAGCAATGCGGCATCTTGCTGGCGGATACCAAATTCGAATGGGGCTGGCGCAACGAGCAATGGATCCTGATCGACGAGGCGCTGACTCCGGACAGCTCACGATTCTGGCCTGCGGATCAATATCAGCCCGGACGCAACCAACCTTCGTTCGACAAGCAAATTGTGCGCGATTACCTCGAAACAACCACGTGGGACAAAAACAGTCCACCGCCGCCCTTGCCCACAGAAATCCTTGAGCGAACACGGGCAAAATACATCGAAGCGTTTGAACGGCTTACGGGCGAAACGTTCGCCTGGCGGTAGCGGGCATAAGGATTGTCAGCGCATGACAAACGCCGCTCTCTTCCGAAAGCGGCGTTTCATCCCGCGCGTCTGTCGCTTTCCACGCGGTCAATCAACCTAGTCGTTTTGTTCTTCGATCACTTCGCCCTGTTGTTCCGCAACTTCGCCAGCGGCTTCCACGTCTTCCGCTCGTTCTTCCATGACTTCTTCCTGCTCATCGCCCGTGACGACACCGTCTTGAACGGCTTCGTTCATCGACTCTTGCGTTTCGATTCGCTCTTCGCTGAGATCTTCTTGGGCGTTTTCGAGTTGCGCCTCTTGGCTGCAACCCACGGTAAAGGCGCCAAGTCCTAACAGCACAAGGATGGTGGCAAACTTCTTCATCGTCGCATTCTCCAAATATTCGGGTGTTTTTTCTCAGGGCGATACCTTCGCCCGCCGTGGATGGAGAAAGCAATCGGTGTGCCAAAGCAAATGGAATCACAAAAAAGGCGAAAAACGCGGCGAATCAAGGGGCGTAGCCGGCGCGTCTGATACGCCGCAGATCATGCTGTCCGTTATGATGGCGTGGCGCGCAACAACCTCGCTCTTAGCAGGTCGCCATGACGTTGCGGCGACTCACTTTGAAAGTATAACTTTCGCGCCTCCTCGACGTTGCCGAGCGCCTCATAAGTTCGCCCGAGGTTATATCGCGCACCCGCCGTCCAAATCCCTTCGGGGTTCGCCCCTAAGGTGCGGTCTTTGAGCCATGGAATGGCCGCTTCATACGCCCCCAAATCATACTGAGCCAAACCAAGCCAATAACTGGCGTGCTGCTTATTCAGTCGGAACTGCGCTGCTTGGTTTGCAATAACGAACTGTTGTTGTTGCGGCGTCAAGTTGGGAGGCAACGGAGGCAAGCCCACCCGGGCGCGGGCCTCGACCGAAGTTTGCAACTCGTCAATATATTGGTCCGCCTTGCGCGACTCCAAATAATAGGCGATCGCCCCTGGGTCTTCCTGTTCGCCCGCAATTTTTCCCACAAAATGATGGCGCCGGGCCTGCATGATCGCCGGGAGGTAAAGCCCTTGCTCTTGGAGCAGCCGACGCTGAATGTCCGGATCACGCCGCGCGAGGCGCTCCATGGCGTCGCGATACATGCGGGTTTCGAAGGGCACGTTCCACAAACGCACGTTCACTTTCTCCAGTCCAGGACACGCGCGGATTCGCGCCGAGACATTACTGGGCGACACAGCCAGCGTCATCGCATTCTCGCCCGAGAGACGGCTTTCCAACATCGCCATTCGCCGAGACAACGTCTCAGGAGCCGCGTCGACTAAGGCGGCGACGTTTCTCAACTGGTTCGCCGTAATTGGATACTTCAGCGTTTTGCCGTCATCCTCCACATCGAGTTGGCGCAGCAATTCAGGGTTCGCCAGCACTTCGTCCAGGGTCGCTACGGAACCTGCTTCGGCGCCAGGAAGGGGAAGTCCCAACGAAGCGTCAAACAAATAAACGTGGTCCTCGATAAGCACCCCGGTGCACCAGATATTGGCGCGGCTTCCGGCGCCACGGTCGTCCACAGCTAACATCACGGCATCGTAACCCAGTTGCCGAGCCAGCAGGATGAATACGCGCGCCCGTTGCCAGGCGTCTCCGTGACCATACACCAACACCTGATAGGGATAATAAAGATAACCCGGACCCGGAACGGCCAATTCAGGCGGCGCTGCACGGTCGGCCGCTGACTCGCTGCCTGGGCCGACCGTCGCCGTGGGGGTTTGCGGATAAGACAGGAGTTCATCCAGTTGGACATGGCGCACGGTCCAGTCGAACAAACTGCGTGCGATCTCCAAACGATACTCGGGCGACTCGAACGCCGACTCCAGCAGCAGGGCGTCATTGCCTTCCGCCGCGCGACGAGCCTCAACCCAGCGGCGCGATGCTTCGTCGCTTACCCAACGCGACACAGCGTGAAGCCAATGCGATTCAACCAGGAACTGTCCATCATCCGGGTGGAAAGTGACTTTGTCTAATTGCTGCATTTCCTCCAGATCACGAAAACGACGCGGCAGCCGTTCAATTTGAGGGTCGGGCCGCCAGGCATCATCTTTTGGTTCGGTTTCAATCCAGCGATTCAATTGGTAAATCAATTGCCGCTGTGTTTCCGCCGAATCCGAACCATGAAACTGGTCCAGCGCTTGCAACGCTGCCTTCAGGTGATCCTGCTGCGAAGTGACGGCCCGATCAGCCTTCCGCCGTACCGGAGCGTTCGAATTCGCTTCACAACCAAGCAAACCGAATATCGCCACGCAAGTTACTGCGGTGCGCCAACCCGCCGTTATGCCAAAGTTCATCGATCAAAGCTTTCTATCACATCGCGAATTCGCAGCAACCGATCCAGAAATCCTGCGACTTGATCCAGCGGCACCATATTCGGTCCATCGCTGGGCGACGAGTCCGGATCGGGATGCGTTTCGAAAAACAAGCCATCAATGCCAACCGCCATGGCGGCGCGTGCTAAGGGCTCCACCATCGCACGGTTTCCGCCCGTGGCGTTTCCTAAGCCGCCGGGCTCTTGGACGCTATGGGTGGCGTCAAAAATCACGGGCACGCCCAGCTCGCGCATTTGCGGCAAGGAACGCATATCGTTCACCAAGCGACCATAACCGAAAAATGTGCCACGCTCGGTGAGCAACACATTGCGGCACCCCACGGACTCCAGTTTACTCACCACGTGCCGCATGTCCCACGGCGCCAGGAACTGCCCTTTTTTCACATTCACAGCGCGACCGGTCTTGCCCGCAGCGGTCAACAAATCCGTCTGACGAGCCAGGAACGCCGGAATTTGCAGCAAGTCGCACACTTCCGCGGTCGGCCCCGCCTGGTGCGACTCATGAATGTCGGTAGTCACCGGCACGCCAATCTCTTGCCGGACCAGATCGAGAATACGCAACCCCTCGTCAATGCCTAAGCCACGGAACGCGCCCGTACTCGTTCGGTTCGCCTTATCGAACGAGGCCTTAAACACCAGCTGAATCGACCGCTTGGCGGTGATCTCGCGAAGTTGTTCCGCGATCGACAGCGTGAGACGCAAGTTTTCAATAACACAGGGGCCGGCGATGATGAGCAAGTCTTGCCCCGCGCCACAACGATACGGCCCGATGACTGCAGGTTGATTTGGCACGAAATACACTCCCTCGAAAAATTGGGAACCCGTTCCTCCGCTCAGGGGCCCGCCTCCACCGTCGAGCGCGCTCTCCGTTGCACTCGCTCGGCGGGCGCCAACACCGTGATGCGCCCGGGCAATACTTCGACATCGACGGGCAAAACCCCGCCGGGGTCGCCGTCAAGTTGATAGGGAACATCGGGCACAGCGGCTTCAATTCGGATTCGCGGGGCGCGTACCGTTTCAAAATCGCGCCACGAGCCATGCTGCCCGAACCAAACTCCTCCCAGGTACATCAGTCCATTCCACAAACTGCCATGTTTGAAGGTGCAAACATCCAGCAGTCCATCCGAGCCGTCGGCTCCCGGAATGATGCTTAACCCACCTGCGTACCGCGGCAGGTTCACCACAAACGCCCAGCAGCCCTGCAATACGCCAGCAGAAGACGTGGCCGTGGGCGGCGCGATTGCGTCGGATGCGGGACACAACGACCCGTCCGGCAGTCCGTAATAGACCCGTAACTCGGGATACTCATAACTACGAATCGAGTCGAGAATTGGTTTCGCATACGAAAGATGGTGGATATGCCCCTTCCGTTCGCGATGCAAACGTCGCACGACTTCCGCGTCAAACCCGCAGCCCAACATCAGCAAAAACAATCGGTCGCCCGCCTTGCCTGCGTCGAGCCGCAACAATTCACCATGGGCGATCGTCTCGCAAATGGCGTTTGCATCGGGCGCCACGCCCAAGTACTTGGCAAACAGGTTTTCCGTACCGAGCGGTATGAGCGCTAAAGGGACGCCCGGGGGAAGGACATTCAAAACCAGCGCCGCGGTGCCGTCGCCGCCCGCTGCCGCAACAGCGAAGAGCGTTCCCTCGCGATGGGAACGTTCGATCTCGCAAATTAGGTGAGCGATGTCTGAGATGACATCCACCGTAAAACCACGTTGGCGAAGACCTTGGGAGACATTCTCAACCAGCAGTTGCCCGCTTCGGGCGCCCGCATTAGGGTTGGCGGCAATCAAGACACGACGAGCCGGCGGGAAAGGGGGAATGCGTTCGCCAATCGCCATATCGTCCCTGAGAAATCCAGTACACGGCTGCAGAGGCCGACAAGAGAAATCGCCAAGATTCGCGTATTTACTACATATTACGCGATGGCATTCGTTTTATGCAGCCCCAATCGTATTACTCACTGGGAAACGAACCGAGCACCCGCCACCGTCAATGTTCAAATCGAATACATTCGAAAGAAGCCGTGCAGCAAAATGAAACAGCACAAATTGTTCGAAGTGATGCAAAATGCTACACAACTCGCCCTACACCATTCAAGACGAACAGGCGCGTCCCAATTTCTAAAACAACGTAAAGCTATTAAATTTCAAGAGTTATACAAATAACAACGCTAAAAAAACACTTTTTTTAGAAACTGGCGCGAGAGTTGAATAGAAGGAGGCCGCTCATCGAACCAATGAGCAAAAATGCTGGCCTGTAGGGTCTCCGGCGTATGGTTGCGAAGCAGTTGCCTTGCCCCTGGCTGCTCCGCATCGCCAATATGGGGTTGGCGCGCCGGAGACCCTACTTTCCCCCCTACCACTCATTTTACTTTCACCTCATCAATAACGCGAGTATTTTTGCCGATTTTCTGGAGCAATGTGCAGCAGTTGATTGGCAATTCCCTCGATTACCCAGCGACGGTTTTGTTAGACTGGGTATCTGACAACATGACGCAATCTGGCGTACTTGACCGCTTCGTCGTTGCAAACTCCCGTCGGAAAAATCGCCTCATCCAGCCTTTTTTTTCGGAATTTTTCACCGCGGTGGTCGTTTCTTCCCGTTGAGGCGACTTTCCGGTTCGACCGGTTACCGTCGTAAGTCAAGGCGCCTGAGCATCGGTCGTTTTTTGGCGGCTCGAACGAGTTTCACTCCAAGACTTCCGCGCCGCGGCCGAATCAACTACGGATTGCCATGGTTTCGCTCGTTACTGAGTGAAGCGAAATAACGCGGAGAATTCCATCCTTGCCCCCTCTTCAACAGCCGCTCGACGTTATGTTGCTCACAGTGGAACAAGCGGTCGCGACGCTGACCGAATTAGGGTTAGTTCCCGAGCAAGAGATTCGCGATTTGCTCACCAGGTTGCCGGTCGAACAACAACCGAAGGATGGGTGCGCGTTGCTCGAAGTCTTGTCGCGGCGCGGTCGCCTGACAAAGTACCAAGCCGACGCGTTGCGCGATCGTCCGCCTCAACCCGTGCTGTTAAGCAATTATCTTCTTTTGGAATTACTTGGTGCCGGCGGCATGGGGCGAGTATTCAAAGCGCTCCATCAGCGCATGGAGCGGTACGTCGCTCTGAAGGTGTTGCACGAAAAAGCCATTGACTCTCCGGATGCGATCGAACGATTTCATCGCGAAGTGAAAGCGGCGGCGCGGCTTCATCATCCGAATATCGTGGCGGCGTACGACGCCGACGAAGACCATGGAATGCACTTCCTCGTGATGGAGTATGTGGAGGGGCGCGACCTGGCAAAGCTCGTAGAAAAGGGCCCTCTTACCCTTGGAAAAGCCGTTCGCCATATTGCGGAAGCCGCTCGCGCCCTGGAATACGCTCACGGTGAGGGAGTGGTTCACCGTGACATCAAACCCGCCAACCTTTTGGTGAATACCAAGGGAAGCGTCAAAGTGCTCGACATGGGCATCGCACGCATTGTGGCGACCGAGGCCGGACAAGCCGCCACGCAATTAACCCATACCGGCTCGATCTTGGGCACCGTCGATTACCTTGCGCCCGAACAGGCCAGCGATTCGAATCGGGCCGACCACCGCGCGGATATTTATAGCCTGGGTTGCACGTTGTATTACATTCTCACAGGATCGCCTCCGCATCCGGGCAAAAACGCCATTGAGAAGATTTTCGCGCATCGCGATCGCGACATCCAACCGCTGCAACAACTCCGACCCGATGCGCCCGCGGAATTGGAGAATCTCATCCGCCGGATGACGGCCAGGCTGCCGCAGAACCGCATTGCCTCGATGGGCGAGGTCGCCGAGATCTTAGAGGCGCTAAGTGAGCAGTGCGACTCGGGCGACTCGACCGACTACGAACTCGCATCGACGATGCAAGTGTTGGCGCCGACCCCCGCGCTTCCGCAAACGGCCACGATGCAAGTTTCTTCCGAAACCATGGCTGGATCGCGGACGAATTCCCTGGAAGTGCTGGAACGGTTCATTGACGGCTGTGCTGGCCTGGATGGCTACTTTGACGTCGACGAGGAGCACGCCATTTTCCGCAAGGGAGGCGATTTGGGGATCGCCGTGGAGGATATTCGCTCGGTCCTTGACGCTCGCTGTCAGGCCAAAGGCTGGACGCGCCATTCGTGCGTCACGGAAGAACTGAAAAAGATGCTCGAGGAACTGGCCGACACGGGCGGCG
The DNA here is from genome assembly GCA_963204915.1 of Planctomycetota bacterium. GTDB lineage: Bacteria > Planctomycetota > Planctomycetia > Pirellulales > Pirellulaceae > JAHWKS01. The sequence goes on along the minus strand of CAUJHS010000081.1, from coordinate 198,873 downwards.
GCATCGGTCATCGCGAATTCGACCGACTCATCCGTCACGCGATTACGCACAAAATGCCGCGACGCCGCGCTGAGGAACACTGTCTGACCTTAATGCTCGATCATCAATGGTCGGCCAAGGAATCGTTTCTTAATCGTTGGTTCACCCGGCGCTGCCAAAAATACGGCCTCGAATAGCCGTCTCCGCGCTCGCCAAGATCGAATATCTGCACGTTGTTCGGTTTCGGGCCAGTCATGCAGTAACTAATTCTGGATAATCATTACGCACCGACGTAGCGTGTTGGGACCGCGCGGATGTCAGGTCGGTGTCCAGGCCATAGACGAGGCCAAGGCGAGCGTTAACAACACAGAAAACCCGGTTCCGACGACAAAGAATAGTGAGGTCAGGAAGGGGGATCGAACGAGCGCGACTACAAACCCTGGCAAAAACTTGTGCTCACCGACATCCACAAGCCAATTAAGATACATTTCGGCCATCGGCCCAAACGTAAAGAACACATTCGCCCCCGCACCATAGACCATAGCACCGGCGATCGCATCCAACAGGTTAATGCCGCCAAAGGCTACGAGCGCGAGCACACCCGCACCGCCGACCAGGAAGTTATATACCAACCGCAACCGCTCCCACCGCCAGGCGATTGTCTTCCAAGGGTTGTCAAAGGTTACCGTCTGAACGGACGTCTCGGCTGTTTGCGGCGCGGCATAAGGATTTAGCGTTGATTCGCTCATGGGGACCTCAGGGCGTTAATATACCCTTACTTTTACCCTGAGCGTCAAGCGCTGGGAGCGTCAAGCGCTGTCGAGCAACGGTTGCCCGACCGGAACCGTGGCCGCGTGCGAATAACGCCAACCATCGTGCTTCCGGTCCAAACAATACAATACGGTGCTTGTGGCTCGGTCGGTGACTTTACGCTTCTGGCCAATGAGAACACGGACCAAATCGGTACTGATAGAGAACATGGCCAGGGGTGGCAATTGTTCCGGCCGGTGGCTAAACGAGTAAGCGTAGCCGTCCAACGGTCCACCAACGAATTCCACGGTTTGCGCGCTCATCTCCGTACATCCTCCTCGTGAATTGCTTCGCGCCAGCCAACGAATCATGCCTAGTGCAAAACGCGCGCCGAATGCCATTGAAACCGCCTGCCTCCCCGCGTTCGGGCGGAGAAGTCGTAAATCATGCGGCGACCGCCGCAAGCAGAACTAAGACGAGAATCCCTCCCCAAATCATAATACTTAATACTGCTAATACTATCCCAACCCAGGCGTGGCCGCCGCCCTCGATTTGAGGGTCACGCGAAAGCGCTCGCAGCGCGAGAACGCCAAACACGAGCGCCGGTACACTGAAGATCAACCCGATCACGGGCAAAAGCGAAAGAAACCCCAGATAATAAGCGGCCAACGACGAGGGATTCTTGGTAGGAATGAGCGCCACAGCAAGCCACCTGTCCGTGATAAAAGAACGTCACACTGCCGAGTTCCGCGCGAACTACGTCTTTTGCCCCATCCCCTTCGTCAGCGCCATAAACGCAGACTCCAAACTCAGCTCCTCTTCACGGAAAAGCGTCAGCTTGTGCCCCTGTTCGATCAGCAGCGAAGGCAAGTCGCTGTAGTCACGCACCTCCGGCTTGAGAATCACTTTGATCACCTTCCCATTGGTTTCTATGGCGTTCACCAAGGGGTGATCGCGCAACAATTGGGCGGCTCCATCCAGATTATCACGTACCGCAACGTGCAGAATGATGTGCTGCCGCACTTGCTTCATCACATCGGCCACGGCGGCGTTCACGTTCATCACGCCGCGGTCAATGATCCCAATCTTATTACAGATGTCGGCCAATTCCGGCAAGATGTGACTAGATACGATAATGGTCTTCCCCATTTCGCCCAGTCGCTTGAGCAGGTTGCGCATCTCGATGCGCGCACGAGGATCCAACCCGCTCAAAGGTTCGTCCAGCAGCAAAACCTGCGGGTTGTGAATCAACACGCGAGCCAGCCCCAAGCGCTGTGTTTGCCCGCGTGACAACGTGTTCGCGTACGCATCGCGTTTGAAGTCCAGGTCAACAACCTGGAGCAATTCGTCGCAACGTTTACGACGCTCTTCACCTTTGATGCGGTACGCGGCGGCGAAAAATTCGAGGTACTCGAGCACGGTCATGTCGTCATACACGCCAAAAAAGTCGGGCATGTAGCCGACAAGCCGTCGAATCTCGCGCGGCTTCGTATAGATCGAATTGCCACACACGTAGGCTTCGCCCCAAGTTGGTTGGAGGAGCGTCGCAATGATGCGCATGGTGGTGGTCTTACCCGCGCCATTGGGACCAATAAAGCCGAATAAATCGCCTTCATCCAGCTTGAGGTCGATCGAGCGGATCGCGTACAGGTCGCCGTACTTCTTCGTCAGATCACGGGTTTCAATCACAGGGCAACCATCACCAACAAGAGGAAAACTTGATGTAAGCCGCCGGCGCGCCGCCTGCGACGAACCCAATTCACAACCTCGTCCAGCGCTAATCCGTTTGCGTTACGGGAAACACGATGCGGCACCAGGCCCAGTGGCGGCTGCCTTCCTCGCGGTCGCCTTCACCATTCAACGAGAGTTCAGCCGCCGGCGTGTCGAGTCGGCCCACGAGTACGGCTCGGCCCGTACGCAAATGGTCCGACAGGTCGATCTCGGCCTGATAGCGATGACGCAAGCCGGTATAGCTTTGACCGCCGGCCGCCTGATGCCACATCATCATTTCCATGATGCGCGGCACATCGCGACTGGCTTCGTCCCAGGGCGTGCTGAATTCCTTGTAATCTTCGCCGACGTACTTTTGCGTCAAACGCCACACGAGATTGCCTTCCGGTAGACGCCGATCGAGTCGAATTCGTTGGCCGGGCGCCACTTGTTGCGGCAGCCGGTACGTCCAGTGGTTGTAAGCTAGCCAGCCATCGCGAATGGGAACCGTCAGCAGGTTTGTCACCTCGCCATCGAGCATTCCATCGGTTGAGGCCGTCAACACCCGGCCCGGTGCGGCGTTTTCGCCTTGCATCCACCAGCGTCCCGCGACTCCCTTGGTAGCACGAATTTGGATCGGCATGTTCCGCGGTTCGACCCGCAGAGATCCGTCCGCATCTTCCGCGGCCAAGCGATATGGCGCATTAAACAAGGTTCCCGCCGCCGAATTCATTCCACCCAAGCCGACGCCCGGCAAACCCTGCCACGTGAGCAACGAACCGGAATCTCCCGGCGCTGTCGGCATCGGCGGGCGCGGGGTCAAGGCGAGATCAAATGTTTGCGTGTTGGGGCTGTAAATGTGGGCCCACATGGCGCCGCGAATAAGCCCGCTTTCCGCATCGATATCGACCAGATCCACCTGGTTGACCAACCTCCGGTCCGACTTGAAATAGACGGCGCCCCACCATGCGAGGCCGCAAAATACGACGACAAGCAACGGAAACGTGAGCCACGTCCGCTCCATGCGCCGCCCCCACCAGCGGAGCAGAAAATAATCGGCGGGACCAATGAGGAGCACATACAACACGAGCAGCGCCGCTACCGAGGAAAAAGCGATTAAAGCCACGCCTTGAAACTCATCTAACGCGGCGCGCAGCTGCCCGATCAAATCTTCGTAACCGATATGCGCAACCCGCCCCCGCGCCGCTTCGCGCTCCGCCTGGTCGGCTCGCTCTGAGGAGCCTTCCAAAAGGCGGCGCACCAACCGAGGACGATCGCGCCAGGAAGCCAAAGGCTCCCGGTCGAGGTCGACCGTGAGTAATGTCGCTTGTCCAAACCCTACGGGGTAATCGACGAGGATCGGCCGCAGTGCAGGCCCGGCCGATTCGGCGACCACGACCTCCCCCCGGATATCAGCGAGCACGCTCATCAGGAGGTCCCCTGCCCTCCCCTCCCCTGCCCCGATGCGTTCTCCAGCGTTAATCAGCGCTTCGAGTCCTGCGGTGCGGCGTTGCGGCGAGACGCCCAAAAACCGGCCTGGCGCCAGCGCCGCCAGAACGCCCTCACTGCCGAAGACCGTTTCTCCATTCGCACCCACGCTCAGTACGATACGCCCGCCTAAGCGCACCCATTGTTCAATCGCACGGCGCTCCTCAGGCGAAATAGTTTTGAGCAACTCCCCCTGCCCAGTCGGAACGACAAGCGTATCGACACTGTCGTAACCACGCCATTCGTGAGGCAAGCGATTAAGATCAACCACCGTAGCCGTGGCGATTTGTTCGTCGGGGCGGCGACGCATGATCCGGGCGGCGTCGGCCACTCCCACATCGCCGCCCAAGGCGACGATCAATTCGCGGCTCGCGGGAAGCGGCGCGGGAAACGCATCAGAAGCAAAGACCCGTTCCGCGACGACGCGTTCGTCCTCGCGCAAACGGACGGTCAATTCGCCGCGAATGCGACCAAACTTAACGTAGGTTAACGCCGTCGATTTCTCGCCCGGCGGAATGTCAAGGCGTTGACTCGGCGGCGTTTCGTACGTTACTTCCACGCCATCGCCGTCGAGCACGGTGAGTTCAAGTTGTCCCTGAAGCGGTCGTTCTCCAGCGACGAGATCAACCCAAAGGGGGGTCCAATCGCCCACCTTATAAACTCCGTCGAATCCAAGGTGGATCGCCGCAATGGATTGCGCCGCGGCGGGAGATTGCGCCGCCAGGTTGGTTACGATCAACGTAACGAAGCAAAACGCAACCAATAGGCGAACCAAGCGCCGCGATAGAGCGTCCCGCCATGTGACGTACCCCGTCCGCGGCCGGTACTCGGTAGGGTCATCACGCCTCGCCTGGGATACGGTGCGAGTGACAAACGTCGCCGAAGGTCGGTTCACGGCTTTTCCTCGTTGGGGCAAATGCACACCAACTGACCGCAACCGGGGCAGCCTGAACCGTACTTGCGGCGAACCGCTTCGCTGAGGTCGACGCCAGCCACATTGGCGATCGTGGCCAGCCACGCCAGCACATCGGCGAATTCCTCCAACAGCTCCTCCGAGCGGCCATGACGAAGGGCCGCTGCGAGTTCGCCCACCTCCTCCATCAACCACATGAACGTGCCATCGACGCCCCGCTGGATGTCCTTCTCAAAGTACATCTTGCGGATGAGATGTTGGAAATCGGTCAACGAAATATCAGTGCGTTCTTCTTTCACGCGGTTGATATTACTCCAAACTTTTCAAAAGGACATCGGCCCCCGGATAGTTGGGGGCGATTTTTCGTAGTTTTTTCAGCGTCTCACGGGCTTGGGCGTGCTGTTTCCTTTGCACCTGGACCGCGGCGAGAGCCAAACGCCACGCAGGCTCGTCCGGTTGGAGCCGTATCGCCAGTTCATACGCCTGGGCGGCCGCTTCGAACTTTCTTTGGCCCTCAAGGCCTTTCGCCCGAGCGGCGTGAAGCGATGCATCTCCTACGTCAATCAATAGTGCGTCGTTCGTCCACTTCACGGCGGTTGCGTAGTCTTTTTTCGCCAGGGCTTGCTGCACGAGTTTTTTACGGATCAAAAGATCGTCGTATTCCAAAACCGCCAGGCGTTCGAGCGTTTCGAACAACAGCCGTTCATTTTGACTAAGCAAGTACACGCGGGCGAGCGACTTGAGCCATTGGGGGTCATCCGGATAGGCAGCCACCCCGCGTCGATACAACCGCTCGGCCGCCGTAAAGTCTTTTTGTTGGAGTTTCAGCCCCGCGAGCAAGGCCAAGGTGTTTCGATGTGGTTCTTGTTCCCTCACGACGGGTTCGAGCACGCGAATGGCCGCTTCGGCGTCCTCACCCGCAATGTGTAAACGAGCCAAGACGTACGCCGCAAGTTGGTTGTCGGGGTCCGTCTTTTGCGCCGCGAGTGCGAACTTCCGGGCCGTCGCGTTCGACTTACGCTGTAAGTACGCCAAGGCGAGCCGCGCGGTCAATTCCGCATCTTTAGGGTCGCGGCTGACCGCCTTTTGCAGGTCCGCCAACTCCAGGGATTCGGTCAGGTCAATCTCCCCTGCCCTTTGAATGACTTCGTCCAAGAAGGCGCGATATCCGCGTTCGAAATCTTCCTGTTGAATGTCGAAATTGCGCCGAAGCGCTTCAGGCGTATCCAGATTGTCGGCGTAGGCCGACAGCATCTTTGCGAGCGCATCGTCTCCATACGTGCGCAACATATACTCCGCATACAATTCCGCCTGGCAGTACGCCAGCGTCCAGTCGTCGTTATCGGCCGGGCGCACAAATCCAAAATTGATGTCGTCCAGGTCGAATAGCGTGTCCTGCTTCGCCCGGCGTGCGAGAATGGCTGTCCACTCCACAGGCCGAGGGATTTCTTCGTTCCAGACCGCCAGCGCCTCGGTGAACCAATGGGGGACATTGAAGTTCGTTTGCTGCAAATTGACAACGTGAATGAACTCGTGCTTGAGCACGCGCCCCCAGTGAAACTTTTGCGGCATCGCCTCGGGCGAGACCATGGCCACGACTCGACCAGCGCAGGCTCCGACCGTGCCAATGTACGGTAAACCGATCATCCGCGTACTGAACCAGCCATGACCGCCTGTGTTGCGCGCCCGGTTGAAAATTTCAAACAACGTTTTCCCGCGCGGTTCATAGCCCATTTTGGCGACAACGTCGGGATAGACGGTTTCCTCCAAGTATTCAGCGACCGCATGGGCGAGAATTTCATCGTGCCCGCGATCGAATTTGATGACGAAGTGATCGGTCTCGAGCACTGCGTACCCGGACAGCACATCCAGCACTTCGAGCATGTTTTTTACGCGCACGTTAAACGGATCGTCTTTGAACGATTGTTCCAGCGCGGCGGCGGCCTCCACTTCTTCGCCTAAACGCATCAGCACAAGGCCGAGTTTTCCATGCGTTTCCACAAGTTGCGGCATTCGCGCGGCCGCTTCGCGGTAGTAATGCGCAGCAGCGGGATAACGTCGCAATAAGTCAAGCGTGTCGGCCAGCGTCAGGAAAAACAGGCCGCAGTGGGCGTTGCGTTCGGTCACTTCGGCAATCAGTTTCGCGAGGCGCGAGTCTTCCGACGGCGCAAGATCGAAGTTTTCCGGCAAACCGTCGATCACGCCATACGCGGCGGCCAGCCGACCAAGCGTTTCTTCATCGAGGGGATTTCTTCCTCGCAATTTCTCCAGGACGAGGATCGCGTCATGGATTCGGAAATTCGCCATGTGCACATCGGCCTGGCTACGGTGCGCCGATGCGCAATGGCGGTTTTGCGCCAACGCCAATTCAATGGAAGCTTGCGCGGCAGCGAGATCGTAGTTCTGCAGGGCGAGCCTGGCTCGCGTGGCGTGGATTTCCGCGGCGTGTGGGTTGATCGTCAAGGCCGCGTTCAACTCGGTAACGGCTGAGGCTTGATTGTACTTTTCAAGAAACAACTGCCCCATGGCAAGCCGTGCGGGCCAAAAGTTCTTGTCTTGCGCAATCGCCTGCGGATAAAGGTCGTTAATCAAAAATCGAAACTGGTCATGATTGCGAGTCCAGCGTGCATACTGCGCCGCCGCTTGCCCAATCAGGTAAAGATCGTCGGGGTTCGAAATGTCGTCCGTGTCGTTGTAGAAGTCGATAAACCATTCGTAGGCTTTCTCGGCTTCGGGCAGCTGCCCGCGGGCCAAATAAAGTTCGGCAGTCATCCAACGGGCCGCCAGGTCTTTGTCATTCAAGGCGAGCGCCTGGTCCGTCCACGCTTGCGACTCCTCCCATTTCCCGCGATCCAGCGCAGTTTGCGCTAACCGCGTGCGAGGCGCGGTGGATTGCGGATGCCCCTCCGCCGCGGTTTTGAGGAGTTCCAAGGCCGCTTCTTCTTCGCCTTGCGCAAGCAAGCAATCGGCCTTCCCGATGGCGGCTTCCAAGGGATGGGCCATCGCAACCGCATCGTACAATTCCGCCGCCTCGACATATCGCCCAAGGCGTTGCAACGCATGGGCTTGGGCCAGAGGGTCGTCTTCCGCATTCGCCGCGTGTGCGACGACCAGGAAGGGGATTATCAGCGCCGCAATTCCGAGAGGCGCCCTATATCCGCACAAGAATCTCACGGTGAAGCCCCAACGGGGTTGAATTCGACGCCGCGCCGCACACACCTCGTCCGATGGCGAAGCGGCGTGCGTCGACTAAACATCGATCACGATCGTCGAAGCGATTAGGTCATGAATGCAACGCTGCTCTTCGCCAAAAATCCATAACGCATCGATCAGACTGAACAAGCTACAGGCTTGATTGATCACTTGGGGAATCCAAATGCGAAGCGCCACGCCATTCACGAAGCCGACGGGTTGCATCGAGTCGACGCGAACGATTTTCATTCCCAGAATTCGCTTGGCGAACGATTGCCCGGTATTGGAAATCAACACCCAATTCGCAATCGCGATCAGCAGCACGCCGCCGAATCCAACAACCATGAATGCGGTCGTCGCGCTGTCTTCATCGGCGCCGGCGGCGGCAAACAGCGCCGCCGCGGCCCCTCCTGGAATAAAACCAAGCAAGTGAAATAAACCATCGAGCAACGCTCCCGCAAACCGCTTCCCGCGCGACGCCAAACGTACGTGCGAACGCCCCGGAGGCGCATAACCAAAGGCCGCCGGCGCCTGGTAAGGATTGCCGCTATCTTTCGGCGATGCATAATACTCCCCAAAAGGATTCTCTCCATCAGCCCCGTAAGGCTTGGGTTTCGAGAGATGCGAATCGCCAAAAGGGTTTTCCAGCGGCGCGGGCTTCGCCGGCGCATAGCTCTTGAATTCCGATTTGGACGTGAAAGCTGAACCTTCCGGCGTCGACGGCATGGGCCCCGCCCCGACAGCGACGGGAATTTGGGTCACCGCGCCACATGCTGGACAGCGCGCTCGTTTCCCCGCGGCGTCATCGGCCACACGCAAGGCTCGGCCGCATTGCGTGCAAGAGAGTTCAATCGACATACGAATTCAACTCGCAGGACGACTCGAAATGCCCAGAACGACGATTTACATTTGGCCTTGAAACTCTAAGCCGCCAAGCGCTTCGATGCGCCGGCGTTTTACTTTGCGTCGGCCATCTTCTCCAACTGGACGACGGAACGCGTTTGCTCTTTCTCTAGGAATGTCCGACCGTATTTCACGTTCAAATGGTCCCAGGGAAGCCGGCCCGTAAGGTCATAAGGCGTGTGTAACGCGGTGTCGAGGTCAATGCCCGAGTCTTGAAGCGCGCTCCACCATCTTCCCCCGTTGAACATTTCATGCCAGCTGTCCAGCCGGGCGCCGCGGCGCCACGCCAACTCGATCCCGTCGGCCATCCGTCGATCGCCCCGGCTGAGCGCTCCTTCGAGCAAGCTCGTTTCCACATCATGGCACTTGATGTTAACGCTGCGGATTTGTCGGCGGCTGCGTAAGTAACGATGCGCCTGATGGAAATACTCGCGGGTTTGCATGCCGTTCCACTGGTACGGCGTGTGCGCCTTGGGAACAAAGTTGGATACGCTTGCCGTCACTTTGGGAAACCGTCCGCGTTCCTCTTTGCCGATTCGAGCGATCGTCTCGGCCATTTCAACGATGCCGTCGAGGTCCACTTCGCGTTCACCGGGAAGACCGCACAAGAAGTACAATTTGACACTTTCAAAATTGTTACGGAACGCCACGCGGCAACCCTCGAACAAATCTTCGTTCTTGATCTTCTTGCGGATTTGCTCGCGCATGTCATCGCGCGCTACTTCTGGCGCCAGTGTCAAACCGGAACGCCGATCGTTGCCGATCAATTCTGCAATGCTGCGCAACTGCTGGTTCACGCGCAAGCTGGGAATGGAAATATTCACGCCCAACGGCCCGAAGATTTGCTTCATCCGCGTCACCAGCTCTTCAAAATGCGGATAGTCGCTGCTGGAAAGCGAAAGGAGCGAAATCTCATTATGCCCCGTATTGCGATACGCTTGCAGCGCGGCCTGGACAATCGTCTCTACGGAGCGCGTACGCAACGGCCGCTTAATGACGGTGCTTTGGCAAAACCGACACTGCCAAGGACAGCCGCGCATGATTTCAATGGCGATGCGATCGTGAACGCACTCGATGAACGGCACGATCGGTTCAGTGGGAATGGGGATTCCCTCGAAGTCGGAAATGACCGACGGTTCGATCGTTTCCGGCACATCGGGCCGCGTGCGGTTCAGCGATGCAAATCGCCCGTTCACGTATTCCGGTTCATAGAACCGAGGCGCGTAACAAAACGGCAATTCGCGCGTCATACGGGCCAGGGCTTCTTCGCGTTCTTGCCGCCCTGCCCTGCCCTGCGCAAAGCCGCCGTTTGTTCTGGCTTGTTCCTGCAACTCTTTCCACAAATCGCAAATCAGCGGCAAACTGGGTTCGCCGTCGCCGGTGACAAAGATGTCGAAAAACGGCGCGAGCGGCTCCGGGTTTTGACAGCACGGACCGCCCGCAATCACGAGCGGATCCTGCATCGTGCGTTCTTTGGCGTGAAGCGGAATGCCGCCTAAGTCGAGCATCGTTAACACGTTGACCGAACAAATTTCATACTGTAACGAAAACCCAACCACATCGAACTCGGACAACGGTGTGAACGTTTCCAAGCCGTACAACGGAATTTGCCGGTCCCGTAGTTCGCGCTCCATGTCGACCCATGGCGTGAACGCTCGTTCGCAATACCAGTCGTCGCGGCGATTCATCAGGCTGTATAACACTTGCAGCCCATGATGGCTCATTCCAATGGTGTAGGTATCGGGAAAACATAGGCACAATCGCCCGCGCACCTCACGCGGATCTTTGCGAACCATATTCAGTTCGCCGCCAATGTATTGCGCTGGCGTTTGCACGCGCGACAGCACATGGCTTGCGAGATAATCCTTCAACGACTGATTGCGCATTTCTCAACTCCGAGGTGATCGCTCCAAAGGCCGCGACTCGCCGAGACAAAAGCAGCGGAAGCAAGGCCGCGAACGTTTCTCAGTATGCCACGCCGCGTGTCGGCATAACAGGGGAACGTGGCGAGAGTTTGCACGCGTTTGACGTCGGGCGCGCGGCCCCTCCCCTGCCCGCCTGTTGTACGTTCCCACATCGCCTTAGAATGGGCGACGGTAGCTGAAAAACTTTCGCCGGATGGTAGGTTATGTCGGACTTTGTCACGGTCGCCCGCGTGGGCGATATTCCAGAAAATGAAGGTCAGGCGTTTGCCGTGAACGGACGCATGGTAGCGGTGTTTAACCGCGGCGGCGTGTACACCGCCATCGACGATTTCTGCCCCCACATGGGGGCCTCGCTCGCTGGCGGATGGTTAGAGGGCGACGTCGTAACGTGCCCTTGGCATGCCTGGCGCTTTAACGTTTGCGATGGGACGTGGTGCGATAACCCGCGAATCAAAATCGATAGTTTTGAAGTCCGCGTGGTGGGCGACGAAGTCCAAGTACGCGTGCCTCCGAAAGACTAACACCGCAATTTATTATACATACGTACACTAAAAAATCAAGCTTCGCCTTGAAGTTTCGCGGCGCAAAGCATTATCGCCATTGAGTTTAAGGCGAAACTCTCGTACGCCAATTGGTGACGCCTTCAAGGGTTGTCACCGCAAATAAGTTCCGGCCCCAATTACAGGGTCGCGCTTTCGCCCGGTTGAAGCACGATCGGCTCCGCCGAAGTCGCACGGCGAACCCGGTCGGCCCAGGCCTGAGCATTCTGCTCAATCGGCGGCCAGGTGTTGTAGTGCGACGGAATCACGCGCTTCGGCTGGATCAGCTTGACGGCCTCCAGCGCATCATCCGGTCCCATCGTGTAGCGGTCGCCAATCGGCAAAACGGCCAGGTCGACGCCGGCCGCATGGAGTTTCATGTCCGAAAAGAGCGCCGTGTCGCACGCAAAGTAAATCCGGGCCGTCGAAAGCGTCAATAAGAAACCGCCGGGGTTTCCGCCGGAAGCGCCGTCGGGAAGCGTCGAGCTATGCAGAGCAGGCGTCATCTTTACCCGACCAAATGGCAGTTGGATGGATCCCCCAAGATTCATGGGCTCCGTTTTTTCGACCCCGTGCACGCGAGACAGCCAATCGCAAATCTCGTAGATGGCGACAACCGTGGCGCCCGTGCGTTTGGCGATCACGGCGGCGTCGGCCACGTAGTCGAAATGGCCGTGCGATACGAGGATAAAGTCCGCCATCGCTTGATCGACCTTGATTGGCGAAGTTGGCGAGTCGGAAAAAAACGGGTCCAGCAGAATCTTTTGTCCGGTCGTCTCGATCGACCAGCTTCCGTGACCTAGCCAGGTAAGCTTCGTAGTCATGGCGTTACTCACACCGAGAGAACATGTGTTCAAGGTTACTTTCGCAAGTTTGCGTTCATGTGCTGTTTGTACATTTCCACACCGGGCTGCCCGTAGGGATTAATTCCCATCAACCGGCCCTCGACCACCGTGGCCAGCATCATCATTTGGAAGAATTGCCCGAGCGACGCTTCATCGACATGCGGCAAGTATAAATCCGCGGTGGGGCGGTTATCGCCGCGGTAGGCCTGATTCGTGCCTTGAATTGCCGCGGTCATCAAATCGGGCAACGTCTTATCGGCCAGTTCGTTCAGTTTGTCCTGGTCCAAATCGCTATGGCCCACGGACAGTGGTTCACGCTTCCAGTTTTCTACAATCACGTTGGTAACGAGCTTATCGCGGCGGCCTTCCTGGTGTTGTTGGGCGCGTGAATGCAAGTCGCGCGTGTTGACCACGGTCAGCGGCATCGCGCCTTGTTCTTGTTTACCAAGGCTCTCGGCCAAAAGCTGGTCGTACCATAAACCGCTTGATTCCAGCGACTTGGCCCAAACCGAGAGGATTCGAATATTCGCGCCGCGCTGCTTTTCCATCAAATGGCACACCCCGACGTAGTCCAACACCGGGTTTTTACCAGGCGGCGCGGTGCGAAATTGTTCGTTCATCGCAGCGGCGCCTTCCAGTAACCGCACCACGTCGATGCCAAGCACCGCGGCCGGCAAAAGTCCCACGGGCGAGAGAATCGAGAACCGCCCTCCCACACCGTCGGGCACGCGGAACTCTTCCGGACAGCCAAGAGCCTGAGCCAGATCGTGCAGACGGCCGCTCGCACCTGTCACGGGGACCACCAGCTCCGCGACACGTCGCCGATCTCCTCCGCAGTCGGCGACAAGTTCGCGAAGATACTGCCGAAACGCTACGGCGGTTTCCAATGTTCCGCCACTCTTGCTAATTACCACGATCGCCCAGCTTTGATTCACCGTCGATGATTTTCCGGGCAGTCGCAGCATATGCAACAACGCTTGCGATGAGTCATTATCAACGTTGTTGCCTTCGAAATACATGCGCGGGATGTTATTCCGTTCTTCTCGCGGCAGTTCGTTGTGGTACGGGTGGCAGCACGCTTCCATCAACGCTCGGGCGCCCATGTAGGAGCCGCCAATGCCCAGCACCACGACGCTATCGACGAGTTCCTGGATGCGCTGCGCCGCGGCAAGAATTCGCCCCAGTTCGCTGGCGTCGCCTTGGCTGCGGTACTCGCTCAAGAGCCGTTCGGGAAGATCGTAAAAAGCCGCATCCAAGGGCTGTTTGTCGGCGGGAATTTTTTGCGACTTGTACTGCTGGAGGTCGACCTCCACTTCTTGCCGCGCCTTTTCCAAATCAGGAACGAGTTTGTGCAAGTCGGACGCAGAAATTCCATGCTTATCGAGCAACGTTCCCGAATAGTCATAACGCAGCGGAGCGATCGTGGCGTGGGACATGGGCCGGTATCCCTCTCGTAAACCAAGGATTCGAAGCGGACGATCAACCGTGGGGGCGCTGTTGAAGATAGCCCACAGGCCCTCCCTTTGAAAGGCGCCGCTGGAGCGACGGCTTGTCACGGAGCGAGGCGCCCCTTGTGCGTAATGGCTTTTTTGATACCAAGAAGAAGCCAGCTTCTGGCGCCTCGCTTCCACCGCTTTAGGAACTCGACGATGGACATTCACGACCTGACCCGCTCGCTGCATGAAAAGAACGACTCGAAAACTGTCATGCTCGTGGCCGATGGGCTAGGAGGTTTGCCCATGCAGCCCGGCGGCAAAACCGAACTCGAAACGGCTCGCACGCCAAATCTTGATGCATTGGCCGTTCAAGGGGTGCAAGGCGGGAGCATTCCCGTACTGCCTGGCATCAGCCCCGGCAGCGGGCCGGGTCACTTGGGTTTGTTCGGTTACGATCCGCTCAAATATGTGATTGGCCGCGGCGCGCTGGAAGCGACCGGCATCGGCTTTGAATTGCAAAAGAACGACGTGGCGGTGCGCGGCAACTATTGCACGCTCGATAAGAACGGCAACATCTCGGACCGCCGGGCGGGTCGCATCGCCACGGAGGAAAGCGCGCCGCTGGCAGTCAAGCTACGCGATGTCAAAATTCCCGGAGTTCAAGTCTTTGTCGAACCGGTGAAAGAACATCGGTTTGTCGTGGTGTTCCGGGGCGAAGGACTGGGCGACCAGGTTGACGACACCGATCCCCAACGAACCGGCGTGCCGCCTCTCGCGCCGCACGGGCGTGACGCGGCGAGTCAGCGAACCGCGCAAGTTGCGGCACAGTTCATTGAACAAGCAGGTCGGCTGCTTGCCGATCAAACCAAAGCCAACGGTTTGACGTTACGTGGTTTTGCGGCGAAACCCGCCTTGCCTACCTACGAGGAAGTGTATGGCTTGCGCGCCGCGGCCATTGCCGTTTATCCCATGTACAAGGGATTAGCACGGCTTGTCGGCATGAACATTCTCGGAAAACCAACAACACTTGACGATGAAGTATCGTTGCTCGAACAACACTGGAACGATTACGACTTCTTCTTCCTGCACTTCAAATACACTGATAGCACCGGCGAAGACGGCAACTTCGACGCGAAGGTCAAGAAGATTGAAGAGTTCGACGCCGCGATTCCGCGCGTCGTCAAGCTCAAACCGACGGTGTTGATCGTGACCGGCGACCATAGCACGCCGTCGTTCTTGCGGAGCCATAGTTGGCATCCGGTGCCAACGCTGCTCGTGTCCGATTGTTGCCGTCCCGACGCCTGCCAGCATTACAGCGAAAGCGACTCCGTCCGCGGCGGACTAGGACAATTCGAGGCCAAGTATCTCATGACCTTGGCCCTGGCGAACGCCCGGCGTTTGGGAAAATACGGCGCTTAAACGCTTGATTGGCTATTGCGAAAAGCAACGCGTTTACGCATATACGAAAATACTGAAAGTACGAAGAAAGTACGATTTCAGATCGCTTTTAATTGATTCGCGATCTTCCTGGATCGTTCAAACCTTGAAGCTTTGCGCTTGTGGAAAGGTCATCTGATCGCGCACGTCGGGCATCGCGCCCGGGCGCGCGGCGACCAGCGCGGCGTACCGATTGGCGAACTCGGCCGTTTGAGGCAAGCTCCATCCTTGCAGTCGAGCGAAAATCAGGGCCGCCGTGAAAGCGTCACCCGCTCCGACGGGATCGGTCGCCGTCACTTGAACGCCCGGATGCGAGGTTTCACCTTCCGACCCGTAAAGCGTGCTTCCCCGAGCCCCGCGCGTAACGCACACGAGCTCCACTCCGTAAAGCTCGCGAATCCGCGCAGCCGCGGAAGCGGCGTCGCTCTCCGGCCAATCGAATAATGCGGCAATAACCCGCACTTCGTCTTCATTCACTTTGACGAGCCGCGCCGTAGCGAAGGAGCGTTCGATCCAGCTTCGTTCATAATGCGGCTTGCGAAGGTTCACATCGTAAACGATCCATCTTGCGGGATCGACCGCCTCAAGACAACGATGGATCGCTTCGCGCGAATCTTCATGGCGCTGGGCTAACGTTCCGAAACAAACCGCTGCCGCAGAGGCCATTAACGTCTCGGCGGCAGTGTGAAACTCCAGGTGATCCCAGGCGACATCCGGCCCGAATTCAAACGATGGTTCGCCTTGCGCGTCGTACACAATGCCTGCTTGCCCTGTCGCATGATGCGCGTCGCGAAATACGTAGTCCGTTTGCAGGCCATGCTCCGCCAGAAACGTAAGCATCGCATCGCCTAGCTCATCGCGACCCACGCGCGAATAGACCACGCCTCGCAGCCCCAGTTGATTTGCGTGAAACGCCACGTTGGCCGGAGCGCCGCCGGGACGCCGTCCTTCAGGAAAGCAGTCCCACAACACCTCGCCTAGTCCGACAACAATCGGACATGGATCAGAACTCATCCACAAGCCCTCGCTTCATATTACGGGTTGAACGCCGTCCACTGCGTTGCAAGTTGCGCGCCGCGATTCCAGATTGCCGCGGTTCAATCGGCTCGGCCGGCCTGCTTCGCCAACTCGCCAATTTTTTTCACAATCGCATCCTGTGCGGCGGGATCAAATTGTCCCACGCCGCCGCGAATCAGGCCACGCGTCTCATAGCCCCCTTCGGCCAGCACGCGAGCCGAAGGAAGGTAACCAAATACATCGTTCGAGTACCCCGCGACCCACAAGTTCAGGGGCCCCAACGTCTTTTCGACAAGTGGAACGTAATCGACCACGGTTTCGCCGCTAATCGCGGCGAGCGTTAACTGATCGCCCCACTGCCATACGGCCAGCGGCGCCGTGTAATGCGACGCCAGCGGTTCGCCCTGATCCAGCCGAGCAAGCAGCGCTTCGCCAACGTATCGTTCATAACTGACTTGGCTTTTCGCTAACTTCTCGGCTTCGTCCCGTGTGCTCACTTTGCGTAGCGGCAGATCGACCGTGCCGTAGACCGTGCGCAACGGGCCCGAAAGCGATTTCCCGTTGCCCGCGACGAGGCGGAGGACCTCGTCGCCCAACTCTTGCCCGTGTCGGTGAACTAATTCGAGTGTGCCGCGCGGATACGGATTCGCATCGCCGCCGCAACCAAGTATGAACATGGCTTGAGCGCCCGGCAAGCTTTTTTCGATGTGTTGTTGCGCCACACCTGCGTAGTCGCCGCTCACGGCGAGGTTGTCGCCTGTCAGCGTGGTGTTGTGGCATGCGGCGCCAAAGACGATCAGCCGCGGATTTCCCGCGCCATCGCGCGCCGTCAAGACAGGAACTGATCGATCGGCTAACCCCGAGGGTTGGACGCCGAGTATGACCCCTTTTGCCGTGAATTCTCGCCGGTTCATGACGAACTGCACAACTCCGCGCGTAAATTCCAAACGGACCGGTTGTAAGTCTTCGATTGCCTGCGCGACGCCGTTGGCGATGTCTTCCGCCAGGCGCGTTGTGTAACGGCGAACCGTTTCATTCTGATCTGCGGTCGCGCCGCGTTCGATCGAAACCTTCGGACCGGAGTGTGTATGCGAGGCGTTGAGCAACACCTGTTCGCGCTTCAAGCCGGTCTGCTGCTCGATGCGACGGCAGATGTCGTCCGAAAGCTCGCCGAAGAATGCGATTAAGTCGGCGGTAATCAGAACTCCGCGATGACCGTTGGAATCCTCCAAGACGGCGACTTTAGCATATAAGTCATGTTCGACATGCTCGAAAGGCTCCACGCGACTGGCGTAACCGGCCAATTGCATGCGTTCGGTTGGAGTGATCTTTATTTTTGCCAGACCGAGCTTCCACGTCAGGGAATCCTCGGCCGCTTCGGTAACCCCGCCGACTAGAAGCACAACGATCGTAAGGAGTGCGGTCTTGAACATCGGAGTTGTTCGCATAAGGACATCGCGCCGAAGTAGGGAAACGCTATTGGGCGGTGCATTCCGTGAAGACGCGCATCGCCGCTGTTGCTAACGGATCAGGCGACGTAGCGCAGACCTTGCGGTCATCATAACAATCTCGGGAACCGATTCCAGCGTTTGTCCGGGTTTTCGCGGTTCCTCTTGTTCTGCCGCATTTTTTTTGACACGGGGTTGTCGCAAGCTACTGTTGGCATGGAGCGACGTAGGCGCGTCGCGCTTCATGCAACGTTTTCATCTGTCGAGTACGCCCATGCTGACCACGCTGTTAACGGTAAGTCTGGCTCTGTCGCAAACGTCTCCCTTGGCGGAGGAAAGCCGCGACCCGGTCGAGGTGCGTGTTCAAACCGAAGTGGCGCGCGCGGCGCGAGAATTTCGGCGCACCGTTTACGATCAATTCCACACAGACCGTGCCGCATTTGACGACCGTTGGGTTACAGGCGATGAATTGTGGAGGCAATGGATCGCCGCGGGGAGTCCTGTTTCGCACGGACCGGAGGTCATCGGCTGGTTCCACGAGGCGACCGCACGCTCGCGGTACGGCGCGGCCTCTATGTTGCCAGAGCTTCCGGTTCTTCCGGAGCGCACGCTGCCCGCAACGATGAGCAAAAACGCAGTACCATCGGGGGCCAACACAGCCGCGCAATCGCCGTCGGTCGAGTTATTGCCGCCTGCGGAGATAACAACTCCGGACGTGGCCTCTCCACCCTTGTCCGAGGCGCCCAGCCTTGAAGCTCCTGCATTGCCGGAGAATGCTGACGCGCCTTTCCTTCCCGCGCCGCAGGAGAGACCGGGCGACGCCTCCACGGGATCGCTTCCCGGCAAAATTCATTCGTTCTTGGATTTTACGGAATCGCTCATCAGCCGCACGCCGCGGAAGTAAGTGACGCGATGAAATGCCGCGGAACGCTCGCCGGAGGGAGCTAAGGCTCTCTCCGGGACAACCGCCGCCCTCTTGCGGGACGTGGATTCCGCCGAGGTGGCCAATAGCCGGAAGCGTAAAGATTTGGCATACTAGCCGCAGGCGGCCAGGCGACGCCGCGAACATCCTCTTTGCGCAATCCTGAAATACTCATGGCCTCCCGTACCAGCGCCCGGCTTGTGCCGGAGACTCACCCCCCCTGTTACGTTTTTGATACGCCCGCCGAGATCGCTCGACACGTTGCTACGTTGCTCGCCAGTATCATTCGCGAACGCAACGCGTTGGGGCGCAACGCGGTTCTGGGACTGCCGACAGGCTCAACGCCGGTAGGGGTGTACCGCGAATTGATTCGCATGCATCAGGAAGACGGGCTGGACCTGTCGCGTGTGATAACGTTCAACCTGGACGAGTATTACGGGATTGAGCCCACTCAGGCGCAAAGCTATCACCGTTGGATGCGCGAGCATTTCTTCTCGCACGTCAATATACCAGCCCAGAATATCCACATTCCCGACGGAACGGTTCCGCCCGAGAAAGTCGCCGAGCATTGCCGCCGTTATGAAGAGATGATTCGTGAGGCAGGCGGCCTGGATGTGCTGCTCTTGGGCATCGGCCGGAATGGACACGTCGGGTTTAACGAACCGTTTTCGTCGCCGAATAGCCGAACGCGGTTGGCGACCCTCGATCCGCTGACGCGACGTGACGCCGCCAGCGATTTTTTTGGCGAAGAGAACGTTCCCACACAAGCCATCACCATGGGGCTGGCCACCATTTTCGAGGCCCGCAAGGTGCTGTTGATGGCGCTGGGAGAGCACAAAGCAAAAATCGTACGCGAGACGGTCGAGCGCCCCGCCACCGATCGCGTTCCGGCCAGCATGTTGCAGCGCCATCCGGACGTGGTCGTCTTACTCGATAGCGCCGCCGCTAGCGAACTTTCCGGATGGGCCACGCCGTGGCTAACGGGCACAGTCGCCTGGGACGACGCGCTAATTAAACGCGCCGTCATTTGGCTTTGTGAGCAAACCGGCAAAGCGCTGCTCAAGCTTGATGACGACGATTTTCGCAATCACAGCTTACACCAGTTGTTGCGGCGTCGCGGCCCAGCGCAAAAGGTCGCCCATGACGTTTTTCAGTGGATGCTCGACACCATCGAATATCACCCGGCCGGACGCGAACCGAAACGCATCATCTGTTTCAGCCCTCATCCTGACGACGACGTCATCAGCATGGGCGGCACCTTAATCCGGCTCGTGCAAGATGGGCATGAGGCGCATGTCGCTTACATGACCAGCGGCAATATTGCGGTGTTTGACCACGACGCGCGGCGTATCGCCGACCTGGCGACGGAATACAATCGCTTGTTCGGCATTGACGAGGAAAAGTCGCGCGAAGTGGAACGCCTTGTGAACGAAGGCCTGACGAACAAACAGCCGGGCAAGCCCGACGTGGAGCAAGTTCGCACCATCAAGGGTTTGATCCGCTGGAGCGAAGCCAAGGCGGGCGCCATGAAGGTGGGCTGCCGTGAAGAGCATCTCCATTTTCTCGACTTGCCGTTTTATCGCACCGGCACGGTCGCCAAAAAGCCGGTGGGAGAAGAAGATGTTGCGATCATTCGCGAATTAATCGAGCGCGTCAAGCCGCAGCAAATCTACGTGGCGGGCGACCTGTCGGATCCGCACGGCACGCACCGGGTATGCGCCGAGGCGATCTTCCAAACCTTGTGGGCGCTGGAGCGTGACGGAGCGTCCGTTCCCGAGGTATTGCTCTATCGAGGCGCATGGCAGGAGTACGAATTGCATGAAATCGAGATCGCCGTGCCGTTAAGTCCTGGCGATTTGCAGCTCAAACGCATGGCGATCTTCATGCACGAAAGCCAGAAAGACGAAGCGTTGTTCCCCGGGTCCGACCCGCGCGAGTTCTGGGAGCGCGCCGAAGACCGCAATAAGGGCACAGCTGACCGTTATAATCAGATTGGCCTTCCTGAGTACTTCGCCATGGAGGCCTTTGTTCGCTGGAAGGGCAAGCCAATCTGACGGCGACCTGACCAACCCATTCCTCTTAAGAAGCGGCCTTGGAATGACGCCGGACCGCGCAGGTCCGCCCCTGCCCTTCGGACCGCACCGGGTGCTGCCCATGTTAGGCGAAAATCCAACGCAGCTCGAGGACGAAGTACGGCGGTTGCGCCAGCGCGTGGCGGAGTTAGAGGAAGCCGCGGCCCAGCGGTGCGCCGCCGACGCCGCTTTGGCGCATGAGTCATATCTTTTGCGCGCCCTGTTGGACCACTTGCCCGACAGCATTTACTTCAAAGACCGCGATAGCCGGTTTCTCCACATCAACCGCGCCTTGGCGGCCCGTTTTGGGTTATCTAACCCGAGCGAAGCCATCGGAAAAAGCGATGCGGATTACTTCAGCTCCGAGCACGCCGCGCAAGCGTTCGAGAATGAACAGTCGTTGCTCACCAGCGGCCAACCTTTGATGTACAAAGAGGAGAAGGAGACCTGGCCCGACGGCTCCATCACTTGGGTGGCTACGACCAAACTCCCTTTGCGCAATCATCAGGGAGAAATCGTCGGCACTTTCGGCATCTCGCGCGACGTCACCGCGCGGCGCCGCGTCGAGCAAGAGCTACGCGATGCAAAATTCGCTGCGGAGGCCGCCAGCCGCGCCAAGAGCGAGTTCGTGGCCAACATGAGCCACGAAATTCGCACTCCCATGAACGCCATCATCGGCCTGACCGAGTTGGTTCTGGCGACCGACCTGACGCGCGAACAGCGCGAATATTTGACGATGGTGATGGAGTCAGGCGAGTCGCTATTGTCAATCATCAACGACATCCTCGATTTTTCGAAGGTCGAAGCCGGCAAACTACAGCTTGAAAAATCCGTCTTCAGCTTGCGCGAAACGCTCGGCGATACCATGAAGTCGTTGGCGCTCCGCGCGTTCGACAAGGGCCTGGAACTGGCGTGCGACATTCATCACGACGCCCCCGATGTTCTCCTGGGCGATGCGATGCGACTTCGCCAAATCATCGTCAACCTGGTTGGCAATGCAATCAAATTCACAGAAGCGGGCGAAGTCGTTGTCTCGGTCCAGCCTGTCGAACATCCTGGCGTCTCCGCCAAGCAGTGTATGCTGCAATTCGCCGTAACCGACACGGGCGTGGGTATTCCGCCCGAAAAGCTCGACGCGATCTTTTCGGCGTTTGAGCAAGCCGATACGAGTGTGACGCGGCGTTACGGCGGCACGGGCCTAGGACTTGCCATTTGCACCCGGCTGGTTGAGTTGATGGGTGGTTCGATCCACGTGCGTAGCGAGGTCGACCATGGCAGCACGTTTGAGTTTACGGCCCGGTTTGACATTGCCGATGCGGCGCCAACCACGCCGCCATTGGACAAACGCGTCGTGGTGCGCGGCACGCCCGTACTGGTCGTGGACGACAATGAGACCAATCGCCGCATTCTGCACGACATGTTGACCAATTGGGGCATGAAGCCTACTACCGCGGCAAGCGCCGACGTTGCGCTGGGACTGCTTCATAGCGCTCAACGGTCGGGGACGCCTTTCCGGTTAATCCTGACCGACTGCCACATGCCCGGCCGTGATGGCTTCTCGTTCGCCGAGCAGGTCAAGTCTGAAGAGTCGCTGGTAAGCACGGTGATTATGATGCTTACCTCGGGCGATCAACCAGGAAGCATTTCGCGCTGCGAAGAACTGGGCATCGCGGCTTATCTGCTCAAGCCGATCAAGCAGTCCGAGTTGCTTGACGCAATCACGTTGTCACTGGGCGTTACTTCGGCGGATGACGAACCGCACGAGCCTGTGGCGACGATCGCCGGTCACGGGCCGCTTCGCATCTTGCTGGCCGAAGACAGTCTGGTGAACCAGAAGCTCGCCGTGGGTTTGCTGGAACGCCACGGCCATCACGTGTTTGTGGCCAACAACGGGAAAGAAGCAGTCGCCGCATGCGCCGCGCATGAGTTTGATCTCGCCTTGATGGATGTGCAAATGCCGGAAATGGACGGACTCGACGCCACGCTCGCGATCCGGCAATTGGAGCATAAGACCGGACGTCATCTTCCGATTTCGGCGATGACGGCGCACGCCATGCCCGGTGATCGCGAACGCTGCCTCGCCTCGGGCATGGACGATTACATTACCAAACCCGTGCGAGCCCGCGTGCTATTCGACACCATTGCCCGCTTGTTAGGCGAGTCTCCCGCCGCGTCGGCCGCGCCAGAGCCGCCTTCCACCGAAACAATGGTTCAATGGAAGGAAGCGCTGCTCGCGGTGGGAGGCGATGCCGGTCTCTTGCAGGAGTTAGTCGCGGCGTTTATGGAAGAGTCGCCGCAATTGCTTGCCGGAATCGAACAGGCCATTGCTGGAAAGAACGGGCCGGAATTGCAGCGTCAAGCGCATTCGCTGAAAGGCTCCATGCGTTTCTTCGGCGCGCCAACCGCAAGCGAGGCGGCGTGGCGTTTAGAGGAGTCGGGCCGAGACAACCAATTTGAAGAAGCCGCCCGTCATTTACCGCATTTGAAGGCGGAGCTTAGTTCGCTTCAACAGGCGCTTCAGGCCGGCCCACCCCCGAGGTAACCTCGCGGCGCCTACCCAACTTCCGCCGCCGCCCCAGGTTGACGGAATGCCGTCCTGTCCTGACGATTTACGCGGCGGTGCGGGGTCGGCTCCCCCGTTGGGCGCCGCGAACATTCCGATTACATTGAGCGTCTTAGAGACGCGGAGCCTTCTCACCCTCTCGGATTTGCCCTCATGGATATGGATAAACTCGTGTCGTTGTGCAAACGGCGCGGCTTCTTGTTTCAGTCGAGCGAGATTTATGGCGGCCTGAACGGCTTCTGGGATTACGGCCCGCTGGGCGTTGAATTGAAACGCAATGTGCGCGAAGCCTGGTGGCGCGACATGGTTCTGACGCATGACGAGCTGAGTGCGCCGCAGGGCGCCCCCGAACCGTTTCAAATGGTCGGGCTCGACTGCACGATCATCATGCATCCGCAAGTTTGGAAGTGCTCGGGCCACTATGATCTGTTCCATGATTACATGGTCGATTGTCGCGAAACGCGACGCCGCTTCCGCTACGATCAGGTCCGCGGCCGCTGGGTGACATTCCGCGACAAGCGCGCCTTTATCGCCACCGAGCGCGAAGAAGGCGCTGAGCAGGACATCGCCCAACGCGCTCTCAAGTTTTTCAATTTGCGAGCCAAAGACACGGAACAATTGAAATGGGACGGGGCTGTTGTGCCGCTTCCCACCGTGTCGGACTTGAACCTCGTACTAAGCCCCGATGCGAAATCGCTAGGCACGTTAACTGAACCGCGCGAATTCAACTTGATGTTCAAAACCACCGTCGGCGCGCTCGGCGGCAAGGATGACGAAGCCTATTTGCGCCCCGAAACGGCCCAAGGAATCTTCGTGAACTTTAAGAACGTCTTGGACAGTTCGCGCGTCAAGCTTCCTTTTGGGGTCGCGCAAATTGGCAAGAGCTTTCGCAATGAAATCACGCCGCGGAACTTCACCTTCCGCTCGCGCGAATTCGAACAAATGGAAATCGAGTTCTTTTGCGCGCCGGAGTCGTCTCGCCAATGGTACCAATATTGGCGAGATCGGCGCTTTCGTTGGTACTTGGACTTGGGATTGGCCAGCGAACGCCTCCAGTTGCGAGATCACGCAACGGACGAACTAAGCCACTATTCGACGGGCACGGCGGACATTGAATACGCTTTTCCGTTTCTGGCGGAAGGCGAGTTCGGAGAATTGGAAGGCATCGCACATCGCGGCGACTTTGACCTTCGAAGCCACATGGAAGGAAAGCTGGACCCCAGTACGCGCCCGTTGCAGCTTGAACTGGATGAAAACGGCAAGCCACGCTGGCGCGGGAGCGGCAAGGATTTGACCTACTTTGACGCCGACGCCTTTGAGCGCGACAAGGAGAAACTCGGGGTCAAGTCGTTCAAGGAATACGTTGCACAGCGGCAGAATGAAGCGAACCCCAACTTGCCGTATCAGTATGTGCCGCATGTCGTCGAGCCTTCAGCAGGCGCCGACCGCGCTACGCTCGCATTCTTATGTGAGGCCTACAACGAGGACGAAGCGCCCGACGAAAACGGCAAAATGCAGTCGCGCGTGGTCATGCGACTTCATCCGCGGTTAGCCCCGGTCAAGTGCGCGGTCTTCCCCTTAGTAAACCGAGACCGCATGCCGGATGTGGCCAAGGACCTTTACCGCAGTTTGAAGAAACGCCACAACGTGTTTTATGACGACAAAGGCGCCATCGGCCGGCGTTACCGCAGGCAGGACGAAGCCGGCACCCCGTTTTGTATTACGGTGGATGGCCAAACACTGCAAGACAACACCGTGACGCTCCGCGAGCGAGATTCGCTGGAACAGCATCGTCTAAAGCTTGATGACTGCCTCAACGAACTTGAACGCCGTCTCAGTTGAACGCCGCGAAATTATCCCGAATGCAGCCCGCTCTTGCACAAATCTGTTCGTTAGAGTCCCCCTTTGGCAAGGACATTGAGGACTATGCAGCAGGTCACTGCAGCGCCGTGGAAATCTGGCTGACTAAGCTCGAAGCCTTCGTTGAGTCGGCTTCGATCGGCGCCGCCAAATCGCTTTTGGCCGAATTCAACATGGCGGCGCCCGTGGCGGCGTTCCAAGGTGGGTTGCTTGCGTCGCAAGGCGCCGCGCGCCGTGAGGCGTGGGACCTATTCGCGCGCCGCTTAGATTTATGTCGGCAAAGCGGAATCGGCACGCTGGTAGTGGCGTGCGACGTACCACCGCCATTGAACCAACAAGACTTTGAGCGGGTGCGCGCGTCCCTTGGTCATGCGGCGCAAGAGGGCGAGCGTTACGGCGTGCGCATCGCGTTGGAGCCCCAAGCCCGGTCGGCCATTGGGAACAATTTGCAAACTGCGGCGGCGTTGGTTGAGGAAACGGGCAGCCCTTGGTTGGGTATTTGTCTCGATGTGTTTCACTACTACGTCGGCCCAAGCAAACCGGAAGATCTCGGTTTATTGACTCGCGAAAATCTATTTCACGTTCAGTTGTGCGACCTCAACGACGTGCCCCGCGAGTTCGCCTCGGACAGCGATCGCATCTTGCCGGGAGATGGAGGGATTCCGCTCGAACCCATTGTCGGCCGCCTGCGCGATATCGGCTATGACCGCTGCGTTTCGCTCGAACTAATGAACCCGCAGATTTGGCGCATTCCGCCGCGGCAATTTGGAGAGATTGGCATTACGGCCCTGCGAAAAGCGCTTGGCCAGGCCGAAATGAACGCCGAATCGTAACCGCCTCGCGATCGTGTGCGGCACGCAGAAGAATGTGAAGGTTGGCAGTGGAGAGAAGCAGCCTCCCGCCGTGCGTTAAGCGACGGATCATCAACTTCTTACTTCGTCATGCCCAACGTCTTTATTCCTGCCCAACTACGTGATTTGACCGGCGGCGTCACTCAAGTCGAGGCGGAGGGCGGCACCGTGCGTGAGGTCATCGCAGCGCTAGAAAATCGTTATCCCGGCCTGCAAGCCCGGCTTTGCATGGGCGATCAGTTGTCGCCCGGTCTGCAAGTGTCAATCGACAGCACGATGAGTACGCAAGGATTGCGCGCGAAAGTCGGACCGCATAGTGAAGTTCATTTTCTGCCCGCCTTCGGCGGCGGATAATCAACTTAGGCGTTGGACGATTGCTTCGCCCGACGCCCACCCCTGGGCGAACGCCCGTTTTCACTTGCGCACGCGCTCGACGGTGACTTCATACGTCAACGGTTGTCCTTGCTCGAAGGCGGTCACGCTCTCCATGGTCACGTGCGCGATTTGGGACAGCGCATCACGCGTGAAGAACGCTTGATGGCCGGTAATGATCACATTGGGAAACGTCAACAAGCGCGAGAAAACGTCATCGCGAATGACCTTCCCTGAAAGATCTTCGAAAAACAGGTCCGCTTCTTCTTCGTACACATCAAGTCCAAGATAGCCAATCTTTTGCTCCTTCAACGCATGAATGACCGCACGGGTGTCGATCAACGCGCCGCGACTGGTGTTAATTAGCATAACGCCGGATTTCATGCGCGCGATGGCGGCGGCGTTTATTAGATGATGCGTTTGCGGTGTGAGCGGCACGTGGAGCGAAATGATATCCGCCTCGGTCAACAACGCCTCCAGAGATCGGTACTCCCCCAAACTCCGACACGCCGGGTTTTCGTACACGTCATAAAGTAATACGCGGCAGCCAAATCCCTGTAAGATTCGCGCCACAACTTGGCCAATTTTGCCTGTGCCCACGACTCCCACCGTTCGACCGTTGAGGTCGAAGCCCAACAGCGCTTCGAGCGCGAAGTTCCCTTCGCGAACTCGATTGTACGCCTTGTGAATTTTCCGATTGAGCGCGAGAATCAATCCAACGGCGTGTTCCGCGACGGCGTGAGGTGAGTATGCGGGCACACGTGTTACCTTGAGACCCAACCGCGCGGCGGCTTCCAGGTCCAAGTTGTTGAAGCCGGCGCACCGCATCGCGAGGAGTTTGGTTCCCCCCTCAGCGAATCGCTCCAACACCTCGGCGTTTAAGTAATCGTTCACGAAAGCGCACACCGCTGCAAAACCTTCCGCCAAGCGCACCGTCTCGATGGCCAACCGCGGTTCGAAAAAAGTGAGGTCATGACGGGCGGCCTTCGCAGCAGCGCCAAGAAATTCGCGATCATAACTTTTGGCGCTGAAGACGGCGACTTGCATAGAAATCCAGGAAAGTCCAACGTAGGGTTTCGGTTCTGGGTGTCTGGATGCGACAAACGGCACACGTTCAGCGCGGGCGCAGCGCGATCATGCTTTGGGGGTATATGATACGGCATTTGGTATACGACCTCGATGGGACGCTCATCGACTCAGCTCTGGACTTTGACCAGATGCGGTTTGAAATGGGCTTGCCGCACGGCGCCCCCATTTTGGAAACCCTCGCTCACATGCCCGCGGAAGAGGCGCAGCGTTGTTGGAGCATTGTTGAACGACATGAACTGGAAGGAGCCGAACGCGCGTCGCCGTATCCGGGCGTCATCGAATTCATTAACAGCCTCGCGGAACACGGGGTGCGACAAGCGGTACTCACGCGGAACAGCCGCGCCGTAGCCGAGGCGATGCTTCAACATATTCCCTTCACGTTCGATGTGCTGGTCACGCGCGACGAAGGGCCAATTAAGCCAGACCCTCAGTCAATTTGGCGAATTTGCGCGCATTGGGGTGTCGCTGCCCAACAGTCCGCGATGATCGGCGATTCGCACTTTGATATGGAGACGGGCCGCCGCGCCGGCGCGCGGAACGTGCTGATCGTGCATCGGCGCGAGAAGTTGCGTGCTGAATTGGCCTCGATGGCCGACCTCGTTCTACACTCGTTTGATCAGCACGAAAGGTTCCTCGGGTGGTTAAACCAATCGGTCTAGGTGAGCGGCGCAGTTCTTGTTAGAATCCCGCCCCCGTTGGAATCGTTCAACCCAGGTCAGGAATGGAATCCATGACGGTCGTGTTTTGCCGAGTCGGGTCAGGAGTAGGAGGTGCTTTCGCGTGCCTGTTATTTGCGGCAGCCGCAGCTGCCCAGAATCCGGCGGCGCCGGCAGGACAACCCTACGCAGCGAATCAGGCGTCTGGGCCACAAGCGGCGGTTAACCGTCAGGCGCCAGGACAACCCTATGGCCCGCAGCCCGCGGGACAACAGCAGAACGTATCCCGGCAGAACTTTCCGCAAAACGGACCGGCCGTTGCTCCGCAAGGACAGCCGACTCCGCATGTCCTGCGCGCCCCACTCGCGCCCTTTCAACTGACGCCGCCGCAAGAGCAATACTTGAACCAGGTTTTGGAGTATTGGGAATTCAAGAGCAAAGGCATCGAGCGCTTTCGCTGCAAATTCACCCGTTGGGAATACGACCCGGTATTCGGTCCCAAAGATCCCTTCACGGCCAAGACGGAAAGTCTTGGCTCGATTATGTACTCGGCGCCCGATAAAGGACTGTTCAAGATCGAAAAAGTGTTTCACTACACAGCGCCGCAAGGGGCCGACCAGCAGCCTCGATATGAAGAGCGCGCCGACTCGGTAGGCGAACACTGGGTGTGCGACGGTGCTTCGGTTTTCGAGTACAACCACACGCAAAAGAAGTTAGTCCAGTACCAACTCCCGCCGGAGATGCGCGGACAAGCGATCGCGAACAGCCCGTTGCCCTTCATCTTTGGCGCTAACGCCAAGCAAATCAAAGAACGGTTTTGGATGCGGGTCATCACGCCCACCGACGCCAAGGGCGAATACTGGCTTGAGGCATATCCCAAGAATCAGGCGGATGCGGTGAACTACCAGAAAATCGAAATTATTCTTGACGAGAAAGACTATCTGCCCAAGGCGATCCAGGTCTTCGACCCAACGTATGATGTGCGACGCAACCCGAAACGTACGGCCTTCATGTTCGAAGACCGCGACGTCAACTGGAATGTAACCTTGCAGAAGTTGAACCTCTTCCACAAAGAATTCTATGAGCCGGCCGTGCCGAACGGCTGGAAGAAAGAAGTTCAAAACTACGATCAAAGCCCGGGACAGTCGGCCCCGCCGCGCACCGCAACGAATAGTCGCTCGCCCCGGTAGCCATAGGGTCTCTACCGCGTCGCCTGTTTCGCAGCGCCGTTCCGATGGCGTTGCTCATTGTTCAAGGGCAGAGATTCTTTGCGCGTCTTCTGCGTTCCATCTTGTATCCGGCGTTACCCGCCAAGGAATGGCGCCGGGATAAGAAACGCGTGTTGTTCGAATAAGCTCCAGGCGCCATACCAAGAGATGTATTGCGTCATAAATAGAATGAGCGTGAAGAACAACACGACAGGGATGGCGGCCAAGCGCGACGCCCAGCAGAACACCCAGTGCCGGGGCGCTTCGCGCCGACGCGCTAATCCAACGGTCCAGCCGGTCAAGAGTCTTACGGGCAAGGCGAACGTAACGAACACAAGTCCCGGCAGCCAAAGCGCTTCGCGCGGCAAAATTTCGATCTTAAACAGATAAAGCGGGATCGCAAACAACAGCGTAATCAACAACGCACACCAGAACGCCAAAGGCGCGCGTCGAAACATGTCGCGTACACGGCGCCACTCAAAAAACGCGCGAAAGCGATTCTCTGCGGCGAAGTGCGTTTGCAGAAACGGCAGGTAGAGCAGCGCGCACGCCATGACCGCACCGCCGAAAAGTCCAATTAAAGCGCCGAGTCCCGCGTCTTCCGTCCGCAGCGCCGCAATCAGTAACAACGTAGGAACAAACAGCCAAACCAGCGCGCCCGCGAAGCCGCGAACCCCCAACCAGAAGAAATACGGCGCCCGCATCGCGACAACGAAGTCCCAAAGTTCGTCGGCCTTTTCACCTAGCAGCACTCCAACGCGCGGCAGGCTCTTGAGCAACCGTACCGGCGCCGGCCAAACAAAGTGGCGCAGTTTCCCCCCGCGCAGCCACGCCCAACAAATATGGGTAAAGATCGCGACACAGAGCGCTATGAAGCCAATTCGCCAACCTTGGGTCACATGGCTTTGAGGGTCGATCAACCACGCGTCGTACCACATGTCCGCGGTCAGGCGCAGCGGCAAAAGCCATAACCATGCACCGAGAATAAATCCGCCAATGCGGGCCGCCCCGCGCACGCCGATCAAACCATCACGCACGCGCCCAGAGCGCGCCACGCGACCGCTGGCTTCCAGCAGATAACCCAGCGTTAGAAATTGAAGCAGTGGAATAGACGCCAGGATCGACAAGCCTAGCAACAAACACACCACGCCGAACATCCAGTGAAGTGCGGAGGCCGTAGCGAACCACAGCCGCACCGGCCAAGCGCGAGGCGGCGTTACCGACGCGGTGGTAGGCGATTCCGTCTTTTCGTCGTCTAAGATCTCCGCTGTATAGACGGGCGAAAGGGCATCTGAG
Organism: Planctomycetota bacterium; assembly: GCA_963204915.1. Taxonomy (GTDB): domain Bacteria; phylum Planctomycetota; class Planctomycetia; order Pirellulales; family Pirellulaceae; genus JAHWKS01. The sequence goes on along the minus strand of CAUJHS010000081.1, from coordinate 168,402 downwards.
TCGGTCGCTGCACTGGCCAGTGAGAGGTCAAACTTACTCTCGTAAACGGCAGCGTCTAGAGGAACATCCCGGTCCGCTGCATTCGTCACGGAACTCGGCGATGGCGAGAGCGGATTGGACATGGAACACACGAGAGTAACGGGGAGTCAGGCGTAATTCGCGTTTAAAGGGCAATTCTTGCCAAGATTCTTACGAAAAAGGCGAATTCACGTTTAGGACGCCCAATTCTCCGGGAAACCCGCCGATTGGCCAAACGGTCGAAACAATCGCGGGAGAAACGCAGTTTAACCTTTGATGTTATATTGATTTAAACTTGTCGTTGGCAGCCGAGGTTTCACTCGGAATGAAGTTTGAACCCAAGTCCCTGGTATGGCTCGATTGCGAGTGACGCTTTATTACGGCGCGCTACAAAAGCAAACAAATCTCTCCCGCTAGAGAGACCGCCTTCCTCTCCTTAAGGGCCGTCGGTTGTGATCGCACGAAGATTGCTTTTTGTTTTGGTATGCGTGCTTGGCGTGGCGGGCCTCATTGGAGGATTGCTTTACGGCGACGCCACCGAGAATCCCAACCCACCGGGACATCAACCACAATTTTACTCGCAAGCCGAGTTTCGTCAGGTCGTTGATCAATTGAATGCGGAGTTTGCGGCCCATTGGCGTGAACAAGAAGTTTCTCCCACGCCACGCGCACCTGACTTGACCATTTTGCGTCGCATCTCTTTGGGGCTGACCGGAGCCGTTCCTTCGCTGGAAGAAATCCGCATGTTCGAGGAAGCTCGGCCGGAGCATCCGGAACAGTGGTGGTTATCGCGCTTGTTTGCCGATCGCCGCTACTCGGATTATGTTGCGGAGCGATTGGCGCGGGCGTACGTCGGCACCGAGAACGGTCCGTTCTTGTTGTATCGCCGCCGCCGATTTGTGCTATGGCTGAGCGATCAACTTCACCAAAACACCCGCTATGATGAGATCGTGCGTCACTTGATTTCTGATTCAGGTTTGTGGACCGACAATCCTGCGGTCAATTTTGTGACCGTCACCTGCATGCAGGATCAAAACAACCAGCCTGACCCGGTGCGGCTTGCGGGTCGCACAACTCGGGCGTTCTTGGGCGTGCGACTCGATTGCGTGCAATGCCACGATGACAACTTGGGCGGGCCGTGGCTCCAGTCGGACTTTCACGAACTGGCCGCCTACTTCGCGCCGGCCGGCCAATCGCTGGTGGGCATTCGCGATGATCCTAAGAAACAGTACGAGTATCAATACCTTCACGCGGAGAAAGCCGAAAACGTCCCATTTCGGCCACCGTTTAATCAAGATTTGGTTCAGCCCAACGGAACGCCGCGAGAGCAATTGGCGCGCTGGGTGACGCATAAGGAGAATCGGCCCTTTGCGCGCGCGATGGTGAATCGCATGTGGGCGTTGATGTTCGGTAAACCCCTGGTGGAGCCAATCGACAGCATTCCGTTGGAAGGCCCGTACCCGCCCGGTCTCGAGTTGCTGGCCGACGATTTCATTGCGCACCAGTTCGATATCCAGCGACTCGTGCGCGTCATAGCCGCGAGCGATGTTTATCAGCGCGACAGCCAGGCCGACTTTGAAATTACGATGGACCATGAAGACGCCTGGGCCGCTTTCCCCCTCACGCGACTACGCCCCGAGCAAATGGCTGGCGGTTTGTTGCAGGCGTCCTCGCTTACGACGATTGACGCGGACTCGCATATCATCAAGAAACTCATCCGATTCGGCCAGGAAGCTGAGTTCGTCAAACGGTATGGCGACATGGGGGAGGACGAGTTTGACGATCGGGGCGGCACGATTCCGCAACGTTTGCTGATGCTCAATGGCAACCTCGTACAAGAACGCACGGCGCCTAACCGTTTGTTGAATGCCGCCTCGCGCATTGGCGCCCTCGCCCCCACCGATGACCAGGCGGTAGAGACGGCCTACTTGGCCGTATTGTCGCGTCGTCCTACAGCGGAGGAAGCCCGATACTTCTCGGAACGCCTCCAAGGCGCCAAGGGCGACAAACGAGCGGAACGCATGGAAGACCTCTATTGGACGCTCGTCAACTCGACCGAATTTTCGTGGAACCATTAAGTCTTGTTGAGCTAAATCCTATTGAGTACGCGATGACGAATTCTCTTTCCATCCAGAAAACGGACTGCGGCAGTATCGCCCATTGGAACCGGCGGACCTTGCTCAAGGCCGCGGGCGTCAGCGGATTATGCTGGCTCACGCCGGTTGCCGAAATGTTAGCGCGAGCCGCGGAAAAATCGCCGCGCGGCGCTCCAGCCAAATCGGTCATCCTGCTGTGGTTACAAGGCGGGCCAAGTCAGCTTGAAACGTTCGACCCGCATCCGGGTAAGTACATCGCGGCTGGCACCAAGGCCATCAAAACGAAACTTCCCGGCGTGTTGCTTGCCGAGGGAATGGAGCAAACGGCCGAGGCATTGGATTCGGCCGCCCTGGTGCGCTCCGTGGTCAGTCGGGAAGGCGATCATGAACGCGCTACCTATAACGTCAAAACGGGCTATCGTCCTGATCCGACGTTAGTGCATCCGTCGATTGGCGCCGTGATTTGCCATCAACTGCCGGTGGGTATGACCGAAATCCCCCGGCATGTTTCGATCCTTCCGGGCACCTGGCCGGGACGAGGCGGTTATCTCGGCGATCAATACGACGCTTTCAAAACGTTTGACCCACAAGGACCGATTCCCGATGTTCAGGAGCGCGTGTCAAAGGAACGGTTCCTCGAACGCCGTAAAGCGCTCCAAGTCGTGGAACAAGCGTTTGCCCGAGGTCGCTTGAAAGGCATGGAAGAACACAAGACGCTCCAAAGCACGACCATCGGCCAGGCGCTCAAAATGATGGACTCGTCGCAGCTCAAGGCATTTGACGTGCGTGAGGAATCGCAAAGCATTCGCGACCAGTTTGGAGATACGCCATTTGGGCGAAGTTGTCTGGCGGCGGTGCGTTTGGTCGAAGTTGGCGTTCGTTGCGTTGAGGTTGAATTATCGGGCTGGGACAGTCACGCCAACAATCACGACATTCACAAAAGCCAGGTCAAGACACTCGATCCCGCCCTGGCGGCGCTCCTGCGTACCTTGAAAGAGCGCGGCTTGTTTGAACAAACTCTCGTGCTGTGTGGAGGCGAATTTGGCCGCACACCCAAGGTGAATCCGGCCGGAGGACGTGATCACTGGCCCCACGGTTTCAGCGTGCTTCTGGCCGGCGGCGGCATTCGCAGCGGCGTCGTGATTGGTGAGACCGACCCGGACGGGGGCGAGTTGAAACATCCTGAGGAATACGAACTGGAGAAAGGCAAAGGAATTCAGGTCGCCAACCTTCACGCCACCGTGTTACACGCCCTGGGAATCGACGCCAGCAAAGAACTGGAAACCCCGGTCGGACGCCCTATGGCGCTCAGCAAAGGCACGGTGATTCCGTCTCTGCTTTCTACTTAACCGCCATCCCCTGGAACGTTTTTCCGCCGCGCGGTAGGTCACAGCGCTGCGCGATGTCAACGAAAAGCGGTTGAACCTAGTCGTCAAATAGGCCTTCGCCAAAACGTGGCGCGGGTTCTTCGCTTGGCGGCGGGTTGTGCGCTGGTTCCCCTTCGTCAACCTCCGCGACGTGTTTCGCTTGATCGAGGGCGATGTCGGTGCTCGTCGGATCGACCGCCCGGCAACAATGCGCAATGCGATCGCTGACTTCCTGCAGTTCCGCCTTCCATTGATCGAGCTCCACTTCGGCAGGCGCCAGTTGTTGAAACTCCGCCAGCAAGAGCAACAGCCGCAGCAAATGGCGGAAAATCATGCCCTCTTGTTTTTGCAATCCCTTGCTCGTGATGTAGGAATTGAAATTGTCGAATTGCAACACTTCGCCGGCCGCCCACACGTCGTTCGTATAGAGGTCATGCACGCCGGGAAATTCGTAGTCGAACATCATGCGCAACTTTTCGGCGAGATGCAGAATTCGTGTCGGTGGCTCCTCATAGAACGATCGGTTGCGGCGTTCTTCTTGTTCTTCCTTACTCGGTCCCGTGATTTGCTCTTGCGTGGCCAAACCAAGCCGCAGCAATTCGCCGTCAAGCCGTTGCGTAGCGAGGGGGCCCGGCGGAAGTTCTTCATGCGGAGGAACCCGAACGTACCGCGCAATGGTGCCGGGCAACTCAAGTACGCTTTCCCATGCTTGAATTCGCTCGGCTGGGTCAGCAATACCTAACTGACTGACCAGATACGCGCCGTACAACGGATTCACGCTTCGGAACACCAACAACCGGTCGAGCGCCGGTGTTGGATGCGCAAACTCGGGTTCGTAGGCCGCCGAGGGCGCTTCAACTTCGGCCGATTGATCCGCCGTCTTGGGGTTCGCCGTTTTTTGAGGAGTTTTTGGCTTTTCCGCGGCGCCACGAGCCTGTTGCAGTAACGAACCAAACGCCCCCACGGGCTGTGATTCTGGCGGTGACTCCTCGGGCGTTGCATCAAATGTTTTCAGCGCCGGCGCGGCATCGGAAGCGGCGGCCGGATCGGGCTTTTTCGGAGGTGTCGGCTCTAGCTCGACATAGCCGGCGCGCCACAGAGTCATCAACATTCGATGCAACATCGCTTGCTGCTGCACCAGTTGTTTGCTGTCGGTAAGACGTTTACCAACCAGTTCTCGAATGGGAGCTATGGCCGGCGACACTTTGAGCAAATACGCGAGCAGACGCCAAGGAAGAGGACCGCGGCTCATCAAGCGAGCCGGCGGTGCGTCGCGCAGTTTCTCGAACTGCGCTTCGGTCCAGTACGTTTCTCCCTCGCGACGGCGCGGCATCTTCTTCTTCATCGCCTTTTTCGCTCGAAGCAAACCAGGGTCCTTGGTGTCTTCAGGAATTTGGTCGTACTTCTCGCGCCAACGCTCGAGCTTGACATCGTCCTCATGGGCCAGCACGAACACAAAACCTTGTTTGTCGAATTGGGGTCGCCCAGCGCGACCGAAAATTTGATGCGCGCCGGCCGGGTCAATGACGCGCTTTTTGTCGGGCGGACCCTTCATAATTGTGGGCAGCACTACCGACCGCGCCGGGAGATTAATGCCCGCAGAAAGCGTTTCGGTGCAGACAGCCACCGACAACAACTTCCGCTGGAACAGGTCTTCTACAATGCGCCGATACTTGGGCAGCACCCCGGCATGATGGACTCCTACGCCGCGCATGAGGATTTGCTTCAGCTTGGGTCCAGCGCCTTGCGACCAATCGTGGCGTTTCAGCTCGTCGGCTAGAAGGGCTTGTTGACGATCGTTCACCATACTTTTGCCCTTGAGCTGCTCGGCCACATTCCAACATTCGTCCCGATTGAAACAAAACACCAAGGCAGGGGTTAGTCGCGACTCATCATCTCCGCGCGCCATTAACTCGAGTTGCTCGGTCAAGAGCTGGTCGCCTACCCAGCGATACACCAAAGGCACTTTACGTTCTGTACTTTGGACCAACTCGACTTTGCGATTGTGCGCCCGGTTGAGCCAAGCCATGAACTCCATCGTGTTGCCCACCGTCGCTGAGAGCAGCAGCAAGCGAACGTGCGATGGCAACATGCCAAGAGTTAACTCCCAAACCACGCCGCGTTCTGGGTCGTTGAAACTGTGAAATTCGTCCATGACGACGGCTGCAACGTCGCCGAAATCAAACGCGGCGGGATGAAGCAAGCGATTGAGCAAGATTTCGGCCACAACGACGAGAACTCGCGCGTCAGGATTCACTCGCCGGTTGCCCGTAACCAAGCCAATCTCATAAGGCGAGAACCCCCAGCGCTGCGCGGCTTCCTGCATTTCCTGGAACTTTTGCTCCGTCAGCGCGATCAAGGGCGTGGTGTAATACGCCGTTTTGCCGGTGTGTAGGGCCTCGTACAGGGCGGCTTCGGCAATGAGAGTTTTGCCGGTGCCGGTAGGCGCACAAACCATGACACCTTGGTCCGAAGTGAACCAAGCCAATAAGGCCTCTTCCTGCACGGGATAGGGCGGATAGGGGAGCTGCTCAAGATAGGAAGCGGCAATTTCATCGCGCGAAGGGTAAATCGTCATTCCAAAGCCTATTTCGTTCGTTGCGGTCAACGTCTGTAAGAGAACGGTTTTCGTATAACGGTGCAAGCCGCACTCTCGACATTCGTCGCTGCGCCGTGATAAGATGCGGGATTATCTTCAAACCGCCCGCCACCCCTCGCAGGAAGGTGTTTGTCGATGCAAGAGAAGATTAAATACACGGCCATCACGTTTGACGACGTGCTTTTGGAGCCGCGGTATAGTGAGGTCGTTCCTTCGGAAGTTGATGTCAAAACATCACTTACGAAGAGAATTACCTTGAACATTCCACTGCTCAGTTCGCCCATGGACACGGTGACCGAGAGCGCGATGGCGATTGCGCTGGCCAAAGAGGGTGGTCTGGGCGTGATTCACAAAAATATGTCGGTTACCCGACAGACCGAGGAAGTTTACAAAGTCAAACGCAGCGCCAATGGAATTATCGACGACCCGGTGACGCTCAGGCCGGAAGCGTCGGTGGCGCAGGCTCGCGAGCTCATGAGCCAGCATAACGTATCGGGCATCCCCATAACGCATAAAGATGGGCGCCTTGCTGGAATTCTTACTCGCCGGGATTTGCGATTCCTGGAAAAGAAAGACCAGCCCATTTCGCACGTTATGACCAAGGAAAACTTGGTCACCGCCACCGGAACCGTGACGCTTGAAGAGGCTGAGCGGATTTTAACGGAAAAAAAGGTGGAGAAACTTTTGCTGGTTGACGAATCATACAAATTAACGGGACTCATCACGATTCGCGACATCGACATGATGAAGCGGTTTCCCCAGGCCTGTAAAGACCGCCGGGGCAGGCTGCGAGTTGGCGCGGCCGTGGGAGTTTTCGACCTTGAACGCGCTGAAAATCTGATTGGCAACGGGGTCGACGTGCTGGTGGTCGACAGTGCGCATGGTCATTCGTCGAACGTGATCGAGACCGTCAAGCAAATCAAACGTCAGTGGGATATTGATGTTATTGCCGGAAACGTGGCGACTGCCGAAGGCGCACGCGACTTAATCAACGCCGGCGCCGACGCAGTCAAAGTGGGAATCGGGCCCGGATCGATCTGCACGACACGCATGATCTCTGGAGTCGGAGTTCCACAAATTTCCGCGATTTACGAAGCCGCCGTGGCGGCGCGCGACAGTGGTACGCCGGTGATCGCCGACGGTGGCATTCGCTATTCCGGCGATATCACCAAGGCCGTGGCGGCGGGCGCCCATTCGGTGATGATTGGCGGATTGTTCGCCGGTCTGGCCGAAAGCCCCGGCGACATGATTTTATACCAGGGACGAACATTCAAGATTTATCGCGGTATGGGTTCGCTGGGAGCGATGGTCAAGGGCTCCAGCGAGCGCTACCGACAGGCGTCGCCGGGACCGACGCCGACCGGCAAACTGGTTCCCGAGGGCGTCGAGGGGCGCGTTCCCTTTAAGGGGCCGCTCAGCGACTTTGTGTATCAACTTGTCGGCGGACTTCGCGCCGGAATGGGCTATTGCGGCACGCGCACAATCGAAGAACTGCGTTCGGAAGCGCGGTTCATCCAGGTGTCAGCGGCAAGTGTGCGAGAAAGTCACCCCCATGACATTGTCATTACGCAGGAAGCACCCAATTACAGCACCGAATTCGAGCGCAAGAGCGACAGTCATTAGGCTCTGGCGGCGCTCCCGTCGGTTGTTGATGTCGGTCGCGGCCGGCGCTTCGCTTTGCGGCGCCGTTATGGCGCAACCGCCTGGGGCGTTTCCCCCCGAGTTGAACGATCAACTACGACGATTTACGCCTGCACCGGTATTGCGTTGGCAGCGTCCTGACCCCACGGCGGCGTACAGTCGCTATGGCGTCCATCCCGCGGGTTATGGCGAGGGAGACAACGCGGACGAAGGAAAATCCATTCGATTCGCTGGCGGAGACCCGTTTTCCGATCCCTTTGGCGATCGAGTCGCACAACAGGACGATAGCGCCGCGCCGTTTCCACTGAATGGCGCGAATCCTGGAACAGTCGCTCCGGCGCCCGCAGCGCCCATGACGCCTGAATTATCGGCTCCGCAGCCAGAACCGCTTCCGGGTTTGGGCCAGGGCCAGCTCATTGAACCGAGTCCGTCGAACGGACGGTTCCTTCCTGAGGCCCGATCCAACGAGCCGCCGTGTGACCGGATTTATAACGATCGCAATTGCTGTCAGGACGCCGAAAATTGTCAACGCGTTCGCGATTTCCTGAAGCGGATGCGAATTTCCGATATTTCGGTGGACATCACTCCCGGATTTCGCCCCGAGGGAGGGGCGTTCTACGGACAAAGCGACAGCGAGAATCAAAATAACAACGCCGAGAGCATCGAAGACAGCCGCAACGCCCGTCTTGCCTTGGCGGGGCCGCGTACTTGGCGCGACCAACAGGGCAACATCGTTGCCGAAGGACGTTGGACCGACTATCGTTTTGGTCGCGTTTACGTTAGCACCGGCGATGGTCAGGTCGTTCAACTTCCCGTGCATGAATTGAGCGATGACGACTTGTGCTTCGTCAATGCGTGGTGGAATTTGCCTTCGGAATGCACGCTGGCCGACGACCCGTACCTCGGCCGGCAATTCGTGCAAACCACGTTTACTTGGAAAGCGTCGGCGTTGTGCCATAAACCACTGTATTTTGAAGAGTTGCAGCTAGAACGATACGGACATACGGCAGGTCCGGTGGTGCAACCGTTCCTCTCGGGCGCCCATTTCTTTGCCAGTATCGCCTTTTTGCCGTATAAAATGGGCATTAACCCGCCCAACGAATGTATATATCAGTTAGGACTTTACCGTCCGGGCAGCTGTGCTCCGTGGCTTGCCGAACCATTCCCCATTAGTTTGCGAGGAGCGCTGCTCCAATCCGGCGTTGTCTTGGGGGGCGTATATCTGATCCCATAACAAGTTTTTCCTTAGTGGGAGCGATTGGTTAGTCTAGCGGCCAGGCGTAGTTCGCCTGGCCGCTGGGCGTTCTTGACCCGGCTAGTTGGCGATTGACGCACAAGGCGACAATTATAGCCATAAAGGGGGATATCCAATTAGCGTCTTCCTTGGGCGTCCGTTCGTCGGTACGATGAACATCTGCCCCGTGCGTTGCCACCCATTTGCCGTACCCGCCTTCCTTGAAACTACTCTGTAGCCTAGAAGAGTTAACCTCTGACCTGCGCGGCGGCGCTGTCGCGATCGGGAACTTTGATGGCGTGCATCGAGGGCATGCCCGCATCGTCGAACGACTGATAGCCCAAGCCCGACGCGTCGACGGACCCGCGATCGTGTTTACCTTCGATCCCCATCCCGTCCGCGTCTTGCGCCTAGAAGCTTGTCCGCCGCCGCTTACATGGACTGATCGCAAAGCGCAATTGCTTTCCGACCTAGGGGTCGATGCGATGATCGCTTACCCGACCGACGAAGCACTCCTCGCACTCACCCCCCACGATTTTTTCGACCGCATCATACGGAAGGCATTGCGCGCGCAGGCGATGGTGGAAGGACCAAACTTTTATTTCGGCCGGGGCCGGGCTGGCACGGTCGACCTGCTTCGTGGATTGTGCCAATCGGCCGATGTCACACTTGAGATTGTTGAACCGGTCCAAATTGACGGTGAATTCGTCTCCAGTAGTCGGGTGCGAAGGCTCATCGCGGAAGGGCAAGTTGAGCATGCGGCCGCGATGCTTACGCAACCCTACCGCATTCGAGGCATGGTCACTCACGGCGCTGGCCGAGGCGCCAAAATTGGTTTTCCCACGGCCAACATTTCCGCTGTCGATACGATGCTTCCTGGAATCGGCGTGTACGCGGCCCGCGCCTACGTCGGCGATTGGAGTAAACCGGCGGCGGTGAACATTGGACCGAACCCTACGTTTGGCGAACATGGTCTCAAGATTGAAGCGCATGTGCTTGATTTTCACGGCGCTTTGTATGGTCAACCAATTGAAGTTGATTTTTTGGCCAGTTTACGAAAAACCCGGACATTTGAATCGGTCGAGCAACTCAAGGATCAGTTGCACCGAGACGTTGAGGAAACGCGACGCATCTTCGCCGTTACAGCCTAACGCCTCCATTTCACACTTCCAATTGACGCTGAGCGACCGTCACATCCGTTTATCCTTCCCGTCATTCCTATCTTGTATTCCGCTCTTCCAACCGCTGGGCGCATCATGCCGATTGATTGGCCAAAATTCGTGGAAATTGTCAACTCGCACGAACGCTTCTTGCTTACCAGCCATATGCGCCCCGACTGCGACGCACTCGGTAGCGAATTGGGCATGGCGGGCATCCTTCGGGCGTTGGGCAAACATGTGCGGATTGTGAACGGTCAGTCGACGCCACCGAACCTTGCATTTATTGACCCGGGCCGCGAAATACGCTCGCTGGGGAACGACGTGCAAGCGTCCGATCTAGCCGATGCCCAGGTTCTTATGGTTCTGGACACCAGTGCATGGCAGCAACTGGGCCCCATGGCGGACGTTGTGCGCCAAGCGACGGCGACAAAACTCGTACTGGATCACCATGTTGGCGAGGACGATATGGGCGCCCAATTGTTTAAGGACACCTTGGCGGAAGCCACGGGGCGATTAGTGGCGCAAGCCGCGGAACACTTGGACGTGCCGCTTACGCCGCAAATCGCCATGCCCTTGTTCGCGGCGGTGGCGACGGATACCGGTTGGTTTCGCTTCAATTCCACGACCGCCGAAACGTACCGGACCGCGGCCAGGCTCATCGAGGCCGGCGCGTCCCCGCCAGAAATCTATCGCGCTTTGTACGAACAAGACACCCTAGCCCGTGTCAAGTTGCGAGGGCGTATCTTGGAGCGCGTCGAAACCGATATGAACGGTCGCCTCGCGCATACGTTTGTGCGCTTGAGCGATTTTACGGAAACCGGCGCTTTGCCCAGCGATACCGAAGACGTTATCAATATGACGCTAGCCATCGCGGGGGTCGAGGCGGCGGTGATTATGGTGGAGCAAATCAACGGAGGCTTCAAATTGAGTTTTCGAAGCCGCTGCGCGTTAGACTGCAACCAACTGGCGCGGCAATTTGACGGCGGCGGCCACAAAGCCGCTGCAGGAGCCATGCTTCAAGGACGTTTTGAGGAAGTGCAGCGCCGCGTGCTTGACGCTGTGCGCGCCGCTATGCCATAATCCCTCCACCCGGAGGATACCCATCCTCGAAAGCCCGTGTCGCGGAACTTTGCACGATCCGGGCCGATCCCACCCGATGCGATCCCGCCTGCGTGATAGGAGCCATGCCCCATGGCCGATCGAAACCAGCGCGAGCCAGGTTCTTCCGAACCGTCTTCCAATTCACCTCCCCCGCGCCGTAACTTCCTGGTTAGTTTTTTGGCGGTTGTATTTGGCGCAATCATTTCGTTCTTTCCCTTGGTGCCGGGCGCCGCGGTTCTGCTCGATCCGGTGCTGCGTCGAAAGAAGAAAGTTGCGGACGGTGAAACGAACGCGGACTTCGTTCGCATCACATCGCTCGATTCCGTTCCCAAGGAAGGCGCGCAGCAATTCCCAGTGATTGCCCACCGCCATGATGCATGGAACCACTTTCCGAACGAACGGATCGGAGCAGTCTACTTACGGCGGATCGGAGAGAACCAGGAAAACGTGCAATGCTTTAACGCAGTATGTCCTCACCTGGGTTGTATTTTCTCCTACGTAACAAGCCGCAACGAGTTCTACTGCCCCTGCCATAACAGCGCTTTCAAGATCGACGGCAGTAAGGTCGAGTCGTCGGGGCAGGTCAACCCGAGCCCGCGCCCGTTGGACGAACTCGAAGTCGACCAGGAACGGTTGCAGCAAGGCGAAGTTTGGGTGAAGTTCCAGAATTTCTACACCGGGACCGAAGAACGCATTCCCAAGCAATGAACAAATTCCGCGAATGGCTGGAACATCGCACGGGCCTCGGGGCCGCGATGCATGAAGCCCTGTATGAAAACATTCCTGGCGGCTCACGGTGGCGGTTTGTCACGGGCAGCATGCTCGTGTATTGCTTCCTGACGCAGGCAATCACAGGTTTTTTTCTGTGGATCGCGTATAGTCCCAGTAGCCAGACTGCCTGGGAAAGCGTGTATTACATTCAGCACGAGATGACGCTCGGTTGGTTTCTGCGCGGCATTCATCATTTCACCGCGCAAGCAATGGTCATTCTGCTCGCATTGCACTTCTTTCAGGTGGTAGTCGATGGCGCCTACAAAGCGCCGCGCGAGTTCAATTTCTGGGTTGGTCTCGTATTAGCGCTCATCGTCCAAGCTTTGGCTCTGACGGGATATCTCCTGCCCTGGGATCAAAAGGGCTATTGGGCCACGAAAGTTGCAACGAACCTGATGAGCCTGACGCCCGCGCTGGGGGCGGAAGTGCAGCAGATCGTCGTCGGAGGTAGCGACTACGGGCACTTCACGTTAACACGATTTTTTGCGCTGCATGCCGGTTTGTTGCCTGCGCTGCTTGTGGTGTTTTTGGCGATTCACGTAGCGCTCTTCCGACGGCATGGAATCACCGCGCATTCGCATCCACGGCGCGCCGATGAGTTTTTCTGGCCCAATCAGGTCTTTAAAGACGCCTTGGCGTTCTTTCTCTTGTTGACGGTCATTGTCGGTTTTACGATTTACAAAGGCGGGGCCGAGTTGACCGGCCCGGCGGATCCTTCCGAGCAGTACGCCGCCGCTCGCCCTGAGTGGTACTTCTTGTTCCTCTTCCAACTCTTGAAAAAGGTGCCGGAGTTCTTCGGCGCTATTGTACTTCCTGGGTTGGTGTTGTTTTATTTCTTTCTCATGCCGTTCATCGGGCGTTGGCGCTGGGGGCACGTGCTGAACGTGGTGATGTTGTTTGGCTTCCTCACTGCGTCGGTTTACTTGACCATCGAAGCGTATCTCGAGGACCGTTACGCGCTGAACCAGAGCGCCGAGCCGGATCCCTCCATTGCGAACGATTCGCAAGCCTTGGCGCTGCATGACGTACGTTACCAGGCATCGCTGGACTTCCTCGCGGGCGGCCAGCAAGCCGAGCGAGAGTATGAGCGCCTGGTCGAGTTGATCGACCATGAAGACGGCATACCGATCGGCGGCGCGGGCCAACTTCAACGCAACGATCCCGAAACTCAGGGCCCCCGGTTGTTTAAACGCTACTGTGCAAGTTGCCACGACTACTACGATCCCGACGGCAAGGATGACATGCGGATTGTCAGTCGCCGCCGTCAATCACCATTGCTCGACACTTCGGTCGATCCGCCGAAAGTGCAACGCGATGAAGAAGGCAACGTGGTTTACGACCTTTCTCCGACAGGCGCGCCCAACTTATACGGCGTCGGTTCGCGGCGTTGGCTAAGAGATTTCTTAAGCGCCGAGTTGATCGACAAGATTGAATACGCGGAACCGAAAAACCCACAGGAGTCGGACCCGAATACTTTCGCACGGGAGATTATCTCGGCTCCGTTTTTCGGCAATACAGCACATCGCGAAGGAGACATGGTCTCGTTCGTGCATGACAATCTGGCCGACCTGGACGATGAGGGCAAGCAGGCGCTCGAGAACCTGATCATTGCCGTCTCGGCGCAGGCCGAGCTAGCGTCCCAGGCCGAGGACGATGCGAAAGCGGCGTCTGACGGTCGCATTGCCGCTGGTGTCGAAGCGTTCACCAGCACCTTCGCCTGCTCCGACTGCCATCATTTTCCCGATGTGGACGACCCCGCCGCGGCGCCCGACTTAGAGGGTTGGATGTCGGCGGAATGGTTGCGGGATATCATTGCGAATCCGTCGCATGAACGTTTCTATGGTTATGCCGAAGACGCGAACGATCGCATGCCTGCGTTTGAAAGCCAGCTCTCGGAACATGATCGAGATATGCTGGTCCGTTGGCTACGTGCGGACGACCGCGAATTAACGAAAGCCAACCAGTAACGGCGAACGTCAAATCCACGGTGTCGTCGAAGCGTACAGGACGCGTATTCAGCGAATGGAGTCTTGAAGCGCCGTAGTGGACGAAAAGGGCGCGTAAGCAACGCTTCGCGCCCGTTGAATCTAGCCGTAATTCAAGCGATCCGGAATTTCCCGACTGATTGGCACGTCGAACAGTTGCGGGCGATCGCTTTGCAACGAGGCGCGCACCCGTTCGGCCAACTCGTCGGGTTCGGTAACTCGGTAGGCGTCGACGCCCAAAGCGCGCGCCATTCCGACGAAATTAATCTCGGGCTCGTCGATGTCCAAACCTTCGAATTCGTTGCGTTGGGCGCGAGGAAGTTTCAAACCGCGGGCGCCAATTTTCAGGATTTGATATTGCGCGTTATTGCAAACGACAAAAGTGACGGGAATGCGATACCGTGCCGCGGACCACAGGCCTTGAATGCCGTACATCGCGGCGCCTTCGCCCAACAGCGCCAAAACCGGACGCCCTGGCCAGGCCAATTGAGCGCCAATCGCACACCCTAGCCCCCATCCTAGGGCCCAGCCGCGATGGCCGAAGTAGCCCGTCGTGTTCTTGAGCACGCCCAAACGTTCCAACGTGGTGTTGGTTGTTGTGACGGCCTCTTCAACCACAGCGACGTCATCCGGAATAATGCGCGCCAGCGAACCCATGAGCGTAAGCGGTGTCATTGGCCGCCAAACGCGCTCCGCCGCAACGATTTGCTCCAATTTGGTTCGGGCTGCCTGGTGTTGCGCCGCATGAAGGTGACTGCGTCGCGCGGCGTCATTGACCTGCCACTCGTTCATCGTTTTCGCAAGCAACGTGTCGAGTTCCGCGAGCGACATCTTGATATGACCAAGCACGCCGACTTCGACCGCGTAATTCTTGCCAAGTTGCCAAGCGTCTTCGTCGAGATGCACGATACGCATATGTTCAGGAATGGCCCGCGACGGTTCGTGATGAACGTACTGTCGCAAGAGGTCCATGCCGACAACAAGCAATACGTCGTATTCTCGCAGTCGCTCACGAACCTCAGGCGACCAGAGGGGAAGCCCCTGACCGTTAAGCGGATGATTACTGGGAAACGCTATTCGTCCGTGCGTCGTTCCTGACTCGGTAATTACCGGCGCCCCCAGCCGTTCGGCGACCGAGACTAATTCCGCCATGGCGTCGCGCTCCGTCACTCGGCTTCCCGAAAGAATTGCGGGGTTCTTCGCCTCTAACAGTACCTCGACGGCGTGCTGGATCGCGCCGACCGGCGGTCTGGTGTGAATGTCAGGCAGCCGGATGGGCGATAGATCGAGCCCTTCGGCAATCTCCATTTGTACATCCAAAGGCAGCGACATAAAGACTGGGCCCGTTGGCGGCGTCAATGCCGTTTGCACCGCACGGCGCACCGCAGCGGGAACATCTTGGACCCGGTCCACTTCGACCGACCATTTGGTCCACGGGCGCGCAACCCGTGTCATTTCGCCCCACAGGATGGGTTCTTCGAACTTCAACCGACGGTCGGTCTGTCCTGCCGTCACTAACAACGGCGTGCCTTCACGATAGGCGTTGTAGAGCATTCCCATGGCGTTGCCTAACCCGCAGCTAATATGCAGGTTCACCACGCCCACTCGACCTGAGGCCATGGCAAACCCATCGGCCATCGACATCACAGGGACTTCTTGCAATCCAAGGATGTACTGAAACCGATTGTCTCCCACCAAAGCGTCGTTGAGCGGCAACTCCGTCGTGCCGGGATTCCCAAAGAGATATTGAACTCCGAACTCGGCCAACAACTCTAAAAATGCTTCAATACCCGAATATGGCATGAGGGTTCTTCATTGCGGGATGTGGGGATGTCGCTGCGTCCTGCCACGATGGTGTCAGTGTACGCTTTCATCCGGGTTATGCAACGCTTGCGACTCCGACGTCCGCAATTGCTGATTCGTGGGTATTGAAGGCGAACCTGTTCGCTGTTAGTTTCCGGCTATGAACGAAGCAAACATGGTTGAAACAACAACACGCCTACCGCCCCTTGGAGCCTCAAAGGATGAGTTGGATACGCCGGCTTTGTGCGTCGATTTAGACGCTATGGAGGCGAACATCCGTCTCGCGATTGATACTTGCCGCCGCTATGGCGTGGCGTGGCGTCCGCACGCCAAGTGCCACAAGTCCTCGGCCGTCGCTCAAAAACTCGTTGAGGCCGGCGCACTGGGAATGACCTGCGCCAAGTTGGGAGAAGCCGAAGTATTCGCCGACGCCGGCGTGCACGACCTGCTCATCGCAAATTTGGTCGTTGGTTCACAAAAACTGCGGCGCCTCGTCGAACTGCGGCGCAAAGCCGATCCGATCGTGTGCATTGATCATCTCGACCAGGCGGAGCCAATCAACCAAGCGATGCTTAACGCCGGCCTTTCGGTGCGAGTCTTGATTGAAGTTGATTTGGGTTTGGATCGTGTTGGCGTTCCATGGGGAGCGCCTACGGTAGCGCTCGCGCGCCAACTTGCGCGAATGCCAGGGCTGACGTTGGCAGGAATCATGGGGTATGAGGGACACTTACTTACCGTCGCCGATGACCACGAGAAAACCCAACGTATTCGTGAAGCGCTAACACGCCTGGTTGATACGAGCAACCTCCTGGAAAAAGACGGGATTCCATGCGGAATCGTGTCCTGTGGCGGAACCGGTTCGTTTTTTGTCTCCGTGGCGCAACCCGGTATTACCGAGGTTCAGGCGGGAGGGCTCATATTTTCCGACGCATTCTATCGGAACATGTGTCATGTACCGCAGTTTGAGTACGCCTTGACGATTTTGGCTACGGTGGTGAGTCGCCCCACCCCAGAACGTGCAATCATCGACGCCGGCCGCAAGACCATGAATCAAGAGTTGCATAAACCGGTCGTCGTGGGGCGTGACGATATTTCGGTTGAGCAACTCTCTGCCGAGCACGGTAAGTTGCGGCTGGGTCCCGGCGCGCAACACTTGCGAATCGGCGATCGTTTGGAGTTCGTCCCAGGTTACGGCGACTTGACCACCGTTCTCCACGATCGTTTCTATGCATTCCGCGGCGGACGCCTCGAAGCAATCTGGCCCCTTGAAGGACGTGGGCGACTGCAATAAACCTGTGCCTACTCTCCCGCGCTGAACATGTCGGAAACTGACCGTCTCAAGTGGAACGCACGATATCGCTCGGGAGATCACGCCGGCGAGCACCCCTCCGATTTTCTCCTTTCGGCCGCACCACTCTTGCCTCCTCCGGGTCAGGCCTTGGATTTAGCAGGCGGTGCGGGTCGGCACGCGCTTTGGCTTGCATCGCAGGGTTGGAACGTCACGTTGGCGGATATCTCGGAAACCGCTTTGCAAATCGCCAAAGAGCGGGCCGAGCATCGAACAACGACGATCGAAACACGGCAAATCGACTTGGAAGTCGATCCTCTGCCCGCCGGCCCATGGAATCTGATCTTAGTTTTCCATTACTTACACCGGCCACTATTTGCAGATTTACCTGGAGTAATGGCACCAGGAGGAATGTTGTTGTTTATTCAACCGACGGTGCGCAATTTGGAGCGCCACGAACGGCCTCCGCGCCCATTCCTCTTGCATGAGGGAGAGGCCCCGCAACTAATTACGGGCCTGGAGATGATCCGCTACGAAGAAGGTTGGTTAAACGAAGGTCGACACGAGGCACGGGTGGTTGCCCGACGTTCCGAGTAACGCTGGCGGCCCAATAGGCGTAGTTCACAAAGTTTTTCAACTCCGCTCGCCCCTTGGCCTGGAGTTACGCCATACAAACCGAAATGCGCCTAGTTCTGCTGCGGCTCCGGTCAAATCCAAATCCCCAAGCGGTATCCGCCATCGGCCTGGATGCCGGAAAACTTGAACGCTATTTGTAAAACTTACATAATCAGCAGGATTGCGGCCGATGACGATTTAGGCTGGGTTCGCGCTATCAACAACGTAACATCTTTCGTGGTCTAACTTTAGCCTTAAGACTTACGGGTTTTCCTCCAACTGGCGCACCGCTTGCTTTCAACGTGGTTGCCGCACAAGATGTGTGGTGCAGCGTTCAGGCTTTTGAATGGATTCAAACAAGCAACGGATATGATGGACCTATCCCCCACGACAGTGTTTTGGTTGGCATGCCTCGCTCAAGCGTTGGGACTGTGCACGTTAGGTGCGGTTCGCTGCGGATCGTCGTGTACTGAGGCTAAATGGTTGCAGGTCGTATTCTTTCTCTCCATGGCGGTTCTGGGCGGGGCTGCAGTGGCCGCATTTCAGGTTGGTAGCGGCTGCTGGGCCGCATGCGGAGCCACTTTGGCAGTGATGGCGGTCGGCGCCGTCTTGGATTTCCCGCAGGTCGAACACGCCAATCCTTTGGGTTAACCTCCTTCTTTCGCGAAGATCGGTAAAATCGAAAAAATCCTGCCAAACGGCGGACTGATTTGCCGAAATCTTACACAGGCAGAATTACCGGATGCGAGGTTGCGCGGGGGGTCTGACGCAATTTCGTCATCGGCGCCGTTTAATGCGCCGCTTCCCGCCTCGCCTTGCCCGCCTGCCGTGCTCGGAAACTCTGTAGTGTTGTTGGACCGACCGAATTCTCGCCAATCCTCTCCGTATGCCGGCGTTGGGCCGACCCGCGTCGGTCACCCGCAAGGGCGCGGAGCCAGGTGGGAGTTGGATGGCGCCATTCAGGATTGAACCTTAGGAGGGGGGACCCATGCGACGCATTACATTTGCGTTGGCGGTTTTCGGCCTCGCCGCCGCGGCGCCACTAATGGCACGAGGCGACGACAAAGAAATCGCCCGGCAAATCATCAGCAAACTTAAAGAACACCAGGCTGCCGGCCGACTCCAGGGATTCGACATTGATCTCAAGGTCGAAGGAGGCGTAGTCTGGGTCAAGGGACGGCTCGACTCGGCCCAACAGGAGTCGCTCGTTCTAGAAACGGCGCGCCTCACGCCAGGCGTCTCGAAAGTCATGGAGAACATTGACGCGCCTGCGGCCGCACCGGAAGCCAAGATTGCCGAACGTGCGGCGCCCGAAGCGCAGCCACTGCGTCCTGCCCAGATTTCCCCAACGCCGGCTCCGACGATTTCGTCGCGACGTCCTCAAGTTGAGGAAACGCGTCAGGCCTTGGTTACGGCGCCCGCGTCGCCGATCGCAACGCAACCGGTATACCCCGTGACGATGGCTGCGGCAATTTCGGTTTCGCCCCCGTCGGCGCCCGTGCCCGCCTCGACCGTGGCCGCCAAGGCGGAACTTCCAGCCACGAGCAACCAAGATCACGAAATTACCCAGCGTGTCATTGGCGTTCTGAAGAACGAAAAAGCGGCAGGACGTCTCACTGGATCGGACGTTTCCTTTAAGGTCGACAGCGGGGTGGTGTGGATCAAGGGACACATCGTCTCGGCCGACCAGGAAGCGGTCATCCTGCAGGCCGTCCAACGTGTTCCCGGCGTGGTCAAGATCATGAAGAACCTGGAGACGACCGACGCGCCCGGCAACTTTGCCGCGTCCCAAACAGCGCAGTCAATCGCGATTGACGGCTCAGGGCGAGCCACGCAGGCGTCGGCCGTCCAGCCCGCACAATCGAGCGTTTTGAAGTCCGGCAATGCGGCGTCAGGCTCGGCAACTCCGGCTTCGCCTGCGGCACTGCAAAAAGCAGGTCCTGCGGCGCCCCAACTCGCGCCGGTGAACCCGTACTACGCCTATCCGTACGCTGGTTATTATGCAGCAATGCCGCAAACGCCGTACGCGTTTGCTCCCGCGCAACCTGCATCGGCCGAAATGTCCGCGGAAGCCGGTGTCGCCGCCGGCTCGGCCGGTCCGCCGCCGGGCGTCGCTCCTTACGCTCCTGCGGCTCCAATGCATGCGGTCAGCGCTTATGGCGGCGCCGGAGTTCGGTATGACCATCCGCACTTGCCAGCCTACGCGTGGCCTAGTTACGCGGCTTACCCGAATTACGCCGCCGTTACCTATCCCAAGCAGTATTCGCCCACGGTTTGGCCGTACATTGGTCCTTTCTATCCGTATCCGCAGGTCCCGCTGGGATGGCGGAAGGTGGTGCTGGAATGGGATGACGGTTGGTGGCAACTTGACTTCAAAGATCAAAGCCGTCCTTGGAAGATGCGTTAGTTAACCTGATGCTCCCGCAGCCTCCGCTACGCTTGCCGTGGCGGAGGTTTTTTTATTGGCTAAGTTTGGGCAAATCGACCTTGACGTCCGCTGGCGGGCGTCAGGGGTTTTTCCCTCAAACCCGGAAAAACCCGCAAGTTCGGAATAACTTCTCGCGATAATTACTCTAGCAACGGCCCGCATTCGCCCGTTTGCAGATCACGCCCTCCGTGGGGCGGTCTCGATCCGGTCCCGCGTTTATCGGATGATACCCGAGGAATCACCTATGAGTCGAACGCCTTTCTTCGCCGCTTTTGCCGCCCTGACGGCCGCGGCCGCGTTGGCGAATACAGGCTGCATCGGTATTACGCAAGGGCCGAACCTTGGCGCCCTGGCGATTCCCATTCCGGTCAGCCCCTACTTCCAAGACAAGAAGGAAGTCGAGCATTGGACGCATGAGCGGTACGCTCGGGCGCCAATCTTGGGCCCGCTCACCGCGGGTGGTCCAACGGCCGCGCTCGATCCGCCGAGCGACGACGAAGTCATGTTGGCCTTGGAGCGTGCGGCTCCGGTTTCCGGCGGTCTCCCCATGTTGCACGAGATTCAACGCAACAATGTGACGATCGTGAAAGAGAAGATCGCCGATTATATTGACCCGCCGCGCGTTTACCCCTTACTTGGCCCAGCCCAATTACACCACGCCCACTACAAATGCACCGTCTACTACAGCGAGAAGGTGCGTGTGGGTTGGCCTGTGCCGCATACTCTGATTGACGAAGATGAAGTCGAAGTGATTTACGTCGACCACAATCACTTGCATATGGTCGGCAACGTCGATACCGGCCCCGGAACTCACTACTAAGCGACAGGGCCTGATCCAAATCAACGATTGGGGGTAAGCCCGCTCATCTTCGGATGGGCGGGCTTTTTTCATGGACCGGTGCGATCGCCTTCCGCGTTGATGGCGACGGGGCCAGGGCCGCCCGAATACAACCGAAACAGGCAATCGCTGAACGACTCTTCCGGCAGGTGTTGGTTGAGATACTCGTCAAACAAGCCTGCCAACTCATGCACTAAACGACTTTCGGGCACATGCTCGCGAACCAACACGTTCAGGCGGTCGCCCTGAAGCCGCCCGCCGGCAAATATCGCGTAGGTTCCTTGGCTGCGTCCCACGAGGGCAATGTCGGCCAGCGCGGATCGCGAACAGCCGTTTGAGCACCCAGCCAAGCGCAAGGAAATTGGTTCTTGCTGCAAGCCGCGCCGTTCTAACTCGGCTTGTAGCGGCGCCAGCAATTGCGGCAAAAGCCTTTCCGCTTCTGCGACAGCCAGGCCGCACGTTGGCAAAGCCGGGCAAGCCATCGCATGTCGCCGCAGGAGCGACATGGATTCCGCGAGTGGGACGCCACATTCGCTCAGAATGTGCTCGATGGTTGGTTGGCTTTGCGGCTCCAAGTCGCACAACAACAAGTTTTGCTGAGGTGTTAGTCGCACCGCCGAATCTCGGACCGCCAGCACTTGTCGCAAGAAAGTCTTGAGTTGGACATCCGACAAGTCACCGATACGTCCACTGAGCACGCGTAATCCTAAGTAGAGATTTCCATCGCCTTGCCGTCGCCATCCCAGGTGGTCGTCGCAGCCGGTGATCATCAAGGGTATAGGAGGTTCCAACGCGGAGTCGAATCGGAGCTCGACCAATCGTCGAAACTCATCTAACCCAACCTGTAGAATCAGGTGCTTCAAGCGACCTCTCCGGCGGTCCTGGCGATTGCCGAAATCGCGGTGTACTTGAACGATGGCGTCGACAATTCGCAATGCATCGGTCGCCGAAACGAACGCCAACGGTTCGGCCAAGTGAGGCGCCGCGTCAGGCCGTTTCGTTGACGCCGCCAATCCACCGCCAACGAGAACATTGAACCCCTTAAGCCGCCCATTGTCAGT
The DNA here is from genome assembly GCA_963204915.1 of Planctomycetota bacterium. Taxonomy (GTDB): domain Bacteria; phylum Planctomycetota; class Planctomycetia; order Pirellulales; family Pirellulaceae; genus JAHWKS01. The sequence continues at coordinate 146,397 of CAUJHS010000081.1, read as the reverse complement.
CACGGCCATCAGTCCCACGTCCTGCGCAAGAACATCGATGCAGTTATCTTCCGGCAAGGCAATGCCCACCTTGAGTTTGCGCGGCAAATAAGTGGGGCCATAAAGCGGCTCGCGAAAATCTTGTGGGTCGTTGTGCTGCGAGTCAGCAATCCATAGGTCGTAATAGGCGGAGCCCTGAGGAGCGAGAAGCCGAGCAATCTCGGCAGCCAACGATTGAATGCGCGTTCTAGCGCGATCGTTTCGCTGCGGAGCCGGACAGCACATCACATTGCGCGAACCATCGCCGCAGGCCCCAAGCGTCGAAAGGAGCGTTCCCTCAACTTTCTGAATTGTTCGCCGAACGTCCTGCTTCGCTACCCCGTGCAACTGAAGTCCTTGCCGTGCCGTTATGCGCAGGGTGCCGTCCCCAACTTCGTCGGCAAGGTCCAGCAATGTAAGCAGTTGCCGCGCGGTTAAACGACCGCCGGGCGGTTTAATTCGAGCCATAAAGGCGACATGCCGACTCTTGTGCAATTGCTGCTGATAAACGCCGTGCCATTGAAGCAAGAAAGCGTCGTCTCGTTTGAGCTTCGCCAAATGGGGGTCATCCATCTGACGGACGATCTCCGGCCAGCGGAAGCTGGATTCGGATTTGACACGCTCTTGATACGTTTGCGGCGGCGGTCGAGTTTCATTCCGTGGTTCTTCGGACGAAGGCGAGACCGGCGGTTCGCCGTTCCCAAGCGCCGTTTCCAAGGGTTGGAACTGAACGTGCAAACCATCAAAGCAACGGCTCAGAGCGACGGCGATAGGACCAAGCGCCGTCGTCGATTCACCCGCGTAGTACAACACGGCGCGGTCGCCGCCAAGCAAAACTTCGCCATCCAGCAATGCAACGCCGACTGACTGCGACGCCGCCAGCTCACGCCCCTGCTCCAAAAGCTTGCCCGCCAAAAGCTGCAAACTTTGTCGCCGTTCTTGGTCGTCGTCCGTCAGTGCACGCAGAATCTCGCCAACGGGCGGCCGTGAATCGTGCTTCAGCTTTGGATCATCGGCGCTAACAAGCACCTGTCCGGCTTCGACGCCGCGGTCGGTAGCGACGGCCACCCAGGCGCCGCGTGGTGCGGCGATGGCATGTACCGAACCGAATCGCCCCACGAACCCTGGCGTTCCATAACGCACGAGAAATCGATACACGCCGTCGCCGCCAGCTTCCATGAATCGTCCGTACCATGCGTTGCGCGAGTGCAAAGCCGTTTTCGAGTGTAAATCAAGCGAAGAGCTCAGGCGAGGCGTTGGCGCCGCCGCGATCAGACGAGCATGTCTTGCGGCTTCATGCGATGCACGACAGCACGCCGAATTTACGGCAAAGCACTTGAGGCGTCGCCCTGTTGCTTTCTTCGTTCTTGCACCCGAGTCTTAATGCGTTCGAGAAGTTCGTCGCCGAAGCGCATCACGACCCAATCAAGCTGAGGTGTAAACTGAAGTTTGAACTCGACCTCAGCGGGCGTAATTGATTCAGCCAATCGCTCGGCGGCGCGCTCGATAAAAAACGTATACCGTGGTGCCCAATCTTGCAGAATTGGCGGAAGAAGTTCGTCGGAAATCTGCGTGTGGACCCAGATTTCCATCGGCGCCAAGTTCCAGGCGTCGACGATCGGAGGACGTTTGGGCTCCAGGTCCGAGGCGATATTAACGTAAATCTCCAAATACTTGTCGGTCGTCGATAAGCGATAGCGAAGATTTTCCAATCCCCCGAACCGTGCGATGAGCGTTTGTCGGATGGAAAGTTGGGTATTCGCATCGTTAATTGCTTCATCCACAGCTTTGTTGAAGCTATCGAGGATTTGCTTCCGCACTTGCCAATTGGCCAGATTGGTTGTGTACCCTCGTGCTTCGGCGACGCGTTTGGTCGCCACGCGCCGTACGATGCGATTCACCAGGCGTGATCGCGCCGTCGAGGCGATACAGTTTGTCCGCGACCAGGTTTGCGCACGCACGCCTGCGGGCGAGGTAACAAACTTCTCTTGGTCGAAACGCACTAATTTCCAGGCGTAGAATTGGGTTGTGGTCGTTGTGTAAACGCGCGCGGGCCCCTGCGAACCCATGGTGTTTGATACGGTTTGACCGGTTAAGGTAATGTAGAACTGCGCTTCGTCTTCGCTCGGTTGCAGCACAATACCCACTTTGGCGTTGGTTCGCGCTGTCCCTGTGACCCAAGCCCCCAGCACGCATTGGTTCACGGGGGTGGAACGAGATACGCTTCGCCGCAACAACGTGGCAAAGAATTCCTCTGAAAACCGGAATGCAATTTCCGACTGTTCCGGATCGCCCGGCGCCAAAGTTGGCGAATCGGCTGATAAATCGGAGCTCGACGCCTCTTGCGCGCCGGCAATTGATCCGATCATGCACAAGTAAGCGAGACAGACCAAGATCAGCCTGTAGTTGTGGCGCATTCGCCCCCCGCAGGTCGACGGTAAAGTAGCACAGCAATCATTAAAGATTAGCTTACCGGTTAGCCTTCACAACCCGGTCAACCGATTTTCCCAGACTCTAGCAAATTGTATTTACGATTCGTTGGCGGCCAAACTTAGGGTTGGCGCGAACGATTGAACGGCAAACGGACTCGGCGTATGTTAACTGAAGTCTTGTTCGCACTTTTCAATCGCCCACGTCATGTTATTACGTTATCTCGTTGATTCCTGGTTACGCCAAACCGCGCAGGAGAAATTAAGAGAGGCTGTCACGGAATTCGCAAAACAGTCGGACGACAACGCCGATTCCGAAACAGCCGATCCAAACACAGCAACAACGCCTGAACCGGTTCCCTGCGATGTTGCTCTGATTTTCGCGTTAAGCGTTGAATCAGGAGGCATCGTTGACCGTCTGCAGAAAATCACGCGACGACGCTTCCGCACCCGCGTTGAGTATGACGGCTTTCTCGACGGGCGGCGCGTTCTGGCCGTTGATGCAGGAGTGGGCCGTGATGCAGCATCGCACGCAACCCAACGAGTGATCGCAAAACATCAACCCGCCTGGGTCGTCTCGACAGGATTCGCCGGCGCCTTACAGCCCGACTTACGTCGCGGCCATGTAATCATGGCGAATCATATCGTTGACGAATCCGGCCAAGAGTTTGAAGTGGGCTTGAAGATGGACCCGGATGTCATGGCCAGGACGCGCGGTTTACATGTAGGACGCCTTTTGACCGTTGACCGACTTGTGCGTACAACGGACGAAAAACGCCGCTTGGGTGAACTGCGAGCCGCGTTAGCCTGCGACATGGAAACTGCCGCCGTGGCCGCCGAATGCCAGCAGAGTCGCACGCGGTTCCTTTCGGTACGTGTCATCAGCGATGCGGTCGATGACGAACTACCCTCGGAAATCGACGCGCTTTTGCAACAACACACGATGGCGGGCAAGCTGGGTGCGGCCACCGGAGCGCTTTTCCGTAGGCCGTCAAGCGTCAAAGACATGTGGCGAATGCATGAAGAGGCGACCAAAGCTTCTGATCGCCTCGCAAAATTTCTCGAAGGTGTTTTGCCGCAGTTGCGTTAAGCCATCAAATCGTCAGTGCTGCTATGGTTTAGACTACGTCTGTCCATTTGCCGCTCGCGGCGCTTTTCAAGACCGCGTCGCACACGCGCTGCGTCTCAAGCGCGCTTTCAAAGTCGGGCTGCGCGTTTTCGCCCGTTTCCAAACTCTTGAGGAAATCAGCCACCTGGTGCACAAAACTATGTTCGTAGCCGATTTGTAGGCCTGGCACCCACCAATTCCCCATGTACGGGTGATCGCTATCGGTTACATGAATGGACCGCCAACCACGAAGCTTGGACTCGTCGCGATGGTCAAAATATCCCAGGCGGTGCAGATCGTGCAGGTCCCAAGAGATCGACGCGCGCTCGCCGTTGATTTCGAACGTGTAAAGCGCTTTGTGACCACGTGCGTAACGTGTGCTTTCAAAAACGGCCAACGCCCCATTCTTGAACTGAGCCAGGAAGGCGCACGCATCGTCGATGCCAACTTTTGCGACCTTCCCGCTCTCGGCGTGTTTGCGTTCTTTGACGAATGTCTCCGTCATGGCCGTGACTTTGGTAATTGGCCCATTGAGCCAAATGGCCGTGTCGATGCAATGGGCCAGCAAGTCGCCGGTTACCCCGCTGCCGGCCGCGTCCACGTCCAGTCGCCAGGTTCCTGCCCCGCCTTGAGGCACATCGGCCGAAATTGTCCAGTCTTGCAAAAACACCGCGCGATAGTGGAACACGCGCCCTAATCGGCCTTCATCAATAATTTGCTTTGCAAGCGTTACCGCAGGCACACGTCGGTAGTTGTACCAAACCATATTCCGCACCCCCGCCTTCTTCACGGCGGCGACCATTTGTTCGCCTTCTTTGACATTCATGGCGAGCGGTTTTTCGCAAAGAATCATTTTGCCCGCCTCAGCGGCAGCGATCGCGACTTCCTTGTGCAAATTGTTGGGCGTACAAATGTCGACCGCGTCGATATCTTCGCGTTTGAGCAATTCGCGCCAGTCGGTTTCTATCGATTCATAACCCCAGGTGTCGGCAAACGCTTGGGCTTTATCTCGATTGCGCGCACACACCGCTTTGAGAACCGGGCGGTGCTCCAAGGGAAAGAAATTGTTTACTTTACGGTAGCCGTTCGAATGCGCCCGGCCCATGAAGCCGTAGCCAATCATGCCGATATTGAGCGGTTTGGTCATGCCGAATCCTTTGTGATTGTTTTGTTGAGTTGGAAAAATAACTTGCAATGATCAATGCGGCTTCACGACTATCCCGTAACACGCCAGCGGCGATTGACTGCTGATGTGTCGCCAACTTCTGTTGCTAGGCGCTCCAACCATAGGCGTCGCGCACGGAAATCATGGCCGCGAGAATCTGATTCCACGTATCGGGTTTCATCATCACGGCATTCGGGAACATGCATCCGTCCCAACAGATATGCTGCGGTTTATGGCCTGCCTTGGATCCCAGGTCGTCGCGCAGCCAGTACCCGGCGCGTTGGGTAATGTTGAGCTTGCCGTTGGGATCGTTAGGAAGGCAATGCCGCCCGGTCTTATCGTGCGAACCCGTACCATGCACCGTGGCGTCATTCTGCGCTACGTGGAAGTCAATCGTCCACGGGCGCAGCGCATCCGTGAGTTGTTTGTACGCGGCGTCGAATTTCTGGTTGTCCTTCCAGTCGAAGTTCTCTGGCAACAACGCATCCTCGGGAGCGTTGTAACCCATGAGGTACAACAACGTATGAGCCATATCCGCTTGAAATCCAATCGTCTGCGGCCGACCGACGCGTTCGAGTAGGTCGACCATTTTGCGCCAGCTGTGCATGCCGCCCCAACAAATTTCACCCTCCGCGGCAAGTTTTTCGCCGTATTCATCCGCAATATCGGCGGCTCGGCGGAATGTGTCGGCAATGCGATTCTGATTGCCCTCCGCATCGTTGGCCCAATCGGCAGGACCGCACGCCGAGTCGATGCGTACAACGCCGTACGGTCTTACGCCAATCTCCCGCAGACGCTTAGCGATGCGGCAACCTTTACGAACCTGAGTCAAAAATTTTTCTTGGTCATTGTCGTCACCCATTGCCGGCCCGCCGCCCGTGGGCGGCCAGACGGGGGCGACGACCGAACCGATGACCAGGTTGCGAGAACGAACCTTATTAGCTAATTCCTCCAGGTCGGCGTCGCTCGCGTCAATGTCCACGTGCGGAGCAAATAGAAACAAATCAACGCCGTCGAATTTCACGCCATCCACCTCTGCGGCGGTGGTTAAATCGAGCATGGTGTCCAAATCGATCGCCGGCTCGGATCCTTCTCCTTTACCAACCACGCCCGGCCACGCCGCATTATGAAGCTTGGGGTAATTGTGCGCGGGTTTGCTCATCGGTTTGAGTTCCTTTATTGAACGGCGTGAGGGATGCGTGGGTAGGAATGAAAGCCAGGCCGACGATGCATCGTCGGCCTGGGTATAAACGGACTCGCCCTGAATACGACACGTTACGGCAACTTACTTCGCCTTGAGATAGTCGCCCACATTAGGCAAATGGTTATGCACATCCGGGCCAAAATATCGCAGGCCCACCAGCGGCTCGCTGCCCGTGTTTTCAATTTCGACGCCGCGATTCGCCGCCTCATGACTAATGAAGACTTCGTCTTCGGTCGTCTCGCCGAAATTAATCATCGCAGGCGTTTGGAGATTGAGCCTTCCCATACGGCCTTTGCCTTGCACAGTGATCCAACCGCTTGCACCGGGATCCTTGATCGTGCACTTGGCGCCCGGCTCGACGGTCAATTCCCTGGCGCTAAACAACTGCGCTCCATCCACGCGGCCGTAAACAATCCACTTATCGACCCAGCCTTGTCCTTGATGCGCGACGATCGGCTCAAGGTAATTGCTCTCTTTGAAATGGGTATCGACGTTTTTCTCCCAATCTAACATGTCGATGATGAAGTCGAGGTCTTGGTGCTTTTCGGGCGGCACGTCTTTGACCAACAGAGCCCAGGGCACATAACGACCTTCGACGATGTTCTGGAACATTCCGAAGACATCGCTGCCCCACTGCGGCTCATACGTGCAAAGTGAGCCGGGAGCATGAAGCACGCCCGGAGGAATTAACCAACCCGTGCCTCGCTTCAAACGATAAGCGCGGGAAAGATCAAGAATGCCGTTTTCCCCTTTGTCCCAGTTCTGCAAACATTGTCGCACCTGATCCTTGGTGGTGCCCGGCTCCAATCCCATGAACGTGTAGCAGAAATTGTTATCAACGTTGTTGTACTGCGGCGGGAAATAGTAACTTTCCGGCTTGCCTTCTTGGCCGGTTAGTTTTGCATGCTCAAAAGATTGATGCATGTGGTGAGGGATCGGCCCCATGTTGTCGAAAAACTTCGAGTAAACGGGCCAACGGTTGTACTTTTGGAACATTGCCTTGCCGACAAGCCGCTCACCGGCTTCGGTCACCGCATCTCGCAGGAGAAACTGTTGACCTTCGAACAAGACGAAGCTTAGCCCTTCATGCCAAACTCGGCCGTCATTCGCGGCTTCGGTGGTGCTGGCGAACCACCGTTCGTCAATGCCTCCCCGATTGGCGCCATAGGCGTATAAATCCTTGGGATTCAACTTGATGCGACGTCCCGGGTGCAGAAAACTGCGCGGCACCCAGGTTGGAGTAAGTCGCAACAAGCCCTCGCCCGCGTCCAACGCGCGATCAAGAATCTTTGCGACGCTGTCGCCTTTAACAACATTGGGGCTGATCATGGCAAATCCTGAAAAACTCGCAAAAAAGTCCACATGGGCGATGACAAACATTCACGCCGACCGTTCAAACCGCTTAGGTTTTATTCCGTTTTTCGTTCACTGACAAGCAAGCGACTGGAAAAACCTGTGTCAAGGCTCTACACTCGGTTTCCGAAAATGTCGTAGCGCCCCGTCGGGTGTGCTTCGTCCGAACTATCCGCGTGCTTTGACGGTAGAAAGAACCTCTCCGAACAGCCTAACGAAGGATTTGCGCATGGCGGCCCAAAAGTGGGTTTTAACGGACGTCGAACAAGGCATCTATACCGATGATTTCGCGCTTTCCAGCGATGAGCTTGGACTTGAACCGGAATCGTGGTCGTTCAGCAAACGACGGCTCCGCGGCGGGCGATCCGACGGCGTGGACGAGGTGCGCGTTCAGCAGGGCGACTTCTCATTTTCCGTGTTGCCCACTCGAGGAATGAGTGTTTGGAAGGCCTGGCTGGGAGACTGGGAGATCGGCTGGAAGTCGCCGGTGCGCGGACCAGTGCATCCCCGTTTTGTGCCGGTGGCCGAACCCAGTGGTCTCGGTTGGCTCGACGGATTCGACGAACTGCTCGTGCGTTGTGGCCTGGAAAGCAACGGCGCGCCAGAGTTCGAAGACAATGGCCGATTGCGGTATTCGCTTCACGGCCGGATCGCCAATACGCCCGCGCATCGTGTCGAAGTGCGTATTGACAGCGACTCGGGTGACATCTCGGTAACCGGCGTCATCGAAGAATCACGTTTTCTTTTTCACCACTGGCGCTTGACCAGCACGATTACGGCGCGGCGAGGTGAAACAAGTCTGCGCGTGCGAGACGAGGTCGAGAATATGTCCGGCCGGGATGGCGAAATGCAGCTCTTGTATCACATCAATTTGGGTGCGCCCCTCTTGGAGGAAGCCAGCGAGGTGATCGTTGCGGCGAAAACCGTCGCGCCAAAAGATCACCGCGCTGCTCAAGACATCGCCACTTGGAGCCAGTTTGCGGCCCCGCAGGCAGGGTACGCCGAACAAGTTTACTTCTTCGACATGGCGACGGACGCCGCACACAACGCGGCCGCGTTATTGAAGGACTCTCGCGGATCACGCGGCGTCACGGTTCGCTTTAACAAGAAGAATCTGCCTCATTTCATTCTTTGGAAAAATACGGGCGCCCTGCCGGATGGATACGTCGCTGGCTTGGAGCCTTCAACAAACTTTCCCAATACACGCACGTTTGAGGGAAAACACGGACGTGTAGTCAAACTGCCCCCAGGGGGCAAAGCGGTCTTCGAAGTGCAAGTTGACGTTCACGGCGACGCGGTTGCGGTTCAACATGCCGAAGCCGCCGTTCGCAACCTACAACCGAATTCGCCGATGGTGTTAACTACACCCCACAAAGATTGGTCGCCGGGATAACTATCGATATTGATAAGGACTTACGAACACCCAAGAGCAAGGTTGCTGGGTTCGTGCATCGCGTCGAAACAATTCGCGAGCAAGCTTCCCTGAGAACGGTTACGAATCGTTCGTGGATGCCGATGCCGATTCTGGCGGCCGATCGGTCGGAGCCTCCATCATTGGACCCTCTGGTGGGCTCGGAGCAAGTGGCGCGTTCGGTGCGCCGGCGCGTCGATCCTCTAACGCCCCATAACTGCCCGAGATTTTCCCTTCCACGACTCCCTCCACAATGACAACTTGCGCTGTCTTAACACGAATATCTCCCTTGATGACGGCGCCTTCGCGAATATGCAACACCTGTCCCGAGAAGTCGATGTCGCCGTTGACCTCGCCGTAAATTTCAACCACCTGCGCCATAATCGCCACGTCAGCGTTGACGTCGCCCGTAACTCGCACCACTTGCGCGGTATACACCGTTGGATCGTTCACGGGTCCGGGCACGTCAATCACTTGCCCAATTTGCCGGTCATACCCCTTGGCAACGAATTCTTGCGCGTAGCGTCGACTTGTGTCCACCCCCACCAGCCCAAGTACGCCGCGCCGCCACACAACGCAACGATGCCGATCAACAGTGTAACGCTACAACCGAGCACCAGCTTTAAGACGAGGGGAGTTTTGCGCGACTCAGCTGGGAAGGGCGGCGGTTTCTTTTCGATCTCCATTAGTGGTTCCTCACAACGAAAAGGGCGAACGCGCGCGTGCCGCGGAGAGTGGTTCGCACCTCGACCCTCTTTTTAATGCCAATTGTATGGCGAGGATCCTGGGATTGCACTCGCAAACGGCCATTTCCTTGCTTGAAGGCAAACCCCGGCTCCGGTAGCGTAAAACATACAGCGTCAAGTCCTAGGATGTGGAAACGGAGTAATTGCGATGTCGTTATTCTGCATGTGGCGAGTTTCGATCGCGCTTTTGGCGGTAGCGACGATTTTCCCCGGCAACGTAGGCGGCGAATCGATTGAAGCTTGGAAGTCGCCCCACTTGCGACGACCCGTTGCGCTGGCCCTCCGCAACCAACGTTTGTTTTCGGCGAATCACGCCGGTGGCAGCCTGTCAATTGTGGATCTGGACCGTCGCGATGTCATTGTCGAACGTGTTATCGGGAAACGACTGGAAGATGTCGCGGTTGTCCCACATAGCGATTGGATATTGGCAGTGGACTCCGTTGCCGATGAACTGATCTTGATGCACGAAGACACACCTGACTTGACCGAACGGCTTGTCGTTCGCGGATCGCCGGTCTCCGTGCGAGTCGCATCGGACGGAGCATTTTGCTCGATCGCGACGTTATGGGCTCGGCGAATCCATTTAGTCGACTTATTATCCAACGACGAATCAGCTTCCACAGGCAAGGATTTGCGTCATCGGGCGACGATCGACCTTCCTTTTGCTCCGCGGCTGCAATGGATTTCACGTGATGGGACGAAACTCGTCGTCGCCGACTCCTTCGGAGGGCGGCTCGCCGTGATTGATACCGCTGCAGGTTGTATCGTTTCTCTGCGCGTTTTTGATGGCCACAACATACGCGGCATGGCGGCGGACGCGCAGGATCGCGAACTGCTCGTGACCCATCAAATTCTGAATGAGGCGGTACCCACCACACATGACCGGGTTTTCTGGGGGACACTCATGGGAAATGTCGTTCGGTCGATTCCCTTGGACGACCTGCTTGGACCAGCGCAAAGCGCCGACGCCAACGCTCCGCGCGGAGTCGATTTGTCGCGCTGGAGTTTGCACCCTCTGGGACGCCCCGGCGCCGCAACCGGCGACCCTTCCGCCATCGCCACAACGTACGATGGTAAGGCCGTAGCGGCCCTTTCGGGCGTGGGCGAAGTCGCCATTCGCTCGGCGCCGCTTCAACCATTCTTACAACGCAAAGTCGGACAGGGGCCTGCGGCGGTTGTAATCGATGATACCGCAACGTTTGCTTACGTTGCCAATCATTTTGACGACTCAATCTCAGTGCTTGATCTTGCCAAGGGAGATGTCACAGCGACGATTTCGCTTGGTCCGCAGAGCGAACTGAGTGATGCTGAACGTGGCGAAATCATGTTTCACGACGCCCGCTTCGCGTTGGATGGTTGGTACAGTTGCCATAGTTGCCACACCGATGGCCATTCCAACGGCTTGCTGAACGACAATCTAAGCGATGACGTCTTCGGCGCCTCCAAGCGCGTCCTGTCATTGCTTGGAGTAGGAGAGACCAGCCCTTGGGCTTGGAGCGGCGAGCAAGACTCCTTACACAATCAAACCCAGAAGTCGATCACCATCACCATGCGGGATCACGCCGCCATGCACGCGACGCCGGGCAACATTGCGGCGCTCGTCGCGTACATGCAGACGCTCAGTCCGCCGCCAGGAATACTGACCGCGCGAGGCGAGGTCGATCCACAACAAAGGGACCACGGCCAACGCGTCTTTTCGGCCACCGGTTGCGTTGATTGCCACCAACCGCCGACTTTCACATCGCCACATGTGTACGATGTGGGCTTGGAAGACTCGGCAGGACGCCGGAAGTTCAATCCTCCGTCCTTGCGTGGCGTAAGTCAGCGGGAGAGGCTATTTCACGACAATCGAGCCGCCACCCTGGAGGATGTCCTAGGCAAGTTCGGGCACGGCGGCGCCGATGCGTTGTCGTCAGAAGATCAACAGGCGTTGCTTTTTTATCTGCGATCAATTTGACACGGCGGCCAAGACTCTTGCACATTGTTCACGCTCGCAACACTACTTGGACGCCTCACGAATTGCCGCGTTCAGTTCTAAAACGCCTTTTTGACCGTCGGCAAACAACATCAGTGTGTTCGGCGCCGCAAACAGCGGATTGGGAATTCCCGCAAACCCGGGGCTAAGGCTTCGTTTGAGCACAATAACCGTCTTAGCTTTGTCAACATCGATGATGGGCATGCCGGCAATGGGACTTTTCGGATCGGTCCGTGCGACTGGGTTCACCACGTCATTGGCGCCGATCACAATCGCAACATCGACATTTGACATTGTGGGATTAATCTCATCCATTTCCTTGAGTTGTTCATAGGGAACGTCGGCTTCCGCCAGGAGCACATTCATGTGACCTGGCATGCGTCCCGCGACCGGATGAATGGCGTACTCAACCGTGCAGCCACGATCTTCGAGAACTCGCTGCAACGTGCGCACCGCATGTTGCGCTTGGGCCACCGCCAGTCCGTAGCCAGGCACGATGACCACTCGCTGAGCGCCATCGAGAATCATGGCGACATCGTCCGGCGTCGTGCTGCGAACCGTTGCGTATACTTCGTCGGTTGATGCACTGGCGCCGCCTGCGTCCATGACCCCGAACAGCACGTGGGTCAACGAGCGGTTCATCGCCCGGCACATCAACTGCGTGAGAATAATTCCCGAGGCTCCTACGAGCGCTCCGGAAATAATGAGCACATTGTTTTCGATGGCAAATCCAGTGGCTGAAGCAGCCAAACCTGAATAGGAGTTCAATAGCGCAATGACGACGGGCATATCGGCGCCGCCAATGGGATTAACCAACAATACGCCCAGCACCGAAGCCAGTAGCGCTGTAACGATGTACGCTGGGAGCGAGTTTTCCGCGACGAGCCACGCACTGGCCGCGAGTGTCAGAAGTGCGAGCAATGCATTCACTAGTTGCCCCGCGGGAACCGGGTACGGTCTTTTGAACCAAGTCAACTCTTGAAGTTTCCCGTAAGCAACTAAACTCCCCCAAAAGGTGACGGCGCCAATAATGGCCGAGGCGGCTGTTGCGACGAGTTCTGTGATCGTGGGCGTCGCGTCCTGCGCCATCGCGCCGCCGGCTACCAGCACCGAGGCCGCACCTCCCAGACCATTGAACAACGCCACCATTTGTGGCATGGCGGTCATTTGCACCCGCTGGGCCATAACCGCGCCAATGACGCTGCCGACGACAATCCCGATCGCAATCAAAACGTAATGGGTCCTATCAACCCCAAAGCCGGCCGCCAACGCCTGCATGTTCACGTCGAATAACGCCGCACCAATAGCCAGCAACATGCCCAACGCGCCCAGGAGGTTGCCTTGTACGGCCGTTCGCGGATGGCCCATCTTCTTCAAACCGAAGATGAAGAGGACCGACGCGACCAGATACATCAACGGTATCAACGACTGAATGTCCACAACGGCTACTTTCTGCGAAACATGTTCAACATGCGGTGAGTGACCAGGAACCCGCCTACCACGTTCACCATGGCCAGCATCACCGCGAGCAAGCCCACGCCAGACGTAATTACATCCCTGCTCAAGCCCGTGACAACAATGGCGCCGACAATGGTGATGCCGCTAATCGCATTGGATCCGGACATGAGCGGCGTATGCAAAGTCGGCGGAACCTTCGTAATCACTTCAAAACCGACGAAAACGGCCAGCACAAAAATGGTCAAACTGGCCGCCAACGATTGCACCGGCGAAAACTCCTTCTCGGTCGGCGAAGTCGCCACGGGGGTAGACGCCGCTGCGCCGTCTTGTGCTAAAACGTAAGGCGAATTAGCAGCGCAAAACACGAGCACTAGCACGCCGCCAATCAGCAGCAAAAGGAGATTACGCATTGACGTTTCCTTGACTACCAGTTTCCGTTGTCGGCGGCGGAAGTATTCCAAGCACGTCGCGCAAGCGAGCGTTTACCACTTCGCCGTCATGAGTTAACCGCGTTTCGCGAATGATCTCATCCTCAAGATTCAAATTCACGACGCCGTTCTTGACCAGGTTTTGCAAGAATCGAACCACATTGTTCGAGAACATCTGGCTGGCGTGAAACGGCGCATCGGACGGAAGATTCGTCGGCCCGAGAATCGTCACGCCGTGAGCCACAACACGCTGATCGGCCTGCGTGAGTTCGCAGTTACCGCCGCGCTCCGCCGCAAGATCAACGATGACTGAGCCCGGCGTCATTTGGGCGACCGCTTCCGCCGTAATCAAGCGCGGCGACGGTTTTCCTGGAATTGCCGCGGTGGTGATCACCACGTCGCTCTCGGCTGCGATTTTGGCCATCAATTGCCGTTGCTTTTGATAGAATTCCTCGCCAAGAGCCTTGGCGTACCCACCTTTGTCTTCCGCGTCGGTGGCGCCAAGGTCCATCTCAACAAACTTGGCGCCAAGACTTTCCACTTGTTCGCGACATGCCGGCCGAACATCATAGCCGTGAACGATGCCGCCCAGCCTCCGGGCGGTCGCGATCGCTTGAAGTCCCGCTACGCCAGCCCCAATGACAAAAACCCGCGCCGCCGACAAGGTACCCGCCGCCGTCATTAACATGGGAAACATTTTGGGCAACTCAATTGCAGCCATGAGTACGGCGCGGTAGCCAGCAATCGTCGCCATGGAGGAAAGCACATCCATACTTTGCGCGCGTGTAATGCGTGGAATCAACTCTAAGCCAAACACGCTCGCGCCGGTCGCCGCTGCTTCTTGCACGGCGCCCGGTTCACCCAGAGGGTCGCACGTGGCGATGAGGATCTGTCCTCGTCTTAAGTGCGCTCGATCCGCCACTCCCTCAATAGGGTTAGCCCCTAGGGCTCGCACTTGCAACAGAATCTCGGCGTCGAACAAATCTCGTCGGGCGTTGATGATCTTCGCGCCACGAGCCGCATAATGATCGTCGGAGAAACCGGCCGATTGCCCGGCTCCGGCTTCGACGAGGACTTCGGCCCCCAGCTTTTGAAGGGCTGGAACGCTTGCGGGAATCAACGCAACACGACGCTCCTTGGGGTACGTTTCCTTTAAGACCGCAATACGTAACATGTTGCGCGCTACTCCCCGCCCTGCGTGAAGTTGTCCGTCGTAAGGTTGATGGCAATGTACCCGATTGGCGACGAACTTCCAGAGGCGTCCGCAAAACCGTCCTTGTCGTTCACACCACCTTGGGCTAAACTTCAAAGACGCTCAACGGCCAGCGTAGCTTCAATTGGCAGAGCACCGCATTCGTAATGCGGGGGTTAAGGGTTCGACTCCCTTCGCTGGCTCCTTCTTCTCCTCAGCGAGAGCTCTCTGACGCTGGGGTGGATCCCCTCACCTTGCCCGCTTGCCGTTTCTCGGCGATAATTTGCTCCACTGGTACGAGATTTGTCGCTGCGGTTTTCGTGGACTTTGGAGAAAACACAGATATGGCTCTAGGTGTTGCTGTCGATTTGAAGGAAATCGTACTTTCGAACGCCACGTTTGGCCCGCAAGAAATTCGGCAACTTATTACGGCAATTCGAGAAGATTACTCGAATCACGCCGTCTTGCGAGAAGCGACCCAAGAGCTCGAGTCGCGAGAGGACCGCTCTCCGGCCGCCGCCGCGCGGTTGGGTGTGTGCTACTACCTGCTTGGCCGTTATCGACAGGCGGTCGAAACGCTTTCCAAGGCCGACGGGGGTGCGCTCTCGTTCTTCTATTTGGGGAAGGCGCAGTTTGCTTTGGAACGGTTCGACGCAGCCATTGACGCCTATAAATCGGCCAAAAAAGCAGGTTACGACTCGGATGACTGCACGCTCGCCACGGTCGAGGCATTGCGTTACGGCGGTAAATCGCAGGATGCGCTTAAACTTCTTGATGAACTGTCCGGAGCGGTCGAACAAACCGCGGAGTATTTGTTCCAGCGCGGCGCGACGGTCGCATCGCTCAATGGCAATCCGCGGGAAGTCACCGCATTATTTGAACGGGCCGTGCAGGTCGATGGAACGCATCCCGGCGCCCTCTTTGGGTTGGCGTTAGAAAACGATCGTTACGGGAATGATGAAGAAGCGCTGCGCTTGTACCAACGCGCCGCGAGTTCCTATCCTTCCCATGTGGGTTCGTTAATGAACTTGGGATTGCTCTACGAAGACCGTGACCAATTCGAACAAGCGGCCCAATGCTACCAGCGCGTTTTAGACGCATACCCGAATAATCAACGGGCTCGCCTGTTCCTGCGCGACGCAAGCGCTTCGGGCGATATGTACTATGACGAAGAAGCGGCCAAACGCCGCGATCGGATGTCACAGGTGCTGAGCATCCCCGTGACCGATTTCGAACTTTCGGTGCGTAGTCGGAACTGCCTGCAAAAGATGGGCGTGCGCACCCTGGGCGACTTAACCCGCATTACGGAACAAGAACTGCTGAACAGTAAGAACTTCGGCGAAACCTCACTCACCGAAATACGGGAGATGCTCGCCTCGAAGGGTCTGGATCTAGGGCAGTTTGCTCATGAAAAGTCGGAGCCTGAACCCGTTCATTTCGATACCTCGCACTTGTCGCCGGATGAACAAGCTCAGTTGGATCGTCCCATTGCCGACCTGAATCTCTCGGTTCGTGCTCGCAAGTGCATGGTGCGTCTCGGTTTGAATACCATTGGAGAATTGATCCGCAAGACTCCCGACGACTTACTGGAATGCAAGAATTTCGGCGTTACCAGTTTGAACGAGGTGCGTGAGAAGCTAACCTCCGTGGGTCTCAAACTACGCAACGATTAACGCAGTTTTTACGCGAAATCGCTTTGGGACCGCCGTCGCGTCGCGTCGGCGGTCTTGTTTTGCGCCATGTGCTGCATTGCGCCCAGAGCCGCTTTCCTCTGGTTTCGTCGACGGCAACCCCGTAAAATACCTAGGCGATTGTCATTTCTCATCTCTTCCTGGCGGCTGTTTGCATGTCCTATCGCTCCGTTAAGCGTGTGTTGGGCGAAACCAACCTGGAGCGCAAGTGCCGCATTTTGTTCGGTCTGAGCCTGCTTTTACTCATCACCGTCAGCTTTTATCTCTACGGAAAGCGGACGGGGCAACTCATCGAGGAGAAGAATCGCGACACCGGCCGGCGACTTGTCGACTCCGCTTTACTCAAGCACCACTGGCTCAAGTGGGAAACCGGAAGCGAGGGCAACCGCGAAAAGGTAGCCGATTACAGCCGGGCGATGGAAAATCTGGACTATGATTGGCGTTTCATTGCGTTTGATTCGCCGGTTGATGCGGACGACAAAACCCTGCCGCCGCAAAACGAGTGGGAATCTGAGAACCTTCCTTCGCTGAAAGCGCTGCTGGAAGAACGCATCACGGAGTACGAGGTCGAGTTGCAAGCGTACCGTGCCCGCGCCGCTGCGTATGAGGAAGCTAAAAAACGTCTCAAGGAAGGGCAAAACGGCGATAGCGTCGTCGAGCCGACTTCGCTAGAAGAACCTCCAGGGCCGCCTCCGGAGTTTTTGCCGCCGTCGCTTTCACGCCGCGTCGATGGGCCAGAGCAGCAAGAATACCACTACTACCAACCGGTGTACTGGAAGCAGGAATGCTTACTATGCCATCGCTTGGACTTAGAGCCGAGCGCCCTTACCGCAGCCGCCAACGACCGTGAACTCATCCGGCAGTTGCCGTTTCGCGTGGTCGAGGTTTCCATTCCTTACGGAAAAACGCAGCGCGCCATTGCCGCCAACTGGGCCATTCTGTGGGTCACAGCCATAGCTACGTTCTCCATCGCCATGGTGCTTCTGTGGGCGGTGGTTAAGTACGTTATCGTGAAACCGTTGAAGCACCTACGCGAAATTAGCGATGAGATTAGCCGAGGCAATACGTCGCTGCGAGCCGACATCCACACGAACGACGAGTTCGAAGATCTGGCGGAATCTTTCAACCGCATGTTGCGTCACTTGGTCGACGCGCAAGAAGAACTCCGGCGCGTCAATACCGACCTGGACGCGAAGCTCGATGAGCTAGCGCAAACGAATATGCAGTTGTATGAAATGAACCGCCTGAAAAGCGATTTTCTGGCGAACATGAGCCACGAACTACGCACGCCGCTGAACAGCATCATTGGTTTCTCGGATGTTCTGAAGGATATTGACACCCTGAATACTCGGCAGCGCAGGTATGTGCAGAACATACAAAAGTCGGGACGTGTACTGCTGGAAATGATCAATGACATCTTAGATCTCGCCAAGATGGAGGCGGGCAAAATGGATGTCCGGCCCGCCGAGTTTCACATCGAGGCGATCGTCTCCGCCCAATGCGACATGGTGCGCTCGCTCACGGAAGAAAAAAATATTGACTTGAACGTACATATGGCTCCGGATCTTCCGGCGCTCTACCAAGACCAAAGCAAAGTTCAACAAATCCTGACGAATTTGCTGTCCAACGCCATCAAGTTCACGCCCGAGGGCGGGCGAATCGACGTTTCGGCCGCACGTACTGATCAAGGCTTGCTTGAACTCACCGTGGCCGACACGGGCGTGGGCATTGCTGAGGAAGATCGCGAGATTATTTTCGAAAAGTTCCGCCAAAGCGTCGCGCGGCACAACCGCGGAGACAACCTGACCCGCGAATACTCCGGCACTGGTTTGGGGTTGTCCATCGTGCGTGAGTTATGCAAACTCCTGGGAGGCGAAGTTGACTTCACCAGCGAACTGGGCAAGGGAAGCAAGTTTTTTGTCACGCTGCCGTGGAGCATTGCCGACCATGCCGCGACGCGCGCTGGTGGAACGGTGGCGAAAAAACTCGAACGGTTGACCAAACCACGTCGAGCCGAATGGGCAGGACCCTCGGCGCCCGTTTCTGTTGCCGCCGCATCCACGTCCGAAAATGCTGAAGGATAATCATGAGCAGCGGCCAAGCTTTGCCCGAGGTCGAATTATTTACCGACGGGGCGTGCAGTGGAAATCCCGGCCCCGGCGGTTGGGCCTTCATCCTGCGGCATGCCGCCTCAGGGAAAGAAATGGAGCAAGCCGGCGCGGAGCGCGTCACCACGAACAACCAAATGGAGCTGACCGCCGTCATTCGTGGTTTGGAGGCCCTCAAAAAGTCCTGCTCGGTACATCTCTTTACCGATAGCGTGTACGTGGGCAAGGGAATGAGCGAATGGATGCTTGCATGGAAACGCAACGGATGGCGCCGTCGCGAGGGCAAAACCATGAAGCCCGTCAAGAACGAAGAATTGTGGCGACGGCTCGATGAACTGCTCCAAGAACACCGCGTGAAGTTCACCCACGTGCGCGGCCACAGTGGACATCCTGAAAATGAACGCTGCGACGAACTTGCCGTCGCGGCGTATCAGCAATTTTTAGGACGCGGCGCTTCATAACGTTCGACCTTCCGAGCGACGCGCCTTATGGCCACGCCAATGCCGAGCGGGGCAATGCCCAACTTGCGTTTGATTAACCAGGCGAACTGGCTACGGCTTCGCCATTCAATTCCTTGCTGACTTCTTCAAGAAGTTGCTCGGGCTGTACTGGTTTAGCAAACCAGCGATCTACGCCGTTCGGCCCCAACGAAACACCAACGGCGCCAGGCTCCACACCGCTCACGGCAAAGACTTTGACGCCTTGAAACCGAGGGTTGCACCGAATCTGGCGAACAACGGTCGGACCGTCGCAGCGCGGCATGTGCATGTCTAACACAATCGCATCGGGGGCGGCGTGCAACGAGAGGAAATCGAGCGCGTCGGCGCCGTCGGCGGCTGTGGTTACTTCGTAACCGCTTAAACGGAATAACCCAGCCATCAACTCGCGCTGATCGCGGTCGTCTTCGACTACCAACGCATGGCGCGAGGGACGCACAATTTTCGATTCGCCGCTTTCGCGCAAATCTTCAAACGCTTCGTGCTCCAATGCTTCAAGTTCGTGGAACAACCGCAATATACCGTCTTGCGCTGCCGCCGCGTCACCTTCTTCAAGCTGCTGGTGCAGATCATTCAATTGCAGCGCGGCCTGATCAAGCCGTTGACGGACGCTCTGCCGCAGTCGCCGCAGTTGTTCCGAGGAAGATACGCCCTCACCGCTGAATTGAAGGGAGCGCAATCCCAACAATTCGCCGCGCTTGACGGGAATTTCAGCCGGGGCTTCAATTCCAACTTTCGCGGCTCCGCCACGCAAACGAAGCAGTTCGACCGTGATGCCAAGTGTGGGGAAAACGATCGTGTCGTTTTCGCGACGTGTAAGAACGAGCATGGGGATTCCTTTCCATCGACAAGGACCAACGCGATTGAGCCAAAGTCGCCAGAATGGCGCGTCGTCCGAATCCGCAGGAAGGCCCGACTCCCTCCGGAAACTCCATGGCGCAACGCCAACTCCGTTGACTCCTACGAGGCGTAGCGTGGGTGTGTTCGGCGTCCTTGCCTTACCGCACAAAGAATCACTGTGCGGACTTCCCTTTCCTCCACATCGCCATCGGGGAATCTACTAAGTTTTGTCGATGAACGACAAGAGCAGTTTCTTGGCGACCAACGTGAAAAGGGGGGAAACGCTGAAGGTTACTCCTGGCGCCGCTCAGCCGCAATCGAATAAGGAAGACACCGGCAACGAAGCGGAATCAACCTGAAATAAACCGATTTGCTTAAAATTTGTGGCCTTTTTGCGGCCCATGAAGTGTCAACGTCAGCACTTCCGGGCCTTTGTCGGTCATTAAGATGGTGTGTTCGAATTGGGCGGAAAGCCCGCCGTCCTTGGTTGTCACGGTCCAGCCATCGCGCTCATCGAGTTGAGTTTCACGCGAACCACTGTTGATCATTGGCTCGATGGTGAAGCAAATGCCCGGCTCCAACCGATCACGGCGCGAGGCCGGGGTGGGAACATGGGGGATGTTGGGCTTCTGGTGAAACGCTCGGCCTACGCCATGGCCCACATACTCTTCCACCACGCCGAAGTTGTACTTCTTGGCCCGGCGTACAATCGCCTCGCCGATGTCGGACACAGGGCCCCCAGGACGTATATGATCAATGGCCGCCCAAAGACAATCAAACGAGCATTGCGTCACTTGCCGCGCCGTTTTCGAGACTTTGCCAATGAGAAACGTCTCCGATTGATCGCCAAACCAGCCATCGACGATCGTGGTGACGTCGACATTCACAATGTCCCCCTCCTTGAGCCGGTACGGGCCGGGAATGCCATGACAAATGACGTCATTCACACTGGTGCAGCAACTCTTGGGGAAGCCTTGGTAGTTCAGCGGCGCCGGCTTATGGCCATGTGAGCTGGTGTAGTCATGAACCAATTGGTCGATTTCCGAAGTGGTCACGCCCGCCCTAACATATTGGCGGATGTAATCCATCAGTTGCGCGTTGAAACGGCCTGCAGCGCGCATGGCGTCGCATTCGGCGGGGGTTAGTCGCAAGCGTCGTCGGCCAATCAACATGGGCGCGGTCTCAACCGGTGGAGAAGGGAAAAACTAAGTTTAGCAAGCGGTTTTGTGTGGGCCAACAGGACGCGCCAAGTTTTGCAAAAGTTGTCAGCGTCTCCCACCATGGGCGGTTCGCCTGCACGTCATCGAGACCGCTCGACGCGCAGATCGCTCGTTCGCAGCGCGCCGTTGGTCGAAGTGTCGCTCTCTGAACCATGAAGGCTGGAGGACTGTCCTATTGTCCGCGGGGCGAACTCGGTATTATGACCGTTTCGCCGCCCTAACCACCGGGTTCTTTGCGTTAGCCAGCCGGCTGGTTTGCTTTTCCTTCGATTGCGACTACCCCGAAGTATTCATGCCACGTTATAACCCCGCTGACATCGAGCCTCGCTGGCAAAAGTATTGGGAAGAGCATCAAACGTTCAAAACGCCCGACCTGCCCCGAGCAGGTAAGGTCTACGTGCTGGACATGTTTCCCTACCCCAGCGGCGACGGACTGCATGTAGGACACCCCGAAGGTTATACCGCGACCGACATTGTCTGCCGCTTCCAGCGCATGCAAGGCAAGTCGGTGCTTCACCCTATGGGGTTCGACGCATTCGGCCTGCCGGCGGAAGAGCACGCCATTAAAACGAACACGCCGCCGCGCGTGTCGACTGAGCGCAATATCGCGACGTTTCGGCGCCAATTGAAAATGTTGGGCTTCAGCTACGACTGGACCCGCGAACTGGCCACGACCGACGTTGAGTACTTTCGCTGGACCCAATGGATTTTTTTGGTGCTGTTCGATACGTGGTTCGACCTTCAACAGCAAAAGGGGCGACCTATTGCCGAACTCCCCATTCCGCTGGAAGTAAAAAACCAGGGGGAAGCGGCCGTACGCCGCTTCCAGGATGAACACCGCTTGGCATACCAGGCCGAAGCCCTGGTGAACTGGTGCCCCGCATTGGGCACCGTGCTGGCCAACGAGGAAGTTGTCGATGGCAAGAGCGAACGCGGCGGTCATCCCGTGCGGCGCATTCCCCTGCGGCAATGGATGTTGCGCATCACCGCCTATGCCGATCGCCTAGAGAGCGACCTGGAAGGCGTTGACTGGTCCGAAGGCATCAAACTGCTGCAACGCAACTGGATCGGCCGCAGCACCGGTGCAGAAGTCGATTTTTTCATCGGCGCGAAAGGGTCATTTAACACGTGGAAAGCCAGTCGATCGAAGGAGCCGTTTCCCGCTAAGCCAGCCGAAGACGTGTTGCGCATTTACACAACGCGACCCGACACGCTGTTTGGCGCCACGTATATGGTCATCGCGCCAGAGCATCCGTTCGTCGCGAAATTGACCACTGCACAACAGAAGCAGGCCGTCGAAGCGTATTGCCAGAAAGCCGCCGGCAAGAGCGACCTGGAACGCACGGAACTGGCGAAGGATAAAACCGGGGTCTTTACCGGCTCCTACGCGATCAATCCCGTGAATGGCGAGCAAGTTCCCATTTGGATCGCCGACTACGTTTTAATCAGTTACGGAACCGGCGCCATCATGGCGGTGCCCGCCCATGACGAGCGAGACTTCGAGTTCGCTAAGCAATTCGATTTGCCGATCGTCTGTGTTGTCTTTCCACAAGTCACAACATTTGGCAGCTTACCTTCACCCGAGGCACAAAAAGACGGTGTAAAAACTCCAGCCGAATTGCACAAAGAATATGTGGCCCGAATTACGAGTGGAAGAGAAGTATACACGGATGATGGAATTGCAATGAACTCGCGGGAGTATGACAATCTACCCACTCACGAATTCAAGGAACGAATCACAAATGATTTATCATTGCAAGGAATAGGGCGCAAAGCGGTCAACTACAAGCTGCGAGACTGGCTCTTTAGCCGGCAACGGTTCTGGGGCGAGCCGTTTCCCATCCTGCACGAATTAGACGAGAGCGGCCAGCCCACGGGTTTGTTGCGCGCCGTCGATCCGCAGGACTTGCCCGTCGATTTGCCTAAGCTTGACGATTTCAAGCCGCACGGCCGCCCCGAGCCGCCGCTGGAAAAAGCGCCGGAAGATTGGTTGTACGTCGAGATTGCCGGACGGCGCTACAAGCGCGAGACCAACACCATGCCGCAATGGGCGGGTTCGTGTTGGTATTATTTGCGGTTTATCGATCCGAAGAACAGCCAAGCCTTTGTCGACCCGGCGAAGGAAAAAGCGTGGATGCCGGTCGACCTTTATGTAGGCGGCGCCGAACACGCCGTGCTGCACTTGTTGTACTCGCGTTTCTGGCACAAGGTCTTGTTCGATCGCGGTTACGTCAGTACTCCTGAGCCATTTCAGAAGTTGGTGAACCAAGGCATGATCCTGGGCGAGCCGCAGTTTTACGCCACGGCGGCGGCGTTTGAAGGCGAGCAGGCAAAACTTGCCGAGAGAGGCATCGTGGGAATCCGCTCTGAGGATGACAACGGCAAAATCTCGTACATACTGGTTAACGAGAACGCCGCGTCTCCCGCTACGGCAAACTTGCGCGAAGATCAAATTGAAAAGCGCAAAGGCTCATTCTACGTACAGGGAACCGATCTGCCGCTCACCGCCAAGGCGGAGAAAATGTCCAAAAGCCGCGGCAATGTGGTCAATCCCGACAAGGTTGTTGAGGAATACGGCGCCGACGCGCTGCGCTTGTATGAGATGTTCATGGGCCCGCTCGAGGCCACCAAACCCTGGAGCATGTCGGGCGTGAACGGCGTGCGCAACTTTCTTGACCGCGTCTGGCGCATGGTGGTGGAAGAGCGCTCCGAGGAAGCCGTGTTGCACTCCTCGGTAGAAGATAGTGATCCCACAGACGAACAAAACCGCGTGTTGCATAAGACCATTCGCGACGTGACCGCCGACACCGCCTCCATGAGTTTCAATACGGCCATCGCCCGCATGATGGAGTTTGTCAATTACTTCACCAAACAGTCGGTGCGTCCGCGGGCGTGTATCGAGCCGTTCGTGCTGATGCTTTCGCCTTATGCGCCGCATCTGGCCGAGGAACTGTGGCGGATCTTGGGCCACACGCATACTTTGGCGTACGAACCCTGGCCCAAGCACGACGAACGTTTGGCGAAAGACGCAGAAGTCGAAATCCCGGTGCAAATCAAAGGTAAACTACGCGCTAAGATTCAAGCGCCAGCCGATCTCGGACAAAAAGAGCTGGAGCAACTCGCATTGAACGATGAAAAAGTTAAGGAGTTGCTCGCAGGTCAACAGGTCGTAAAAACGATTGTCGTTCCGGGGCGGTTGGTGAACTTTGTCACGAAGTAACCGCGACGCGACAACGGCCAAACGAAAAAAATCGTTCTTGCGTAAAAATCTTCCTTCACGTATTGTACCCCCGCTTGGTCGCTTTGGTTCGGTCGATGGTGGCTATCGCACGAACGCGCAGCGAGGTGAAACAGGCGTGTTGTGGAACTCGACGCCCTCTCCGCAGCCAGGTTGGTTTCTCCGGCTCGGTGAAATAGCGCCGCGTTCTTTTGGTGTAGTTTCTTCGAGGAGTGGCGCCATGCCGCAGGGTACGATCAAAAAGTTGGTGTCAGACAAAGGTTTCGGATTCATCAAGACCGACGGAGACGATGTCTTTTTTCATTGCTCCGTCGTGGCGGACGAAGGCTTCGAGCAGCTTCAAATCGGCCAACAGGTCGAATTCACCATCGGCCGCGGCCCGAAAGGTCCTCGTGCGGAAAATGTCACCGTGAAGTAAGACCGAGTCGCATCCTTACGTCGCAACGAACAGCAACAGCCGGCCCGTCCGGCTGTTTTCGCGCGCCGTCCCATTACGGCTCGCATGCAAAAAACCGTCGATCGCTTGCTCATCGCACGTGGCGCCACGGTTTCCCGAGGGTCCTGCCTTTTTTCCGCTGACGCGGTGTTGGCGGCGTTCGGATTGGCTAAAATGGCGATGTTTTGCCCTCGAAAGATCGCCTATGGATTCGACCTCACCTAGCTTGCTGCTGCGACTCCGGCAACCCAATCAGGAGGCGGCTTGGCGAAGGTTCGTGGAACTCTACGCGCCGCTCATTTTTCATTGGGGACGCAATCAAGGCTTAAACGCTGCCGATGCGGCCGACCTGGTGCAAGAAGTGCTAACGGTCCTTCTAGCGAAACTGCCCGAGTTTGAGTACGACCCGGCGCGCCGCTTTCGGGGTTGGTTACGCACCATCGCCGTGAATAAGGCGAAGGACTTTCATCGGCGCAAGGCCGCACACCCCGCAGTAGGACCCTCGGGTAACCTCTCGACCGTTGCCCTGGCGCCCGCCGTTGACTTATTC
Source organism: Planctomycetota bacterium (assembly GCA_963204915.1). Lineage (GTDB taxonomy): Bacteria > Planctomycetota > Planctomycetia > Pirellulales > Pirellulaceae > JAHWKS01. The sequence continues at coordinate 121,330 of CAUJHS010000081.1, read as the reverse complement.
GACGAGATCGAACATCGTAATTTTCTCGTCCAGCGTGCATTCGAACTCATGCGGGCAGAGTTTCGCGACGAGGTCTGGCAAGCCTGTTGGCAGCAAGTGGTCGAGGGGCGCAAAGCCGCGGAGGTCGCCCAAGATTTGGGCATGACCGTCAATATGGCGTATTTGGCCAAATCGCGCGTACTTGGCCGTTTGCGTGAAGAACTCGATGGTCTAATGGATTAACTCTCTCGTTCTTACCTGCGATGCCCAGTCGCGTTGTACTTTCTCAAGCACAGGTATGGCGTTGGACACAAAGTGGTAAACTCGCTGGCCAGCTCCAGCCCCTGGGCCGTTTTGGAAGAAATCCCAAAGGTTTCTGACAGACTCAGAAAAACGCCGCGTAGTGCTTTGAAACGACCGTTCGTTTGACGCCATACTCGCACACGCACTTTCGAGGAGTTAATCAAGGGACATGTTGTATCTGCTGAAGATTTTGCTGGCGATGGGAGCATTGCTCAGCGTGCTTGGCGTCACGGTGGGGCTTGCCGATGACGGCCCTTCCAAAAACACCATCAATGGTCGGGTGTGGGAATTGCGTTTCTTTACAACCGAGGGAAAACCGACCGAAACGAGAACCTTCTTAGCAACTCCTGAAGGCAATCTCTACAATCGAAGCCTCAATCAACTTGGCAAGTACACGGAAAAAGGTGAGCAGGTTGAAGTCATTCTCGACCCAGTAACGCGTTTGCACGCGGGTACACACAAGCTGCTGCGATGGAAAAATGAACCGCCCACATACCGAGGCGTGTGGACCTTGACCGACGGCTCACAGCGCCGTGTGGAGCTTAGGCTCCTACGCGACTAACACCGCGACAAAGCGCCGCCTTGGAAAATAATGCATGACTCTTGAACATTGTCCCACCCCCGAGACGCTGGCAAAGTTGCTCTTGGGCGATTTGCCCGCGTCGCAGCGCGAGCGCTGGGGCGAGCATTTGCTCGCGTGTGACCGCTGCGTGGCGACCGCCGAAAAAATCACCGCTACCGATAATCTGACCGAGGCCATCCGCGCGCGCCGCGTAAGCAATGGCGAAGACGATGCCGTACTCCAGGTGATTGAGCGCGGCAAGCAACTGCATTCGGAAATTGAAACCGTCGAATCCGATGTTACGCAGTTGATCCACCCGTCTGGCGGCTCTGGATCGGAAGTTCGCGAGTTTCGCACCGAAGACGTTGATTTCCTGCACCCGCCCGAGGGTCCCGATGAAATTGGCCGATTAGGCGGTTATCGCGTCCTCGAAGTCCTGGGCGTTGGCGGCATGGGCGTCGTCTTCCGCGCGGAAGACCTCCGCTTGAAGCGGCACGTCGCACTCAAGGTGATGAAGCCTGCGGTGGCCGCCAGTCGGTCATCCCGGAATCGTTTCCTGCGTGAGGCCCAAGCAGCCGCGGCAATCGATCACGATCACATCGTGCATATTTATGAGGTCGACGAAGATCGGCACATCCCGTTCATCGCCATGCAATACCTGCGGGGCGAATCGCTTCAAACACGGCTTGATCGAGAGGGTGGTATCGACGCCGCAAAGGCGCTACGTATCGGCCGTGAGATCGCCACGGGTTTAGCCGCAGCCCACGAACAAGGGCTAATTCACCGAGACATCAAACCCGACAACATTTGGCTCGAAGCGGCCGGTCAACGCGTCAAGATTCTTGACTTCGGCCTGGTGCGTCAAGCGGAAACCGACGCCGGCTTGACCCAAAGCGGCATGGTGCTGGGCACTCCGCGCTACATGGCGCCCGAACAAGCGCAAGCCAAGCAAGTCGACCCGCGCTGCGATTTGTTCAGCTTGGGCGCTGTGCTTTACCATGTGGTTACGGGAAAGGCGCCCTTCGCCGGAATTGACTTGAGCACCACGATGCACGCGGTCGTCCATCACGAACCGGAGTCCGTGGTAAAGCTCTGCCCCAGTCTGCCTTCGGACTTCTCGGCGCTCATTACTAGCCTTTTGGCCAAGGATCCCGCAAAACGTCCTCAATCCGCCGAAATCGTGGCGCAAACCATTGCCGAGATTGAGCAGCAGATTGCGCAGGACGTTTGTTCGCCGTCGGCGTCCGACACCGTGACGCTTCCTGTCGCAACGTCGATTGCGCCGAAAAAGCAAAGACGCTGGCCTTGGGTCGCTGTCGCTTTAGCCGCGGCGTTATTGCTCGGAGTCTGGGCCGCTGTAGTGATCCTGCGGTTGGAAACGCCCGACGGTGCCTTAATTGTCAAAGTGACAGGAGACGACTACGTTGCATCGATCCAGGGAATGGCCGTCACGATTGAAAATATCGCAAGCCGCGAGCGATATCAGGTCGTGATCGACGATGCCGAGCAAGTCCGTCGGAACCTCAAGCCTGGCGATTACCAGTTCGTGCTGCAGTCCGACACGGGGTTAAAGACAAAAACCAACCGCTTCACCATAGGTTCTGGCAAGTCGACACAGGTCGAAGTTTGGTGGGAGCCCAAGACCTCGCAAACAGCGCGCAGCACCCGCACTTCCGCGAATCGTTCCTGGCAAGGCTGGCCGGCCGAAGCGCCGCTTCCCGCGATCGCACCCTTCGACGCGGCCGGAGCGCGACGGTATCAAGAAGCCTGGGCCAAATATCTTGGCGCACCGGCCGAGTACGTGAATTCGCTTGGCATGAAGTTCCGGCTCATCCCTCCGGGTGAGTTTCTGATGGGAAGCAACCCCGTCGAAATCGAAGAATCACTCCCCGGTGCGCAAGACAACGCATTATGGCAAGCGTGCACCAAGAGTGAAGGCCCCCAACACAAAGTTGTGCTCACAAAGCCATTTTACCTGAGCGAGCGCGAAGTCACGCAATCGGATTTCAAACGCATCGTGGGAAAAAATCCGTCGTGGTTTGTGGCTACGAGCGGCGGACGCGATCTTGTCACCGGGCTCGACACCTTTCAACACCCGGTTGAAAGCGTAAGTTGGAACGACGCCGCCGACTTCTGTACCAAACTCAGTCATCGTGAAAATTTAGCTTCGGTGTACCTGCGCAAAAATGGCGCTGTGACGATCACGCCGGAAACCGGTTATCGCCTTCCGACCGAAGCAGAGTGGGAGTTCGCCTGCCGTGCAGGAACCACGACGAAATGGTGGACCGGCGATTCGGCCGACCGCTTGGCCGATGGCGCCTGGTACGGTCGACCCGAAGGACGCCCACAGCCCGTGGGTCAATTGAAACCCAATCCTTTTGGCTTGTTCGACATGCACGGCAACGTGTACGAATGGGTGCAGGACTGGTGGGATCCTGATTATTACGGCCAGTTCCAAGAACAAACGGCAGTCGATCCAACGGGCCCCGTGTTGCAAGAAGGCCTGCGAGTCGCCCGCGGCGGCGACTGGTTTTATTCCGCATCCGACGCACGTTCGGCGGCGCGATGGGCGATCTCGCCCGCGGCGCGTCCCTGGGTGTCGGCGGGGTTTCGAGTCGCCTTGCCGGTCGAAGCGGTTCAACAAGATCAGGTGGGTCGACCACGGCCTCAGCCCGCCGAGTTCGTCGAAGTCCATGGCGTCACCCCGGACGCTTTACAGGCCTGGGCGAAAGACTTGCCAACGGGGTATCGTCCGTTCTGGATTGCGCGGCGCGCCGGAGCGCCGGAGCCGCTCTTAGACGCAGTTGCGATTCCCGACCCCGACGCATGGGAATGGGAGCTACAAATCCTCAGCGGCGACACCGCGCCAAAATATGAGGAGATGTCCCAAACGCACCGGCCGCTGTTGTTCGTCACCTATCAAAACGAACCAAATGCGAATGTCCGATTATGGATCAAAGATCCGGAGGCCTGGTCATATTGGTTTGGCGACGCGGCGTTTATGGAAGAGAAATTGACGCAGGCGCGGGCCGAGGGCGTCCCACCTTCATCGCTGGCGCCCTATGGCGCCGGCGACTCCGCAGGGTACGAGGTCTTGTTTGGCGACCATGCCGGTTTGCGTTCCGAGTGGGATCTCGATCTCAGTTTCGAGGAGCTTTTGGCGAAGATCGAAGCATATCGTAAAGCCAAGTGGCGACCGCACATTATCAACATGCACGCAGACGTCAATCCGCCGCGGTTCCTGGCTGTGTTTGTCGAAAATCCCTCGGAGATCGCCTGGGACTTTTCTTCCTCGCTGCGTGAATCAGAATACGAAAGTCATTTGATCGCCCGCAAGGCGCAAGGTTTCATTCCACAGTGTGTTTGCTCCTGGGTCGAGAACGGAGCAGTGAAGTACGCCGTGGTCTGGTCGCAAGAGGTCGACATCGTCCCGTAATTGATGCAAGTTATGATCCAACCGTATCCAATCCCGTTTTCCTTGCTCGATTTGCTGAATAGGTGGCTGATGGTATCACTGCGTTTAAACCTGCTGTGCTGGAATGGACTAGTGTTCGCAATCAGCGGCGTCTTCGGACTCGGCGTTGACGTTTCCGCCGCGGCGCAAGCCGACGACCAGTTCGACGGCGCGGTGTGGACCTTTACCATGACGCCGAAGAATCCCGGCCAAGAGCACTTGGGGGCTGCCTTTCGCGTGAAAGATCACGTGCTCTACCAAATGTCGAAACCATCCCGGGGATTCAACTTCGATAAGATGATCGGCAAGAACGTTCCCCTGGCAAACAAGAACATTCGCATCGAAATGTCGGACTTTTATGCAGTGAGCAACGAGACCCGCACCCGCCACACGGGGCTCAAAGGAACGGCCTTGCTCAAAAACGTGCGGTTTGGCGAGTATTCCTGAACTTTTATCGACTCGGACGGTCGGCATTGGGACTTTGTGTGCAAGCGAGTTCAGGAATAATGCGCGGCGACGCGGTCGCATGCTTCGAGCGCCGCGCGACTTATGAAATTGGGTTGGGACCAAGAGGTAATTTGATCATTCTTGTTTCAAGGAGTTTGTATGATCCACCTTCTCAAGGTGCAACGTGTTTATCTAGGGCTTTTTGCCGCAGCCGTATGGTTCGGCGCCATCGCGGGCAGTTCGTCGACCATGGCGCAAGAACAGGGTCAATTTGAAGGAGCGATTTGGCGGTTTTCAATGACGCCAAGGCCGCCGCTTCGCGGCCGCGAGCCATTGCGCGGAGTTTTCCGCGTTCATAACCATGTGCTCTATCAAAAGTCAATACGCAGTCCTGACGCACCGTTCGACAAAGAAATCGGCAAGAATCATCCAAACGGTAAAAAAACTCGCATTGAGTTTCACGATTTGCGGGCCGCTGACCGCAATCAGAATTTCAAAGGAGGACTTTCCGGTCAGGTTCTGCTGTCGTTCGATGCGTTCGGCGAATGGTCAGGTCGCTACATCGATGCGCAGGGCCTCCACTGGGACTTCAAGTGCACCCGCGTGCAGGAATGACAAGGCTCAAACGCGCGGGCGTCCAGGCGAGCGTTTCGTTTCAGTCGAGCGCCGCCCTGCCTTCCCGACAAGCCCCCATTGTACATCGCCACATTCCTCACCCTGGTCGCTTAGGGTAATGGCTGCGTCGAACGCAAGTACGCGAACAAGTCGCGTACTTGCTGCTCGGTGAAATTGTCTAGCACGCCTTCCGGCATGACGGAGCGGGAAATCGCCCGCATGTCCTCAATTTCTTCCTGGTCGATGGTCAGTGATTGGCCTTCGACCGTTCGCAGCACCACCACGCGGTTATCGCGGTCGGCAATAAACCCGGAAAGTTGCCGGCCATCAGCGGTTAACACCAGAAAGTTTTCAAACCCCTCGCGAATTTCCGCACTGGGGTTCACCACATTTACCAGCATCGCTTGCAGGTCGTCTCGTTTGTAACTGGTCAGATCAGGGCCGATCTGTCCGCCTTGACCAAACAATAAGTGGCATTTGCCGCAGTGTTGAAGAAACAATTCTTTGCCGAGGTAAGGATTGCCCGCCGCCGTTTCCAAAACGGCGCTAACGCTGCGGATTTTTTCGCGCATTTCCGAGGTGCTCGCGCCTTCCACATCGCCGAAGGCTTTTTGCACTAGCGCAGCGACTTGCTCATCGTTATGGAGCAAAAGCTTGCGCACCATGGGCAATGGAACTAACTCCTTGTTGATTGCGCCCGATTGCAGTGTCTGAAGCCAAAGCAGCGACCAATTCAACCGGCTGGCCAATAAGGCTTGGGCGGTTTCACGCACGTCGTTGGGAAGTCCGTCATGCAGGCGAGTTACTTCTTCGGCGATCTTCGTGTCGGGATAGGTCTGGAGCGCCGTTAACGCAGCAATACGCACCGCGTTATTCGGCGATTTCTGAACCACCTCCAGCAGCACCGGCACGCAACGCGGCTGCTTGATTTGCCCCAACACCTGAACAAGCGCCGTGCGGCGGCGAGCGTCTGCTTTCTCATCACCAACAATCTTGAGCGCCTCGCCAATCGCCTCGTTTTCGCCTTTGCGCAATCGCAATTCGAGGGACACGCCGCCCACTTTCGCAATGGCGTCGATCAACTCGGTGGGTAGGTTCGCCATCGAACGGCCTTCAAACGCCTGTTCAAAGCCCTTCATCAAGCGTTGCCCGTCGTCCTTCGACGGAGCCATGTCCAGCAATTTGGCGCAAGCCAACAGATCACGCCGAGCGCCGGCTTGTGCATAACGCCGCATGACGCGCTCCAAGAGATGTTGCTTTACGAGCGCCTCGCGCCAAAACTCCGGTTCGCCGAATAATTGAAGCACCGCATCGCGGTCCGTTTCGGCTTTGCTTTCAATGATCCACCACACGAGCAACGGCAAATGCACATCGTTGGCGTCCTCGGTACGTCGCGCGAGTTGCCGCGCGATCGGAAGCGCCTGATTCGCAGGCAAGCGTTTGGCCGAACACGCCAGTTGACTTCGCACTTCGACGTTCGGATCTCGGTACGCCAGATCCGCTAGTTTCTCTGCGACCTTCTGCGAAACCCGACCTTCGTCGCCAAGTAAACGCACGCTCCACAAGCGCACGTACGGATCGGAATGATCCAAGGATTGAAGGGCCGTGGTCTCGTCCCATCCCCCCGATTGATAGAGCGCCCATAGCCCTTCAAGCGCGGTTTGCCCATCGCTTTGGGATAACAATGCCTTCAACGCAGGCGAAACCGCCGCGTCGCGCCGGTCCCCAATGACTCGCAAGGCTTCCTGACGATACCACTTGTTCTGATGACGCAGGGTTTCCAGCAGTTCATCGTTCGAAAGCTCGGCCAAATTGAACTTCGGCGCCGGCGAAGCGCCTTTGCCGTGAATGCGGTACACTCGGCCGCTTTCCCGATGAATTCGCCCCTGATAATGGCTGGCGTGATCAATGCGCTGTTCGTAAAAGTCGACAACGTAGAGCGCCCCATCAGGCCCGACTTGAATGTCGACCGGTCGGAACCACGTGTCGGTCGTGGTTAACACATGTCCCAAGTCTTTGGTACGGAACGATGAGCCGTGCGTTTCGACGGCGCTTTCGACCACGCGACCCTGCAAGGGTTCAACGCCAAAGAGCTTTCCGTGATAGCGCGAAGGCAGCGCCGCCCCCTCATAAATCACAAACGTGTGCGTGAAGCGAGGAACCGCATGATGCTCCATATCGGGAAAGTAACCCAAGGCGTATGGGTTCGATAAATCGCCGTGTTTGCCAAACGATTTTTGAAAGTAGCCTCCCTGCACGTAATGGAAGCCGCGGCTGTCGCCGCCATTGGTGCCCGAATACAACCGGCCCTTCGAGTCGATCTCCACTCCAAACGTATTACCGCCCCCTTCGGCGAAGATCTCGTAACGTCGCGACTCAGGATGATAACGCCACACTAGTTGACCCATGGAGTGGACTGGCGGGTCTTTGCTGCCGGGTCGTTTGATGTGTCCCGTCACGGTGCTGCCTTGTGCGGCATACAGCCAACCGTCGGGCCCCCACCGCAAGTTATTGGCGATCGAATGCGAGTCTTCGATGCCAAAGCCTTCCAAGTGAACTTCCGGATCGGCGTCGGGAACATCGTCGCCATTACGATCAGGATAAAACAACAAGTACGGCGGATTGAGCACCCAGACCCCGCCGCGCCCTAGCGCGAAAGACGAGACCAGACTCAACCCTTCGACAAAGGCAGAATGCTTGTCATAGACGCCGTCGCCGTTGGTGTCCTCGTGAATCGAAATGCGATCTTCCCCACGAAAGTGGTTTGGCGGCGCAGGGGGTGTTTTGTCGTATACGGAACGCAAAAACTTATCCCGGCTGACCATCTGTAAGCCAGCCGGCGACGGATACTGGCGATACTCAACCACCCACATCCGTCCGCGTTCGTCCCACTTGATCGACAACGGCTGGCCAATATCCGGGTCGGCCAACGCCAACTCGACGACCAGATCATCGGCCGTTTTCATTAAGGCGAGCGCTGCGGCGGGCGACTGCGGGCCTTGATCGCCTTCCAACCGCTTAAGCGAGGCGGACACGTCCTCCGCATTATCAAGTTTGGTGAACGCGCTTTCAGCTGCGGCAGGTTGTTCGGGTTTCGCCCAGGCCAGATCATCGCCTAACCGCATTTCCCAGACGCCCTGCAATCGGATTGCTTCGTCTTTTCCGAACAACACCGGCGCTGCTACGTTAAACCCGCCTCGACCAAAGTTTTGATAAATGCGAATGCCGACCGTGTTCGCCGCATCAAACCTGACGAGACGCGCCGGCACAACGAACCGACTTGGCCCGTTCAGTCCGCTTTCATAGGTAGGAGGGAGTTTCCCAATCTGGCCGACTAGCTCGCCGTTGAAAAAAATTTGCCGTGCGTCGTCAATCGGCTCAACGAACAATTCCAGTTCGGCGCCTTTCCATGACTCCGGCGTCGTCACACGACAACGAAACCACGCAAAGCCTTCCTGATCGCTGTAGGGACCACCGGGCGTGTTCTTCCACGTTTCCGGAATGGGCACACTTTTCCAGGCTTCTTGGCCCAGTAACCTTGTCGGCGCGGCCAACAGAACCGCCGCGAGGAAAAGATACTTGGAAATCGCGCGATTTCGTCGATCAGACCAGACGTGTTTCATGGTCAGGCAGGAAATGTAAGGAGGGAAATCCAGCAGACTATCCCGTAGTCTAGCACCCCAGCGCGCTGGGGGATAGTTTTCGTGCATCAAGACAAGGCTTTTCACTTGTCTTCGATGCTGGATTTTGCCCAACATTGCTCAGCTCGGTAACACTGGATCGCAGCTTGGCGGCATGTTGTTGGCGCTTTGACGTGAGCGGCATGTCAGGGCGACGTTACAGAGGCTGGCAAGAATGCGCAGAACATTCCCTTGCGCGATCGGCACGCCAACCCCACCTCAGGTAACGTCTCGAACAATGTGCTAGCCGGCATTTCTCACCAAGCTAATAGAACAAGGCCGCTGCTTGTGGCATCAGGTGTTTGTCACCAACATCTTTCGCCAACGAGCAGGAACGGCCTGATGGAAATAGAGTGTGCTCGACGGGCGTTTGCGTTTCACGAAGTGGGAAGCAGAGAGCTGGTGGGCCGCTTTGACGGCGGGAAAGTCACCTCCGACGGCGGCGGACTGCTCTTGCGGGAACTGGAAGCGAAGCTGGGGTTGATCGCACGTTTCGCCTCGTGCTTCACCGATCATCGCGATCCGGAGCGCATCGAGCACACGGTTGAGGAGTTGGTAGCGCAGCGGGTGTACGGCCTGGCCTTGGGCTACGAAGACCTCAACGACCACGATCACCTGCGGAACGATCCACTCCTGGCGGTGCTGGTGGGCAAGACCGATCCCACGGGCGAAGACCGGGCCCGGGAGCGCGACCGGGGCAAGCCGCTGGCGGGCAGGAGTACGCTCAACCAGCTGGAACTGACGCCGGTGGGGGCGGATGAAGACTCCCGCTATAAGAAGATCACCGCCGACTGCGGCCAGCTGGAGGAGTTCTTTGTGGAAGCGGTTCTGCTTTTGCTTCAGGAACAGCCGCCGCGGATCGTGTTGGACCTGGACGCCACAGTCGATCCGCTGCATGGCGATCAACTGGGCAAGTTCTTCCACGGCTACTACCAGTGCTACTGCTATCTGCCGTTGTACATCTTCTGCGGCGGACACCTGCCGTGCGCCCAATTGCGTCCCGCGGACCTCGACGCGTCGGCGGGCGTTACCGCAAGTGCAGCGGCAGGCGGCGCGGCTGCGTCAGGCCTGGCCGTGCGTGCCGATCATGCTGCGGGGCGACAGCGGCTTCTGCCGTGAGCCGTTGATGCGCTGGTGCGAAGCGAACGAGGTGGATTACGTGTTCGGCCTGGCGAAAAACGAGCGCCTGAAGCGGGAAATCGCTGAGGAGCTGGCCGAAGCCCAGCAGCGGCATGAGGCCGATCTCAAGCGGCGGCCGGCGCGGCTCTACAAGGACTTCACCTACCAAACCCTCCAGAGTTGGAGCCGAGCGCGGCGGGTGGTCGGCAAAGCCGAGCACTTGCCTCGGGGCACCATTCCGCGGTTCGTGGTGACCTCGCTCTCGGCGCAGGCGGATCCCGCCGCGGTGCTCTACGAGCAGGAGTATTGCCCGCGGGGTGACAGGGAGAACCGCATCAAGGAGCAGCAATTGTATCTGTTTGCCGACCGCACCAGCGCCGGCGCGATGCGAGCCAACCAACTGCGGCTGTGGTTCTCCGGCGTGGCCTACGTGCTCCTGCACGCTTTGCGGACGCAGGCGCTGGCGGGCACGGAGTTGGCTGCCGCTCAGTGCGACACCCTGCGCTGCAAGCTCTTGAAGATCGGAGCCGTGGTGCGCGTGACCGTGCGCAAGGTGTGGATCGCCTTCTCCGAGAGTTGCCCTATCAGGAGCTCTTTGCCCACGCTTATCGGCAGCTCGTCGGCTTGGCGCCGCTGCCGCGGGCTTCGCCTGGCTGACCACCACGGCCGCTGAGATTCACCGCCTTCTCCGCCCACGCTTTCATCAAGCGGCGCTAAACTTCTGCGCTAATGTGGACAAAGAGCTTCTCCAGCCCGACTTCGATGCGCGGGATTCATCTTGTGACGCCTCCTTAAGCGACTTGCCCCGCCAACCCAGGCTTCCCGGGCCTTGCTCCCCGCCTCCGACCAACCGAAACTCAGCAATGGTGAAAAATCCGGGCTAGTGATTGCGCTAGAAGCGGCCGCGTCCTGAAATCAGCAAGACGAGATATGTGACGAGAGTCAAACAGGCGACGGCTACCACACAATCTCGTGGCGAGAGGTAGTCGCCACGATTTAATAAACCTTCGAACAAACGCAGCAACTCGTGCATAGCTTTTCGCCTCGTCTATTCTACCCCAACTAAACACTAGTTTATTTTTTGAGGTGAGGCAGCGGCTTGGCGAAAATTTGAATGTGACGTGTAAATACGCAAGAACGCAATACGAGCAATCCTGCAAAGATTGCTAAGGTTCAATTACAACAAGAAGTATGCGGCTACCGAGGCGATCACGGCCACAACTCCAACTGCGGCCACAACAATTTTCGTTTTGCCGCGTGACACCTTGTCCTGCTTGTCTTTGTTATGCTCCGAGGCCCCGCCGACAATACGAACCGGTCGGTTGCACTTGGGACAGCAGTCATTGTTCCTCGCAAAGTCCCATCCTTCGGCGGTATGCCCGCAAGCGCATTGCACTTTGGATAGATGATGACAATGCGGACATTGGCCAAGAACTTCAAACTGCTCAAAACGTTCGCCGCAACTTTGACAACGATACATCGCGCGGTTCCTTGACTTTAAAACTCCAAACGCATTGCCGACACCTCGGAAATCGCGGTAATCGCCACGTTAACATCATTCAACGTATTAAACGGCCCGATACTCAATCGCAGGGCTCCGCCTTGGTTGGCCGTTCCCAAAGCATGATGCATTAAAGGCGCGCAATGCAATCCAGGTCGTGTCTGAATTGAATGCTCACTTTCAAGCAGCATCGAAACCTCTTGAGGCGCCCAACCATTGAGCGTCATGCTCACGAGCCCTACGCGTTGGTGCGAATCTTTGGGTCCAAGAACTTGCACGCCCTCAATTGAGGATAAGCCATTGATCAATTGGATAGTTAACTCGCTTGATTGGCGTTGAATTGTGCTAACGTCGTGCGACTGAAGCCACGTTACCCCGGCGCCCACGCCAACGATGCCAGGAATATTCAAATTCCCCGCTTCGTAACGATCCGGCAGGATAAGTGGTTGTCGATCTTCATCGCTCTTGCTGCCTGTACCGCCTTGGCGACAACTTTCCAACACGAGCTCCGCTCGGGGACCTACGTATAAAACTCCCGTCCCTAGTGGGCCGAGTAACCCCTTATGGCCCGGCGCTGCGAGCAGATCGCACTGTATCGCTTGAACGTCAATTGGCAGATGTCCAAGCGACTGGGCTGCATCGACGAGGAAAAAAACGTCAGCTTCCCGTGCAATTCGACCAACCTCGAATACTGGTTGTATGGCACCAGTAACATTCGAAGCATGAATCAGCGTGATTAAACGCGTACTCGGTCGAAGCGCTGCGCGAACAGCGTCTGGATCAATGATACCTTCGCTGCCGCATGGAACTCGCGTTACGGAAATTTCGCCACGGTCCTCCAAATGTCGCAAAGGGCGCAGAACCGAGTTATGCTCAACAACACTGGTAATCACGTGATTGCCTGGTCGCAAAAGGCCGTGAATCGCCAGGTTGAGTGAGTCAGTCCCGTTGAGCGTAAAGATGATCCGCCTTGGCTCACCCGCGTTGATCAAGTCTGCAATTCGAAACCGCGCATCGGCGACTAACCGCGAAACTTCGATTGCTTCGCGATAGACGCCGCGGCCACTTGGAGCTCCATTTTCGCGCATGTAACTCTCTACCGCCGAATAAACCGACTCCGGTTTCGGCCAGCTCGTCGCGGCATTGTCAAGATAGATTCGTCGCGGCTTGTTCATTGCCCTCGTTGAATCAACCAAGCGACTGCGGCTTCCGCCGAGTTTTGAGGGTCGCCTGCATAGACAGCAAGTTTCTTGTGGGCGCCAGCCGCCCCATATGCGGCACGCACGATATCCGGCGCTTGCTCACCTTCGCCCGCCAGCCAAACGTCGTTCGGCGACGCTAACGCCAACATACCTGGCACGTCAAAGTACTTTGCGCCACCTGGGAGAAAATCGGTGGACCGAATATCGTTTACATCACCAAAACGAAACCCCTCTGTGTCGACTGCGGCGCGTCCAATCACATGGCGAGCTTGTGCGCGAGCGGCGATAACCCAGGGCCCGGCCTTTCCAAGTCCTACGACGTCTACCGACTTGGGGGCGAGTTCATGGTTTTTCATGAATGCAACTGCGCTCAAGATGTCATGCACGCGCTGGGCAAAAAGCGAATGGTTGTAACCGTGCGTGTAGGCCGCCGCTTCGCGCGGGTTGTTAACGCGACGCGTCTCGGCGAGCGGTTCGTCATCTTCGACAAACTCGCCTTGATAGAACAGGTCGACGCCCACAACCGAAACGCCAGCGTCGACGAGTTTCCGTACGGGAGGAGACAGCTTGCCATCGGTCGCATACAACGCGGCTTTACCATGTTCACTGACCCAAAGAACGGCTTGCCCGTTCCAGTTCGTGGGATGCAGGACCACCATGGGTAGCTCCTCGCCTTCAACACGATGACGCAATAGAGCAACCGTTTCGTAGTATCCATCACGCGGCGTTCTCGATATGGCTTCGTGCTCGACGTCCTCCGCCGCGGGGACGCCTCTCCCAATGACCACGTCGATTGCGTCGCCTACGATGGTTTGGAACTTCCTCAGGGAAGCGTCATCGCGCGGCGTCAATGCAACCAGCTGTTGTTGGGAGTCGGCAGTCCACCACTCAAGGAGTTTTCGTTCAAAGTCGGCGCCTCCCGCAGGCTGCGGATGACCGTCGCTCCAAACCGTCATCTCTGCTTTCGTGAGCCGATCAAATGGCCGTTCGGCAAGCGATTCCTTATGGCCAAGTTTCAAATGTTCATTCATCCAACCATACATCGCCAGCCGGCTAACCAGATTGTAGTTATGCCCGAACTGCAAATTCGCCCACAGAGATACATGCTGTGGCGCTCCCAACAAGTCATATAGTTGACGCAATTGTGGAAAGCCTTTCGTTTCCATCTCGCGCGTCCAATCGTCGGCCGCGGTCAGACCTAACGGTTTAGGGGCAAAAAGCCCTGCAATCTCCACATTGCCTGTGCCAATGCGTAGAAGCGACGCGTTTTCACAAGTGCAGCCGCCTTGCATCGCTGTTGACACCATGACGGCAGGAAATGCCGCTGCCGGCCGAGGATCAAGCGCCGCCAAGATAAAAGTTTGTGTTCCTCCGCCGCTGGCTCCTGTGACGCCAATTCGCTGGGGATCGACATACGGCAAACTGGCGACGAAATCTAATGCTCGAATCGAATTGAATGTTTGAAGACCCATTATGGACTGCAAATGCGACTCGGCTTGCGGACTGTATAGTCCCCATTTGTCACGTCCCGTCATTTCTGGTCGTTGTTTGGCGAAGCTGTGCGCGACGTCGAAAGAAATCTGGGTGTTATCGGCATAACCAATCATGTCATAGTGAAACACCACGCATCCCATTCGAGCCAAATGGACGCAACGAGCTTGAAGCGGACTATGGGCAGCTTCAACCGCTTTTTCTGCTCCGTTGGCGATCTCGTTTTTGGCCGCCGTATCGCCAGCGTCCGTAAAACGGCCATTGGCCCAGTGACCGTGCGGACAAAGTAAGGAGGGCATTTTCGCTCCGCCCGGAAGTGGTCGATAAAGATTGCCCGTTACGAAGAACCCGGGCATGCTCTCGAAGTAAACATGCTCGACCACATAGTCCTGTTTTTCGATCGGCGAGTGAATGACTGCATTGAGCGGGGCCTTCGTAGGCATGGGCCATAGCCCGAGCGACACTTGTAACCGGCGCCGTACTTGTTCGCTTCGGCTCGTCCATTCCTCCACAGACGTAGGCGGCGTAAAGGGAAAATATCCGTCCAAGTCTTTCAGTGTGTTAAGTCGTCGGTCGTTTGGAAGTTTTCCGTCGGGAAGAGCCTGCGGCCCAACCGCATACGCCAAAAACGTGAGGAAATCACACGCCGCCACGAAAGCGATAACGACAATAAGAGAACTTCGCCAACGGGCTATGGGTCTCCAAAAGCGTAACATATGCAATTCCTTGAATGCGGTTCCAAGCAAGCGAAAAAGTAGTGTACGTTGACGTGACGCGAGTTTCCACTATTTACCCGAGAGGTTGTTTTCCGAGAAGTCTTCGCAAGAGTCCAATTTGTCCCGCGTGCAACATTTCGTGGGAAGCGCAGAAAAATAAGGACCCCAGTTTGGTGTCACAAACCGCGTGCGGCTCCGGAACCCGTGTTTCAAGGTCGGCGGCCGAAGCATGAGGAAGCTCTAGCATAACTTGTCGGTGCACTGCCTCAAAAACCCGTCGGATTTCCTCGACCGGCGGATACGCATTGCGGTTGCTTTCAGGATGAGTCCCTTTCAGGAAGCTTCGAAGAAATGCTTTCGATATCAGATCCTCGTCGGTTGGACGTTTGCCTCGCATGCGAACTAACGCCAACATATATTCCGCCATCGCCAAATGGCCGACTTGCCACGCGATGTGGGTTAAACCATGGCTCGATTGGCAAAACCAGTCTTCGTCTTGAAGGTCGTTAATTAAGGTGAGCGTGTAACCTCGAGCAAAATCGATCTGTCGAATGGCTAACGTGAGAAGGTCTTCAGACATGATTCACATGAAAATGGAAAAAGCTCAGGAATTCATCCTGAGCCCAAAGTCGTTTCGTTAATTCGCGAGTTTAGCCGAACAGCGAAGGGCTTTTCAACAGGCGCTCTTTTTCCAAGTGCCTTCAATGAAATGGGTCCAAAGAGAACGACGCCGACCGAGAGTGCTCGACTGGGGACGATCAGTGATCCAAAATAAACTCGTTGCTATTAAGTAAGGCCCACCACAGATCTTCAAGCGCGGCGTCAAGTTTTCCTTGATGTGTTGTAAGCAAGTGATTCGCGGTAGCGACTTCTCGTTTGGTTGGCCTGCGCGACAGAGCACTGAGAAAAAGTCGTTCTAATTTTTCATCCGCCGTTAGTGAGCTTTTCATGATTCGTTGAAAAACGCCTTGTTCCGAGACAATGGTCCGCTGTGTCAATTCACCATTCATTAGCGCCAGTGCTTGCGGGATCGTCCCATTGAACGTGTTTAATTCGTCGCCTTCATCGGTGTCCAAGTCAAGGGAGAACTGCGATAGCCATGCAGCGCGCGATTGTTTCAACTCATGAAATTGGGACGAACGAGAGTCGCCTTGAGCCGCAAGAATTGTTAACGAATCATAAAGTTGCTCTGCGTTCATTTGGCGCGTGTAGTACCTACTGAACAAAGGAGCTGCGCCATTCTCAGGCGAATCCATACGATTTTGCGGTGAAACTCGGCTCGACAATGAAAACGCCTTAGTTGAGGCCAACCAATACATGAGTCGTTTGACATCGTAGTCATGCGCTACGAACTGTTCCGAAAGGAATTCCAACAGATCGGGGTGCGAAGGAGGATTGCTTGGTCGTAAATCGTCGGCCGGCGAAACGAATCCGTAACCGAAAAAGTGCGTCCAAATTCGGTTAACCAGCGCTTCACTCAGATAGCGGGAGGTGGTCAAAAACATTCCAAGTTCGCGTCGACGATTGACCTGCTCCACGGCCCCATGCGACGTAATCGAACGGTTGTCTAAGAAAGTTGGATAGGCCGATTTGCGAACGCCATCAAGACGATCAAAGTAAATCTCGGCCGCCGCAATATCGCCGGTCTCGCCAGGAAAATCCTGATCAATAAGACGGACCTCATTGGCGTCGCGAATGATCGCCGTCTGGCGGAAAAATGCATTCAGCTCCCAGAAATCCGCTTGCGTCCATTCTCCAAAGGGATGGTTATGGCATTGTGCACAATGAACTTGCTTTCCCAGGAAAATCCGTGCTGTCTTCGCGGTCGCCAAGGTATGGTTGTAGGTCAAGTTTCCCAGGAGAAAATTGACGGCCGCATTGTAATCTTCCGTACCAGGACGGTTCGAGCCAGTCGCCGTCACCAATTCAAATACGATCCGATCATAAGGCGAATTCGCTCGAAACTTTTCGCGCAAATAGTGTTCCAAACCCTCACGGTCAGCAAGATCATCGGGACGCAAACCACCGCTACGCCCGATTAGCAAGTTTGTCCAAACTCCAGCCCAGTGATCGGCATAGTCATCAAAAAGTCGGTCATCAAAGAGCAACGTTCTAACTAGCTCCTCTCGCCGGTTGGTTGCCGGATCGTCAAGAAACACCGTAAGTTCCTGGTACGTCGGAATTCGGCCCAGAATGCGAAGGTAGCTTCGTCGTGCCCACTCCCCGTCCAGCGCAGGAGGCGACGGTGAGACGCCCGATTCCGCCCAGGAATGTTCGAGCGAATGATCGATATGCGCGATAACGTCTAAGTCGTTCATTAGCCGCGCTGGTGGTTGTGAAATATCCGCAGTTTGTTGTTGGCCAGAGGGTTCAGCGTGCGGCGAGGACGTGGCGAATGGGGGCAGGTCACTGAAACCTTTCTCCGATTCTTGGTAATCGACCGATTCAGACTGAGCGTTGACAAGCTCTGGCGAACGCTTCGGTGATAACGTCGAATCCGCCGGGTGAGTGAGAGCACCTTGCGATCGTGTCGACCTCCCCTGACTCGGTACGAACGATTGCTCCTCCGGCGGATGGGTTACGATCTTGGGTTCCAATGCCGTTTGAGACGATGGTCTGTCGACAAGGTTGGTGCGAGCGACCAATATTGCGACAACCCCAATTACTGCAAGGATTCCTCCAGCGATCGCGAAGCGCTTCACCATCGCCTTCGATTTGGTTCTCATCGAGCGGCGGTGTTGCTTTGGGGCGTGCCCATTCGCATTGGTTGGCCTTATCGGTCGTTCCGCGTCAACAACTTCCTCTTGCGCGTAGCGCATGGCGGTCGAAAGTTTACATGTTGACTCCAGACCTTGCAGAATGCGATTTGATAAATCAGGTGGTGTCTGCCCTCCCAGAACTTCCTCCAGGAGCACATCGAGAAGCGCATCAGGCCTCGGGACGCCGTTACCTTGTTCAATCCGGAAACGCATCATTTCAGTTTCCCTTCGATGCAACGGCGCAATTGATGCTTCGCACGTTGCATTAAGTTTTTTGCGCCATGCTCCGTGATATTCAATGTCGCGGCAATTTGCTCGCGAGATTGAAGCTCGCCAAACCTCAATTCGAGCGATCGTCGCGCCCGCTCGGAAAGGGCCTGGATACATTCCCGTAAGGCCGTTAGCAATTCCTCGCCCTGGTCATGTTTGACCCAGCTTGCCCACTGCTCGGTCAAGCAATCGAGGCTTTGCAGATCCAATGTGCGGCCTTCCTTCCGACGAAGCGATACGTAAAGGTTGTATGCGGTGCGGCGCAAATAGGCTGCAGTCGCCGCCTCGTGAAGTTCCTCAAATGGACTTTCGATAACGCGAATAAACGTCTCTTGAGTCAAGTCGTCAGCCAAAGCGGGGTCGCAACCAAGTACGCGCAAATAACGCCATACCCCCGCCTGGTGGGCCTTAATCAGACGGGCCGCATCATTCGTCGCTTTTACAGAATTAGGCGCAGGCACCATTATCTTTAGATAACGCGGCAGATCTGATTTGGTACTCAGAAAAGGAAATTTAATTCTGCCGTTGCGTAATTTCCCACCGGCGGCAACATGCCCCGTGGCAGCGATAACCAATTATAAAGTAAGAGGTTGCGATTCGCGAATCATCGCAAATTAGAGATCCGGAATTGCCAGCGCTCGCAGGCGAAACATTTCGCCATGAACAATTGCCCGACGGACATCCGACGTCAGTTGTGGCGAATGTGCAAGATATCGCCGTCCTGAATAACGTACTCTCGATGCTCCTGCCGCATCAATCCATGGGCCTTGATTTCGCGTTCACTCCCAAGCCGCACTAGATCAGCGCACTGCATCACCTCAGCACGGATGAATCCTTTAGCCAAGTCCGTATGAATTCCTGCAGCAGCATCGAGCGCTGTAGCGCCCTGGGGAATTAACCACGTGCGCACTTCCTTTTCACCTGCGGTAAAGAACAACATTTGCCCCGAGGCGCTCATGATCGATCGCAGTAAAACGCCGGGATCGACCATTCCCACGCCCATTGCCGCGCAAAACTCTTCGCGTTCCGAGTCTGACATACGCGATAACTCCCGTTGAAGTGAGAGCGACGCTGCCGCGGCGAGGTTTGGATCGGGTGCATTCGTCAAAAAGCGTTCATTCTGAGTTTCGTCATCATCCGTGTTAAACATCAAAAAACGAGGTTTGTTGCTAAACAACTGAAACGAACGAATTGCGCGTTGTTGGTCCGGCGTCAGAGTAACTTCACGTAACGCGTGGCCCTCATCGAGTAAGGCGTGTAGTGGCTCGAGCGCTCGCAATTCCGCTTCTAATTCGTCTCGATTCGGACGAGGGCGCTTAACTTGGTCTCGCAGCTTTTCGACACGATTCGACACGATATCGAGATCAGCCAGCAAAAAATCGTCTTCAAGGTTTGATAAATCTGCGTAAGGGTCATTACCGCCAAAAGCCGCCAATACCACGACTAAACAGCCAGACTCTCGAATCAGCGCCAGTTTCTGTGCACTTCCCTGGTGATCGCGAGTTAGCCCAGGCGTATCAACCAATTCCAACGAGGCCTGCGTGATCTTCTTGGGTTGGTAAATCGCACAAAGCGACTCGACCCGCGGATCTGGCACGACCGCCATGGCGCTCTGCGAAGTATGAGCTTGCGCAGGATCGGACGAAACGCCCGTCAACCACTCAAAAAGCGTGCTCTTTCCCGAACCCTGATACCCGACAATGCCGATTTTCATGCGCTCTTCTGTGCGAGAGTTTGTTCGACTTGCTGCAATGCATTTTCTATCGCTTCAGCTTGCGCACTGTCCAGGGGGCGACCACCAAACCGAATGCGGTAAAACATTGCCACGATGCATTCCAAGATGCGAGCCGCATCCTGCGAGGGAAGCGACAACTCTTTGATCGCCTGAAGCGCAAACTCTTGTTGCGTTTGATGGTTTCGCCGACGCAAACGCCGCCGAGAAAGTAATCGTTCGAACCGATGGTAAAAAGCCACCGAGGGATTTGCCGCAAGTTCCTGGGCAGAGGTTCGTCGAAAGATCGTTTGACGCCACCGTTGAACATAGCCGCGCTTAGTTATCGAACGCCATGCAATTCGTACTAACACGGCTAAAGCCGCTCCAAGGAGACCCACAAATATCAATGTTTTCCAGGGAATGCCCGCATCGGGACGATCAATTCCAAACCATTGAACAAATGAGCGTAGAAAGTGTCGCCAAGTCGTCAAATCGACAAACGACCGAGCAACCGCGCCGATCTCGGCAAATGCCGCTTGAATTCGCCTAAAAACTGGATCGTAGATCGTTTCTCGTTGACGACGCGAGTTTAACCCCAAAACGTAGTCGCTCCACATTGCTTCGAGATAGCTGCCGGCGTCTCCTACTGCCGATAACATACGGTCGGGAGTTGCTCCTTCAAAGGAAGAGGGCGTTGGGTCCAATCGAACCCAAAATCCCGGCGTGTTAGCTGCGTGCACCTTTCGGATGTGCGGTGGAACATCCGTGGGTTCAAGATAGGCTTCCACCCATGAATGGGCGTCTCGCTGCAACACCTCGTAGTATCGTCCGATTACGTTAAACTCGCCGCCGTGGTAGCCAACGACCACGCGAGCTGGTATCGACTGCGATCGCAACATCATTGTTAGCGCGCTGGCGAAATACTCGCAGTGCCCCTGCCGATGATTCACGATAAAGTGCTCAATTGGATCCATTTCCGGCGGACGTCGCGGAATGGTCGTCGTGTCCAGCGTATATGAATATGTTCCAGGCTGAAGGTAATGAGCCTCGAGCGCCTTGGCCGCAGAAAGCACATCGAAACGCCCCTTGTCAATGTCATCCCGACGTGCGATGCCTGCTTGCTGGAGGATTTGCTCGGCGCGGATCGCAATTTGTTTCATGTGAATGCGATCAAAATCGAGCAACTGCGCCCGTTCCGTCGGGTTCAGCTCCACGGATTGCGGTCGAAAGGGCTGATCCTGGCCATCTTGAATCGACGTGGTTGCCAAAGTGTATTTGAACGCTTGCAACTCCGGATTAAGGATTTGAACCGGACGGAGTAACTGCTCGTCGAGAATGTCATACCGCAATGCACTGCTCGTCTTGGAAGTGCGGTATGCGGGAACGATACTGAATAAAGTCGCAGATCCTGTCGGCTCGAGGGTAAATTCTGTTTCTAGCCAACTTGAGTTGTTGGGCACATACTGCAAGGTCTCAAGTCGCCGCGACCTGCGAGCCGTTGACTGGGACCACCGGCCCTCATTTCCTGAAAAGTAGTAATAGGAAAGCGCCGTGCCACGAATATAGGGGGCTTCGCGCAGCCTTACGGGTGTTCCTGCTGAGTTCAAGAACTTGACGCGAAACGCCGCCTTGTCGCTCTGAAGGATTTCACTCATTTGGCCCAGGCGAATTTCCTGGCTAAACCCCACGGTGCGCCTTCCGCCTTGTTGATTTCCGCGCCAAACTGCGTTGCCCAATCGCGGCGTACTATAAAACGCGATGACAGCGAGGACCCACGTTGCAACGCCAATGTAGACCAGACGTTGAATGAACCGCCAACCTAACAAGGAACGCAGTATGTCGATCTCGGAGCAATGACGCACGGTTTCGGGAAGCGCCGCGGGCGTCCAATTCGCATTGCGAGGCAATGGCGTTCGAGCACGGGGCCGATGGCCCTGAAGCGGCTCGATCTGACTATAGACGTAAAGGAGCGACATGGCCGAAAGGGCGGCGAACATATAGATGATCAAGACCAGCCCCAATCCGACTTGTAAATCGAGCGCCGCCGCCACGACGACCTGTAGGAGGCTGAGTACGGCAAGCTGCCAATAAACGCGTTGATTTTTCTCTTGATATAACAAAACGAACTGGAGATAGACCAATAAGTTCGCAATCGCTCTCAATTGCGTTGCGCTGTTTCCGCCAAAAACATCGAACTCACGCATCGAAATGAATAGAGCGCCGAGCGCGGCAAGATTGGCGATGACTCGATGAAGCCGAAACCACCCGAGCGTGTCGGTAAAGTAAATCGAAGAAACGGCAGCGAACAAAGATAAGGCCGGCAACATGGGATTGTCCTGCCCTAGCCCTAGCAGAAGCGTTCCCACAACCGTTAAAACAGCAATATTCACTTGGAGAAGTCGCTCTATTTTCATACGCTTAATTGTAGAGATCTATTCCGGTCGCCGCGAAGGGGCGCGTTACAAATGTGGGCCAAATGCAAAGAAACTCTAGAGGCTCGCCTGGGTTAAATCTCTAGAGTTTTGATTATGACCGGGAAATTGGCCTTCGCCTTCTGGGGTTGTCTGCACAGGGGGCTGCGTCTAACCGGCCGCGAGTGAACACCGCCCGAAAATGACTTTATCGAGGACGTTAGTTTGGCGGTAAGCGATACATCGACAAAGCTTCATTATGAATCGCTCGACCCCGACGTGCGATTGATGCTCCAGGTGCGCGACGACAACGCTGCCGCTTTTGAAGAGTTGGTGCTACGTTACCAAGGCCGTCTGCTCACGGTCCTCGAGCATATCGTCGGCCGCCGCGCCAGCGCTGAAGATTTGGCCCAAGAAGTCTTCTTGCGCGTCTATCGAGCGCGCAAGAGCTACACGCCGGGCGCCAAGTTTTCAACGTGGTTGTTCACGATCGCCAACAACGTCGCCCGTAACGCCCTGCGGACGATGTCCCGCCGAAAAGAGGTTAACCTCGAACGAGGCGAAAACGGTCCTACGCCAAATGCGACTATGGAAAATCTTGCATTAGAGTCCAGCGGGCTCATGCCGACGCGCCGTCTGGACAAGGCCGAGATGGCGGAGGTCGTTCGTCAAGCTATGGATTCTCTCAACGAGCGTCAGCGGACGGCCACTGTCCTCTCAAAGTTCGAAGGCATGAGCTACGAAGAAATCGCGGCTACCATGGACCTGTCCGTTCAAGCAGTCAAATCGTTATTATCTCGCGCGCGTTGCAACTTGCGACAAACGCTCGAGCCGTATCTCAACGAAGGTGCAAGGCCGAACCGATCCAACGGCGAACGCACCTTCGAGGAGGAGTGATTATGCCCGATCCGCAACAAACCCTTTTGGATGACGAGAAAGTTCGCGAGGAGCTGGTTGCCTACCTCGACGGCGAACTGCCTCCGGAGGAAAACTTGCGCATTGAGCGTCGCTTGGCTGAGGATGGATTGTATCGGCAGACGTTGCAAGAGTTAGAAAGAGCCTGGGACTTGCTTGACGCACTACCACGCACGCAGCCGGACGAGAATTTCACCCGCACCACGGTGGAAATGGTCGTAACGTCCGCCGCTGAGGATGTCGAAAACCTTAAGTTTCAGGCCTTGCGTCGCCGCCGCTTGGCGATGATGGCCGCGGCGGCAGCGATCGTCGCGGCAGCTCTTGTCGGTTTCTCGGCGGTTTATTGGGAAACGACGGCTCCGAATCGCCAACTTGTGCGAGACTTACCGGTCATCGAGAACATGGAATATTATCGGCACGCGGAAGATCTTGAGTTTCTCCGTCGTTTGAATCAAGAGGCGTTGTTTGAGGAAGATGTGAATCATGCGTCGCCTTAACAGGTTTTTGTTAGCTTCATTTCAATGGCGCATCCTTATGGCGTGCCTGTGCGCCGTTCTTATAAGTGTGGGTTTGTCGGCGAACGCCGCTGCTGAGGATCGCTTACAATCGACGCCGCAACAGCGCCTTGATCGTCTCAAAAGCATGGATGCAGCCGAAAAGGAAAAGTTGCTGCGACAAAAGGAGCGATTTGATCAACTTTCTTCGGAAGAACAGCAGCGCCTAAGAGACTTTCATGAATCGTTGACCACGGCGCCCGACGGAGAGGAGCTTTTCGGAGTATTGCACCGGTATTGTGAATGGCTCAAGACGTTAACGTCGGCGGAAAGGGCCGAGTTAACTTCGCTCGCTCCCGACTCGCGCGTGGCACGGATTCGTGAATTGATGAAAGAACAGGAGAAACAGCGAGTTCGTCGCCTAGCGAACCTATCGTACGAAGAAGGGCAAACGGTTCTCGCATGGCTTGACCAATTGATTGAACCGCGAGAAGCCGAATTGATGGCGGCGATCTCCGTTCCCGCGCAAGAGTATTTACGTAGGAAGGATGATCCACGAGATCGACGGCGCATTCTGATGGGAACGCTGTTTCGTGAAGGGAAAGGCGACACCTTGCGAGAAGCCATTCAACCGACACGTACGCAATTGGACACCTTATTGGCCGGTCTGTCGGACCAAACCCGCTTGGCGTTTCAAAAACTCAATGATCAAGAACAACAAGAGGACCTGCTACGAAAATGGGTCTGGGGCGTGGTGGTCAGCCCATTTTACATTCCGATCAACGAAGCTGAATTACACAAAGTCTATGCAAATCTGCCGCAAGAAACGCAAACACAGTTGGAGCGCCTGCCGCGTGAGGAAATGCAACAAGAGTTGCGACGCATGTATTTTCTATCGAGATTCGGTCGCCCCGATGGTAAGTGGGGAGACGGGCGACCTCGACTAGGCGCGCCTCCGTTTCGGGGATCGTATTCAACCGATCGTGATCGTCGCGATGGCAACCAGTTGCATTCGAAAGAGAGTTCGCAAGTGAGAGAGTCCGACCAATAATCGAGGCAGGTTCAGAGTGGGACGGTCGTTGGCTCGCCGTTGTCATGTTCGCCTAAAGATAGGAGAAATGGGGCGGCTTTTCTCGCCCATTCGTAAGCCGTGGGGTAAGATGCTGCACCAGGGCCAAAACAGCTTTGTAACATGGACGTATTGATGATTCCTGGGTTAACTGGCGTCGCTGCCATTCCCGGAGGAAGTTCTTCGGCCAATGCTCGCGTCATTCCTTCGATGGCCCATTTTGACGCGCAATAGGGCGCTACTTCGGGCGACACGGCTCTACCCCATCCCGAGCTAAAGTTAACGATCACGCCGGCGCCGCGCTCGATCATTGCTGGCGCCAAATGGCGAATGACATGGAAAACTCCTTTAACATTCACATCAATCACATTAGAGAATTCTTCTGGCGAAATCTCCCACAATTTCGCATTCTCATTAATCGTCGCCGCGTTATTGATTAGCAAACTTGGAACACCGATTTCAGCTAATACTCGCTCCGCCCATTTCGCGACAACAGGCTCATCAGCAACGTCGACTACGGAGAAATCGTGTGGTGGGCTGAATTGCTGCGCCATTGCGTCCATGGTGTTCTTATTGCGAGCGCAACCGACGACGATATGGCCCAAACGAATAAACTCTTCGACGAGCGCCTGTCCTAGTCCGCGGCTCGCACCCGTAACGACGATGAGACGTGCTAAAGGCTTCGTTGGCGTTTTCATGACTCAATTCCCTAAACCCAATACGCCTGTCAAGATGATGCGACGGATGCGAAGCGGTACGTGGCTCTATGTCGGCAAGCGTGATATGATCGTTAAAGGCCATCATCCTTCCAAGAGGGAGTATCTTGTTTTTCTGCTGGTCCTAAATGATCCACATTCAAGTGGCGCAAGACTTTACGCTTGACGGCTCGATGGATCTCAATTTTTTTTGACGACAATGCTTGTCACCGGCCCGTAATACGGCACAATTGAGAAGGGCGTCTTGGCTGGCGCGTCTGGAATTTTTTCAGAAAGGTTGGTGGGCAATGCTACGCGGGGTGTCGTTCTTGGGCGGCGTGGCAATAATTTGCCTGTCTATGAGCGCGGCGGCTTTTGGGCAAGCCAGTTTTGGACCAATCCAACCGTTTGCGGGAGCGCCATCTCCCGTTTATGTTGCGGCGCCGTATGCGGCGCCAACCGCGCTTGTGCCGGTTCAAGCTCCCGTTTTTGGTGTGGCTCCACAAATTCAAATTCCGGCAGCGACGATGGCCCCGTCGTTGACGTCGTCTCCCGCAACAACTGTACTACCGCTCCAAAGTATTTCATCGCCTCAAAGTTGCGGCGGAACTCCATATTACGGTACGCCAATGTCCTCGAATGTCTCGTACTCGCCGAACTCGACGATTGGCTGGGCCACGAACACGACTTATAGCCCCGTAGGGCGGGCGACGCCGATCTGGAATTCCGGGCGACATTCGGTTAACTATCCGTGGATTATCACACCATAACCGATCGACTAACAATTGCACATTACGGCGAACTCGCTTGACCCTTAGGAGTGTCGGGTTGACTGACGTCCGTTCGACATATCCTTTTGCGATGGAAATAAAGCGCGAGGCATAGAGGTTCGTCAGTCTCCGTTTTCACGCAACCGGCTCGTTCGTCAGATTTCTGGCGCGCGATATCTGCGTTAAAAATGCTACAAGCCCAAGAGTTTTTTTGCTGCGCGCCGTCTTCTAGTCTTGCTCGAGGCCCCTCCTGTTCCTTACCCGGATTGGCGTTGAGGAGCATGGCTGACCTCCTGAGTCTTCAGTGCGGCAAAAGATCTTTGCGAAACCGTACCGTTGATGGGTTCGACCCGGCCGAACCTTTCACGGTGATTACCGGACAAGGTGCGTTACGAATTACATTTTCTGCAACGCTCCCAAGAAGAAGATGAATGAGCCCCTTCCGACCGTGCGAATTCATAATAATTACATCCACGGCGTGTTGTTCGGCAAAACGAACAATTTCTATAGCGGGAACTCCGGTTAAGAGTTGATGTTCAACAACGACATCAGTGCTGACGGGAAGCGTTTGATTTAATTTATGGTCTAAGGCACGAGTTCTCAGCCGCAAGTCGGCGAGTGCAAGCCCGTCGCCTCCGGCAAAACGAATCGGTTCGTCTTGCACGTGCACGATGATGAGCTTTGCATTCGCATCCTTGGCAAGCGCTACGGCGAAATCCAAGGCCCAACGGTTGTGTTCGGAAAAGTCGACAGGGACGAGGATTGTTTTGATATACATGGCGCGGCGAGCCTTGAAGCGATCTCGGTTTACCGGCATCGCGAGCAGGGTCAATCCCAACCTGCTGCACGTGAGCCCGAACGCTTGTTTGCAAAGCATGCGCCAATTGGAAGCGGCTGCAATGCGCCGTCGATAAATGCCCCAGGGTTCATTGTTTTAACAGCGATGACGGCTCTCCCCGAAGCCAGATTCAAGATTCGTCGGCATTTTGTGCGTGCAAATGCGAGCATTGTGTGCCATTCTAGCGCGCTTCTCCGCAACAGCCCGATTCCCTCCACTCGACATTCACATCTTCCCTCACCGTGAGTTTCTCGTCATTGTGACCGTTCTAAAGCACTCGCGGCTCTCCGAGTGGAATAAATCGCTCAAGTAACCCGACCCTTTGCAAGAATTTCTAATTGGCCGGCCAATTCATCGCGATTGGCGCCGCTAATGTTGGTTTCGATGCTGTGCCGAATCGCGACACTTTGCGCGCTAGGGCGCGCGGAACTTGCGTTTTGTCGATTAACGTCAGGTCGTGCGACGCGTCCCCTTTGAGGTTCTACCGTCCAGCGCCGTAAAAATTCGCATCGGTGCGTCATGGCTTTTTCGCCAGTTGACAACACGCGTCAGGGTATGTTTTTTGCCTACTCTTTAACTTGTGTCACGGCAAGAACCGAACACGTGAGGAGGACCGAATCATGGACAGGAATGCATTTAACGAGCGCGAACGAGCGCTTGAGGATGAGTTCTTTTTCCGTGTCGATAAAGAACTGTTGAGCAAGCTCCGGAAACAATTGACGGACGAAGCCGCGCGGAACGCGCTTGCCTCGGCGTCAGGCTTCTCGGATGAGACGTTACTCAACGAGCTGGTGCAGTTGGGCGTTTCTCCCGATACATTAGGATCGCTCGCACTTGCGCCGATTGTGCTTGTGGCGTGGTCGGACCGGCGTGTCGACCCCGATGAACGATTGACGGCGCTCGCGACGGCTGCTGCAGAGGGCATTTTTGTTGGCGGCCCCGCCTATAAACTCCTCGAGTTCTGGCTCGCGAATGAACCAGGTCGGCAACTAGGCGAAACTTGGAAGCATTACGTCCACGCGGTTATGAACGCCTTGAGCGCCGACGCAAAGGCAATTCTGCGAGAGGAAGTTCTGAGGAAAGCTCGCAGGACGGCCATGGCGTCAGGCGGCGGGGTTTGCATCGACAAGATCTCACCGAGCGAACAGCGCGTATTGAAGGAGTTGGAGGCTGCGCTTTCGTGCTAGGTTTTTGACAGCGCTGACGAATCGCTTCGTCGTTATCGGCGCCTCGCTTGCAGGTCCAGAAACAATTCGAACTTGACAGGCCCAGTTAGTTTGGCGGTTAAAAACAACCTCTAACTTCGGTTTGCGCGGGTGTAATTAGCTAACGCGACGGAGTTCTGTCGACATCAGCCAGTCGACAGACATGCGCATTCTCCGGCGCTCGGGATCGTTTCCCTGGTTTTCCGCGATGACGCAGCGTTAACTCGTTATGAACCTGTTTGCGTCGCCACGGGAGCAATTGCTTTAAGAAACCGGTAGCAAGGAGAATTGCGAGTGCTTTCAAGTTGATAAAGCGCCTCACTCGTTACTAGCGTCTCCGGGGCGGGACGGTCGCCCGATAACGTCTGGAAGATTTCCCGACTTACGGGCAGCGCTACGAGTTTCGCGAGATCGCACGGACGTATGCGTACAGCTTGAACATGTCCGTCGAAGGGCCCGCCAATAAACTGGACCGTATAAACTTTTTCTCTTCTCATGACATACGATTCCTTGCACTAGCTAATGCATCCGTGATCACGCCGAAGAACTCTTGTGAAAGAGCTCGTACGATCTGCGAGTTCAATCATGCTACTGGAAAGTCGGTGGATCAAGAATTGCAAAAATACGAATTGCACTTGGCATGAATAGCCTTTTCAAATCGTCTCGCTAAACGGGTTCATGTAACGCAGGCTCCAAGGCCTGTGCGACATTGAAAAATTCGCGAGCCAGTACGGCGACCAGGTCGTCAAACGTCACCATTCCAACAAGCCGATCGGAATGATCGACGACGGGCAACCGGCGCACCTTCTTGCCATACAGATACTGTGTTGCGTTAAATACACCCTCATCCTCCCAAATTGTGACCACATCTTTGGTCATAATGGTGCTGATGGACGTGTCCGGAGTCGCCAGGTTCTGTCCTAATGCAAGAGCGACGTCACGGTCGGTTACAATACCAACCACCTTTCTTGTGTCATCGACAACCACAACGGCGCCAACGTTTTTGCTTTCCATTTTGGCGACGACGGCGCCGATAGCCTCGTGCGGCTGAGCAGTGACTAGTTCATCTTCACCGCGAAACAAGTTTTGAAGAATCATTGGTAAACACCTTTCTGGGAGGCGCCGCAAAAATGTGGGCGCTAAGGCGACGGGAACTGAACTGATTTTCGCGGATGAGAATCAGCCTTGATTGTCATCACGGGACAATGGGCGGAACGAACAACGGCCTCAGCAACGCTGCCCATAAGGAAGTGGGCAAATCCCTTGCGGCCATGCGTGCTCATCACGATGAGGTCGCAATTATTTTCCCTTGCAAACCCGACGATTTCTTTGGCGGGCGGGCCAACCAGGACGTGATGCTCGCAAGAAATATTGTCATCCGTGGGTTTTACCCTTTGCACCTCCTCATTCAGTGCGTCGAGATTCGTCGGCATGTCAACAACTGCGAATCCGCCTTCCACAATGAGGTCGTTTGCGGGTTCGTGAACGTGAACGATGACGAGCGACGCGCCCGTGTCACGCGCAAGCGACGCGCCCCACTCCAAAGCGAAATGACTTCGTTCGGAAAAATCCGTCGGGATGAGTATTCGTTGGAGTTTCATCTCCTGCCTCGCACGTCTTGAGCGTAAGGTTGCAGCATTCCTTCGCAAAGCGCGCGCCAAGGATGTACTCAACGAGCCATTCTTGTTCATCGACGAGGCCGGTCGGCATTTTAGGGGCGTTACTGCTCATCGCCTGTATGCGAGTAAGTCCGCAGTGCACATACGGCGTGCGAATTCGCACGGAATGCGTCGAATTCGCACGGCCGCGCCCGCGACATTGCAGTTAATCACTATACGATTGGCCTCCGACAGGAAGGCCGATTAGAGGCGAGCCCTGCGAAATCATCTGATCGAACGCTCGACTGTCTGCCTGCCCTTCCACTCGGAATGGGGCTCAAAGGATCCGTACATATCTGCTACTCGACGCCCTGTGTGTTCCGTCGGCAAACATCCTTGGCGCCTCGCCAAAGAACGAAACCAGGACAAAAAGCAACAATTGCCTCGTTCATAGGCTTGTGCCGCGTAACGCGCTTGCCGAATCAACTACGCCAACGCCTACCATATTCTTTAACCCGATCAACATGCCCCAAACGAGTTCAACGATGGAACCATGAACAAATCGCGGGTTGCGCATCCTGACGCGGCATAGGATTTGCGAAAAGTCCGGCAAGCACGGCATTCCGAAGCCGTAGCTGCGGATTTGGAAGATGGCAACTTTAGGACGGAGACCTCGTCATGTCTAACGCACAACCTAATCCGCCTCTTGGCGCGACGCCTCCAGCGGACGTCGAATCGTCAATGATTGCTCGCGCGGCAGAAAGTCGCTTGCGACAAACTTCGCATCATGCCTTACGGCGCGTGACTTGTGAAGTAAATAACGGTGTCGCGGTTTTGCGCGGCGCCGTGCCGTCCTTTTACCTAAAACAGGTGGCCCAAATCGTTATCGGAAATCTTGATGGCGTAGCGCGCATTGTCAATCAAATTGACGTCTCGCCAAACATGGAAATAGAAGATGAACGATGGCGATAGCCAAATCAAGCATGTTACACGGACCGGCGTCCTGATAAATCTGCTACAAGTACAAACACCGTCAAGATCGTCCATGAATGCCAGCCTGGCCTCAAGGCCTTCGCATGGCAAACCGTATCGCAAATACCCATATACTCACCCATCTATGGAACGTCCTATCTCGATCTTGTTAGTTCAGAGTGAAACGCCACAAGGCGATGAGTTATGCCGGAACCTAGTGCTTGCCGGATGGCAGGTTACAAGCGTACGACACCCGAGACAGGCGATGGCCGCTTGCACCCTTCGACATTACGATGTGGTGGTTATCGCTCATGCTCCCCCTACTCTCGACGGAATCGACTTGACGAACAAGCTGGTCCGCTATGCCTCTGCCCCGATTGTTCTGCTGGCCGACGATAGTACTGCAGAACACGATGGGAGGGAGGCAGGCGCGATTGCGTACCTTTGCAGTCCTTGGTTGGCCTCCGATTTGTATCGTACTGTCAACTTAGCGTTGCAGACGAACATGATTGGCCAGCCTTAGCGGACGGGTCACACTGCCATCGACGACATACAGAAAAAGCCGGAGGTTCAATGACCTCCGGCCGTCGAATGGGCTTCTTTAGGTCGAGAGAAAGTTACGACCTAACCTCGATCTTTTTCGGCTTGACCGGTTCAACCTTTGGAACAGTCACGGTAAGAACACCGTTCTCAACCTTGGCCTCAATCTCTTCTTCTCGGAC
This sequence comes from Planctomycetota bacterium, assembly GCA_963204915.1. GTDB lineage: Bacteria > Planctomycetota > Planctomycetia > Pirellulales > Pirellulaceae > JAHWKS01. The sequence continues at coordinate 89,829 of CAUJHS010000081.1, read as the reverse complement.
TTCCGTGGGCAGCGGCAAAATCCTTCGGAATTCACCGTACCGCCGTTCTACCCGGTGGAACGTCTTGCCAGTTTCTTCCTTTTCCTCTTTCCGTTCGCCTGTGATCCAAAGTTCGGCGCCGCGCACTTCCACCTTCACTTCTTCAGGCTTCAGGCCCGGCAGGTCGACTTTGACTTCGTAGTGTTGTTCCGTCTCGGTAAGGTCAAGCCGAGGCGTAAACCATTCTTTGCCCGTCATCATACGGCCCTCTTCCGTATGGAACAGACGCTCCATCAGCGCATCGAACTCTTCATCCATGCGAGTAAAAGCTCGAGAGAAGCCTTCATTCCAAGGGGTAAGGCTTTTCTCCCTCCAGGGCATAAGCGTCCGGAACATGGCGCACCTCCTGGGACAAAAGTCCCAACAACGAACACCGGAGTGTCCGCCGCCAACGCGGTCAGTGGGCTTCCGGCTCTTGATCAGTTTTTCTCCTAGTATTAATACGTTTTGAATTGTATATTAGTTCGCCTTTTGTTCGCGAATTTCTCTCGCGAGGGCCGGTTTTTGAAATACAGGCACAATGTAACAAGATGGAGCACGCTGGGGCGTTGCTGCGCGCAAGTACTTAGTGACTTATCAATAAGATCAAGGGAAACGCGTTCGTTGGCGACCGTAAGTAGGGCGGCGGAGAAATGTCACGCCATTCCGAATTAACCTCGTAGATTCGAAGGTCGGTGCACGATACGGCGGTGGCCCGATCGCGAAATCCAAGTCTGTTGTTGGGACGATGACTTGCGTCGGGTAATAAGCGCCTCGGCACGCCGGCGCGCGGTGTCGCCTATCGTTAATTTCGTTTTCTAACCGTGCTGGATTGTCGCACTGAGCGCGCCCGTTAGCACATTCGGCGTCGCGAATGATCGCAATTGCCGTGGATCAGTGGTGGTACGTCGTTTGCGAAATTTTATGAGTGAATTGCCGATTTCTTAAAACGTTATAGGAGGAACCAGATTATGCCCACCACCATGGTTAGCGCTTTTGACTCGACCCTAGAAAAAACGAATATTTGGTTACGTGATCTGCGGAAGGAGCTAGGCTGGACGGATTCGGATCGCGTATATCATGCATTGCGAGCGGTGCTGCATGCTTTGCGGGACCGGTTATCGACTGACGAAGCGGCAAACCTTGGCGCGCAGTTACCAATGTTGTTGCGGGGTTGCTATTACGAAGGCTGGAGGCCCAACGCGGCGCCCCGGCGGGAACGCACCTTGGATGCGTTTTTCGAACATGTTGCATCAGAATTCCGCGGCGACCCGTTACTCGATTTGGATGAAATCGTCGAGGCGGTCTTCGCTACCATCGCCAAACACGTAAGCGAGGGCGAGATCGAAGACGTTAAGGCGAATCTGCCTAAGGAACTTCGTGAATTCTGGCCCTAAGGCCAATTCAAAATACTCGGTGTCATTCTTTGGTTGGGGAGAACTTCGCCATGGTTATCTCAAATTTTCTTGATAAAAACGGCATCGACTTTGAAGTCCTGCCGCATCACGTCGCGTATGACGCACAACACGTTGCTCAGGCTCTGCACGTGTCAGGTCATAAGGTTGCAAAAACTGTGTTGCTGCGAGTGGACCATCGATACGGCTACTTGGTCGCCGTGCTACCAGCCACCAAACGAATCGACTTTGAACGCCTTTCGCGGACCTTAAACGGCTGTGAGATTGAATTGGCGACCGAGGATGAAATTGCCGATCACTGCCCCGATTGCGAATTCGGTGTTCTGCCTCCGTTCGGTTCGCAGTATGCCATGCAAACGGTGATCGACAAAGACCTTGCCGCAAACTCCGACTTGATTATCGAAGGCAACACGCATCAAGAAGCGCTACGAATGAAGATGGCAGATTTCATGAGACTCGAAGAGCCCTTAGTGATTTCGTTTGCCACGACTTAACCACGAGACCAACTGGCAGGTTGCGCCCGTCATCCTGCCAACCGAAGGGATTTACCTGATGGAATGGACTACCCCGAGTGTTTCTACTACCGCGGTCCAGACATTTGGAGGTAAGTCGCGATGCATCATCAATCCCACTTTTACTGCTTTTACTTCGTCCGACGTCGGTTCATTTGGGGAATGTGGCTTGCGGTAGGTCTTCTCGCGGGGTGCGCCGCCAAAGACGCTCCGCCCAGCGCACCAACAAGCCAATCGCCGTCCCAAGCGACAATGTCGCAATCGGATACGGCGTCGGGGGATCTCGAATCGCACGAAGCAAATGCCTCGGACAATACAATCAGTGACGCCCCTGCGCCCGATGTACACGCTTACCGAGTTTTGACGGATTCTGATGTTCACCTAGTACAGGTGTTCTACGCAACGGATCGCGCCCCAACAGGATTGCAGGGCGAACCTCGACGGAGCTGGCGCCTATTTCTTCCGGCTCTCATTGCCGGGAGCGTCACCGCTTTGTTAATTGCGGGCGCCTTTCGAAGTTCGCGTTGGATATTGCGGATTGTTTTAATTCTCATGGCGCTTGCGAGCGCAGGTACCACAATCACATATGGCCATATGGAAATCGTTCGCTTGGGTCAACTTCGACGTGCGACGGAGTTTGGCAATCGAACATACGGTAACGAACGACACACATCGGGGAGCGCCGCGATCCTGGAATTGGGAACCTGCGAAGTTAGCATTCCGCCCGATCATCGTGTGGGGCTTGTTGAGTCGCCATCGATATTGCGGTTGGAGTTTCGTGAAGACCCGTTGAAGCACGTCGTCTTGCAACGCGTAGCGCGCCTTCCCGACGACGAGTTTTATCGAAAGCTAAAGGCGAGCGTCGACGAATCCTTCGAAAAGCAAGCTTTTGTCTTTGTGCATGGATACAATGTCGGGTTTGACGATGCGGTGAAGCGAACGGCCCAAATTGCCTATGACCTAAGTTTCGATGGAGCCGCAATCTGTTACAGTTGGCCCTCCTGCGGCGAACTGGCGCACTATACCGAGGACGAAGCGAACGTCTCTTGGACCGTGGTTCAGCTAGAACGTTTTCTGCTTGAGGTCGTGCAGAAAACTCAGGCCAAGTCAGTTCATTTGGTGGCACACAGCATGGGAAATCGAGCCCTGATCCAGGCCCTCGAGCGGATTTCGTTGCACGAGCCTCCATCCGCCGTCTTCGGGCAAGTGGTCTTGGCAGCGCCCGACGTCGATGCGGACGAGTTCCGCAATCGTTACGCACCGAGCTTAAGACGGGTTGCGGCCCATGTGACCCTGTACGCTTCCTCCTCGGATCGTGCGCTTCAGGCGTCAACTCGCGTCCATGGTTATACGCGCGCTGGGCTTTCGGGTGAACATCGTGTCGTATGTCCTGAAATTGATACGATTGACGTTTCGCCGATCGACACGAGTCTCATCGGTCACTCTTACTACGGCGATAATCCACTGATGATCCGTGACCTGGAAGCAGTGGTTGCCTTCTCGCTCCCTGCCGAAAATCGAGAATGGCTGCGCCGCATGAGCGAAATCGCTTCGTTGGCGTATTGGACGTTTCGCAACGACTTGCCCGTGGAAGAGTTTTTTCCAGAAGAACTTTGATGGGGAATGAAGGCGCCCCATTCGTGACGATCAAGAGACCAGTCATAGCGACCTCGAATCGATCACATGCCAGGATATACTGAATTTGCGCACCGGCGTTTTAAACATCTTCGCGCGGAGTTTGCCCGAAGTAGTGTAAGGCAGCGTGTACACTTTAGCCTGCTCGACGGAACTATTTCCCATGCCGAAAAAACGCAAACGCGGTAGGCCGTTAAGCGTTTACATTATGTCGGGCGGCGCCGGACGCACAGGAGAACAAGTCGTTAATTCCGCACTCGCGCAATTTGTGGAACCGAATGTAAAGCTCGTTATCAAACCGCGAATTCGATCGGCAGCGGCGGCCCGACGAATCGTTGCCGAAGCTAAGAAACAGGGCGCCATCGTCTTCTACACCCTTGTAGCGCCCAAAATTCGTCAGGCCGCCCTTGACGAACTTGAGCGGCAGGGGGTCCCGTCGGTTGATCTACTGGGAGGCGCATTGGCAATCCTAGAAGACCATTTGAACGAGCCGCCATTGCGGCAAGCGGGGCTGTCCTATGCATTAAGGAAAGAACAATTCGACCGAATCGACGCCGTCGACTTTACGTTAGCGCACGATGATGGTCAGCGCATGGCCGAACTAGATCGGGCGGATGTCGTGCTCGTTGGGCCTTCACGCGTGTCGAAGAGCGTGGTCTGCTTTTATCTCGCGTCACACGGAGTACGAGCCGCCAACGTCCCGATTGTACTGCACGAAGCACCACACGAAAAACTAACGCAGCTGGATCCGCTTAAAGTTATTAGCCTGACCATGAACGCCCAACGCTTACGTAGTATTCGAGACGTGCGCGCCCATCGAGTTTCCTCGCATCATACCCTAACGGATTACATTGACATTCGTGGAATTGCCGAGGAATTGCGCCATGCGCTAGCGATCGCAGAAAAGCACGGTTGGCGCCAAATCGACGTATCTTACAAGAGCGTCGAGGAGGTCGCCGAGGAAGTGCTCCATATGATACGACCATAAGCAAGGGTGACGCCACCTCCGCCGCTGCAACGCCACGCCGCACGCTTTTTGGCATCGCGCGCGCAGATTCAGCACAGTTGCTTTCGAACACGACCAGGGGCAACGAGTTAAAGGTGCAAGGAAATCACAATTTATCTCATGTTATCTCATGCAGTCAAAGTGGATTCACACGACTTTACATGCATTCCGTTATCTGGAACAAGACTTGCTAATTAGCACGATAGCGACTGGCGCGAAGTCTCTTATTAAGTTTGTGAGTTCGTCAACTAAATCAAAAGGAGGGCATATGTTAAACCCACCAAGCATGTATCGTGAAATCAGTTGGCGGACGAATCCGACGTACGTGCCGTACGTTCCAGCTCAACCGCCCTAACAATAAGGAATTTCGCCATGAAAGCCACCGTGTTTACCAGCGTGCTGGTCTTGGTGGCCTTGGTGTCTACGCACATAGTAAATGCGCAAAGCCACGCAACCAGCCCTCCCCCAGCAACATCGGCCGCTACGTTCTATGACCATGCCTCCACATTGGAGGAAGGCCTGTTCCGCGGCGGGGCCGATCTCATGCGAAGTGTGGGAGAAGCCAACTACAATAACGCTCTTGCAGCGATTCATGGGCAAGAAGCATATAGCGATTATCTCGATAACCGTCTGAAGGCCGCAACAACTTACTTCGACCTCCGGCAGATCAACCGTGAACGACGTGCGGAGGAGCGAGGACAACGGCCTACGACAGAAACGTTAGCAAGGTTGGCGAGAGATCGCGCCCCGGACCGATTAGCAGCGCATCAATTCGACGCGACGGGTGCTCGTTTGGCATGGCCATCCGTGTTCAACGACCCCGTATTCGCTGCAAACCGGGAAGCAATTGACGTACTTATGGAACATCGCGGCGCGACCACGGAAAGCCAAGAAGTTCAAAGAATTGCTTCGACGATGACCGAAAACCTGCGCGGCCGTGTTCATGAGATGAAGCCCATGGAGTACGTCCAGGCGAAACGGTTCCTTTCCAGTCTCCAATATGAAATGAACTTTGCTCCTGGCATGACGGCTGTCGCTCTCCGTTAAAATGGCCAATTGAAAGCGGCAGTATCGAAGTTACGTTGTGGGGCCGCGATGACTTATGCATGCCGCGGCCCCTTTTTTGTATTGGGCATGCCAACCCCGCTAAAGTGCGTTCGAGTAAATGTTCCTCGCGCAGCATTTTTCGCGTCGCGGAGTTACCGTCGCATTGCGCAGTTGTGTAATTCGCAACGTTCGCAAGGCGAACCGTCCGCCAGTACTTGATCTGCGGGACCAATTCCAATGAGTCCGGAAACAGATTTCAACGGACGCATGAGGTAATGGTCAGTTAACGATACTCCAACCGTCTTTGCGCCAAACAGTTCAAACAAGGCCTTTTGTTGCGTCAGCTTCATTCCGCAATAGCCTGGGCTATATGGTAGCGTCGGCGCCATATCGAACAAGGAGACCCTCGATCGTAGTTGTGCTATGACGGCAGCTTCGGCGGCTTCAGCTCGCTCGGCGCCAACGGAATTAATGATCAGTGCAGCTAACGCGTCGCCTTGGTTCATTCGTTCACTAGCAAGTGTTTCGATGCCGCATCCCGCGGTTGCGATAAACGCCGCGACCCACTCCGCGGGACTTAGGAACTCGCCTATCGCGCCTCGGAATTCGATGATGCGATCCCACGTCTGCAATTGGAGTGTGCGTCGGTCCTTCGCCACGACGGGCAAAACCAGATAGACCGCGCGTGGATGTGCCAGTTTGCCTGCCTCGCCGAGCCAGGAATCAAGCATCGATTCGATGGCGGAACTCGGCGCAACTCCCGCAGGATAACCCAGGTAGCGAAGCACTTCTTGTCGGTCCACCGGTTCATCGACCCTGTCGATGATGATCGGTTCCCACACCGCAATTCGGTTCTGTGGAGTCGTCGCCATCACGGCCTCATTATGTGAACCCTGACCGCAGGTTCGATTTCTTAGGCAGCGTTTCTGAGCAGGCCGATCGCTGGACCCTTTGCTACGGCCAGGTCAATCGGAAACCATCGAACCCTGCTACCGACAAAATAGGAGGGACTACCGAAGCGCCGCGTCGCCCAACACGGTCGGCGATTGTCGCTATTGAAGGTTTCATTTAGAGTAACTGAACTGTACAAACTGGGCTACTCCACCCATGAAGGAGCACATATGGCGGATGAAACCTTAGACTTGCACAAATTGCACGAGGCCATACTAACCGGCGATTTGAAAGTCGCTGTCGATGTGACAAACGCGGCGCTTGCTGCGAGGATCGATCCACAGCGGCTTGTAACCGAGCAAATGATCCCGGCCATGGACGAGGTCGGTCGGCGTTTTCAGAATCATGAATACTTCGTGCCGGAGTTGTTAATTGCCGCCAGGGCTATGAAAGGATCTTTAGAAATACTTCGTCCGTTACTCGTGGAACGAGGTATTGAACCGGTCGGGCGAGTGGTTATTGGCACTGTCAAAGGCGACTTGCATGATATTGGCAAAGGACTTGTTGCGGCGATGCTGGAAGGCGGCGGTTTCGATGTATTTGACCTGGGGGTCGACGTCGCGCCGGAGACGTTTGTCCGTCACGCTCGCGAGACGGGCGCGAATCTAATCGCCGTATCTGCGCTGCTGACAACCACGATGATGGGCATGAAAGCCGTCGTCGAGGCGGTGCGCGAAGCTGGCATTCATGGCCAATGCCGCGTCATTGTGGGCGGCGCCCCCGTGACGCAACAATTTGCTGAATCCATTGGAGCCGACGGTTACAGCGACAATGCGAGCGGCGCCGTGACTCTGGCTCGTCGTCTCTGCACTGTCTAAGCCGACGGTTGTGCACATCAGTTGATCGCCTGGGCGTATGTGGTCATGGCGCGGAAGTTCGTCACGGGCGTGTCGCGTGGCGCCTCACAACCTGCGCCAACGATGTAACGATCGCCCGCTTCACGATGACAAGCCGCGATCGCCCTCCGTATCGACTCGGGCGTCCCATTTCGCAACACCCGCACCGGGTCGATGTTGCCCAGCAAGATCTGGTCAGATCCCATGGCGTCGCGCGCCGCTGAAACTGACGTGAAGTAATCGAGGTCAACGATCTCACACCCGAGCCTTCCCATTCCGTCGACGAGCAAGCTCGTGTCTCCGCAAATGTGCAGTCGAACCTTGGCGCCCCGGGCATGCAGTCCATCGACCAGTCGCTTTTCGAACGGCCACACAAAGTCGTTGTAAAAACGGGGACCGACAAGAGACGCCGCCGCATCGCCGATGCCGATGATTTCAGCTCCGGCGTCTAATTGCGCTTGTGCGTACCTAAGCGCCATTTCCAGGACGAATTCAAACAGGTCGCGCACAAAGGCCGGATCGTCGTAGAAGTCGAGCATGAGTGAATGGATTCCACGTAAATCCGCCGCTTCGGCAATGGGGCCCTCCACCCAACCCATAATCGCTTTGTTGTCGCCGACCCGTAGCTTCATGACTTCAAGGGCGCGCACTGCGGCATGCATGCGTCCTCCGCCTAAGGGATCGGGAATCGCCAAGTTATGTAGCTTTGACTTATCGGCTAATAGTGCGTCGCTTTCGACGATGGCGGCGGGTTGATCGTCGTAGAATGCAACATGAGCGCCGCAATCCGCCGCCTCGCGCGCGGGGTCCGACATGTTTGAGACGATATCCAAATCAAACTCTGCCGCAGTCCGGATCTGGCACTCCGCTTGAACGCGAAAATCTCGCACATAATCACCATATTTCACACCGGCGCGTTCGGCGCAAAACATCATGACGACTGGCATTTGCGGTAAGCGGTCGACCGGTTTTCCGTCGAGAAAATCAAGGACTCGTTCACGACTATGCATGGCTTCACCCATTCACCGAAAAGACGGTCGCACGTGCGGCGTCGAACATCGCGACAATGTTTTCAGGCGGCACGCCAGCCTGAATGTTATGTACGGGCGCAAATACGTATCCGCCTCCTGGGGCGAGCGTCTCAACATGGCGGCGAACCTCCGAGGCGACTTCGTCGACGGTCCCGAATGGCAATGTCTTTTGACAATCGAGAGACCCGCCCCAGAATACAAGTTGACTCCCATACTCCTGCTTGAGTCGAACCGGGTCCATGCCGTCGGCGCTTGTTTGTACCGGATTAAGAATGTCGATCCCCATCTCAATGAGCGAGGGAATAAGTGGATAGATCGCTCCGTCACTGTGGAGCATAATTTTCATCGAAGTGTTTTGTTTGATCCATGCCAGCCCGCGTTGATAGTGCGGCATAATCAAACGCCGAAACATGGCAACGGACAACAACAACGATGTTTGCATTCCAAAATCATCGCAGAACTGTAATACTTGAACCCGATCTTCAACCGCGTCGACAAACAGCTGTAAGTTCTCAATCCACGCATCGATCAGCTTTTCATAAAGCAAGTGCACATACTCCGGCTCGGTCGCTAACGTGATCATCCAGGACTCGAAGTTACCTGTTCCCAATCCGTAGAACAACTCGTAGGGTGGTCCCAACGGCGCCACAATAGCGAAGTCGGTTTGTTCATAAAGGGCCTTTGCCTGTGCTCTCAAATGCGCAAGTTGCTCGGACGTGAGCCTTGGAAGCTGGAACGTTGCTATTTCGACGTGCGCTGCCCCGGGATATTTTTCCAAACGGTCAAAGTAAAAACCATCGCGCGGCATGCGCGCAATCGGTTCTTCGCCGCGCAAGATGATAAGTCCACCATCGCGATCCTCGCGGGGTTCAAAGCCAGCCGGAGTCTCGACCGCGGTCCCGTCAAATAGTCGCCAAGGTCGCCAGTTTTCATTGCGTATGCCAAACGCAACGTCGGAACGATATAGTCCGACGACGTCTGCGCCGAAGCGCTCCATTACGGGCCGCTCGACCTCGGCCAACATCTGATACAAATCGAAAACTCGTGTCGGCGAGTCGATTTTCAGAAGACGCTTTAATTGGGAATACGCGGAAGCGTGAATTCCCGATTGACGGGTGCCTCCCAAGTCGATTGGTAAGCGGTCCGCAGGGAGATGGTTGACGGCGCAAAGAACGCGTTCGCGAGAATTCACCGCGATAATTCCTGGTGAAGCCTTTGGATAATTTCCGGATTGGTTCCACAACAGCCGCCAATAAAGCTTGCCCCTGCGGCGATGACGGCCGGCGCGTGGGTCATGAAACTCTCTAAGGCGTTCGGATAGATCGCCTGATCTTCGACAAGCTGAGGGATACCAGCATTCGCCTTGATCCAAAGGGGAAGGTCGGTCGAGTCACGAAGACGTTGACAAATACCAACAAATCCCGCGATGCCTTGACCGCAATTGGCGCCCACGACGTCGGCGCCCGCCTTCGTGACCGCGATTGCAGCTTGTTCGGGTGTTACGCCCATCATCGTTCGATCGCATTGGGCGCCCGAGTCAAATACAAAGGAAACCACCACGGGAAGATCAGTTCGTTTCGCAGCCTCTAAGGCAATCAAGGCCTCAGTCAGATCGGCCATGGTCTCAATGACGATTGCATCGGCTCCCGACTCCGCTATGGCGTTGGCCTGTTCCTCGAACGCGTCTTTCAATTCGTTCTCAGTCACGTCGCCTGCGAGAAGCATTTTCCCACTGGGGCCAATGGATGCGAAAACAAACGCTCGACCGGCTGCGGCCCGCTTCGAAATCTCGACGCCAGCACGGTTGATTTCCACGACCGAATGACTTGCACCGTGCGAGGCGAGCGCGATACGGTTGGCTCGAAACGTATTCGTCAAGACAATGCGGCTTCCTGCTTCAACGTAAGCACGCGGCACCTGTTCAACCACGTCCGGCTGTTCCAGGTTCCAAAGATCAGGACAAGCGCCCAGGGGAAGTCCGCGCGCTTGAAGTTGTGTTCCCCAAGCGCCATCGGTCAGCACGGGACACGAACTAAGCAAGTCCTGGATCCGCATAAAATCCCCGTGTGTGGCGGCCGTTGTAACTTGACTGGAACGCGTCAAAACCTCGCTTCACTGTGAGAACGCCGCTGTAGCGGTGTCACACGGCGACAAAAGAAGCGCCACGCGCCATTCGTGTAGCTGCGCCCACATCATACACGGGAACGAAACCGCCGTCGCTGGGAGGGCCCCGGCCGACATTCGAAAGAACTTTAAAAAATCGCCTTGACGCGAACACGAAAATCGCCAAAATCCGCCCCATCGTTGCACGGCGACGCGAGGACGCGGCCCCAGAAACCGCAAATCTCGGCCTCTTCGTCATATCCTCACGGATGAGGAGTATGACGGGGCGGATGGCTTGAACAACGACCCGCATGACCCGGCGTTTCAAGGCAAGGAGGCCTTTGAAGCATGCCCTCATTATCGAAAAGGCCCCAGGGCGTAAGCCTGCGACAAGTATTGCCGAAGGCGAAGATCCTTGGTGCGAACGACATTCACGTCTCCTCCATTTGTGGCGATTCTCGCGGTTGCGAACCCGGTGATTTGTTCGCCGCAATGGAAGGCGCTCGACACGACGGCCACGACTACGCCCAAGAAGCCATCTCCGGAGGCGCCGCGGCGCTCCTTGGCGAACGGCTTTTACCGTTTGGCGTTCCTATGTGCCTGGTTTCCGATTCGCGTGACGCGTTCGGACGCGTATGCCAGGCGCTTGCCGGCAACCCTGGCGAGCAAATGACGGTCATTGGTGTCGCCGGCACGCTTGGCAAAACAACCACTTCGTTACTAATTGCGAACATCCTTGAGGCGGCAGGCGCCCAAGTCGGCGTGCTCGGATCGCTAGGATACTGCGACTCGCGAGAAGCCGCTCCTGCGGCTTGCGCCACGCCCCGTTCAGCCGAACTTGCCGACTGGTTGGCGCGCATGAACAACGCGGGCTGCACCCATGCGGTGGTCGAGGTGTCGAGTGAAGCGTTGACTAAGCGTCGACTAGCAGGATTGCGACTTGACGCTGCGGTTTTGACGAATGTTCGAAACGGCCACGCGGCCGTCCATAGCAATCCCAAAAAATATGCACGTATAAAACAACAAGTTTTTGACCATTTGAAACCCCATGGCTTTGGCGTGCTAAACGCCGACGACCGGGGAAGTCAATCGATCCTGCACGAACTTGCGGCGCCCGTGTTAACCGTGGGTCTGGACCAGCCGGCGAACTTGACGGCTGCCATTGTCGAGCGACACAAAAGCGAACAAATGTTTCTTTTGACGGCGGGGCGGGAAACCGCTGCGGTGAGAACGCCGTTGGTTGGCGACCATTTTATAGCCGATTGCCTGTCCGCAGCCGCGGTTGGGTTGGCTTTGGGCGTTGATCTTCTCACCGTGGTCCGCGGCTTGGAATCGGTTTCGACCATTCCTGGCCGAATGGAGCGTGTGGAGTGCGGGCAGCCGTTTGGGGTCTTCGTAGACGCTGCTCGCACTCCCGATGCGCTCGCCGCCACACTTCGCGCTTTGCGTGGAGTAACCTCCGGACGATTGCTCTGCGTGTACGGTGCGCAGGGCGGGCGCGACCGCTCGCACCGACCGCTCTTGGGCCGAGCGGTCGAGCGGTACGCCGACTGGGGAGTAGTCACTAGCGATAATCCGCGCGATGAGTCTCCTTTGCACATCGCGCATGATGTACTCGACGGCTACCATTGTCCTGGGAGCGCGCACATCCTGCCCGATCGAACCGAAGCGATCCAGTATGCATTGAACAAAGCGCGCCCTGGCGACACAGTCGTCATTGCGGGCAAAGGTTGCGAAACCTACCAAATTATTCGGGGCAAACGCCGCGTTTTTGACGACCGCGATGTGGCCAGACGGTGGCTCTTCGATGTCGGCGCGAGCAAAGATTTTCACGGACGTGAACCCGCCATTTTCCGCATGGCGGACTATGTGAACTAAGCGTGGTTCGTTAACCCGCGCATGACAAGACAATGAGGCTCTGCCGGTTACGTCGGGTTTGCGGGAACCGGACGTTTACCCTCCCTCCTGGGTAGGAGCGATTTGCTTGCCGACGGCGATTTCTGGGTCAATCGCTAAGGTAGGTGCTTCACGGCAGAGTTGGACTGTGCGTCGGGGCGATGTTCGCATCGCCCCGACGCCAGGGAACACGACGCCGCCGATTGCCGCCTTGACGGTAATCGGCGGCGTTTTTTATTGAGGCAAAGGCCATTTCTATTGTTCACTAAGCGCAGGAGGCGAATCACTACGCAGGCCATTAACGATCATATGCGCGAAACTCTACTTACTCGTTAACGTCGTCCTCGTGCGACGCGCGATTGCTCATGTCCCAAGCTGGAATCCAGCGCTCATTCTCCAATTGAAGATCGAAGTCCTGCATCAGGCTTTTTTCGAGCCCAGGCATGTGTCCGGCGCCATAGAAAATGGCAATCCTACGTTTTCCGTCATCAATCTGTGACCGGAGAGCCTTGAGGGCCTCCTCGTTGCGTCCCGTAATGATGGCTGAACCTCCAGGATGTTCGAAGAGCGTTACAAATCCCTCAACGTCCGCCATTTGTTCGGCCATAGCCCGCCGGAGAGAAAGAGAAGGGTTTTTCGCAAACCGGAATAGCATCAGCACGAGATCTTCTTCGTCGAGGGATTGACGATCGTCGGCAGGCGTCGCTTTGATGTTTTCTAACATCCGAACAAACATGCTCCAGGAGTTCTCTCCTCGTTTTTGCATTTCGAGGGAAAGCTGATCAGGCGTCATATCGGCATGCACGAAATTTTCAGCCGTATAATCAATGCCATCTAGTTGGTGCTCAAATTGGAGTACATCACGAATAATTCGCTGAACATCTCCAACGGTGCTGCGCGATCGCGTTCCCGGTTGCGGAACGGCTTTATCTTTGGGCGCCACAAATTCGTAGAGCACCACGTCGTAATTCTTCAATTCCTCGTTGAGTCGATCGTAATATATACGATCACCCACATGCACCGCGCTCACAAGATCAACCTGGAGAGAACCGTTCGGCGATTCCGCAGAAACATATCGGGCAATCGAGGTTTCTAGTCGGTCGGGTTCATCTTGGCGATTCCGTGTAACGCGGACAAAGCGCGGATTCGCCAGCCTCATGCGACGGAGTTGGTCTTCCACGCGACGCTGATCTTCCGTAGCGAGAGATTCAAATGATACGATGCGCGTTTGACCCTGTGGCGCTTTGAAGTGAACCTGAAGCCCTGACTTTTTAACCAAAATCGCTTCGAGCGATTCGCCATCTTTGAAAGACCATACGCGCGGCGTCGTTGCATCAATTGTCACCCGATCGGCGTCGCTCAGCACATCAAGCGACACCACCAGGACTTCGCCGTCCTCGGTTTTCAAATGGGCCGAGCCAGCGTCCACTTTTTCTAACGTCGCTTTCGCGATTGTTTCACCGTTCTTGTCCAGCCAAACTCGCGGCTGAGAATCGGCCGCAAGCAAAAATGACGAAACGAATATGAGCATTCCTGCAACCATCTCACAACCTCATAACATGCAAGGAGTCAACTCGCTAGAATTGCGTTAGCAGTCATGACCGCACGACAGGCGCTCTACGGCCATTAGAAGTTCGCTTGCGCGGGCCAAATCTTGCCGACTCTTTCAACTTTACTAAACAATTGACCTTGATGCGGTCTTTTCCTCAACCGTGGATTACCAATGGCGACGACCCCTACCGCGATTATAACGGGATCTTCACGTGGCATTGGCCGCGCGATCGCGGAAAAATTAGGTCAATTGGGGTATGCGGTCGTTGTTAACTATGCCGCTCGTCGTGAAGCGGCAGAAGAGGTCGCTGGTGCGATTCGCAACCGCGGCGGAGCGGCCTTGGTGGTTCAAGCCGACGTTGGAGACCGCGAAAATCGCCAACGACTCGTCGACGAAACGCTCCGTACGTTCGGACGCATTGATGTGTTGGTGAACAACGCGGGCATCACGTCGCAGGGCCGGAAAGACCTGCTTGAGGCGACCGAGGAAAGTTGGGATCGCGTATTTGACACGAATCTCAAGGGGCCCTTTTTCCTCGCGCAGGCAGTCGCCCGTTCGATGATTCATTCTCGGGCCGAAGGAATCATCGAGGGAGGGAAGATCATAAACATCTCCTCGATTTCCTCCTACGCGGTGTCGTCAAACCGGGCTGATTATTGTATGGCGAAAGCCGCAATGCAAATGATGACATGGCTGCTAGCCGATCGATTGGCCGACGAACAAATTCAGGTATTCGAGGTTTGTCCTGGCGTCATTGCGAGCGACATGACGGCGCCGGTTCAAGAGAAATATGACCGCTTAATTGCGGAGGGACTGACCCCCATTCGCCGCTGGGGCCAGCCGGAAGACGTCGCCCAGGCGGTCGCGGCGTTAGTTTCCAATGCATTTCCCTTTAGCACGGGCGATCGCATTAACGTCGACGGCGGTTTCCATTTACGGCGTCTATAATTCGTGGCCGTTTCACGCCCTCGATTTCCACGTGCGAGTTAGCCTTCACTTGAATTCGCGCACAGAAATCTTTGGATCGGCTCAGAATTCGCATTGAAGTGGCGCGGCGTCGTGCGAGTGTGGGGCGCATCGGAACTGTACGCGGTGCATTCCCAAGGTTTTTGCTGGGAAGCGCCGCGGTTTCACGCAATCGGCGCCGGCGCAAGCGACATTGGCCTTGTAGGATTTACAAATCTTAAGGACATTGCCGCCTCGCTACGACGCTCGAAGGTAGGCGACAACAAGGATTGTTGTCGCCCCGGCGACAGGATGTCGCCGAATGGCGGTTTTGTTGCGGGCAACAAGGCGGGTTTCCAGGGAGGGAAACATGATCTCGGTTTCTACGTGGGCGCTCTTTGCAGTCCTCGGGGCGGGAAGCGAAACGGTATTGCTTGACTTTACAGCTACCTGGTGTGGGCCATGCCGAACCATGGAGCCAGTCGTTCGCCAGCTACAGACCGAAGGTTATCCTGTACGCAAAGTTGATATCGATCAATCTCCACAACTGGCGGCGAAATTTGGGGTGTCGGCCGTTCCATGCTTCATCTTGGTCAGCGATGGGCGTGAAGTCGCGCGCATCGAAGGCACGGCATCGCATGCCCAACTAACGCAAATGTTCGCTTCCGTCCGCCAAGCACCCCAACCTTCGCTTGCCGAATTGGAAATTCGCGGGCAATCGCCCGATCGCGTTGGCTTAGGGGGGCGTTTACGAAGTATGGTCGGCGGGCTGCGCAACCATGAGGCAGCGCCTACGCAACCATCGTCGGTTCCGCCGACCGTCGCCGAGCCAATGATCGCTTCCGGGCAGGACCATCGGATCGCCTCGGGCCCTGAACCGCCGGCGGACTTACAACCCTCCACACATTCTTCGACTCGCGGAATTGCGAATTTCGCAAGCGATTCCGGCGTGCCACCTACGGCGAACGCGCCATCGGGTCCCGCTGGCGTTCCCGCCATGGCGGAGAGCTTTCACGCGAATCAGCTTCATCAAAGCCCGAACACCGCTGCACCGGCAATTCATTCTACGCCGCGCCCAGCGGAAACCGTGGCGCCTGAAGAGCGAGCTCTTGCCGCGTCGGTGCGCCTCCGAATCGACGACGGTCAGTTCTACTCCTACGCAACGGGCTCCATCATTGCGGTTCAACCGAACGGCGAGGCGATGATACTCACTTGTGGCCACGTCTTTCGTGACTCCAAAGGACAAGGCGCCATTGCTGTTGAACTTTTCGGATCCAACCGGCAAGGTCCGCTATCAGGTCGACTTGTGGCGTGCGACTTAAACAACGATTTGGCTCTGGTTAGCGTGCCAGTCGCTTCACCCGTCGCACCTGTTTCGGTCACGCCGAGCGAAGGCTATCTGCGCGAAGGATCGAGGACCTTTTCGATCGGATGCGACCGGGGCGCGGAACCCACGGTACGCGAGGGGCGCATTACAGGAATTAATCGATATCTTGGCGCGCCAAACCTTGTGGCGTCCGGGCGGCCCGTCGTAGGGCGCAGCGGTGGCGGCTTGTTCGATTCTGAGGGGCGGTTAGTCGGCGTATGTCGCTTCGCCGACGGACACGCCGACGAAGGCATTTACGTTTCGTATCAGGCTGTTCACACGCAATTTGCCCAGTGGGGCCACGCGGCTCTTTTGAAATCCTCTAGCGGTGCAACCCCAATGGTTCGAGCGCCCCACGCGGGCGATTCAACGATATCGACGGTCGCCTCCTCCGTCGCTGCCTCCGATCAACCTGCCGATTTCGACTATACGGCGACCGCCGGCACGCAGCGCAATGTGGCGAACCCCTTGTTGGAAAATGGAGTCGCGGCGAGTCCCATGCCTGACACCGTAAGTTCCTCGCTTTTTGTGGTTCGCGCGACGGGCGAAGGAAAAAGTGATGTTATGTTGCTTTCCAATCCCTCGCCGGAGTTTCTGTCTCAGTTGGGGCGAGAATCTACCGTACGACTCTCAAGTACGGATCCGCTTCCCGCCGCCGTTCGGGACGCCGCTGCGAACGCCCGATTGACGCCCCAATCCAACGGGAATGTTCTGAGGGGCCAGTCGCCGACTTCGTATGTTGCGTCCCCCATGAGTTTTAATACGCTTAGGTAAGCCCCGGAGGACAAGCTCGCAAGAACGTGGCCGTAACGTATAGTTGAGGGAATGCCTCTAGCGCCCCTTGGCTTCCGACAGGTGACACTACCGGTGGTGCCGATCATTCTCTTCGTACTGTTCTTCTTGGTGGTTGCACTTGGCAACGTCGCGTTGGGCTACGTCAGTTACCGGATGATACGCAAACGTCACCGCGCCACGTAATCGCGCGGTTTACAAAACGCGAGTATTATCCGCTCGATGGCTCGTGAGGATCATTGTCCCACTCCGTTTGCGGCGTTAGGTTAATTTACTCCGTGACGCGCCGTCGTCCTTGCGCTGAGAGCTGCCCATGCCACCGATGGAACCGGATCCGCCGTACTTTCAAGACCCTTACCGTCCGCCCATTCACCCTCCTAAACCGACGGTTTCCTCGGGCGAACTTCAGTACATGCGCGCGTGGACGTACGTCTTTGAAAGCCCGCAATGGGCGATGAACTTGTTGTTTGCGGTGGTGTCGATGTTTATACCCGTAATCGGCCCCATCATCATGAACGGATATCAGTTTGAAATCGTGGAGGCGCTGCATCGGCGCCCGGGTCAAACCTACCCCGATTTTGACTTTTCGAGATTCGCCGATTACTTGGTGCGCGGCGTGTGGGTGTTTCTGGCAACGCTTGCCATAAGCGTCATCTTCATGCCCGTCTTTTTGGTTCTGTATTTCGTCGGTTTTGGTGCATTGTTCGCGGCAGCGGCCGCAAGCGGCGAGGAGGCCGCGGGCGCCGTGTTCGCCATCGGTGTTCCAATCTTGGTGATCGTCACTTTGCTTTTTACGGCGCCGCTTGCCGTAGTGATGATTCCCCTGACCCTACGGGCAGGTTTAACGCAAGATTTCGGAGCGACCTTTCGCTACGACTGGATCAAAGACTTCATCGCAAAAGTGTGGAAAGAAATGTTTTTGGGGACCCTGTTTCTGGCGGCGACAGGTGCTCTCGTTTCGTTGGCGGGTATGGCGTTATTTTGTGTGGGCATGTATCCCGCTATGGCGCTTGCCTTCCTGGCGCAAGCTTATATGAATTTTCAGTATTACGACATCTACCTTCAGCGCGGAGGCGAACCAATTCCTTTGAAGGCTCCGCAACAGCAAGGGTGGTAATCGCGTCTATTTTCGCCGTCCGGAAACTCGCAAACCCGGACCTTCCACCGAAGGATTAGTCGGTGGGGGGAATGCTGTTCAAACAGCGTTGAAGCTCCGCTTCAAGAGCACGCTCTCCATCCATTATCTCAATTGCTATGACAAGGGCGCGTAAGGGCAAGGCCCCCAAGGTTGTCTTGCCAATCTTGACGAGATCCTTTTGGGTGCAAACCACGCTCGCCGCTTCCGCATAGCCCGAAATCGCCTGTGTCAATTCGTTTAGGTCGCTATCCGCGTAAGCATAGTGGTCCGGATACTCAATCAACTTCGCGATGTGGCAACCGCACGATTCCAGGGACTGGCGAAAACCAGCGGGATTTCCAATTCCACAAAAGGCCACAATCTCAGCGCCGTCCAAAACTTCCAGAGGCTCGCAGCGGCCATCGGACGACAACCACGCCCGCGGCATATGGCGCATTTCGACGAAGACCGCGTGCGGAGCATACTGCGCGAGTTGATGACGAATATGGCGCTTTTCGCCTGGCGTAACCAGGTCGGCGCGCGACAGCGCGATAACGTTCGCCCGCTGTAAACCTCGCAAAGGTTCTCGCAGCGCGCCGCGAGGGAACACACGTCCGAAGCCGAACGGTTCGAGCGCGTCAACGACCACAATATCCAGATCTCGATGAATCCTGCGATGTTGAAACGCGTCATCCATTAAGATGAGTCGACAATTCGTTGTCTCGATTGCTGTACGCGCCGCTTGCACTCGATCAGGATTCTGAAAGTGCGGCACGGTCGGCAGTTTCTGCTCCAACTCCATGGCTTCATCGTTGGGACGCCCAGCCTTAGCGCCGTATCCACGGCTGATGAGCGCCACTCGCACGCCGCGTTCGAGGAACCAACGCGCGAGCCATTCGACGAGCGGCGTCTTGCCGACGCCTCCAAGCGTGATGTTACCGACGCTGATGACGGGAATAGGTACGCGATGGACTGGGCGGCTTCCCTGGTCGTAACCACGATTTCGCAATGACACCGCTGTGGCGTATGGCAGCTCAATTGCGGCCAGCGCCGCACGGCACGCATATGCCATGAACCCGCGCCGCCGTCCACTTACGATGTCACGAAAATCCGCCGCAGTAGGAACCATCCATTTCGGCCGCATGCGATCGAATCTTAGAGTTCAGGCGGTGGAGTGGAAGCCGTTTCGAGCCGCGATTGCAATAACGCGCAGGCAAAGCCCAGAAGGTCGTCGCGCTGCCTGCAAAACTCCATCAGCCGATCATACCTCTTCGACTGGCGGCAAAGGTCGAACAAGGGCGGAGCGAATCCGTGTGTCGGTAAATCATGGGGCAGGAGCGTAATCGTCGCTTCCACCGCCTCTTGCGACCGTCCTAGCCGAGCGAGCAAGTCGATATAGACCTCCGCCGGCAGAGCCCCGTGCTGTTTCGGTTCGAGCATTTCCGCCTTATCGCGAAAATAAGCAATGGCCTCATCGATCGCCTCGCCCAGTAGCGCGCGAAAATAAAGAGCGTGCGCCGGGTAAAAATCAGCGAACGGTTCGTCATGTCGATATTGGAACTGCGCGCCAAGCCGCCGTCCGTACTCGGTTAGGTCCAGAGCTAAACGCAATAACTCAGGATCGTTTAACAACCGAGCAAAGCGCACGACGGCCGCAAGATGGGTCGTATCAATGTGATACGCGTTTTCCGCAAATAACCAATCGCGCTGCGTTACCAATTCCGCCAGCATATCTTGTGGAGGCGTGGAGCCTTCTTGTTGGGCAATGTCGGCTTTTACGGAGGTGAGCAAATCCTGGTGAACTCGCCGAAGGAGCATTGCAGCCGCCGCCTGTTGGACCTCCAGGGCGCGGCCAGGCATCGTTTGTTCAAAGGTAGTAATGGCGTTACATGTGCCGTAGTTTTGTAAGACCAGAGAAAACCCCAGCTCAGGATCGACACCTGCATGGAGCGTCACGTCGACAATTTCGTCTAAGTTGTCGTCGTCCACATCCAACGCGCGGATCGCCGCGGCGGCGGCCTCATTGTCGCCCACAGGCTGTAGAAAAACCCAGCCGTCGCGTACTCGGCCATTCTCCAATAACAACATGCCCACCTCGCGGCAGGCCTCAATCAACCCGTCCTCGTACTTGTCGCGCATGCCTGGGTCGAGTTGTTCGCCGGGCGTATGCTCCCACAGCGGAAGTCCCATCTGATAACGAAGCCGCAATTTTAGCGCTTCAAACAGATGATGGTACTTCTTCTTTTCTCGAAGTTGCGAGATGACGCGCTCCAACAAGGCGGGAACGCCTTCCTCGAGTGACGATTGGATTTGTTCAAATTCCGTGGGACTAAAAGTCGACATACGCCTCGGGTCCAATGCGGTGATGTTGCGTCCATCCTAACAACCGCACGGGATGTCGAGTAGATATGGGGCGAGACGGCATAATCACGCTCCTTGTGAAAATTCCCGAGGCGGAGCCGGCCGTCCCCGGGGATTCGCCAACGCGGTGGAGATTTCGAACCGCGATCGAACATCAAACGTGGAGACTTAGTCGCGCCGCGAGTCGCTGCAGGGCTTTGCTTGCGTCTTGGCGACCTAGATGAACCTGAATCAAACTGAGTTGTTGGCGATCTTTCCACGCTTCGTCGAGCGCCGCGTCGAACTCCGCCTCGGTTCGAACCTCGTATCCGCGGCCGCCTCCTAGAACCTCCGGCAACTTGTGGTAGCGCCAAGGGTGGATTTCGTTATATTTCCAGTCGCCCGCGTGCAAAAACCTTTCCGTTCCGTAACCGCCATTGTCAAGCACCAGGACAATCGGATCAAAGCCGTACCGCACCATGGTGGACAACTCCAACCCCGTCATTTGGAACGCGCCATCGCCCACCAGGACGACAACGCGGCGTTTTGGTTGTGCAATCTGGGCTCCCAAGGCGGCGGGAACAGAAAATCCCATCGACGTATAATAGGCCGGACTGAGAAACTCGGTGCGTCCACGGATGGTTAATTCCGTCGCGCCGAAAAGTGCGTCGCCAATATCTGCAATGACGATCGTGTCTTCGTCCAATTGTTCATTCAGGCGCGCAATCATACGGCCAATGGTAATGGGCTCGTCCGGCTGCAGCTCGTACTTCTCTGGCGATTTTTTGAGTGCGGCGGGAATGGCGCGCACGGGGACCGTCGGCTTGCGCTCTGTCAAAAGGGAAAGGAAGTCGTGCAACAGCACGTTATGATAATGGTGATGACGAATACGCATGGTTTCGCTCGTCACGTAAATGCATTTGGCAGGATCCAAGTTGGCTGTGAAAATTCCCAGGTTGATGTCGGTCATGAATGCCCCGAGCAGCAAAACGCAATCGCTCTCTTCAACATACTTCGTGACCGACTCGCGGCCCATTGCTCCCTCGTACACGCCGATATAAAGCGGATGTTGTTCCCCCACGACACTTTTTCCCAACAGCGTCGCCGCGATAGGAATTTGAAGTTTTTCCGCTAACTCGAGAAGACGATCTTGCAAGCCGAAGCGGTGGATTTCGACTCCGGCCAGGATCACCGGACGTTCGCATCGAGCCAGCAGTTGAGTCGCTTCCTCGACCGCTTCCGCCAACGCATGGGGGTCGCTCTCGTTGGTAGGCGTGTGGAAACTGTGGCCGATATGTGGGGCCACATTGACCATGTCGCGCGGAATCTCCAAGTACACGGGTCGTTTGAACCGCGCCGCCGCATGTAAGACGCGGTCAATCTCGCGGAACGCGGTTACGGGGTCCGATAATTCGGCGCCTGCAACGCACAGCTTCTCAAACACTTCAAGCTGGGTGCGGAAATCACGCACTTTGTGGTGTAGTAACGGGTTGTTGATTCGTTCATTCAACCCCGGTGCGCCACTGATAACGACGACCGGCGACTTTTCTGCGTATGCCCCCGCGATGGAATTGCATACGGACAGCCCACCCACGCAGTAGGTGACGCATACCGCTCCCATGCCATGCACGCGGGCGTACGCGTCCGCGGCGAATCCGGCGCAGTCCTCGCGTGTGCAGCCAATCACGCGAACGGGGCTTTTCTCCAACATGCTGTAAAAGGAAAGCACGTAATCGCCAGGGATGCCGAAGACGTCGTGGATCCCATAATCCTGCAATCGGCGAATAAGATACTGCCCGATACTCAACGTACCGCTTGGCGCCTGAGGATGATGATTCATAGTCCAATCTTTCACGCCGAAGTTGACAGTTACGAGACCGAAGCGAACGCCAACGGGGTGTCCCATCGAGCGTTGTGACGCCTCTCTACAAAAGATACGCAAACCGACGACTTGCGGCAGCGCGAAAAAGCGCAAGGTCTTCCCGATTCCTGGCTTGCGAACCAAATGACCGGGACGCTCCGACACGCTTGGATCCGTGAAAACCCTGCAGCTTGTTTCAAGCCCCAGCCCGTGGCCTCGTCCTCCAGCCCCTTACGCCGCGGCCAGTCCGAATAGTGAAGAGATCCAAGGCTCCAATTGGCTGTACGCGGTCCACACGCCGGCAATTAACATCCCCAGGGCGGAAACCCACAAGAAGGCGTCCCAAATTCGCCCCGGCGCAATCCGAGGATCGGTGCGACGGTAACGAAAATAAAGTCCCGCGCCGGCGAGCATTGGCAGCATAATGGCCTGCATCACGCCAGATAACAGCACGAGCGCCGCCGGGTCTTCTTCATAAACCATGGAAAAGAGGATGAACAACACCAAGCACATCAAAGGAAAAACGCCGCTCAGGATCGTGATAAGCCGCCAGTGGCCTTTCTCGGTTTTCGCGCCAAGTCCCATCACGCGCAACGCATCAGAAAATGTCCGAGCGTGGCCGGCATTCGCGACAAAATAGGTTGAGTACAGCACCGCGAATGCGCCAAACAAGAACAATGGCTGAGCGAACTGGCCAAAGACGGGAACGTACATTTCCGACAAGGTTCGAACCATGTCCGCCTTGCCCGGATTCAGACCCGTACGCCCCAAAATCGAGGCGCCTAGCAAGTAAAACGCCAGAGTCGCAAAGGTGTAAACGAACATCGAAAGCCACGCATCCCAACGCATGACCTTCATCCAGCCTTGCGCCCGCTGAACCCAGTCCTCACTTTTATTGCGCGGGCCTGCATATCGGGCATAACCCTTTTCAAGACACCAATAGGGATAGGCCACGAGTTCACTCGCTCCCACGCCAATAATGCCGAATGTTGCTAGCGCAGTCGCCAGGGCTTTCTTCCAGTCGTCGCCCGGCGGCAGGCGGAATTGCATACCCTGCCATATTTCGGTAGCGCTTGCCGCCCAAACGGGGTTGTTTTGCAACATCATCACGTTCAGGACCGTAACCAACGTGAATGCCGCGACGAGTAAAGTTGAGAACATCTGAATCGCACCATATCGCCCTAGCATCAATACCGCCGCGGTAATAACTGCGGTTACCGCGGCCCAAATTTGCGCGTCGTACGCTTTGGGCGGAGCATTGCCGACTCGTGCAACGTCGGACCGGAGCGTGATCATTCGCCTTTCCAAAGCGGCGATCCGCGTTGCCGTCTCGTCGCGAGCTGTCCCCGATTGGCGCACATCTCGCAATCGCTGAAGTTCCGCCTGGGTTACCGCGAATTGAGTCTGGGCGTCTGCGTACTCGTTAAAGGCGCGGCCCTGATCGGTTATGGGGATACTGATCGCCAGCGCCTGTCCCACGCCTCCAACAATGCCGCCCAATTGGCCCAGGCTGGCGAGAAACATCAACAACCAGTACCACACCAGCCAGTTGCCGCGTCCTCGAATGCGAGGTCCGGGGACTTCATCCATTGCCGCCAAGGTCGCCTTTCCCGCGGAGATCGCGTAGCGACCGAATTCAACTTGGATGAACACCTTAATGATGCACCCAATGAGAATCAACCACAGTAGCCAGAAACCGGCCTCGGCCCCGGTTTTCGTGGTGCCAATCAATTCGCCCGACCCAACAATCGAACCGGCGATAATCAGACCCGGGCCTAGCTGCTGAAGGATACCCACAATGCGCTGGGGTGGATCTTGGCTGAGATGGATATTATCGGAATCATCGGACGGGTCGGCAATTGTCGAAGAAATCGGCGCCAATTGGTTAGTCATGGGGGAGCAACAACCGCGGTGCGGAAAGTAAAATAGAGCATTGAAGTCGAGGGATCGCTTAGCGACGCACATTCTCGGAGAAAGTTACCCCGCTATCAACAAAAAAGTTGAGCTTTATGAGAATTCTTTGGATCGGCCCCGCGGTCCTGCAACTCCTGGTCGTGTGCGCTACCGTCCGGGGTGAAGCGGGCGTAACCTTCGCGAATCCAACCGTGGAGCGTTGGAAGTTCGGCATCGTCGTGACCGCAAGCGAAGGGCCCGCGCTGGGCATCATTGCCGCCGCGCCAGTTCCCAGCGATTGGCCCGAACAGAAAATTCGCGTTGTGGAGGAAAGTACGTCGCCTGAAGTGCAACGCATGCGATTTCGTACCGTTGGCGACGGAGCACGACAAATGGTCGTCGAAATCCCCCGCCTCGCAGCGGGCCAATCCGCCGAAGCAATGCTCACGGTAGAAATCACGAAAAGCGAAATTCACGAGCCAGGTGATCCATCGTCGTTGGCAAAACCCGCACGGATCACTCGGAATTTGCGGGTCTATCTATCGCCAAGCCCGCAAATCGAAAGTAATCACCGCGAGATCGAGGCCCTGGCCGCGCAGATCAGCGAAAACCAAACAAACTCTTGGGAAACCGTTTTGGCGATCTACGACTGGGTGCGTGAGAACGTGCAATATCGCGAGGGTCCGCTGAAAGGCGCCCTGGCGGCGTTGCATGATCGCGACGGCGATTGCGAAGAACTAACCTCGTTGTTCATTGCGTTGTGTCGCGCTCAGGGAATTCCGGCGCGCACGGTTTGGGTACCCGGCCATTGTTACCCAGAGTTTTATTTGGAGGACGCGCAGGGGAAGGGGCATTGGTTCCCCTGTCAGGCGGCTGGGGCCAGCCAATTCGGAGAAATGATCGAGACTCGCCCGATTTTGCAAAAAGGCGACAATTTCCGTTTGCCGGAAGAACGGCAAGCCGTTCGCTACGCCCGCCCGATCTTAAAAAGCACCCCGCGTCCAGGATTCATCCATCCTTCGATTACGGTGGTGCAGGAGCGCGTGGAGCCCTAATGGCGCCCATTCGCGCTGTCACCACGAGCAACCATGGCCTGGACTCCGAAGAAAGGGGGGAACGGCGCGGTTAGTTGACCACCGGCCAGGCCCAACCGGAGCCCCCTGATCGCAACATGGGGTCGGCGCGCAATACACCGCGGGGGGCGAAAGGGTCGACATCCAGATATTCCTAAAACGCACCGGATCGCCATGATCCTGCAACAAAATAGGCAACGGCTCTGGCGATTCCTTCTTGCCATTTCCCGTCTTGTTTGGAATTTCATGGTCGACGTGAACGGCCACGCCGTTATGAAATAGCGTAAGTCGGGCATTACCGATCTTTTCGCCCCGGGCGTTCCAACGCGCCGCGTAAAAGTAAATATCGTAGGTTTGCCACGTAAGCGGCGGCAAACACATGTTCACGCGGGGCGGCGTTTGTTTATAAAGCCCAGCGCATTCGTTTGCTTCGCCCGGGAGGCCAAAAGAATCCAAGATTTGCACTTCGTATCGCTGCTGAATGTAGACCCCACTGTTGGACCTTCCTTGCCCGCGTGCGTAGGGCATGAAGGGAAGTCGGAACTCAAGGTGCAAGTGAAAATTCTGTACGGGATCGCGCAGTCGAGCGCCTTCAGCCAGCAAACCGTCTTCAGTGATTTCCGCCCCATCCTGA
Source organism: Planctomycetota bacterium (assembly GCA_963204915.1). GTDB lineage: Bacteria > Planctomycetota > Planctomycetia > Pirellulales > Pirellulaceae > JAHWKS01. The sequence goes on along the minus strand of CAUJHS010000081.1, from coordinate 63,806 downwards.
AAGTGTTCGACCCCCGACCCATCGAACAACACCTTGGCGGATCGTGGCGGTATGGCTCCGAGCGTTCGACTCACGCGCTTCACTTTGATTAGCGAAGCGATGGGGCGTCCTGCCCCGTTGAACCATGTTGCATGGCCGGGCTCGACGACAACTGTCGAATCTGGCGCCTTGAGTGAGAGAAACGAACCTTGCAGTTCGCCCGAAAAGGCGGTTGGAAGACTTGCTCCACCGCCGGCGCCGGGTAAGCCCCCGCAATAAAGAGCGGCGTCGAATTTTCCGCCGCCTCGCGCCACAACTTGTAAGCCGACCTCCGGCCCCCTCCCCCAGGCGCCGCAGAACCCGGCGTACTCGCCTTGGAACGCGAAATCGACTCCGCCTTCCGAACTGGTTTGAAACGCCGTCTTGGGATTGGGTTTGAAAACAACCGTCGACTCGGCATGACTCGGCGTAATTCCCATGGCGTTTGCGAAAAAGAGCAGCGCGCTCAGCGCCACCGACCTCAAACTCATCGTCGCGTCTCCGGTGTCGTGTGTCGATTGGCTGGGTGAACACAACATGTTGGTCCAAACGTCATGGGTTTGCAAGCGTCGCCTCGTAGTTCCTAAGTCCCGACCGTGGATTAGAATTATTCTCGCGAGTTAATCTGGAATGTTGCGCGCGGCGCGTCCACGAATCGGTCCTCCCCGCACTTACATGTCTTGCCTCTTCGGCCCGCCACGAAACGAACTACGCTCTACCACCAGCTGATTTATGACGAAGATTTTGCTCACCGGCGCGACCGGATTTGTAGGAGGACATCTTGCCGAAGCGCTGGCGGAGCGCGGCGATACGGTTCGTTGTTTGGTGCGTCCTGGCTCGCCAGCACCGTACTTAGAGCCGCTCTCCGTCGAAATTATTCGTGGAGAACTTGATGACGCAGCGGTTGTTCGTGACGCATTGCGTGGCGTCGACACGGTGTTTCACGTCGCCGGCGCGTTGGCCGAGCGTCGACGGGGCGAACTCCATCGCGTTAACGTCGAATTAACCGCCAACTTGGCCGAAGCTTGCTCACAGCTTGAATCGCCACCGGTTTTCGTCCATGTTTCGTCGGTAGCCGCGGTTGGGCCAGCCCCGCGAGGCGCCGTGCGGCAGCTAAGTCACCCACCCCAACCCATCTCCCGTTACGGTCAAAGTAAATATGCAGGAGAGGCGCGGGTCACGGCGCTTTCCTCTCGGATGCCGATTACCGTTGTCAGGCCGGGCGCCGTGTTCGGCGAACGTGATCGCGGCTCACTGCCGATTTTCAAGACGATTCGTCAGTGGCGTTTCCATCCAGTGCTAGGATTTCGCACGCCCCCCCTATCGGTGATTCACGTCACGGAACTGGTGGATATTCTGCTTCGAGCCGCGGACGTGGGTCAGAGAATTCCTGCGGATCCTGAGGATGCCGAACCAGGCGTTGGCTTCTATTTTGCATGCCTCAATGAGTTCCCCACTTATGCGCAAGTGGGACGGATGGTGCGCCGCGTCATGAATTACCCGTACGCGCCCGTTTTGCCGCTTCCCAAGCCTGTCGCGTGGCCGGTGGCCTTTACCAACCAAACCTTGTCAAAGTTCGGAATGGGTATACCGTTGCTGAATTCTGACAAATTAGTGGAGGCTAGCGCTGCTTCATGGGCGTGTGATCCCCGCAAGACCTTTGAGGAGTTAAAGTTTGAACCACGAGCGCCCTTCGAACAACGATTAGGACAAACAGCCGCGTGGTACCGCGAGGCAGGTTGGCTGTAATAGCCCTTTATGCGCAACACGTCGGTTGGTCGGCATTTTCCGTCCGTTTTTTGTCGGCGTTTTCGGCAAAAACGCGGAAAACATAAAGAATGCCCACCAATACGCAAAATGGACGCATTCTAACGCGTATAATACGAACGGTGGATTTTGATTGAACAACAGTGAGGTGGTTCACCGCGATGGCTGACTCCGATGTTACACCCCCTAGCGTCGCTCCGCGAAAAAAACGGCGCGTGGTCCGTTGGTTATTGGGCTTTTTGCTGACGCTGGCTCTCCTTGTCGCGGCTGCTCCGTACGTCGTGTCATTTCCGCCAATCCGCGACTGGATCGTCGATCAGGCCGCAGCGAAGGAAAATGTTCGAGTGCAAGTCGGCGAGTTATCACTGGGCTGGTTCAGTCCGCTGAAGCTTGGCGACTTAAAGGTCGAGTCGGCCTATGGTGATCCCTTGTTGGACGTGGCCGAAATCCGTTCGGATCGGCCGTGGTGGCAATTGGGGCTTTCACGTCATCGCCTCGGACGCTTCTTGGTCGAGAAACCACATGTAACCCTGGTAGCGAAACCCACGGGTTGGAACTTTCAAGGCATCGGAGCCAAGTCGCCAGCCGGCAAGAATGGTGGCGCGCCTGCCCAGGTTCAAGCCGAACGTAAGCCCGAACTTACTGCCGATTTGCGTAACGCTGGCGTGGTCCTTTACCGCGCGGGTGTGGAAGCACCTCTTTTGGATGTGCAGGGAGTAAACGCCACCGTCAGCATTAATTACGTCGACGACACGCGTTGGCTCTCAGTGCAGCCGTTTCAACCTCTTGACCACAAACAGCTTACGCCCGAGATGTGCGACAATGGGCTGCAACTCGTCGCGCCAATCTTAGCCTACTCAACGTGGGTCGATGGCGAGGTATCTTTGGCGATTGACGAGTTTCGGTTGCCGTTAAACCGGCCCGCTACAACAGATGGTACCGATATCGAGAAGCCTCTCGCGCGGGCTTCGGGCCGCTTAGAATTGCATTCGGTCGAGACGGGGATCAAAAACCCGCTCTTGCAGCAAATCGCCACGCGCGTCGCAACTCTACTTGGCGCTGAGATGCCGTCGAAAGTGCGTCTGGCCGATGCGTCGGTGGTGAACTTTGAATTGCGCGATCGTCGCGTCCACCATGAGGGACTCGCTTTTGGCCTGCCGGAAATCGATCCCACGTTGCTGGTCCGGACGTCGGGCTCGGTGGGTTTGGATAAGACCCTGGATCTGCGAGTAGAAGTACCGGTTGCCCTCAACCTTGCCTTTAAGGGACCAATCGCTCAGCGCGTATCGGGCAAAACCGTACAACTGGCCGTGACGGGCACGCTCGACGACCCTAAGGTGGCGTTGCCGCCGGAAAAGGGGCTCGTCAAACAGTTTGCGAATCTAGTGAGCGACGATCCGGTCGACGCCGACGGCGCGGTCGCCGACGATGTCGTGGAGATCGCCAAAGAATTGTTGCCAACGGCGCGCAGCGCGACGCAAAATGTGATGTCCGGCTTGGCTGAATCCTTGGCGCGGGTTCGAGAGCGGCGGGCCGAGCGACGCGGCCAACAAAGCCCAACGCCCAATGCGCAAGCCCTTAACGATTCAACAGCCGATGCCGTAGGCGACGCTTTGCCACCACCTCCACCAGATGATCGTGTCGAGCCTGACGTTTCCACCGAGGAACAAGCGCTGCCGGACCAGTCGGAAGCGGAGGTCGACGCGCCGCGACAAGGACCATTACGGCGCTTGTTCAATCGCCAACGACGGAACCGATCCGAGTGATTTGCGACATGGAAGTCCATTCACGCACGGCGAGCGAAAAACTTCCAGGCCTGCCGTATTTGATTGGTTGCCCAATTTGGGCGTGTGAACGTTGGAAAGGGACGCTCTTTACACGGCGAGCGTCACGCTCGGAATGGCTGGCGCAATATTCCGCAGTGTTTAACACGGTTGAAGGCAACAGCACGTTTTATGGCCTTCCCACGCTTGACGCCTTGGAGCGATGGACGACGGAGTCGGCGCCGGGCTTTCAGTTCGCGCTGAAGTTCCCACGCGCCATCAGTCATGAGCACCGGCTTTCCGGCGTTAGCCGCGTAACGGGCGCCTTTCTTGAGGTTCTTGAAAAGCTCGCAGCAGCCAACCGCTTAGGCCCTTCGTTTCTACAACTGCCGCCGAACTTCACTGGGCGGGAATGGCCGGCGTTAGAGGCCTACCTTCGCAGCTTGCCCCGAGATTTTCCCTACGCGTTGGAAGTGCGCCACCCCGACTTTTTTGATGGAGGCGTGCATGAGTTGCGTTTGGATTCGTTATTGCGCGAGTTACAAATTGATCGCGTCTTGCTAGATAGCCGCCCCCTTTTTTCGGCTCCTCCCGCCGATGGCGCGGAAGCAGGCGCGCAGCAACGGAAACCGAAATCGCCGCACCGAACGACCATTACCGGACCGCGGCCGTTTGTGCGAATCATTGGAAAGAACGACGTCCCGGCCATGGCTCCATGGCTGGGGGAATGGGCGCAGGTCACGGCGCAGTGGTTGGACCAAGGTCTTACGCCGTATATTTTTGCGCACACGCCGGACGACACCTTCGCTCCCCATGCGGCTCGCTGTTTTCACGAGGCGTTGAGCCAGTTCGTGGCTGGTTTGCCTGACTTTCCACCTTGGCCCGGCGAGCAAGAAAGCAAGCAGACGCCAACACAACAACGGTTGTTTTGAGCCACTGGAACAAGACACATACGGAGAAAGGGAACATCGCATCGTTTCCACGATTCCGCCTTTGAAACGACTTGCTTCAGCAAAACTTCAACGTAGACTGGGGATTCTGTCGAAATCCGCGCCGCAAGTTTGGACGCCCCGACCCAAGTTAAAAACCATGACAGAACCTCCGTTTGACGTGTCGCGAGCGCATCGTTGGTTCGCAGTTGAGTGCAACAACCTGGCATGGGATTTTATCGAGTCGGGCCCGCTATCAGCCGAGGATCAAGAGCGACTCATTCATGCGGCGCACGCGGCGTGCCACCATTGGCTGGCGGTGGGAACGCCAATGAACCATCAGCGGGCCCAGTGCCTTCTCGCTACCGCCTATGCGGCGGCATCACTACCCGAAGCGGCGGTGCGGCATGCGGAACGGTGTGTCACTTTGAGCGGGCAAACCGGTGATGCGCAAAACGCGTTTGACCGCGCATGTGCCTGGGGCTGCGCGGCCCGCGCCTACTCCGCAGCGGGACAACGCGAGAAAGCCCTTGCCATGTACGCGCTCGCAGCTGGCCAGGCGCCGAATTTTGAACATCCCGAGGATAAGGCGGTATTCGAGAAGCTTTACCCGGCGCCCTAGGCGCGCGGCGAACTGCATTTCACGCCGTGAAATCACGCCTCTGCCTGAGGCTCTTTCATGATAAACACGGGACACGGCGCGCGGCGCACAATCGCCTCGGCCACGCTACCCATCAACAGTCTTCGTAAGCCCGTCCGGCCGTGGGTGCCCATGACGATCAGGTCCGCTCCTTGCGACTTCGCCAATTCACTAATGGAAGTTGCGGGGTCTCCCACGACGAGATGATGCTCGTAAGGCACGCCTGGATCCGAGGGGACCACCTTCTTCAACATGTTGCGAAGGTCTTCCGTCACGGGATCAGGAATTCCGTAATACATTTCGCCTCCTCCGTAGGCCATGGGAGGCTCCTCCGCATGAACAATCAACAGGGTTGCACCGCTATCGCGCGCCAGAGACGTAGCTACCGGCAGGGCGGCGTCGCTGCAATGGGAGAAGTCGGTAGGGAACAAAATCTTTTTGACTTGCATGATCAACCCGATGATACGAACGAAGCTCGAACACAACAGCCAGACGAATTCAACTCATTCCGGCGTGGCGCCACCCGGCTCTTTTGACACTTGCTCCTTAGTCGCCGCACTCACTTTTAGCGATTTAAGCGAAATATTGCGCACGGTCGCCTTGGTGCGCCATGTGGCCACGCCGAGAGGACGCATAGGCTCTTGCTCCCACCAAACTGAGAACTTCCGATCTTTGCGCTCCACTTGAAATTGCTCTCGATCGTCAATCCAGGCGGCAACATGTTGAGGAGTTACGCGAACACGAATCCGATACCATTGATCCGCCTTGAACTCGGTATAACCGGTCGTCTCATTCTCGACGGCCGAGTAACCATCCAAGTTGGAAAGCCCCGTCGCCCCACCGCCCCAACCGCCGACGATGAACGACACGTACGAGTCTCCCACGGGAAAGGTCAACCCGCAAAAGAAATCGTTGCCATCTAAGCGTTTGGCTTCGAGCGAAAGTTCATAGTTTTCGCGCGGCGGGCGTCCCTTCCATACAATACCGGTGGCGGGTTGTCCCATCTCGAGCACGATCACCCCATCGACAACGCGGACTTCGCCGTGGTGCTCAAAGTCTTGCGTCTCGGCGACGTGCCAGCCTGACAAGGTCTTGCCGTCAAGCAAAGCGCCTTGCGGACCGGGCTTCACCGACGCATCGTTCCGCGGCGACGCCAGCGAGGGATCTTCCGCCATCAATACCAAGGGCCGCCACAAGGCGGCCGAGAGACACAACGTTGCGAAAAGTGCGAAGCGTGAGTGACGCGTCATCTCATTCCCACTCGCCAAGGGTGATCTTCTTCGTAACGGTCGTTGGTCCGCGCTGAATCTCCATGTCGGCGGTATCCCCTGGCGCGTGCTGAGCGATGTGCGCCGTCAAAGTTTCAAAATCCGAAACTTTCTTTCCGTCATAGCTCAGAATAACATCTCCGGCATAAAGCCCCGCTTTCGCGGCCGCGCTTCCTTCGCGAACGTATGTGATGACGCAGCCGAATCCAATTTGACCCTGGCCGCAGCTTACGCCAAGGAATGCGCCTCGGCGGATATCGAGGTCCGTCGCCGCTTCTGCAAATGCGTGCTCCAGTTGCGTCTTCCCTTCTTGCGTCAGCATGCCGCCGTAGAGTTTCAGCTTGGTCAGACCGCGCATGTCGATCAACACGTCGACGGCGCCGTCGCCGATGGGCGAATAGTACACGCTCAATTCCTGAAGGCTCGGCATTTTTTTTATGGCAGCCAAGCCTCCATCGGTGATCTTCGCGCGCTTGATGGAAAGAGCGGTCACCCGAGGCATCTGAGAAACTTTCTCCAGCCACGCATCGGTCGTATGGGCGCCTTCCAAAGTGACGGTGGTAATGTGCGTGAGAAATTTGATCTTCGACAGGTCCTCTTCCGTCCCTTTCCAGTCTTTGTCGAACCAGAGCGCGTTCGGATCGGGATAGGGCGTGCCATTGCCGAATGCTTGAGTCGATTGGAATTTGACGCCGCGCTCCGCCAAATACGCCAGAATGCGCCGACGCCGCAACTCGCCTAAGGCGAACAGGGTGCGGGTGGCGCGCGGCGCGGCGACGCCCGGCGTTTCGGCTAGCTGCTTTAGCGCGAGCTCGGCCGCTTCGGCTGTTTTCGAATCTTCAGAAAGGGCCGCTTCGCGCAGTACATAAACGGCCCGAATGGCGACTTCCAAACCGCGATCCGTGGCTGCTTTGGCGACGGGCGCGACAACCTCATGCCCGCCACGCAACAGAGCCGCAGTCGCGTCTTCGCGCGCTTGGTATCGCTCGGAATCCAGATCACGAATCCACTGTTGAATCTGCTCAGCTGTGACTTCCGATTCCTTCGCCGCCGGGGTTTGTGCGCTGTCTTCACCACGCGCAGCGAGGCACGCGAGGGTTATGAGCCACAATCCCAAGCCTAACATCAAGAATCGCATTTCGCCAAACTCCCGCCGGGACCACCCTCCATGCCACATACAAGATATAGTATTTTTCCAGGTTTGAGGCGCAAATGCCAGAGGGAAACGCCGCTCCATGATTTCGGTGCATGAACTTACGAAGCGATTTGTGTCAGGCCGCGATGAAATACTCGCGGTCGATCACCTCAATTTTTCCGTACTTGGCGGCGAAGTTTATGGTTTGCTTGGACCAAATGGGGCCGGGAAGACCACAACCCTGCGCATGATACTCGGTCTTTTGACGCCCGATTCAGGTTGGGCCGAAGTTGCCGGTTATCGCACGAGCGTCGCGCCGGATGAAGTCAAGCGCCGAATTGGATTCGTTTCAACGAGCGCGGGGCTCTACCAATGGCTCTCGGCCCGCGAGATGTTGCTTTTCTTCGCCGATGTTTACGGTTTGGCGCCGGCCGCGGCGCGACAACAACTGGATCGAGTGGCGCATGTTCTCGATTTGACAGGATATCTCGATCGCCGCTGCGGCGCCTTAAGTACAGGTCAACGGCAACGCGTGAATTTGGCGCGCGCCATGATCCATGACCCGCCCATCATGTTGCTCGACGAACCGACCCGCGGACTCGATGTGTTGGGAAGCCACGAAATGTTTGAATACATCGCGCACTTGCGAAGCGAGGCGAAAGCGGTCATCGTCACCACGCATCGGCTGGAAGAGGCGGAACGCCTGTGCGACCGTTTTGGACTGCTGCATCAAGGACGACTTGCCGGCGAGGGCACCTTAGATGAGTTGCGGCAGGCGACGGGCTGCAAGTCGCTTGCAGAGATTTTCCTTCGCCACATGGCCCGCAATCGCGATCCTTTAAACCTGAACGACTCTCACAAAGCGGATGAAGCATGAACCGTGACTTCACACAAATGGATTGGAACACGCAAGTAATGGATGATTGCCGCCACATCGTGCGCTTGGCGGTCCGTGAAGATTTAGACCGATTGTACGACTGGACGACGCTCGCGCTGGCCCCACAAGGCGCCCAAGGAAGTGCGCGAATCGTCGCTCGCGAGTCAGGCGTTGTGGCAGGACTACGCGCCGTTGAAATCGCGGTCGACGAAATGCAGATCGACTTGCAATGGTCGCCGACAAAGGCCGACGGGCAATCCGTCGCTCCAGGCGACTCTGTAGGCAGGCTCTCGGGTTCAACGCGCGACTTACTCACCGCCGAACGGACCTTGCTTAACCTGCTAGGGCGCTTATCGGGCGTCGCCACGAACACGCGGCGACACGTCGACGCCATCGCCGGCGCCAAAGCGCGACTTTACGACACTCGCAAGACGACGCCCGGCTGGCGACGCATGGAGAAATACGCTGTTCGTTGCGGAGGCGGCTTCAATCACCGCACCGGCCTCTATGACGCCGTGTTAATCAAAGACAACCACTTGGCGCAGGGCAAAACGGCCGACACGCCCGCCGCAGCACTCGAGCAGGCGCGACGGTTCGTCCGCGATCTACTTGCCGACGAAGAAAAATTTCGCCTAATGATCTTCGAGGTGGAAGTCGACACGCTCGCGCAATTGGATCAGGTCTTGCCGGCTGGGCCGGACCTGGTGTTGCTTGACAATATGCCTCCCGAGCAATTGCGCGAAGCGGTGGCCCGGCGCGACGCGGCCAATCCCGCCGTTGAGTTGGAGGCTTCCGGCGGCGTCAATCTCCGCACGATCCGCGCAATCGCGGAAAGCGGCGTCGACCGCATCAGCGTGGGGGCGCTCACGCATTCGGCCATCAACTTCGATTTCGGTTTAGATTGGGAGTCGTAAACGGTCGGGCCGGCGGTTGGAAAGCCCGTCGCCGCGCCCATTTGACGCGGCCCATGCGTAACCTACATTACCTATGCACCCGCGCCTTGGGGAGGGGCGTTGGTAACGGGCGCGGCGGGGATAGCTAGGAGCTTGAGGGGACCCCGCCGCGTTTTTCGTTTCTTGCTGCACCGGCAACTACCGACTTACGCTTCGCCCTGAGGCGGCTCGACGGACTTCGCATCGGTGTATTCTCGCGGAAGGCGCCGGGCGAGAATCGCCACGGTCTGGCCGCCTCTTGGAGCGATAAGTAAAGTTCCCGTCTCGTCGCCAGGAACGCGCAGTTCGCGTTGAAGCAAGGGCGCGTTTAATGGCAGCCCGCGTTTCTTGACCTCTAAACGGCCGACTCGCCGGTGCTTGAGCATCGCTTTGACGCGTTTCCGGTCAAAGGGCATTACCTCTTGCACTTCAAAACCCGCTAGCAGAGGATTCTCGCTTCGCCGATCGGACGTGAAGTACGCAACTTGCGGTTCAAACGCATGTAAGTTGAGCCGCGCCGCAAGATCGCCGCATAAACCGGCGGCAAGCACCGCGGCGTCTGGCTCGTAAAGAAAGCGGCCGAGCGAAGTTTCGAACGGCCATGGCAATTCCGCATCGCCCGTGAATGAGCAAGGTTCGCATCGCGGTGAAAGGGCCGTAGCGGTATGCCGATTCGGCTGACGACACATGGCGCCAAACCAGGCCACTTGCTGTTTACATTCGCCATCGTCGCTAATCCATTCTCGCTCGCCCTGCAACTGCCAATCGCTGGAGACCTCTGCCGCTGGCGCCAACTTGATCGCACCATTGGGGTTGTCACGTAGAAACGCGTCGATCGTATCCACGCCAGGTTCGGCCAAGTCAGGCTGCGCCACCCGATGCTGATCAGGTCGCCGGTCGGGGTCGAGGTGCCAGGCGGCGAACTTATGAATTGGCGCCAGCCGCACATCGACGCAATGGACCGAAGAAGAAGCGAGCCCTAACGCCGTCAAATTCGCGCGTGCGAGCGTTGCGATCGTGTCATCGCGATCGAACCCCTGGACGGAAAAATACTGGGCTATTGCGAGCAAGTCGCCGCCAATGCCACAACACAAGTCGCCAACCACGCGCCGAACTGGCTCGAAACCTTCCAGGCACGCGGCAATGCGCTGAGCTTTCCACCAACCGACGCGCTCACTTGTCGCTTGTTCTAGAGCTTGCCTAGAAAAAAACATTTCGTCGGCGCGGCTGAATTTCACTCGGGCGCGGCGGCGCAGCTCAATTTGCTCAAGAATCGCATGCGTTTGAGCGGCTGAAAGCGTTTGCCTGAGCGTTCTGGTTTGAATCGCCAGTGAGGCTTTATTCGTTGCAGCCCACGTTATCCAAGGTTGGGCGGCAGGCGAAACGAGCCATTGAACGACAGCAAGATCAGCAGCAGTCATGAACAAACAAAAAAGGATGGGGATGCGACGAAAACGCCGCATCCCCATCCTAAACCGCGCGTCCCTCCTGAACAACGTTCCAACTCCGTTAGTCGTCTACCTGTAACGCGCCTGTTTCACTGTCACGTTCGATTTCAGTTTCACCCTGCTGCGTTTCAACCTCCATGACCTCTTCGTCTGCGTCGCATCCAACGATCCCGACCAAAGGCGTCGTTAGAGCAACCACGGTCAAAAGGCTAAATAGTGTGCGAAGCATATGCCCGTGTTCCTTGCAAATAGTGGAAACCACCTTCGATTCTTTTTTTGGCGGTCACGCCGTAGCGTCATTCGCTAGGGCGTGAGGTTCAACCCATGTGTTCATGCTAAATCGTGGGGCGACGCAACCCGCCGGCCACCAAGCTCACAATGAACAACACCAGGAACACGAAGAACAAGATTTTCGCGATGCCCGCGGCGCCCGCTGCGATACCGCCGAAGCCGAACAGAGCCGCCACAAGAGCCACCACCAGAAAGATCAAAGCCCAGTACAACATGATTCCTCTCCTCAATAAGGGACGACGGTTAAAGGCACAACGACCCAGACGCGGAGCAATTTGCCTGGAGAGGTCGTGCAACAACAACAATCCAAGTCCGATACGTTCGGCCTGGTAGTAATTTGCTTCCTCGGCTCGTTGCCGGAGGATGGAAGATGGTAGAGCAACTAGCGCGCCAAAAAAGTGGTCGATTTCGCGAGCGAATACAAAAGATTTTGTAAACCGCCATGCGCACTGATGCGCCAAGGTCTCCGAATGGGGACGCCGCGTCTTCTTGGCGTCAAAGGGCGCAACGTGACAGACAGGAGAACAGAACGACTCAACGCGTTGACCGATCCAACAGCGCGACGGAGGCGAGAGGTCTTCACTCGATCGAGTAGGAACGTGCATTTGCCGCCAAACCTGCGCTCCGGCATCAAGCGGCGCCAGTGGATGGCGAGAGTGGCAACCCGTTGCGGCCATCCGCTACGAGTCGAAGTCAACAAGTTGTTACGGCACGGCGCCGCTTACGCGCTCCGCCATGCCGAACGACAACACGGCTGTCGCAACTTCGCCATCCCGCTCGAGCAGCGGCATTTATTGCCGATCCCTTTCGGCAGGAAGTGCCGAATGACCGATATTCCGCAGCCTCGCCCGGTCGCGCTTGCCGCCAAAACTTATCTTGCTAACTCCAAGGAGTCACTGGAGTTAAGGCTGCACTTTCGGGTTTTCTTCGACCAGTGCGTAGGCTTGGTCCGTGCATTGCTAAAGGAAACGGCGTCGTTCTGGTAATCGCTGTTCTATTTCGAAACTCTCTTCGCCATGCCTTACGGACTTTACCTTTCCGCCGCCGGCGCCGAAGTCCAACGCCAACGGCTGAATGTGCTGTCGAATAATTTGGCGAACGTGAACACCACGGGATTCAAGCGCGAGTTGGCCGTGTTGCAAAGTCGGGCCGCAGAGGCCATCGAGCAAGGTACGGCGCACCCCGGCTCCGGCGACTTAAACGACTTGGGAGGCGGCGTTGAAATGCCCGCAACCCTCACCGACTTCAGCCAAGGGCTGATGCAGCAAACGAGCAATGCGACGGACCTGGCGATTGACGGGGAAGGATTTTTCGTGGTTCAAGGCGAACAAGAGCCCATGTTGACCCGGGCCGGCGATTTCACGCTCGACGCCACGGGACGGCTCGTAACGCAGGGCGGTCAACCAGTGCTGTCCGAGGAAGGAGGGCCGATTCTGGTTGATCCTCGCGTCCCGATTGAGATCAGCCCTCTGGGTGTCGTACGGCAAAACGACCTTGCAATTCCGTTGGCGGTGGTTAAGCCGCACTCGCCCGCCGACCTGGTCAAAATGGGTGAGAATCAGTTCCGCGCTCTTGCCGAAGTTGCCCCAGTTCCGCTGGCGGAGCGCAATGTCAGGCAGTTCACCTTGGAGCGTTCGACGGTGCGACCGACGATCGAAATGGTCAATCTGATTGAAACCTCGCGAGCGTACGAAACCAACATTCGCATGATTCAGCATCAAGACGAAATGAGCAGCCAATTGCTCAGCCGAGTGTTGAAGTCGTAACGCGAACACAGTTCCCAGGGCGATTCGCAAATTGCGGATACCGCCGCACGAACGGCAAAGATCGCGGTTTCCGCACCACAGGCACGCAAGGAAGCAAGCCATGTCGATTCAAGCGATGTACACCGCCGCCACAGGCATGCAAGCGCTGGAAACCAAGTTGAACGTCATCGCGCACAACCTCGCGAACGTCAACACAACAGGCTTTAAGAAGGATCGCGCCAACTTCGAAGACCTGTTCTACCAAACAGAACGGCTTCCTGGCGCCCAAGACGATGGAGGCGGCATCACTCCCATTGGCAAACAAATTGGCATGGGCGTGCAGGTGTCCGGCGTACAGTCCGACTATCGCCAGGGCTCATTTCGCAACACGGGCCGTCCGTTAGACGTGGCGATTCAAGGCAACGGCTTCTTTCAAGTTCGCGACCCCAGTGGCGAGACCTTGTATACACGCGCCGGCGCCTTGACCATCAACGCCCAAAATCAGTTGGTGATTGCCTCGGCAGGCGTGGGCCGGCTCACCGAGCCGCAAATTAGCGTGCCGCAAAACGTTGAGGAAATCAGCATTCAACCCGACGGCCGCGTGATGGTGCGTGAGACGGGCCAGCAAACGTTGACCGAAGCAGGACGCTTGCAGCTTGCCTACTTCGTCAACAACGAAGGGCTCCTCAAGATGGGCGAAAACCTGTTCGCCCAAACCGACGCTTCGAACGCACCAACGGTCGATAATCCTGGCAACCAGGGGCTTGGCATTCTGCAGTCGGGCGGGCTGGAATCGTCCAACGTTGAGCCTGTGGAGGAGTTGATTGATCTCATCACGACCCAGCGTTCCTTCGAACTGAATTCACAAGCGATTCAAGCCGGCGATGAATTGCTCCAGTTGATCGCCACGCTGCGTCGGTAAGCCATTGATACGCCCGCTTGAGAAACGTGTGCACTATGCCCGAGTTATTTCTTCTGACCTTGTTCGTCGTTGGCGCCGATGCGCCGCCGCAGGTGCGGATTCGCCCGGAATGCCGCCCTCAGGGTCCCGTGGTGGTGTTTGGCGATGTCGCCGATATTTCCGGCGCCGACGAAGCCCTTGCCAAGAAGATGGCCGCCGTCGTGTTGTTTCCTGCCCCCGGCGTGGGACAACGAAGGTTTCTGCGCATCCGCGAACTCTTCGAAATCCTGGAGCTTCGCTCGATTGATCTGGCTCATTGTCGGCTCTCGGGCGCCCGGCTGACCACAATTCACGGGCCGGCCGCGCCGGCGCCGCCGGGCGATCCAACTCCGTCTGCTCCGGCACCGCCGAACCCAGTTCCAGCGCCGCAACCAGAACCCGTCGTATTGGCCGTCGCCGCCGTCAAGCCAATTGAACGTGGACAAGTGGTGCAGGCCTCGCACATTCAACTCATTCCGGTTCCGGCGCGCACGGTCAACAACGATGGATTCGTGTCCGATATCGAAGGTGTAATAGGCCAAGAGAGTACGCGCGCCATCGCCGCCGGACAGCCGCTCAAACCGCAAGACGTCCGCCCTCCGATCGTTGTGCGTCGTCGTGAACCTGTGCGTGTCGGCGTGGTGGGGCCCGGCGTGAGGTTGTCAACAGACGGCGTCGCGCTCGAGGACGGCGCCGTGGGCGACTGGATTACGCTGCAAACGCCCTTTCACAAAGACTCGATTCGTGCACGTGTGGCCGGTCCGAAACTTGTCGAAGTCGTCATTGATTCGCCAGCGACCGCCGCCTTGCCGTCGCCGGTGCGATAGTCGCGAACAGCGCCTCGTCCGCCAAGAACGCTCCCCCTAGTCAAGGAAGACGAACGCGTGAGAACGCTTTCCGCTATTGCCGCCCTTGGTTTGATTGCGACAACGCTTCCCGCTCAGGAGTCGAGTCTTTTTCGCACGCCTTCGCCGGGTTATTCCGATAGCGGCGTACCGCTCGCCGCGGCAAGCATGATTTACCACCAGTTACCGCCTCCGCGTCGCATCGGCAAACACGACTTGATCACGATTCGCGTCGACAAAAAGGCCGTGATGTCGGCTGAAGGAGAAATGCAGCGTCGTAAAAACGGCCTGTATGACGCCGTGCTAGCCGACTGGGTGGTGCTCAAAAGTTTGCTCGAGCTGAAACCGTCGCCGCAAAGCGAAGGCGATCCGCGCGTCAATGGTCAACTCAATCAACTTTACCGAGCGGAAGGCGAGATGGAGACCCGTGAAGCTTTGGCCTTTGACATTACGGCGGAAGTGGTGGACTTGCGCCCCAATGGTTTGCTCGTGCTCGAAGCGCACGACACTTTCCGCAACAACAACGAAGTTTGGGAATACTCGTTGAGCGGAGTTTGCCGCCCGGAAGACATCGACCCAGGGAACGTCATTCTCAGCAAACACATTTCCCAGTTAAATGTTTGGAAGCGCGAACGGGGGCACGTTCGCGACAGCTATCGTCGCGGCTGGTTCGTGCGTTGGCTCGACGTGTTTAACCCGTTCTAAACGATCCAGACCTGCGAAACGGATCAAACTCACATGCGTCACCTGACTACAACCAACGTGCGATTCTCCTACGCACTCACATGCGTCGCGGTTGCATTCTTGGCGATAGCGACTTCAGCGCACGCGCAACGTCGCGTGCGCGATATCTGTCGCGTGAAGGGACAAGAAGAAAACACGCTGCAAGGCCTGGGGCTTGTGGTCGGGCTCAAGGGCACGGGCGATGGATCGGCGCTGCCGACCGCCCGCGCTTTGGCCAACATGATGGGCCGCATGGGCAATCCCATTCCGCTGAACGTCAACGGTGAGCCGCTGCTTCAGGAACTGAAGGACGCCAAGAATGTGGCGTTGGTCATGATTACAGCCACCGTTCCCGCCCAGGGCGCCCGTCAAGGCGATTTGCTGCATTGTCAGGTCAACGCATTGAGCGCGAAGAGTCTCGACGGCGGCTACTTGCTGACAACGCCGTTGATCGGCCCTCGTCCGGGCGACACGCGCGTTTACGGCCTGGCGCAAGGGCCGATCAATCTCGATGATCCCACGAAGTTGGTGTCGGGTACGGTGCATCAAGGCTGCCGTTTAGAGGCCGATTTTCGCAACCCGTTTGTCGGCCAAGATTTCATTACCCTGGTTTTGCACAAAGACCACGCCATGTGGCAGAACTCGCAAGATGTCGCCACCGCGTTGAATAGCGAATACGACTTTCAAGACGCGCAACACCCTGAAGAAAAAGCGGCCATGGCGTTGGATCAGGTGAACGTCATCGTGCGCATCCCTACGCACTACCGCGAGAACGCAGCGCAGTTTGTCTCGCTCGTGATGGAAACGCGTCTGGCGGGAGCGGTGAGTAGTCGGCGGGTTGTCATCAACGAACGCGTCGGAACCATTGTGTTTGGCGCGGAAGTAGAAATCGGCCCGGTCGCCGTCACACACAACGGACTGACGATTCAAACCGGCGACGTGCTCGCGAATCAATTTGTCGGTGTCGAAACTTCGCCCGTCTCGCGTACGCGGCTGGAAGCGCTCATCCAAGCGCTGAATGCAATTAAAGCTCCGCCAAAAGATGTGATCGACATTATCAAGGGCCTGGAGCGCAGCGGCGCGCTGTATGGCGAACTTTGTATCGAATAACTCGGCTTGCTCTTCGAAACGGACGCAGGGTCATGACAATTTCTTCCGCAGCAACGCTCTTCGGCAAACCCGCCGTCACTCCCGTGACCGCAAGGCAAACTCCGCCGCCGAACGGTTTGCAGGATGAAAAACTGCGCGAGACGTTCGATCAATTCGTCGGGCAAACGTTCTTTGGCCAAATGATGTCGTCGTTGCGAAGCACGGTCGGGAAGCCGGCCTACTTTCACGGTGGAAAAGCCGAGGAGATCTTTCAAGGCCAGCTCGATCAAGTCATGGCCGAAGACTTGACGAAAAGCTCTGCCGCGGAACTGACCGATCCCATGTACGAACTTTTCATCATGTCGCGATCGTAACGCCGTGCGGCGACGTGGACCGGAGCCGTGCCAAGGCAAAAACCAAACTTGAACTACTCACGAAGCGACGCCTATTCCTTGGGATAACGGCGGCGCAGCGACAATCAGTCCAGGAGCGCGTATGTCGACGGTGGCCGCCATTGACTGGGAAGCCGAGATTCTCGACCTGCTTGACGAACTTTCGCAGGTTCAAGACGCTTTGTTCGGAGTCTTGTCGGAGAAGCGCGCTTGTATGGCCCGGCATGATCTGGAAGCCATGGCCGCATTCAACACCCGCGAGGAAGAAGTCCGCCAACGCCTGGAAAACTGCCACACGCGCCGGCAGCAATTGTTGCGCGCGGCGCGGCAGCGCAGCCTTTCTTCCGATAGTTTGCAGAGTCTGGCGAAAACCGGCACTGCAGGAAGCTCGGTGAATCTGGGGAAGCAAGTCAATGACGCAACCTCGCGGCTGCGGCTTCTCCAGCATGAAAGCCTCACGAATTGGGTCATTGCCCAACGTTCCTTGCTGCATTACGCGCAGATGCTTGAGATTCTTGCCACCGGCGGCCAGCCGGATCCGACATATAAGGAACGGACGGCTCCGGTGCGACGGGGCGGAACACTGCTCGATCAAGAAGCTTGAACCCGAACGCACGTGCACCGCGACTCCCACAGAACATGCGCGGGGCGCAAAACAAGGAGCAATGTCGGAACGCGCGACGCCGTTGAGCCGTTTGATTTCCACGGTTCTGGGTGACGTGCACGGCGGGCGGCAAGAGATACCACAACCGTTCAATCGGTGATCACGACAACTTGCGAGTACTCACGCGCGCCTGAGGATGGCGCTTTGGAGTCGTTATGTCGCTGTTTGGCTCGATGCAAATCGCCAAGAATGCGCTCTCGGCAGCGCAATTGGGGTTGCAGGTCACGGGCAACAACATTGCCAACGCGCACACGCCGGACTACCTGCGGCAAGAGATCGAATTGCGCGCCGCGCCTACCCAGCGCGTCGGCAATCTGCTTTTGGGCACAGGCGTCGAAGTGCGCGCGGTGTTTCAGCGCGTCGACCTTTATCTCGAGGAACGATTACGCAGCTCGATCAGCGATTTGGCGAACAACGAGGCGCAAGAGAAAACGTTCGTTCAACTCGAAACGTTACTGGGTGAATTGAGCGATACCGACCTCAGCACGTCCTTAAATCGGTTTTTCGGCGCGATTCACGACGTCGTGAATCAACCCGATAGCAGTGCGGTCCGGAATGTGGCCGTACTGGCGGGCGAAAATCTCGCGGCGGACATTCGCCGCCTCGACCGCCGCGTGCGTGAGGAGCGCGCCGACGTCAATGAACGCATCGGCGTCGCGGCCGATGAGATCAATCGGCTTACGGAGGAAATCGCGCGGCTCAACATTCAAATCGTGCAGCACGAAGGAGGAGGCGCGTCGCCAAGCGACGCCGTCGGCTTGCGCGATCGCCGTCAACGCGCGCTGACGCTCCTGTCGGAAGTGATCGACGTACGCGCTGTGGAGCAAACCTCTGGCGCCGTGAACGTCTTCTCCGGGGGCGAGTTTCTCGTGTTCGACGGACAAGCGCGCCGCGTTGCGTCCGTGCAAACGCCTAACCGGGGGTTGATGACGTTTGAACTTCGACTCGAAGCAACCGACGCCCCGCTGCGCAGCACCGGCGGCGAAGTCGGCGGATTGATCGCCGCACGCGACGAAATCCTCGGCGGGTTTATCGATCAGTTGGACGAGTTTACCCGCACGCTTGCGTTCGAATTCAATCGAGTCTTCGCTGGCGGACAAGGCCTCTCCGGTTATACGGAGTTGACATCCGAGCACGCCGTTAAAGACCCTACGGCGCCGCTGGATCAGGCGGGACTCCCGTTCGCGCCCGACAACGGCGCCTTTCAGGTGCTGGTGCGCGATAACCGCACCGGGTTGACCCAAACGACCGAAATCCGGGTGGGACTTAACGGGCTAGAGGACGATGTCACGCTTGAAGACCTAGTCAACCAACTTGATGCGATTGATGGATTGTCGGCCGAAATCAACCGCGACGGCAAACTTGCCCTATCCAGCGACTCGGCGCACCTCGACTTCGCCTTTGGCGACGACACCAGCGGCGTGCTAGCCGCGCTGGGAATGAACACGTTCTTCACGGGAACCTCGGCGGGCGACATTAACGTCAAGCAAACGGTCCGCGACGATCCCAGCAAGTTCGCCGCCAGCCAAGGGGGCATCGGCCACGACGCGAACATTGCGGAACAATTGGCTGTGCTGCTGTCTAAGCCTCTCGCCTCGCGCGAGGGCGGGACCCTGACCGGCCACTATGAAGGCATCGTGGCCAACGTCGCACAGAACGCCGCCGCCGTGCGCGCCTCGGCGGAAGGATTCCGCGTCTTCAAGAACACCCTGGAGGGGCAAAAACTCGCCGTAAGCGGCGTGAATTTGGATGAAGAGGCCGTGCGAATGATGGCTTTCCAGCGCACGTTTCAAGCTTCGGCTCGGTTTATTTCGACGGTCAACGAACTGCTCGGCTTACTGGTGAACCTGTAGCGTCCCCTGACTTGCCAAAACGCAACACCCCCGACACAAACCAAAACACGTTAACAACGGTTCTCGCTTTCCATGTCAGGCGTCTACCCAATTCCTGTCGGGCGCTCCAGCGGACTGCTTCTTCAGCAGCGGTTGACGCATCAGCTCCAGTCGGACCAGCAGGAACTTCTGCGGTTAACCAGTCAGCTGAGTTCCGGGCGCCGGATTCTTGCCCCTAGTGATGACGCCCCCGCGGGGCTGCGCGGCGTCAGCCTGCAGCGTATTCTCGAGCAGAAGGAGCAGGTCCGTGTCAATTTGAACACCAGCCGGTCGTACCTGGCCGCCAGCGAAACCGCCATTGCCAAGGTCGCCGACCTGCTTAACGACGTTCGCGGCGCCGCCGTGCAAGGCGCCGATTCGACCACCAGCGACACGCAGCGGGCCGCGATCGCACAGGAAGTTCAAGCCGCGCTGGCGCAATTGCTGGACGTAGGAAACCAACAATTCCGCGATCGCTACCTCTTCGCCGGTTCGAACACGACGCAACGCCCCTATGAAGTGCGCGACGGCCAGGTGGTTTATCTGGGAAACGAGAACGAGCTACGCAGTTACGCCGACCTCGATCAACTTTTCTCCTCGAGCATTGCGGGTGTTTCGGTGCTGGGCGGGCTTTCGGCCGAAGTGAAAGGCGCCGCCACGTTAACGCCGGTGTTGTCCGAGACGACCCGGTTGGCCGACCTGCGCGGCGGCGCCGGCTTCATCCCCGGAAGCCTGGTCGTTTCCGATGGCGCCACCAGCAGGACGATTGACCTGACCGGAGCACAGACCCTGAGCGATGTGGCGCGTCGCATCGAGGCGAACCCGCCCGAGAACCGTCGCGTGACCGTTCGGTTCGCCCCCGAGGGATTGAACATCGCTCTTGACGCCGATGGCGGAGGAACGCTCAGCATTCGCGAGTCGGGCGGCGGCAAGACCGCATTTTCCCTTGGCATTCTCGCGCCTGAGAACACCGGGCTGTCGGTTCAAGGCGAGCCGCTGACGCCCAAGCTCCGATTAACCACATCGCTCGATGATCTCTTGGGAGTTCGATCGTCGGCAAGGTTGGAGTTCCCCGGCGCCGACAACGATATCACCCTGGAAGCCAAGGCGAATGGCGCGGCGTCCAACGGCGTGACCATCCAATTGGTGAACGACGATCTACTGCAAGCCGCGCCGGGTCTTGCGGCAGGGAATGAGACGGTTACTTATTCTGACACGGCCGTCGCCGCTCGCGCCGCCTTACCGCTCTCGGGCGCCAACAATGATGTGCTGATCACGGCCACGGCGGCGGGAACCGCGCTGAACAACGTTCGCATTACGCTGCAACGCACCGCTGGTCTGGGCAACAGCGCTAACGCAGTCTACGACGCCGCGTCGAAAACCTTGACCATCCAAGTCGACGATGCGAACCAGACGACGCTAGGCGCGTTTTCCGCCGCTGTGGACGGAACAGGTTTGTTCACCGTCTCGGGCGATAACTCCAACGGTGAAACGCTCGATCTGAACGCGACCGTGATTGCCGCCGACGCTGGTGTGATTACCGGCAACACGGGCAATAGCGGTGGAGAAGCTCGGACCATTTTCGTCCATGTTCAGAAGAATCAAACGACCGCAGCGAACGTTGTCGCGGCGCTCCAAGCCGATGCCGCCGTCGCCGCCGAGTTCGCCATAACACTCGACGGCAAAGACGCCGCTTCCGCCGAGGGGGCGGGATTGGTCACGCTGGAAACTTCGGCCGTGACCGGCGGAGGATCAGGCGAGGCGTTCGACCGCGACGCGGGCTTGCGCGTGGTCGTGGGCGATGCGACCCATGTGATTAACTTCACGGAGGCGCGCACCGTTGAGGACTTGCTCAACACGTTGAATGGCTCGGCCGCGGGTCTTCTCGCGCAGATCAACGCTCGCGGAGACGGCATCGACATTCGCTCTCGCGTCAGCGGCGCTAATTTTCAAATTGGCGAGAACGGCGGCGTCACCGCTTCGCAACTGGGGGTTCGCACTTTCACGCGCGATACGACCTTGGCCAGCCTGAATCATGGCCGCGGCGTCCACACGGCGGAAGGCGCCGATCTCGTCCTCCGCCGCAGTGACGGTGTCGAATTGGAAATTGACCTGACCGGAGCGGTCACCATCGGCGATGTGCTGGACCGCATCAACACGCACCCCGACAACCAAGATCCACTAACCGCCGTGACCGCGCGTCTGCCGGCGGTAGGAAACGGCATCGAGTTAGTCGACGCCAACCCGGTGGTCGATCAGCCGTTGACCGTTCTTCGAACCACGCTCAGCGAAGCGGCGCTCGACCTCGGATTTCTATCCGTGGGGCAAACCGAGGCAGTCGCCCACGCCGGCTCGAACACATTGGCCACTCGCGATGTGAATCCGCATGAAGCAGCCGGTGCGTTCAACTCGCTGGCGCGTTTGACCGACGCGCTCCTGGCGAACGATCTGCGTGAGATCGTGCGAGCCGTCGGCCTGATTGAACAAGACCTGGAGCGCGTCGTCTTTTCGCGAGGCGATTTAGGCGCCCGGCAGCGCTCCATGGAGATTCTCGAATTCCGTCACCAGGATGAAGAGGTGGAATTGCGCCGCACGCTTTCGGAAGAAATTGACGCCGATCTAGTCAAGACCATTTCCGATTTGACGGCGCGCCAAACCTCGCTTGAGGCGTCGATGCGTCAGGCCGCGAACACGTTACGCACGTCGCTACTTGACTTCCTCTAAACGTCGGGCGACACGAGGGCGGTGCCCCGCTTGGCGCCTTCATCGCGGCAAACGCTGCGGCGCCAGCCGGGCGACAGCGGGCCGATTGCGTTCAAATCGCAAGGCGTTATTATAAAAACGCTTTTCTAGTCCTGGTTTTAGCCCCCAAGTAGCGCATGACGCACCGCCTCGCCCTGGCCGCCTGGCTTCTTATCTTCTTGCCGATGTGCCTCACTGGCTGCAGCTCGTCGTCCGAGCCGTCGTCGGGAGGCGGCGCCCCATCCGACCGCGCATCAGGTGAACCGAAGACAATCCGCGAGGTTCCGGCTCGACAGCTTGCGTCGCTGGCGGACCCGTCGCCCACGTCGGATCCGGCCGTTCAAGCGAGCGGTCCAGAGGATTGGAAACGTTTGCCGCGTAAAGACGATCACTACCTGATCGGGTGGTATGGCGGCAGCAATCCGAATATTTTGCCCCGCATCTTTGTGCGAGCGGAAGACTGGACCGGAGACGCCGAGGATACCACGAAGACGAATGTGAGCGATTTGGCCACCGAGATCGAACAATCGCTCACGGCGAAGAAAAATCAAGTGATCGAGTGGCCGCAGGCGATGCTTTTGGGCGGTGAGCCATGGGTGCGCCATGTGGAACACGCCCGGCTCGGCAATGCTCGGGCCGAGAAGCAGGTGCTCAACCGGGTGGTGGGCGGCCGGTTATATACCGTCGAGCTTCAGATTTACGTCGGAAAAATCCTTGAAGCGCGAGACCGCGCTTACGCGGTGGCGGCAGGTTTGACCTTTAGTCCTTCTGAGCCCGCGCAAGAGGCGCCAAGCGACGCGGAGCCATTCGAGGCGCCCTCGACGGACGACGCCGACTCGGCGCCTTCCACGGATGAGGAAACGTCCAGCAGCAATTCTTAACACCGGCCTTTCGAACACTCCCTGGGAACGCCCTCAATGACCGATTCTCAAAAGTTCGCAATTATTGCCTTCAACCTGACGATTATCACATATCAACTGATTTTTAACTCCGGCTTGTTCGGATTTACATTTTCGGTGCTTAAGTTGTTGCTTGGCCTAGTGTTGGCAGGCGGCGTCGCGGCGGGCGCGTACTTCGCGACGAACCGCCCCTAACGACTCGGCCCAAGCCCAAACGCAGGTACTTCGCCAAAAATCTCCGGACCCGCCCTTCGCACGGCGGCGAATTCCTATACAATGGACCGCTTTTAATCGGGTTCGGTTAACCATTTCAAGTGAAAGCGAGTTTGCGAGCGATGAATTTCAACCGTGTTGTGTGGCGCGACGAAGAGCGGAATCGAGTCGTGGAAATTTATGTCGATTACCGCGCCAGCCGCACGGGCGTGGAGATCGTCAAACTCCGGCCGACGCGCGTCATGCTCTTGAGCGAATCGGGCGAGGCGGTCCGTAAAATCATTCATGTGCGCACCCAAGCCGGGCAACGGTTCCTGGCACGCCAGTTTGAGCAACGCCAAGAGAAAGTCGGCACGCTGGCCGAGCAGCTCCATAGTCGCCACGAGCGCCAAGATCAGTCGGACGAGTTGCCGTTGGCGGTGTAAACCCGTTCGCACCGAATCAGGCCGACCGCAGCCGCCGTGCTCGTCCGCCAAAAACGCATTGTTAGCCCGAAGCCGCGCCGAGCCGCTTCGGGCTAATTTCGTTGCGCGGC
The DNA here is from genome assembly GCA_963204915.1 of Planctomycetota bacterium. Classification (GTDB taxonomy): domain Bacteria; phylum Planctomycetota; class Planctomycetia; order Pirellulales; family Pirellulaceae; genus JAHWKS01. The sequence goes on along the minus strand of CAUJHS010000081.1, from coordinate 40,080 downwards.
GGTCACGAACTCTCTCCCCCGAGCGAAGCATCGTTCGGGTTTTGCGGCGTTGGTTGGAAAGGATCATCCTCGGAAAACCATGCGGGCGGTTCCGTGCGTCGGTGTCGTCCAGAGCGATGGTGCAACCATGCTGCGCCGATCACCATAACTGCGGACGCACCCGCGGAAATGATCATCAAATTGCCAAAGTCATAACGGGGCACAAGCACGATGGGGCCCGCCATGGATCCCAGAATCGCCCCGGCAAGACTTCCCAGAATGACGCCAATTCCTTGCCGGTGATGATGCAAACCAATCAAGGCGCCCAAAAGCATCATGGCCGCGCAACCGCCCAGCGCCGCAAATGCGAATTGCTGCCCTGTGATATCACGTTGCGCAATGGCGCGTCCCGCAGCGGCGGCCATCGACATGGGGGCCGCGGAAGCCGCCATCAGCAGGAACAACGCACTGAGAGGATAACCGCGTTCGGGTATCGAGGGCATGGGGATCAGTACGCCTCCTCGTCCAGCAACATGCCATCGGCGCGGTGCGTGAGCTGCCGAAGCACCTGAGGGGACGCGGAGCTCGCCAGAAAGGCTGTGCGACCATCGCCAAAGGCGTACTGGCTGCCGCCAGGATGCGTGCTGCCGAAACCTCCTACGATGAGTTGCGGATCAATTTCTTTTCGATTCGGATCAACTCGGGTGATTTCTGCGAGAACCGCATTCACGGCTCCAAGGGCGTTGGCCGGCCGTGCCGCTGCCGTCACGTTACCGCCGAATAATCCACCATTTCGTAACGTGGCGCGCGTTCCCGACATCCATCCCAGTCCGCGATTCTCAGCCATGATTTCCGCTAGATAGATCGTTTGCGCCGATCCGTCGGTGACGTCTTCGTAACGCACACGACTATTGAGGAAAAAGACGCCGTTGTTGTTCACATCAATCGGCGCCTCCCGATCATGGTGCACCCCCGCATAGCACGATTGCGGCGGCTTGGTCGAGACTTGCGAAGGGCATTGAAGTACATCAAGCCGTAAACCCGCCACAGGCGCATTTCGCGGATCATACACGCCGACGGTCAGGTCGACGTGGCGCCAGGCATTTTCCTGCTCGAGGAACGGCAGGACTTGCACAATCCAATTGTGATGGTATCCCTGGGGCGCGCTGCGAATGGGACCTTGCGCGTCGATGGTTCCTGGAGGATAAAACCCGTGCAGGTTCTGGTAGTTGTGCACGGCCACAATGAGTTGGCCAAGTTGCCGGTTGCAACTGATCCGCCGAGCCGCTTCCCGCGCCGCCTGCACCGCGGGAAGCAACAGCGCGATCAGCAAACCGATGATCGTAACGACCAGCAGCAGTTCGATAAAGGAAAAACCGCTCCGCCTTGAAAATCGCGGCCGTAAGTTTTGCATTGCCGGACTATTCCCACTCATCCAGCAATTGGCCATCGGCGCGGTGGCCCAGTTGCTGATAGGTCTTCAGATCAATCGTATTACGAATCACGCGCACGCTGCCGTCGCCCATTACAAACTGCACGATCCCAGGATGCGAACTGGCGAAACCGCCCACGGGCGTGGGAACATTCGCCGGAGCCACGGCAGTGGGCGCAGGCGTTTGGTTCTCGTCCGAGGGTGACGCCGACACATCATCCGACAGAGTGAACTCGTCCGACAGCCCGCCAGCAGACATCCCCATAACATCGCCGTCCGATTGCGAGCCTGGCGGCGCCCCCACAACGCCGCCCGGAACAACAGGTTGTACTCCCGTGACGTTGGGTAGCGTGCCTGTGTTGCGCAGCGTGGCTCGTGTGCCCGACATCCAGCCCAGGTCCGGTTCGTTGTAAAACCGCTTCTCTCCCACGAACAACGTGTGCGAGGGACCATCGCTCACATCATCGAAGGAAACGTGGCTGTTCAGGAAGAAAACGCCATGATTATCTTCCGCAATCGGCGCCTCAACTTCGTGGTGCACCGCCGCGTAGCAACTGCGCGCCCGGGAATTGTCCGGCGAGGAAGGACAATTCAATACCTTAAACGACAACGAGGCGACTCGCGCATTGTTCGGATGGTACGCGCCGACCTTCGAGTCGATGTTCCGATACGCGTTGTGTTGTTCGATATAAGGAAGAATTTGCGTAATCCAGTTATGGTGATACCCCTTGGGTTCATGGAAAATCGGCCCATCCGTGTCGAGAGTTCCTGGCGGGTACACGCCCTGCGCCATTTCATAGTTTTGCAACGCAATTCCCAGTTGCGTCAAATTGTGCGTGCATTGTAGTCGCCGCACCGATTCCCGCGCAGCTTGGACGGCCGGCAACAGCATCGCCACGAGCACGCCGATAATGGCGATCACCACAAGCAATTCAACCAACGTAAAACCGCGGCGGGAAAATCGGTTCATGGGACAACTTCGCAAAACATTCATGAAGAGCGATACACCGACTAAGACCTGGAGGCGAGGAACCACGCGCCGGTCATTCCGGCGTCGTCTCCTCGGCTGGGGAAATGGGAATCGATAACTCGCGTTTCGCGAGAATGCGATTGACAGGGTCGTCGGGGTAGTACGCTTCCACGTGAAGTCGCACTTGCGACGGGTTCTCTTCGTCGGCCGACAACGTAATAACCGCTTTCGCCGGAAAACGGCCTGCGAAATCTGCCGCGGGAATGGTCCAAGTTTCTCCAGCGTACTCCGGGTTCCGCCGAAGTTGCGCACGCGCCCGACTGACCGCCGATTCGGCAACCCACAGGGCTTGGGTTTGCTGTTGCCGGCGCAGCAACGCACGATGTTCGCGCACGACCGTCACAGCCAAGGCGCTGCATATCAGGATCGTCACCATGAGGCACGCCAACGCCGCAGCCAGAACGACGCCGCGTCGCATTCTGCCGTTGTCTCGAAGGGATTTTCTTGGTGACGGTGTCATGGTTGCTGAAGGGGAAAATCGGGCGATCCGATCGCCGCTTCGATACGAATCTTTCGCGGGATTTGCCGCTCCGGCGACTCGCCCCCCGTGCGATACGAAATGACGCACGTAACGACCGCCGGCGCATCGACGGCGGGCGTTTGCCAGTCCACTTCCGCCGAACGCGGCAAAGCATACGTGTCCCGATGCACGGTAGTTTCGCCACGGCGCACGCGTCGCCGCAATTGCCCTACGTCGGGGTTGAACTCATACACCACCATGTGGTCCGCTCCTTGGTAGAGCATGAGCGCAGGACGCGCGCTTTCGGCCGCATTCGCCGAGGTGTTCGCAACGTCGCCGTCGGAAGTTTCCAGTGCGAAACGGTTGGCGGCGTGCGCGTCTTCGCGAAAACGTGTTGCAAACTGGTGCAGGTCGGCGGCGAGGTGCGATTCCTGTTCGACGCTTCGTTGCACCCGATGCAAGGCATACAACGAGCCAGCGATGACCGAAAACACCACGGCGCTTCCGCTAATGGCGACCAGCATTTCCACGAGTGTGATTCCGCGTCTCATGGCGTCGCCTCCGGGGAAAACCGCCAAGAGACTAACCGAACCGGATTCACGGCCGCGCCGCTGGCGTTCTTCCACGCAACAGCGACAACCAACCGGCGCGCCGGCGGCGCCGTTGCGCCCGATTCGTCGGGTTCCACAGCTTCAACCTGGACCGTCAACTCACCCTCAGGCAGCATGGCGGCCGCCTCGGTCGAGAGCGCCGCTTGTGCGGCCGTGGCCTCGGTCAGAGCGCTCCAAGGCAGCGCCGCTAAACGCTCCATGTGGTTGGCTGCTTCGTGCATGGCCGCGATTCGGCGCTCCCGTTCGCGATGCTGCGCCGAGACCAGCGCCAAGAGTTGCGCCACCCCGGAAAGCACCACCGCCACCAGGAGCACCGCAATGGTTAATTCGAAGATTGTTACGCCGCGGCGTCGCATGGCAGGCAGTATAACGCGACGCCGCAAAACGATGCAAAAGAAATTTACGAAAAAACCAAATTTAGCGTAGGAAGATGAACTCTTTCACGTTAAACAAGACATGACACAGGTCGCTCCATACGCGCACGTCTTCTTCGGCGGCCTGGGCCGGCAACATCAAATCGCCGGCCTGTTGATCCATGAACGCAATCGCCTGGGCAAGCTCCGCGTCGTCGGCGGGTCGTGAAAACGCGGCAAGATAAAGTCGTTGCACGCGATCCTGACGCGACAAACCCTTCTCACGCAACATCCGCTCCGCCCAATGCCGCGATTGGTCAACCACAAAGGGGTCGTTCATCAAAATGAGCGCCTGCGCCGGCACATTCGACACGTTGCGTCGACCCATGGTGCTGAACGGAGCGGGCGTATCGAACGCCATCATCATGGGGGGCAAAAAGTTGCGCCGCACTTCGCCGTAAATGCTACGACGACCGGCGCCGTCCAGGGGACCACTCGCGCCGGGGCGACCACGCCCTTGCATGAACGCCGTTAAATGGACAGGAACGCTCGGACCGTACAAGGTCGGGTCAAGTTTTCCGGACACGAACAACATGGCGTCCCGAATCGCTTCGCCCTGCAGGCGGCGAATACGCATGTGGTGCAACAGCACATTGTTGGGATCGGCCTCCACCGCAGCGGGGTTCGCCTGGCTCGACATTCGATAGGTTTGGCTAAGCGTCAGATCGCGGATCAAGCGTTTGACCGACCAGCCTTCCTGCACGAACTGCGTCGCGAGGTAATCCAACAGTTCCGGATGCGAGGGCGATTCGCCCAACACGCCAAAATTGTCGACCGAAGCCACAATTCCGCGCCCGAACAAATGGTGCCACACCCGATTCACGAAAACCCGCGCCGTCAGCGGGTTGGAGGGACTGGCGATTTGCCTTGCAAGTTCCAGCCGGCCGCTTCCTTCGCCTGGCAGCGGTTCGGGGCCCGCCAGCGCTTCGAGTAACCGACGGGGAACCTCCGACCCCACCGTTTTGGGATTTCCGCGAATGAGCAGCTTTTCATCGAACCGAGAGCCTTCCCACATCGCCGGCGCCGTGTAAGAAGGCGCCTTAATCTTCGCCATCAGCGCCGACCGCTGCGAATGGAACGACCCGCCGATGTCCTGCAGCGCGGCAAGGGCGCCAGGGTCGCTCACCGTCAACTCAGGATGCGCGAGCAACCAGTTCGCAATGGCGGCTCGGTCAGCGGCGTCGGGAGTTGCGGCAAGACGGCCCTCCCCAACCTGGTTTAAGACTTCTTGAAATACAAGTTGAAAATGGTTGGCGAGCGCTTCCAAGGACTCGGACTTCGCCAGTCCGTCGCCCAACAGTCGGTTGGCCCTGGGCGATGGGTTGGCCGGAGCCTGGTCGGCCTGAACCACGGCCAGAATTTCCAGAGGAGCGTCACCCCGCGCACTGAATTCGACGTGCGCTCGATGGCCACGATAACGACCTAAGGTATGCGCCACCCATTGCGGCGTTGCGATGTTTTCAAACCCGTGAACAAGCGAACCGTGCAGAGGACCGTTGTTGACGCGATGAGAATCGACCACGGCGTAAACATGCCCTGACCCGCGAACCAGGTAATACAAATTCTCCTGCTCCAGCGTAAACGTGGGCGTGCGGAAAGTTCGATCCGCCCGGCTCCACGCGCCGGTACGGCCGGGTTCGCCCTTGGCGTCGGGCGCCAACTTCAGCGCATTCCAGAACGAGTCGCGACGCGCCGCCGCGTATTCGGCGAATTGCACAAGCGGCGCATCGGTCCGATCGCCAAAAATCAAATCTCCGGCCGTGACGGCGCGCGGTCCAAACGTGGGACCATCGACGCGCCACGCGTCCGGTGTCGCGTGGCGAAAATCGAGAATCGTCGCCGAATCGCGGGCGATTGATTCGGTCGTCGCAGACGTCCCTTCCGTGTCAAACTGAGCTAGGAGGCGCGAGCGGGTGGCGTCCCACGCGCCGGCGTCCATGGCCTTACTCCACAGGTGAAAGGGATCCTGCGGGTTCTGTTTCGCCTCGCGCAGGTGCGAACGCCAACGTGCGGCCAGGTCCGCGGGAAGCTCCAAGTCGCCGCCACTCGGCCCGGCCGCGTCGTTCGGTGCGTTACTTGAATTGAGCAAGAACTTGGCGAGCTGGCCCACAACGTCAGTCCGGCTTTCGACCAAGGCTTGCGCAAAATCGCGGCCTGTTCGCTCCTGCAAGGCTTGCCACTCCTGAGCCAAGGCGCGATGCTGCTCCATCGATTCAAAACAAACCTGTCGGTACGTCGAGCTTTGGATGAATCCTGCCAGGGCGTAATAATCGCGCTGCGAAATGGCGTCAAACTTATGATCGTGGCACCGCGCGCAGGAGACCGTCATGCCCAGGAACGTTTTCGACGCGACATCAATCATGTTGTCGACTCGGTCGGTCTCATCCAAGCGAATATCGACCGGCGAATGGACCCATTCACCGAAGAACCAAAACCCGGTGCCCAGGATCGACTCATTGAACCCTTCCGTGGGATGCAGGCGCGGCGGCGACAACAAATCGCCCGCAAAGTGCTCCATCACCAACTGATCGTAGGGAACGTCGGCGTTGAGGGCTCGAATCACGTAATCGCGATAACGCCAGGCGCCGGGAATGTCGTAATCGAATTCGTGGCCGCGGGTCTCGGCGTAACGCACCAAGTCAAGCCAGTGCCGGGCCCAACGTTCGCCAAAATGCGGCGAGTCGAGCAATCGCTCCACAACGGTTTGGTGCGCGTGCGGATCCTCGCTTTGGACGAAGGCCTCAACTTCCTCCGCTGTGGGCGGCAAACCGATCAGATCAAAGTACACTCGTCGCAGCCACGTCCGACGATCGGCGGGAGGAGCCGGTTGTAAACCTTGGGCTTCCAAGCCGGACAAGATAAAGGCGTCCACCGGATGGAGCGGCCAAGCGACCTGGTTGACTGCCGGCGGTTCGGTCGGCCGCACGGCCTGCCACGCCCAATGTGCGGCCTTGCGCGCCGCCAAATCGAACTCGGCTTTGGCGAGTGTCCGGCTCTTGGCGCTTTCCGCCGGCCAAGGAGCGCCCTGCTTGATCCATTGCGTGAGGATGGCGATTTCCTCGTCGGGCAGTTTCGACTTGGGCGGCATTTGGTACACGTCGCCGTAGTTGATCGCATCGAGCAGCAGACTTTTTTCTGGCGATGCGAGGTCGATGGCCGGTCCGGTGTCGCCTCCGGCAAGCAGCCCGCCGCGCGAGTCGACGCGCAATCCGCCCTTGGGCTCGTCTTGGTCTTCGCTGTGACATTCATAACAGCGCGCCGCGAGAATGGGGCGGACTTGTTTCTCGAAAAACTCCAGCGCCGAGGGGTCGTCCGGCGGCGCTTCGGCCGCGAATGGCGCCGAAGGTCCACAGAACATCATGCCCACCACACAGCCAAACGAAAGAAGTATGCGGTGGGACATTCGACGCCTCGTCAGGGTGAGGGGGAGGAGGGAAGCTTGCGTCAACCGACGATCCAGGCGGCTCGCATGAGGAACTGCCCAAAATCGGTACAACCCGTTATGGCGTTGATTGACGATCAAACCAAGGCGGGAACGCCAGCGAGTTTTTCGTAACCGCTCATGATCAGCGACTCGGTCTCATCCCAACCGATGCAGCCGTCGGTGATCGAGACGCCATATTCTAACTTCGCCGGATCGGTCAGTTTTTGTGCGCCCGCATGGAGGTTGCTTTCGAGCATCATGCCGATAATCGCCCGATTGCCGTCCAACCGCTGTGCGAGCACGTTGTTCCACACCTCGGCCTGCCGGCGATAGTCTTTATTGCTGTTGGCATGACTACAGTCAACCATCAGCCCTTGCGACAAACCGCGTTCCGCCAGCATCGCAGCCGCTTGCACCACTTGCTCCGGCGCGTAGTTCGGACCGCCGCGACCGCCGCGTAAGATTAAATGTCCCCACGGATTGCCCGTGGTATGCACAACACAGGTATGACCGGCGGGGTCGATGCCCAAAAAACTTTGGGCGCAACGCGACGCCACGAGTGCGTCAATGGCGGTCACAATTTCGCCGTCGGTGCCGTTCTTAATTCCCACGGGCATCGACAAACCACTCGCCATTTGCCGATGCGTGGGCGACTCGGCCGTGCGCGCCCCGATGGCGGCCCAACTGGTCACGTCAGCAATATATTGCGGCGTAACCGGTTCGAGCATTTCCGTGGCCGTAGGCAGGCCCAATTCGGCAATGGAAAGCAATAACCGCCGGGCAATGCGCAAGCCTTCGCCCATATCGAAGGAATCATCCAGCCACGGGTCGTTAATCAACCCCTTCCAGCCCACCGTGGTGCGCGGCTTCTCAAAATAAACCCGCATCATGAGCAAGAGGCGGTCGTTCACGCGGTCGGCCAATGTTTTTAACCGCTTGGCGTAGTCGACAGCGGCGTTTTGGTCGTGAATCGAGCATGGACCAACAACAACCATCAAGCGGGGATCGTCGCCTTGCAGAATGCGTTTAATGATTTCGCGGCTTTGATAAACGATTTCCGTCGCCGCCTCGGACATCGGCAATTCGGTCTTTAAGTCACGAGGAGCAATCAGCGGAGTCGTACTGCGGACGTGTAGGTCGGAAGTGGTTTTCATCGAAAGGAAGGAACAACGGAAGAAACCGGGCGGGCAATTCCTTTAGTTTGTTCGGCTCCTGGTCTTTGCACAAGTCCCGCCGAGACGCCGCTTCGTGCGGCGCGCTTACTCACGTTATTCATTATACGGTACAAATGTTCAATTTCAACAATTAGAAACTAACTTTCAACAAACTTTATTTGACTTACGTCAACAGCGCGAACATTAACTTATTCCTAACACATTTACAGTTGAGACGTTAGGATGACAACAGCGCCGCAGCGTCGAGCGCAACAGGTCGATCAAAAATCGTTTCTAGCGCCCGCGCCGTGCAAGTGCGAGCAATGAAAAAGCCCCGCAGGCGACAGGTGCGCCCACGGGGCCAATGGCAAAGGAACTGTTTTTTGACCCGTTCGGAAAGGGTTGGAGTTCAATGACTTTGCAGTGATTCGGGAGATCGCTTTTCGTTCACCAGTCGCGGCGTCACGTTCTCACCCGCTCCAATGGTGAATAACGCCCGCAAGGTTGCTTCGTCGTTATCAGCCGCAAGGAATTTCGCCGTTCCATCGGCAAAGCCCGCGTAAAACCCTTCGGAATACCACCCCCCCAGGACGGGCAAAGCCTGGTCAGGCAAATAGGCTAGGTCGTGCGGGCGAGTCCACGGCACAGCGAGTTTCGACTCGATAATCGCAATCGTGTTGCTGGTACCGTCCGTCACTTCTCCCATTTGCACGCCTCGATCCCGAGCCAGAAGCGTTCCGTGAGGGCGCGTCAAAGGCATCGGCGCCGGTGGTGTGGTCGCTGGCACGAACGGAGTTTCGCCTTGGGTTTGTTCCGTAACGGCTGGCAGTGCGGCGCCGCCGGCGCCGTACATACCTCCGGCCGCAGCACCGCCTTCCATGCCTTCGACCTCATTTTTCTCTGTTAGTCCGATGGCCACCAGCCCAAAGTAGGAGGTGTTCATTGCGTTGGGGGCATCGAGCGGACCGCGAAACACGGCTGGCATTTTTTCCAGCAGCTTTTTGTTATGGTCGCTGTCCCACGGCTCGTCAAAACGATACTCGTTATACAATTCGTGCTCCCCCAATTGAGGGAGTATTGCGACTCGCCAACTATGCGACGGTCCGCCGCGTCCGTCCTTTCCCAACATGACCGCAGGCGGAAAATGTCTATAGGTATCGACGTAATGATGCATTGCCAGCATGATCTTCTTCACATTCATCGCACTGACGGTTTTGGGATCGTTCATAGCGGGCGCCGCCGAGAGTCGAAATGCGACGTCGCCGACCTTGATTTCCGAAGAATCGACCTCGGAGGGGCCAGCAATCCCGCTTCCTGGAGGAGTTGTGCGGCTTAGAATTCTCGCAAGTGCTTGCTTGGATTGAACTTGGAACACCTCGACCTGCGCGATAGTTTGCCATTGAGGCGGGTTTTCTGACCCCTCACGCCGTGCGATCAATAGCCGCTCTTCGAGCACAAAATCTTCGTCCGCACGCAATAGCACGTGGTCTGCATTTTCATCAACGGCCTGAACGGTCGCGACCTGTCGTCCGGCAGGAACTGTGTGTCCAAGTATCACGGATTCTGGCCGTGGCGCGGTGGGCAAAGCGGTTCCGACTTTGGAGGCCCGTGGCGATTTTCCTTCACTTCCTGAATTGCCGGGTTGAAAACCGGACGCTGGTCCGCCCTGCCCACCCGCGCTACGGGAAGAAGGCGGATAGAACGTCGGATCTGGTCCGGTCGCATTCCATTGCAAGGTCGGATCGAGCAATTCCGCAGCGCGGCGGTCAATGATTTGCTCTTTCAGTTGTTCCCGTTTTTCGATGGTGCGCTGGATTTCAAGAACGCGTTGTTGCAGAATGGACAATTCAGCCCAATGTAACTTCTGGCGCGCGGCGAACGCCTGAGCCACGGCCTGTCGCAACTCGTCCGGGAGTTCATGGGGCTTTTCGGCGCCGGCGAGGCTCGATCGAATACGCTGCGCCACTTGTGCGGCTTCTTTTTCCAAGGCTTCATAATTGGCTTGCAACCCTTCGCGTTGGGGATTCGGCGTCGAAGTAACCCTCGGTGCGGGCATCATCGACATCTCCCCAGTCTTTCGATCCAAGGTCATGATCAGCGGGGGATAAGCGTCGCCACTTTGTCCCGAACTTGGCGCTAACGGAGCGGGGTAGGCGTCTTGTCCGGCATTTTGCGCCACTGGAGGAGTTGCCGGTTTCGGAGCAAGCGGCATTGCCGCGCTTTCGGATGACGGCCGCGACGGCGTTGCGTCAAAGGTTTGAGCACCGTCGCCGCTCCCCAGGAGTTGGCTCCAGAACTCTTCCGACGGCGTTCTCGCGCGGCGCGCATCAACGGGTTGAGCCTCGCACGCCGGTACGCTGAGGACTACCAGAGCGAGAAGCAGGTGTCGGCAAGGCAAGCGATTCATTTCGTAGACTCCTGTTCCGAATTGAAGAGAAGGTTCGGGGCACTGGGAACGAGCGCTTCGGTTTCTCCCGGCGCCGGTAGGGGCGCGGCGGGCCAAAGTTCTTCAACTTTTGCATGCAGAACGTCGCTGGTTCGCAGCGCGTCGTCAATCTGGATCGCAGCGCCATCCCACTGAGTGGCGGAAGATTCGCTCTTGGGAAGCACGGGTGGAGAGCGATTCGGCATCGTGCCGATTCTCACCGAATCCGTACGGCTCCCGAAGAAGCTCCACGCAAAGAGGCTGGCCGCCAATGCCCCCACAAGCCACAGGGCGGCAATCGCCGCAAACCACCGCCGCTTCCTCAAAGGAACCGACATATTCGACGGGTGTGAGCGTTGCTCCGAAGAGGTATTGTCAACCGTAGGCTGTCGCGACTTCGCCAACTGCGCGGCGCATGCTGGCAGAGAAAAGAGCGCGGGTTGCTGCATATGCGCGAGGCATTGTTCGAACAGATCGGCGGTTTCACTGGCCGTCGCGAAGCGCGCAGCGGGGTCTTTCGCGTGCAGTCGACCGATGACCGCCTCCAACCAAAGGGGGACTTCCGGATTAACTTCCCGTAAGGGCCGCGGTTCGGTATCGGTAATGCGCCGCAAGACGCCGTAGCACGTTTCCGCCCGAAACGGCGGTCGGCCAGCGCACAAGGCGTACAAGACGCTTCCCAAACTGAACAGGTCGCTGCGCGCGTCGATCGCTTCGCCACGAGACTGTTCGGGCGACATATATTGCGGGGTGCCCGCGATTACGCCGGTGCGTGTGAGCGAGGCATCGTCGGCGGCGCGAGCGAGTCCGAAATCGGTCAGCATGACTCGGCCGCCTCCCTTTTCCATCAAGATGTTGGCCGGCTTCACGTCGCGATGCACCAGTCCCTGTGCATGCGCGGCAGCCAAACCTCGCGCTGCCTGCACGCCGATGCGGACGACTTCGATTGGCGCCAAAGGTCCATTTCGGTCCAGATAATGCTGAAGCGATTCGCAACCGACATACGGCATGACTAGGTAAGGCAGCCGTCCCGACGAATGGACCGAAAGAATCGGCATGACGTGAGGATGCACAATCGCCGCCGTGGCCCGCGCCTCGCGTGCAAAACGTTGTCGTGCGGCCCCGCTACTTGCCAAATGAGGCGCCAAAACCTTGACGGCAACAGGCCGGTTGAGTTCGGCCTGAAACCCTTTGAGCACAATGCCCATGGCGCCGCGTCCGATGACGCCGAGAATTTCAATGTCGCCAAACCGACCGAGCGCTTTAGCCTCCCGAGACGGCTCCAGGAAATCGACGGCGAAATCGGTTTCATGCTCCCCCAGGCGCGGCTCCGTTTCATCGTGCGGCGGCGTCCGTCGAGACGCGTCGAACGAATCGGAGCTTTGCGCGGCGCGGCGCAGCGTTTCGCTGACCTTAGACCACTCGGCCTGGTCGGCCGCCAGTCGTTCAAGTTCACGCTGGCAGGCGTAGCATTCCGAAAGATGCTCGGTCAGCTGCTCTTCCTGCCGTTCGGAAAGCGTTTCTTCGAGCGAACGAAGCAACAGGTCGCGATCGCATTGGATGGGTTGTAACTCCACAAGACTTGCTCCGATGAGGTCGCGCCGGTCGGGTCGCATCGGTCGGGTCGCCCCGATCTGTCAATCGTTCAATTCGCGCACTTCGGCGCGAATGCGGGCCATGATGCGGCTGCGCGACATGTAAATACTGCCGGGCGTCACGTTCAGCTCCTCGGCAAGCGCTTGCACCGGACGCCCTTCGATGACGGTTCCCCAGAACGCCTTCCAGGAGGATTCGCGAAACTCGGCGCGAACCTTTTCCGCCGCCCACAGGATCAATTCAAACTCGTAGCTTTGCGATTGCTCCGCATCGGCATCGGGCACGTTCATCAATAGGTTGCAAAAGTCGCTTCCGCCTTGACCTGTGACTTCGCGCCATTCGCGCGCGAGGTATTTGATCGCCACATTTCGAGCGACGCGCGTCATCCAGCGGCGGAACGAGGCGGGCGAACCGTCGTCGCGCCATCGTTCCACGCTGTGGGCAATCGCGGCCAAAACCTGTTGCGTCACATCGGGAACATGCTGGGATGCGGCGCCGTGCCGGCGCACCAGGTGCGAAAGGAAAGGCTCATACGCGGCCACGAACTCGGCCCAGGCCATTTCGTTGGCCGGGTTTTGGAGACGTGCGATCAGGCTGTGTCGGGTGTCGGGCGGCTGCATAGCTCCTCGCTAACAGGTATATCCCGCCGACACAAGCGAATCTCACGCGCGAACAAAAAAATTCTTTTCGAGAAGGGAGTCCGAGGAAAAGAATCTCGAACGATTGGCGCCAAGAACGCCAAGTCGCCTCCAGCGCCCCATGGCCCGAAATCGCGAGGTTCCTGCCGCAGTTCACGCGGGGCGAGTTTGGCGGGCGGCCCTAGCCGTTACGCCGCAGCCAATGTAACGCGGCCCCAATCAAGACGAGCGACGCGCCACCCCACCATAGGAGGCGAGCGCCGGTTTCGCCGCGATTCCGCGCCGCGTCAAGTTGCGCCAACTCCGCCTCGAAGCGTTTTTGCAGTTCCGTCGCACTCGATGCGGCCTCGTCGGCGTCGCCATGAGACTCGTGCGAACCATGCTTGTGCGCTAGGACATGCGCCGCCGCGTGCAATTCGGCGCGGGTACGCGCGTGCTGTTGAGCCATGGCTTCGGTCCAGGCGCCGGGCCCTCGATTGGCGACTTGCGGCCAAGCGAACGAAGCCGCGACGAGAAGAAAACCAACAATCACCGCAATCGGCGTTAACCATCCGGTATTCATGCGAATTCGCCGTTGGGGGGAAGCGTGGGTGATGGGCCTGGGTTTCGTTCGCGCCGCATTATGGCGCCGGCGTCACCTGGCCATCGTCCACGCAAATCAGGTAGGCCATGAGAATATAGTCGATATTATTGGTCAAGAATCCCACGTGGCCATCGAGGTAAACCGTGTTGACTCCGCCCGGATGTAAACTGCGGGGCGCCGCCGAGAGATAATGAAACGGCCCCGAAACTTGCCAGGTTTGACAAGGCATTTTAGCCAATTGCGCACCGGCTTGGTCGGGACAATCGTACAAAATGTCGCTGTTGGCGGTCGTGGTGTTATTGGGTGGTTGAATGCCGTTGGGAATGCTCAACGGATTGTGAACAAAAGGGCGGATGTCGTCGTCGTCGTGCATGTCGAAAGCAAGTTGACTGGCCCCGGTCCAAGGAAGAGCCCAGGCCCCGCGCTGGTCTTGTTCGTGCGCGCGGGTTCGAACTTCAGACAACATCGGCGTTTGCGACGTACCGTCCTGAATGGCGGTGAGGTTTTGACCGTCGCCTCCGAGAGCGCCCCTAAATAGATTTTGGAGGTCGACATGCATCGGACTGACCCAGGCCGCGTAATTGCCCTTGGCGAAGCGTTTGCCTTGCGTCCACGTTGCATGCACAAAGTTCCGGTCGTAGGCGCCGTCGCTGGGGCAGTGAAAAGTTTCGAGATGCGCGGCCTGAGGATCTCCTGCTTGTTGTAGAACGGTAAGCCGGAAATCGAACCGATCGTGCAAGCCTCCCTGCTCGAAAAACGGTAGTACGAGCACCGCCCAACTAAACATCTTGCCTTGGTGAGGAATGAACTCGCCGTCGGTAATGTTGGGCATGGGGTTTTTGTCGACGATTCCCCCAGGCGGTAGCTCGCGGTACACGTCATGGTAATTGAGCACCGCCAAGCCAAGTTGTTTCAGATTATTCCGACACTGCATACGCCGAGCCGCTTCGCGCGCGGCCTGTACGGCTGGGAGCAACATCGAGACCAGCACGCCGATAATCGCGATTACGACGAGTAACTCAACAAGGGTGAAGCCTCGCGTCTTGATCGTTCGGATTGCCCGAGGCGTCATAAGCACCAGCCCATCAGTGAGTTGTGAACCGCCCAAAGACGGGTCAATTTTGACTTCCTGGACAGATTCGTGCAAGCAATACGCGAGTTGTTTGCGTCAATCGCTCTGCTCTGCGGCCCGCCGCCAGGCAAACATACCACGCGCTGGAAGGTCGACTTGCATCGTGCGAAGGAGGCCAAGAAGGTTTTGCGGCAGGCCGTGTCGCCGGCGCTCCATGACGACGACACCTACGGGATCACTCGTTTTTGAATTCGCACCCACCCCGGTACCCAAAACCACGCAGTTTGTTACATTGTCATGAGAGATTCGCTTTGACCGCTTTGTTGCCTGGAAAGGGGCCGGCTAATGCCGCAAATCTTTCATCCGAGCATGAACACCCTGTCGCGGGTGAGCATCTTCGGTGCGGTGTTCATCGTGGCAGGCGCGTTGACCGTTTTGGCGCTGGTGGTTCGTTCGCCCTACGTAACAGGGCAGAACTTAGCGCTAGACCAGCCCGTGCCTTTCAGCCACGAACACCATGTGGGCGACGTGGGACTGGACTGCCGTTACTGCCATACGAGTGTTGAACACGCCGCGACGGCGAATGTTCCGCCTACCAAAACGTGCATGAACTGCCACTCGCAGCTTTTTGCCGATAGCCCCATGTTGGCGCCGGTGCAAAAAAGCTACCGCGATAAGACGCCGCTGGAGTGGACTCGCGTGCACGATGTGCCGGACTTCGCTTATTTCAATCACAGCATTCACATCCAAAAGGGCGTGGGCTGCACCACGTGCCACGGACAAGTGAATGAAATGCCGCTCATGTGGCGCGATCAATCGCTGTACATGAAGTGGTGTCTCGATTGTCACCGCAACCCGGCCGACGCCGTCCGACCGCGCGAAGAAGTCTTTAGCGTTGACTGGGACGCCGAGTCGCTGTCGCCCGAGGAGCGCCAGAAGTTGGTTGATTCGTATCACATTGAATCCAAGACCGATTGTTACCATTGTCACCGGTGAGGGCGATGCCGCGCAAAGACGCTGCTGAACTAGAATCTCTGCAAGCGCGGTTGGCGGGCGCCACCGGAAAAAAATACTGGCGCAGCTTAGAAGAGCTTGCCGACGCCGACGAGTTCCGTCGGTGGCTGGGGCGCGAGTTTCCGGAGCAGGCGACCGTATGGACCGATCAACCCTCGCGCCGCCGGTTTCTGAAGCTGATGGCGGCCTCGCTCGCGCTGGCGGGACTGCAAGGATGCCGCAGTCAGCCCGAGGAAAAGATCGTGCCGTATGTCGAGATGCCGGAAGAGGTTATGCCGGGCGTCTCGATGCTCTACGCGTCCGCCATGCCGGTTCCCGGAGGGGCCGCCAGCGTGTTAGTCGAAAGCCATACGGGGCGTCCGACCATGTTGGAGGGGAATCCCGAGCATCCGGCGTTTCGCAACGTCACGGCGGCGGGGATGTACGCCCAAGCGTCGCTTTTGACGTTGTACGATCCTGATCGTTCGCAAACGGTCTTGCGCGAAGGGGCCATTTCGACCTGGGATTCGTTTCTAGCGAACTTACGCCTGCGAATTGAGGCGGCGCGTCAAAACAACGGGCGTGGTTTGCGCATTTTGACGGAAGAAGTCAATTCGCCCACTTTGGCTGGTCAACTGGCCGCCCTGTTGGAGCAATTTCCAGATGCCAAGTGGTACGAATGGGAGCCCGTTCACGACGACAATATTTTAGAGGGTGCAGACCTGGCCTTTGGTCAACCGGTCCAGACGATTTATCAGTTGGATCGGGCCGATTTGATTCTCTCGCTCGACAGTGATTTGTTAGCCGGCCAGGCCACGCATTTGCGCTACGCGCTTGACTTTGCCGACCGGCGACGACCGCGCGAAGCGACACTGGATCGCGGCATGAGCCGCTTGTACGTGGTGGAGTCTTCACCGTCGACCACGGGTTCCCGAGCAGACCACCGCTTGCCCCTTCGTCCGGCCGATATCGAAACATTCGCCCGCGCGGTCGCGAATCGCTTGGGCGTGAACGTGGGCGATGCTCCGTCGCTTCCCGAAGGAGTTACGGAAGAATGGCTCGCGGCGCTAGTGGACGACTTGCAGAACTACCGCCTGCCCGACGGGCAAGGCGGCGCGCTGGTCGTGGCGGGTCCGTGGCAATCGCCAGCGGTTCACGCTTTGGCTCATGCCATGAACGCTGCCTTGGGAAGCGTCGGCCGGAGCGTGCGGTACATTGAGCCGATTACTGTGAGGCAGGAAAGCAAAACGACCCAGCTAAAGACCTTGGTCGACGAATTAAACGCGGGCGAAGTTGAAACACTTATTATTTTGGGCGGCAATCCTGTATTTACGGCGCCACCCGAGTTTGAGCTGGAAAAGGCGTTGACCAAAGCGCCGTTTCGCGTGCATACCAGCTTATATATTGATGAGACGTCGGCCGCCTGCCCTTGGCATGTGCCTGAAACTCATTGGCTAGAGGCGTGGAGCGACGTTCGTGCGTATGACGGAACGATTTCGATCGTCCAACCGTTAATTCGTCCTCTTTATGATGGGGTGTCGCGGCATACGGTGTTATCGGCCCTGGTAGGCGGCGCGGCCGAGTCGTATGACCTGGTGCGCAGCGCCTGGCGCGAACGCTTGAGCGACCTGGACGACAAGGCGTTTGAGGCTCAATGGCGCACGGTCATCCACGACGGCTTCCTGGCAGAAAGTCAGGCGCCGGAAATCACCCCCACCCTTGCGGCCGATTTGGCGATGCGGCTGCCCACTTGGGAAGCGCCGCAAACGTTGGATGAATCGCTGGAGGTCGAAGTCGCCTTTCGTCCCGACAATTCCATTTTCGATGGACGATACGCGAATAATGCTTGGCTGCAAGAGTTGCCCCGGCCGTTCACCACCTTGACGTGGGATAACGTGGCGTTGATTAGTCCGCGGACGGCGGAACGTTTGCGGGTTAAGACCGGAACGGTCATCGAGCTGGAAGTGGGCAAGCAGCGCGTGCGCATGCCCGCTTATGTGCTGGTGGGCCATGCCGATCAGACAATCACCGTCCATCTGGGTTATGGGCGCACGCGCGTGGGTCGAGTTGGAAACGGAGTGGGCGTGAATGTCTATCCGCTGCGTTCCCAGGAAACGCCGTGGTCGGCCATCGGCGCCATTCGCGTAACGAGTGCAACTTATGAACTGGCGACCGTGCAGCACCACTTCTCCATGGAGGGGCGGACGATCGTGCAAGACGGCACGCTGGCCGAGTGGCAGGCTCACCCGCGACATCCCGAATTTCTCGCGGCGTCCCATCATGGCGAAGGAGGCCTTCCCTCGTTGTATCCCGAGGTGAAGTACGATGGCTACAAATGGGGCATGAAGATCGACGCGACCGCCTGCATTGGCTGTTGGGCCTGTGTGCTCGGTTGCCAGGCCGAGAACAACATTCCTGTGGTCGGCAAAGAGCAGGTGGCGACCGGACGAGAAATGCACTGGCTGCGCATCGATCATTATTACGACGGCGAGCCCGAGAACCCGGCCGTGCACAACTTTCCCGTTCCGTGCATGCATTGCGAGAACGCGCCGTGCGAACCGGTGTGTCCCGTGGCGGCCACGGTGCATGGCTCGGAAGGGCTGAACGAAATGGTTTATAACCGTTGCGTGGGAACGCGATACTGCTCGAATAACTGTCCGTACAAAGTACGCCGCTTCAATTTCCTCCAGTATTCGGATAAGTCGTCGCCCGTGCTCGAGTTGCTGCGCAATCCCGACGTGACGGTGCGCGATCGGGGCGTGATGGAGAAATGCACGTACTGCATCCAACGAATTTCCGCGGCGCGGATCGCGGTCGAAAAGGAACGCGCCGCGACGGGCGACGGCAGTCTTCGCATCAAAGACGGCGGCGTGCAAACGGCGTGTCAGAACGCTTGCCCCACGCAGGCGATCGTGTTTGGCGACTTGAATGACCCGGAAAGCCGTGTCGCCAAGTTGGATCATGAGCCGATCAACTATTCGTTGCTGGAAGAATTGAACACTCGGCCGCGCACCACGTACCTGGCGGAGATTCGGAACCCGAACCCCCGTTTGATGTCGTAAATGTCCACCTTACAAGAAAACCCGCCGCCGTCGTCTCGTCGGGGACCGATCATCGATCCGGATTACAACTTCGGATCGGTGACCGATAAGATCAGCTCGATTGTGCTGACGCCCGGCACCCACATGGGTTGGTGGCTCGGTTTTGGCGCCTCGTTCCTGCTGGTGATGGTCATGCTCTGGTCCATCGCCGTGCTGTTTGCGCGCGGGATCGGGGTATGGGGGTTGAACGTTCCTGTGGGTTGGGCGTTTGACATTACCAACTTTGTGTGGTGGATCGGCATCGGCCACGCCGGCACGTTGATCTCGGCGATTTTGCTGCTATTGCGGCAAGATTGGCGCACATCGATTAACCGCTTTGCCGAGGCCATGACTCTGTTCGCCGTGTCGTGCGCGCTGTTGTATCCACTGCTGCACTTGGGCCGCCCTAGTTACTTTTACTTTCTGATTCCTTACCCCGCGACGCATGGCGTGTGGCCGCAGTTTCGTAGCCCCTTGATTTGGGACTTCTTCGCGGTCGGCACGTACGGCACGGTGTCGTTGTTGTTCTGGTACGTGGGGTTGATTCCGGACTTGGCGACGCTCCGTGACCGCGCCAGAAACCGCTACGCCGCGATCATCTACGGCATTTTGGCCATGGGATGGCGCAACTCGGCCCGCCACTGGATGCGCTATCAAAAGGCGTATTTGCTGCTGGCCGGTTTGGCGACGCCGTTGGTCGTGTCAGTACATACGATCGTGAGTTTCGACTTCGCCGCGGGCATTGTGCCCGGTTGGCACGTCACAATTTTCCCGCCGTACTTTGTGGCCGGAGCGATTTACTCGGGCTTCGCCATGGTGCTGACGCTGGCCATTCCCTTGCGCGCCGCCTACGGACTGCAAGGACTCGTGACCGAGCGGCACTTGGACAACATGGCCAAAGTGATGCTGACCGCCGGGTTGGTCGTTGCTTACGGCTACCTCATGGAAGCGTTCATGTCTTGGTATAGCGGCAACGTGTTTGAGCAATATGTAATGCTCAATCGGTTGCAGGGCCCTTACCGGTACACGTATTGGGCTCTCTTGATTTGCAACATTATTATCCCGCAACTGCTTTGGTCGCGGGCGGTGCGGTCAAGCCCTATTGCGTTGTTTATCTTGTCGCTCATTATTAACGTTGGCATGTGGCTGGAGCGATTTGTGATTATCGCCGTCAGCTTGCATCGCGACTTCCTGCCTTCCTCCTGGGACATGTACACGCCGACGTTCTGGGAATGGTCGCTTTACATTGGAACGATCGGCCTGTTTTTGTCGCTCCTGTTTTTGTTCATCCGCTTGCTGCCGATGATTTCGATCTTTGAGGTTCGTGAACTGCTCGTTGAGGAGGCGCACCGCGAGTCGGAATGAACGCCACGTCCCCACTTTACGGCATGTTGGCCGAATTTGACGATGTCGATCGTCTGGTCGAAGCGGCCGGCCGCACGCGCGATGCCGGCTACCGCAAGACCGACGCCTACGCGCCGTTCCCCGTGCATGGACTGGCCGAGGCGCTTGGCATGAAGCGCACCGCCATGCCGCTGGTGATTCTCCTGGGCGGCATCTTGGGCGGTCTGGCAGGTTACAGCTTGCAGTATTGGGTTTCGGTTATCGAGAACCCTTGGAACGTGGGAGGTCGGCCGCTTCACAGTTGGCCGGCGTTTATCCCTGTGACGTTTGAAACCACGGTGCTGGGGGCGTCGCTGGCGGGGGTGCTTGGCATGCTCGCCTTGAATGGACTGCCTACGCCGCATCATCCGTTGTTTGCGGTGCCGCAGTTCGAACGGGCTTCGCGCGATGGATTCTTCTTATTCATCCGCGCCACGGACCCCAAGTTTGACCCCGTCGCCGTACGACAGTTTTTACAGGATCTTCATCCGCGGGAGGTCATCGATGTCCCGCAAACGTAACGACGTGCACTCTCGTAGAATTCTCACAGGCTGGGTTTTGCTGGCCGCGGCGCTTTTGGCATCGGCGGGTTGCAACAAAGACATGGCCGATCAACCGCGGTATGAGGTGCTGGAACGCAGCAACTTCTTCGCCGACGGTTCCGCCATGCGCGTCCCGCCTGCGGGCACGGTTGCTCGTGGTATGTTGCGAATTGACGAGCATCGCTATCGGGGCCGTGTAAACGGACAACTGGCCGATACGTTTCCCTTCCCGGTGGAGCAAGCGCTGCTGGAGCGCGGGCGCGAACGGTATCAGATCTACTGCACGCCCTGTCACGATCAAACGGGATCGGGGCAAGGCATGGTGGTTCGCAAAGGTTTTCCCGCTCCGCCGTCGTTTCATATTGATCGTTTGCGCGAAGTTCCCGTGGGACATTTTTTTGACGTGATCACGCACGGTTTCGGCCGGATGTACGACTATTCGGCCCAGTTGCCGCCCGATGACCGGTGGGCGGTGGCCGCATACATTCGTGTGCTGCAATTGAGCCAGAATGCGTCGGCCGACATGCTTTCTCCGGAAGATTTGCAACAACTCAACTCCCCACGTGCGACACAATGACCACCGCCGCGCACAGCCCTGCAATCGAGAACTGGCGACCGCCCGCGCGGCGCGCGGCGGCAATTGCGTTCGTGGTTGGCGCCGCGCTGTTGGGGTTGTGCCTCATCCTGGCGTTGTTTGCTCCCCAGCGCGTCTTTCAAGCCTACTTGTACGGGTACTTGTACTGGTGGACCGCCACCATGGGGTGCCTGGCGCTGGCGCTCTTGCACAATTTGACCGGCGGCGCCTGGGGCAGCGCGATCCGTCCGTTTCTCTACGGCGGCATCGCCACTTTGGCAGTGTTGGCGGTCATGTTTTTGCCCCTGACGCTTGGCTTACCGCAAATCTTTGAATGGGCGCATTTTGAACGGTTCGACCCCGCGTTGGCGCAGGACGATCCGATCTTGGCCGACAAGGTGAATCACTACTTGAACATCCCGTTCTTTCTGGTGCGGGCGGTCGTTTACTTTGTGATCTGGTTTGGTGCGGCCGCCATCGCTCGACGCGGCGCGCGGCGGGCTAGCGCCTTGGCGTTGTCGATGGTGATCTTGGGCATCAGCTTCGCCTCGATTGACTGGGGCATGTCTCTGGAGCCGCATTGGTTCTCTACGATCTACGGTGGTCTGTTTTTGGCTGGCGGCGCCGTCTCCGCGATGGCGCTGAGCATCGTGTCTGTGGGCGCGCTCAGCCCGCCGTTGTTGCCGCACGACCGTCGCTCGGCCGACGTGACCAATGACTTGGGCAACCTGTTGCTCGCCTTCGTCATGGTGTGGACTTATTTTTCCTTCTCCCAGTTCATTATCATTTGGTCGGGCAACCTGCCGGAAGAAAACGTGTGGTATCTGCGGCGCAGCGTTCATGGTTGGCAGTGGGTCGCCATCGCCATCGCCCTGTTTCACTTTGCCGCGCCATTCTTGCTGCTGCTTTCGCGCGATCTGAAGCGGAATCCGAAAACGCTGATGCTGGTGGCGCTCGGTCTGCTTGTGATGCGCTCGATTGATTTGTTTTGGATTATCGTCCCGGCCTTTGAAAATCATGGTTGGACCGGTTTCCTGTTAGACTTTCTCGCGCTCGCGGGAATCGGCGCGATTTGGGTCGGCGTGTATTGCTGGAGCCTGAAGCCGCTGCCCGAAGCCGGCCGTCACCACGCCAAGCGCAGCGCTAAACGGAAAGGAGCCGTCGCATGAGCGAACATCATTCGGCTTCCCCCCAAGATTTGCACGCGGCAAGCACACACGCCAGCGAGTCCGCCGGCCACGAGCCTGATGCGATCAACACGCGAATCGTGTTCGTCGTCGGTGGCGTCATTGGTAGCGTGGTCCTCGCCTCCTTCATCTTTTTAGCGTGGTTATGGTTGAGGTTGCAGCCCGCATCCGATTCCGAGGGGGGAGTTCCCACGGCCTGGCGCCGGGCGGGGCAACCCGCGGTCAATTTCGACCAACCCGCGGAATTGCGTGCGATGCGCGCGGACGAGGCCCGACGAATCAAGGAATACTCTTGGTTATCGACGGATAAGACGACCGCGCGGATTCCCGTCGACCGTGCGATGCAACTTTTGCTTGAACGCGGCTTTCCGACGGCCGAACCGCCCGCACCTTCCGACTCGGAGAGCGCGCCGGAGGAGGCGCCGGCTTCGGAGACCGAATCTCCGCCTGCTGAGGCTTCTTCGACGGAGCAGGAAACCGCACCGCAGCCTAAGCCCTCCACGGAAACAGGTTCGCCGCCGTCCGCGGCAGTTGATGACTCCGCCGCCGCACCTGAAGCGAGCGAGCCCGCAAAAAACGCGGATGAGGGCGAGCCGACGGGCGCCGCGGGAGAAAATCGCTCCTCCGACGCGCCCGAGGGTACGAACGCAGGCGCGGCCGATGATCCCGACGACGCCCCCGAGGGCAGCGGCGTCGCCAACGCCAACCAACAGGACTCGAATGAATAAGCTAAATTCTCGGTTGATTCTTTCCTGGGTGGGCAGCGTATTGCTTTGCGGAGGTTTGTCGCCGGCTTCGGTGGTCGCACAGGGCTTGTCGGCGCGCGAAGCGGTGGAGCAGGTCGGCGTGGATCAAAAACTTGACGCCCAAGTTCCCGGCGAGATCCGCCTGTTTGATGAGTCGGGGAAAATCGTCCGTTTGAAGGATTTTTACGGCGACAAGCCGATTCTGCTCAACCTGGTGTATTTCGAATGTCCGATGCTGTGCAACATGACGATGGATGGTTTGTTGCGCAGTCTGAAGGGCTTGCCGCTTGATGTGGGCGATGACTTTACCGTGTTAACGGTTAGTTTCGACCCGCGAGAAGGCCCTCCGCTTGCGGCGAAAGCGCGGCAAACCGCCTTGAAGCGATACGAGCGACCTGGAGCCGACAAAGGCTGGCGGTTTCTCACGGGACAAGAGCGGGAGTTGAAGAAACTGACCGATTCCGTCGGGTTTCGGTACGTGTTCGATGCGTACCGAGGCGAGTACGCCCACGCGGCGACGCTGATTGTGTTAACACCCACGGGAAAAGTCTCGCGTTACTTGACGGGCGTCGAATTCCCCGAACGGGACTTGCGACTATCGCTCGTGGAAGCGTCGAACCATCAGATTGGTTCGCCGTTGGATCAAGCGATCTTGTTGTGCTTTCATTACGATCCGACCACCGGCCGATACGGGTTGGCGGTGATGAATTTAATCCGCATTCTGGGCGCGGCAACGGTGTTGGGGCTGGCTGTCGCCGTGTTCACCTACCTGCGGCGCGAGCGCCGGGCGACCCACGTGTTGACGCCCGGTTCTGCGTAGTCGCACTAACGTTTCGTTATCGACTCAACCATAATGAACGACGGTTTTCGCCTTCATCCTGAACAAGCTTCCGAAATCGCCGCTAGCGTCGACGCGCTCTATTTTTTTCAGGTCGGCGTCACGGTCTTTTTCACGGTGCTCATCTTCGTGTTGATTTGGACGTTCGCCCTGAAGTACGGGCGCGCGCGAAAGGCCGATCGCATCCTTCCTCCGCACGAATTCTGGGCGACGGAACTGATTTGGGCGATCGTCCCCTTTGCGATCGTAATGATCATGTTCGGCTGGAGCGCCGTGATTTTCGTACGAGGCAGCCAAACGCCGCCCAACGCCATTACCATCGACGTGATTGGCAAACAGTGGATGTGGCGTATTTATCATCCAGAAGGCAAGCGGGAAATCAACACGTTGCACGTTCCGGTCGGCCAACCGGTTCGGCTGCGCATGATTTCTGACGATGTGATTCACAGTTTTTACATCCCGGCGTTTCGCGCCAAGATGGACGTATTGCCCGGCCGGCACACGTTTATGTCGTTCACAGCGACCAAACCAGGCGAATATCATCTGTTTTGCGCCGAGTATTGCGGCACGCAGCACTCGTTCATGCGGGGGCGAATCGTCGTCATGGAGCCCGGCGTCTTTGCGGACTGGATCCGCGGTTCGACGGATGAACCGCCCGAGGTCGCGGGTAAGCAGCTCTTCGAACAGTTTCGATGCAACAATTGCCACCACAACAACCCTGGCGCGCGGTGTCCTCCTTTGGGAGGCATTTACGGCACGACCGTCGCTTTGCAGGATGGGACGACCGTCACGGCCGATGAAAGCTACCTGCGCGAGTCGATCTTAAATCCCGCGGCGCATATCGTTGCGGGTTACAAGAATGAAATGCCCCTGTATCTGGGTCAATTGGGCGAAGAGGATGTGCTTCAATTGATCGCATACATCAAGACGCTACCATCGCCCGACGCAACGCCGCGTTCGGAAGCGGAAAACTCAAAACCATGACCACGGAACTACTTGCACCTCCGGAAAGGAACTACCTCAGCGCGGGCTATACGGCGCGGTCGTGGCTCCTCACGGTCGATCACAAGCGCATCGCCATCTTGTACATGGTGTCGATCACGCTGTTCTTCTTCGTCGGCGGCGCCGCAGCGGTGTTGTTCCGCCTGGAATTGATGACGCCCGAGGGAGATCTCGTCATTTCTGAAACGTACAACAAGCTGTTTACGTTGCACGGAATTGTGATGATCTTCCTGTTCCTCATTCCCGCAGTGCCAGCAGTGTTGGGGAACTTTTTGGTGCCGTTGATGATTGGCGCCCGCGATCTGGCGTTCCCGCGCATCAACCTGTTGAGCTGGTACTTGTTCATGCTCGGCGGGGCGCTCGTGATGTGGTCGACGTTCGTGGGCGGCGTGGACACCGGCTGGACGTTTTACACCCCCTATAGCAGCACGTACGCCAACACCAACGTGATGCTCGCAGCGCTGGGGGCGTTTGTCACGGGATTTTCGTCCATTCTGACGGGGCTGAACTTCATCGTGACCGTTCATACGATGCGCGCCCCGGGCTTACGGTGGTTCCGCTTGCCGTTGTTCATTTGGGCGCACTACGCGACGAGCCTCATTATGATCTTGGGCACGCCGGTGGTGGCCGCGGCGATCTTCCTTGTCGCCTTAGAGCGCGGCTTGGGCATTGGAATCTTTGACCCGAAGTTGGGCGGCGATCCGCTGTTGTTTCAACACTTATTCTGGTTCTATTCGCACCCGGCCGTGTACATCATGGTGTTGCCGAGCATGGGCGTGGTCAGCGAGATCATCGCGTGTTTTTCACGTAAGCGAATTTTCGGCTATCGCTTTGTAGCCATGTCGAGCATGGCGATCGCGGTGATCGGGTTCTTCGTGTGGGGCCACCATATGTTTGTGAGCGGCCAGTCGGTTTACGCCGGCTTGGTGTTTTCGTTCCTCAGTATGCTCGTCGCCATTCCGTCGGCCATCAAGGTGTTCAACTGGACGGCCACCATGCACAAAGGGCATGTCTGGCTTTCGACTCCGATGTTGTACGCGTTGGGCTTTATCGGCCTGTTCACGATGGGCGGTTTGACGGGTTTGTTTCTCGCCACGGTCGCCGTCGACGTGCACGTACATGATACGTATTTCGTCGTCGCCCATTTTCATTACATCATGGTGGGCGGTTCGGTCATGGGATACCTGGGCGGGCTGCATTTCTGGTGGCCAAAAATTACCGGCCGGATGTATCCCGAGTGGTGGGGTCGTTTCTCGGCCGTGCTGGTCTTTTTCGGCTTCAATCTGACGTTCTTCCCGCAGTTCGTCGTCGGTTACCTTGGCATGCCGCGCCGATACCACACCTACCCTGAAGAATTTCAGATTTACAACGTGATGTCGACCGCGGGCGCGTCGATTCTAGGCGTCGCGTATCTGATTCCCCTGATTTACTTTATTTGGTCATTGAAGTACGGGCCCCGTGCTACGGCCAACCCGTGGGACGCACGTGGTCTGGAGTGGGAGGCTGCGTCGCCCCCGATCACGCAAAACTTTGAAACAACGCCTATCGTCACGACCGATGCGTACCCGTACGCCGAAGACGAGCAACGCACCGAGGAGACGCTTTTGGTATGACCGGCCACGTCGCGCACCATTTTGACGACGCCGAACAGCAGTTCCATGCCGCCAACCTCGGCATGTGGATCTTCCTGGCCACCGAAGTCATGTTCTTCGGCAGCCTATTTGCGGCGTACACGGCCTACCGCTACATGTTCCCCGAGGCGTTTGTCGCCGGCAGCCACAGCTTGGACGTGGTCATGGGAACCATTAACACGGCGGTACTGCTGCTGAGCAGCTTGTTCGTGGCGTTAGCCGTGAATGCGGCCGCGACCAACCGTAGCCGCGCCGCCGCGGGTTTTTTGGTTGGCGCCATTGTCATGGGAGTCGTATTTTTGGGAATCAAGGCGGTCGAGTACGCCGATAAATTCGCGCACAACCATGTTCCTGGGGCTCACTTTCAATTTCACCGTGAATCGGAAGGCGAACACGCTGTTGACGGCGAACACCACGTTTCGGTGAATGAGAGCGCAATTCCTGGCGGCGATTTTCAGGCCGGTCATAACTCGCCAGATCGCACGCTAGAGAAACGGGTCGAGCTGTTTTTCTCGCTGTACTTCGCCATGACGGGCCTTCATGCCTTGCATATGGTGATTGGTGTGGTGTTGTTGGGAATCGTGGCGTACCAAGCCTGGCGCGGGGCGTATTCGCAGACTTATTTCACCCCCGTCGAAGTGAGTGGTTTGTATTGGCACTTTGTCGACATTGTTTGGGTGTTTCTCTTTCCCCTGCTGTACTTGATTCGCTAACGATGGCCGCACACGTTACTTCGTCGCGTTCCTGTTATATCGTGTTTGGGGCGCTCTTGGTGCTTCTGGTGCTGACCGTTATCGCCGCCGGCATTGAAAACCACACCCTGGGAATTATCGTCGCGCTCCTGATCGCCACGGTTAAAGCCTTGCTGATCATCGTGTATTTTATGAACGTGCGGTTTGCCGACTGGGTGACGCGGCTTGCCGTGGCCGCGGGTTTCGTGGGGTTGATCGTCTTACTGGCATTTATGATGTCCGACTACCTGACGCGCGATCCCGTCGACGAAATTGAGACTTCCCCCGTCACGCGGGCGGCGCCGGAAGCGTTCGAGGCCTTGGCCTTATTGCATCCGGAGGCTTTTGCGCCGGGCATCTCCGTGTAGAATAAACGGAAGAACGATGCACTCGCGGGCGTTTCAATCGAGTGCTCAAGTTGATTGAATCGACTGAACCGCATCGAGCGCTCAGAACTCGCAAGGAGCAATCGAGCGATGCAACTATTTCCTACACAACCTCCCGCCGACGCCGCCACCATCAATCTGCTCGTCGAACACCTGGGCTATGACGATAGCGTCGACCGCCAGGAGGCGAGAGAAAAGCTCGCCGCGATGGGACGAGCCGCGACGCCTGCCTTGGTCGAAAGCTTGTATGATCCGCGGGAACGGGTCCGGTGGGAAGCGGCCAAGGCGCTCATAACCATTGCGGATCCACTTACAGCGCCGGCTCTCGTTACCGCCTTAGACGATGACAATGAAGACGTCCGTTGGGTGGCCGGCGAAGCGCTAGTAGCACTCAAAGACGCCGCCGTAGCTCCGTTGCTCCATATGCTCATCAAGCGAGCCAGTTCCTATGGCTTCTGCAAAGGCGCGCATCATGTGCTCCATGAATTGGCCAAAAAACCGCGCCGGCACGATCTCCTAACGCCCGTGCGGCTTGCGTTGGAGTCCAACGAGCCGGGTGTCACGGCGCCTCCCGCGGCGTTGACGGCTTTAGAAACTTGGCGGCAAACGCTACGCGCCCGCTGAAAACCGTCAGGCGCTGTGTTGACGACGGAAGTAGTGCGGCGCGCTAGCAAGGTCGCGCATGAGACGCCGAGGTCGTCTTACGCGCTGGTTTCAATCGCAGGATAAATACTGGGGGCGTCCTCACGAGCCGGACCAGACGAAGTTGCTGGTTCAACCAGTTTACTGGCCGATACAGCATTTTGAGGCGAACCTGCCAATACCGGCCGTTCCAGCGACCCTTCCGGACGAACCGAGATCGTGCGCGTGACCGGTGCGATCTCGGGCGCCGACTGCGGCACTCTTGGCAAAATGCCAAGCGAAGCGAACCGCGCCAAACCCGACAACCCAAACAACGCCAGATACACTTCTCGATACTCGCCGAACCAAACGAGCATGCCGGCGCCCACAAGAGTTCCACCGGCAATCGCTGCTGCGTTGCCCAAGTTATACAGCGTGAGTACGGCCGTGCGACGGCGGCTCGGAATCGCATCAAAGAACACCAGCAACATCGCGAGTTCATACGCGGCCCAAGCACATCCGCCGAGTAATTGCAGCACCGCAAGCCAGGCGAAATGCGTTGAAAGAAGCCAACCGGCCGAGAGCGGCGAGATAGCTAAACCCGCGATCCATAGCAGTTTGCGGGGGCCTAAACGCATGGCCAGCGTGCCTGCCCAGTGCATGGCCGCAATTTTGCCGATAAACGCAACGCCGATCAGCGACGCATACCCGGCGTACGATAACTCCAGGTGAGAAATCATGAACGGCGTGAAGTACGGCGCCGCCAGGTGTACAGAAAATTGCACGAGCAGCATGTAACTCAACACGCGCCAAAACGGTTCACCGTCCTGCTGGGCGGTCAAGTCGTTTAATTGGGGGGCTTCGCGAGCATGGACCGGCAGCGGTTCACTTTGCAGCGCGAGCATGGCCGCACTGAAGATTCGAAAACACCCCGCCACGGCGAACAGCACGGCAAATACACTCAGCGGATTCCCGGCCTGATTTCCCAATTGGAGCGAGACGCCTCCGGCGATAAAGCCGAACATCACGCCAAAATGGCCAATACGTGCCCGGCGCGCGAAAAACGTGGGACGCAAATAGGCGGGGATGATTTGGGTCACCCACACGTTCCAAGCGGGTCCCGTAGCCAGCCCCGCCGCCCAATACAGCGTTGCGGCAAGAAAAACCAACCAGCGACCTCGCCCCTCTGTAAAGGCGATCATTGAAACAAGCAGCAAGCTGCCGCCCTGCACCGCCGCACAGGCCACGACCCATTGTCGTCGTGAACCGAGACGCTGAACCGCCCACGGGGCGATGAGTTGCAGCACGGCGCCGGCGAGCATGGGCGCGCCGGCGATCAATCCCGCGGCAAGTTCACCAAGGCCCAGCGCCAGTACAAAGGCGGCAAGGTAGGTTTCGCCCAGCCCCACCATGACGCTGAAGGAGCCGCCATCCGCTGTGCAGGCCCACAGGTCGCGTTGGAGTTGAGAACCAGGACGCTTGTCCATCGAAATGAGAGCCACGAAAGTATCGCAACTTCAAGAATGCCGGCAAAGCGGAAACGCTTCCACCGGACGCCCCAAGCGCGTAAGAAATATCCGGCCGACGCGATGTTTGAACATGCGTCGCCTGGGAAAAAGCCGCCGTGCCCACTGCTTTAGGCGTTTGAACGTCAGAACAAGGTTCAAACGCCGTTGCCAGGAATCCATGCCCTCTAATTATCGTTTTTGGCCAATCGTCGCAATTACGATTTTGCCTTCTGTTTGCGAGGCGGGGCAATTACGCCCAGCGACGCGCCCGAAACTTTAGCGTACCGCTCCTTCGAGCCGTCTTGCAGAAACCGCACGCCCACTCGCGTCGGCTGGCGAGTTTGAGGGCACAGCAACATCACGTTGGAAATACTGACGGGCATTTCCTTCGAAAGACGACCACCCTGGGGGTTCCGTTGGCTGCGCCGCACGTGCTTATACACGCGGTTCACACCTTCGACCACTAATTTGCCAGTTTCGCGGTTTACGGAAAGGACTTTGCCTTCCACGCCTTTGTCATCACCCGCGATGACGCGTACCATATCGCCCGATTTCACTAACATGGCGCCGTATCGTCCCAAACGAATTCAAGAATTTGACTGTGTTTACCAAACCGACCAGTATACAAACTTCCTGTCGTTCGTCCAGGCGGGTCAATAACTCCCTGGAGCCTTTTCCATTCAGGTAGGGGGTGTGGCGCAAGTCGGCCGGATCGCCCGCTGGCGAAGCTGGGGCGCCCAGGAGGAGTACGCGGCGCCAATGACCGGTGGTACCCGAGCGAGTCGCCCTCTTGCCCGCAACTGCGTTCATGGGCGCCCTGAAAAGTGCGAGCCCGGATTTCTCACCATCTCTGAATTTCGGTTGGTCGGAGGCGGGGAGCAAGACGCGGGAAGCCTGGGTTGGCGGGTCAAGTCGCTTAAGGAGGCGTCACAAGGTGAATCCAGCGCATCGAAGTCGGGCTGGAGAAGCTCTTTTTCCAAATTGGCGCAGCAGTTTAGCGCCGCTTGATAGAAGCGTGGGCGGAGAAGGCGGGCGCCGCCAGCAGCGGATCGCTCCGCAGGTGATCGTGGTCGTTGAGGTCTTCATAGCCTAACGCCAGGCCGTACACCCGCTGGGCCACCAGCTCCTCGACCGTGTGCTCGATGCGCTCCGGATCACGATGATCGGTAAAACCAGCGGCGAAACGCGCCATCAGCCCCGGCTTCGCTTCCAGCTTCCGCAGCCAGAGTCCGCCGCCGTCGGAGGTGATTTTCCCGCCATCAAAGCGGCCCGCCAGCTCTCGGCTTCCCACCCCGTGAAACGCAAACGCCTGTCGAGTACACTCTGTTTCCATCAGGCCGTTCCTGGTTGCTGGCGAAAGATGTTGTTGACACTCACCTTATGCCACAACCAACGGCCTTGTACGATTAGCTTGGTGAGAAATGCCGGCTAGTCCCTGTCCCAGAATCACGAAAAGCTATTTCGTCGTGAATGCGGCACATATCATCGCCGTGAAACGGGATGGCCACGAATTGACCTCCCAGCAGATCGCTTGGTTCATAGGAGGATTTTCGCGCGGCGACATCCCGCATTATCAAATGTCGGCGTTGGCGATGGCGATCTATCTCCAAGGCATGAGCGCCGCGGAGACGACGGCTCTCACCATGGAGATGCTTGCATCCGGCGTGACTTTGAGATGGGATAAGTCAGCCGCAAGCTACGTTGACAAACACTCGACAGGCGGCGTTGGCGACAAAATCTCGCTTGTGTTGACGCCTCTCTTGGCCTGCTGCGGCCTGCGGGCGCCGATGATTTCCGGCCGCGGTCTCGGGGCTACTGGAGGAACGCTTGACAAACTTGAATCGATTCCAGGCTTTCGCACAAACCTTAGGCTTGAAGAATTGCAGCGGCAAACGGATTCGGTGGGATGTGTGATCACAGGCGCTACCGACGAATTAGCGCCGGCCGATCGAAAGTTATACGCATTGCGAGATGTCACCGCAACGGTTGCGTCGATTCCGTTGATTACGGCCAGCATCATGAGCAAAAAGCTGGCGGAAGGGCTCGATGTCCTAGTGCTCGATGTGAAGTTTGGGTCGGGAGCATTCATGAAACGGCTGGAAGATGCTCGCCAGCTAGCCAACGCGATGGTCGCCGTCGGCGCCAGCATGGGGGTCAAAACATCGGCTTTGCTCACAGATATGAACCAGCCGCTGGGACGTTTCGCGGGTAACGCGGTCGAAGTAAACGAGTCGGTTGAGGTGCTTTCCGGCGGTGGTCCGCCTGACGTGCGTGAACTTACTCTCGCGCTTGGCGCCGAGCTTCTGGTATCTTCAGGTATGGCTAGTGCAACTCCGGAAGCATATCGACAACTGACGAAGCACTTAGATAATGGCGACGCGATCGCGAAATTTCGAGAAATGGTTCGCGCTCAAGGCGGTGATTTCGACGCGGCGCGAAATGTCGCACCGCCGCAAGTCGTCAAGTCACGAAACGCAGGTTATGTTTCACACATTGACACAGAGCAACTGGGTATGGCGGTGGTCGAGCTGGGAGGCGGACGCAAAAAGGTTGGTGATGCAATAGATCACTCTGTTGGAGTTGAAATGCTCGTTCGCCACGGTGACAGAGTATGCATTGGTGAGCCTTTGGTGAATATTCTTGCACCGCCGCAAGCTGCCCGGCAATGGGAGGAGATCATCGGCAAAGCCTTTACGGTTAGTGATTCGCGTCCTGAACCGCTATCGCTTGTTGCGGAACGAATCGGATAAATGCGGTTTGCTCACCGAGCGAACAAAAACGGTCACTGACTGACTCTATGGGAATGGCTCGATGACTGAACAACACCGAAGCCAACTCATTGCGGCGGCACTGGCGGCTCGGCAACGCGCCTATGCCCCCTATTCTAAGTTTTCCGTGGGAGCTGCGGTGCTAACTTCCACGGGAGGTTTGTTTCTGGGTTGCAACATCGAGAATAGCTCATACGGATTAACAATTTGTGCCGAGCGAGCGGCGATTGCGAATGCTGTCTCGGCAGGCAACCGCGAACTCATCGCTTTGGCCATCGCATCCGCTGGCGCGGTCACACCATGTGGTGCTTGTCGTCAGGTGATGGTTGAGTTCGCCAAGAACTTGCCAGTTTTGTTAATCGACGCGAATCAAACGGACCACATTCTGGAGACGAATCTTTCGGTCCTGCTCCCCGATGCATTCACTGGTCCGTTCGTCTTGTGACGATCACTCAACTCAAGGCGCGCGGACTGATGCGTCAACGCATTGTGTTAAATGTCCGGTCTCCTGCATCGCCAAGTCCGGGAACGATGAACTTTCGCTCATTTAGCTCGGGATCGATGGCGCAGGCATAAATCGGAGCCTCGGGGAATCTAGCGTGCACGGCTGAGATTCCTGGTCGGGCGGCCAAGAGCGCGAGCACCTTGATCCTAGGCACACCCCACGCAGTGACGGCTTCAATTGCTTCGATAATCGAGCCTCCTGTTGCAAGCATGGGGTCAATAACAAGCGCGGTGTCGACCGGCCGAGTCGCCGGGATTTTATTGTAGTACCGCACGGGTCGCGCCGTTTCTTCGTCCCGATATAATCCCAAATGCCAGACTTCCGCGTCGGGAATGAGGTCGAGTATTGCGTCCACCATTCCCAAACCAGCCCGAAGAATCGGCACCAAGCCAATACGTTGAGTGACACGTCGGCACGTGGTGGTCGTCAATGGCGTCTCGATTAACTCCATTTCTGTCGCCAAGTCGCTTGTCGCTTCATATGCCAATAACGCCGCCAAACGATGGACGAGAGCGCGAAACTCGGTGGGCGTCGTCGATCGATCACGTAGTCGCGCTAAATGGTGTTGAATTAGCGGATGATCAACTTCAATAACGTTTGGCATTGTCGCTTCCGGCGCGCGTCGATTTGGAGTATCGTTGAGTGAGACTATCTTCGTATTCGACCGTAAGTTATCAGGGTTCGAAACGCGAATGTCAATTCAAACCCGCGATGACGAAGGTCGGTTCGCAAAACGCCGCCAGGTTGAGAATGATGCCTCGTTTTTCAACAGTCTGTTACGTACTGTTCATGACCGTAATCCTATGGGCTGCAACGAATCTCGAATTGTATGCGCAAGGATTTGTCTATCCACTTTCTGCCGCAGTTGCAGAAAACGGTGATGTTTTTGTTGCTGACCGAAATCTTCCCGGCGTCTGGAAGCTTCAAGATAACGTGTTGAAACCACTGTTCGAAGCCTCAAAAAAGTTCAGAACGCCGCTCAATGCGGTCCGCTGTGTTGAAATCGACAAATTAGGAAACTTGTTAGCGGGCGATAGCGCAACTCGAGAAGTCTATCGGTTCGACAAAACAGGCCAGCCAGTTCCATTAACCAACGGCGGTATTGGCGTCCCAATGGACATCGCCGTGAACAAAAACGGCGACTTGTATGTCGCAGATCTGGAACTGCACCGCATATGGAAGGTCCCGCAAGCAGGCGGAACGCCGATCGAGTTTTTGGAGATAAGGGCGCCACGCGGATTGTTCGTTGACCTCGATGATCGCCTGTGGATTCTGTCGCATGGCGACAACCAGGTTTTACGGGCGACTTCGGCTGGCGAAATTGAAACCGTTGTGATGGGCCGACCTTTCGCTTTTCCTCATTGTATTGTGGTGGATGCGGAAGGTGTCGCATATGTAACAGATGGATACGACAAAACCGTTTGGAAGATAACTCCGGGGAAGGAGCCTGAACCACTCGTACGTGGCGAACCACTGCAAAACCCAGTCGGTTTGGCGTGGAAGGGGGAATCCTTGATTGTGGTCGATCCGCGCGCCAAAAGCCTCTTCGAAGTCAGGCTTGACGGGAAGATCGCGCCTATTCAGGCGGAGCCCGCAAGCAAATGAGCGAGGCAAATATTCGGCCCCTACGACCGGTGTATGAAAGCAGTCGAAACTCTGCCTCACGTGGAATAAAGAACAAATCCACGACGAATCAAAGATTGGTGATACACCCCGGCGCCCACATTTGAATCTTAGATCTCATCTTTCGACAGGGCGTTTGTTTCGCATCTGACGAGGAGCCGCGATGCCTCGCGTAAATCGCACTGTTGCTGCCAATCCAACGCCGAACGAATCATCGCCGTCGAAACGAGCTTCCATGTCTGCTACCCGTAATGCGCAGCGAGAAGTGACAGAAGACGCGCAGGTCGTTGAGGTCGAAGAAGTCGCTGGAACTGAGAGTGCGGACAATCCCCCCGCATATCGTCGATCCTTCTGGCGCAGCCGCTTGCTGCAAAACTATGGCTCGGTGTTCGTGTCGATGTTGTTTCACCTTTTCGTGCTGCTCAGTTTAGCGTTAATGGTATTGGAGCAGCCGATTAACACGAAGTTGGAAACCATCGTATCAGAAATTCTCGAGCAACCGGACCAGGAGTTTATCGAAGAAGTATTGGATCAACAAATCGAAGCGGCGGCAGAACAGTCGATATCAGTGGTAAGTTCGGCGCCTACGACTGGGGCCTTGGGGTTGGCTCCTTCCACGGTGCAAGCCACGATGCAAATCGATCAGACCGTGGCCGAGCGAGCTTCTGTCGCCGAAGTGGCGATTACGGGCCTACAAGCAATTGCTCCCCCAAGTGAACGAATCGTTGAGGAAGTGCCCGAAGGGTTTTTGGGCGATCCGCGTGCGATTGTTGAAGATTATCAGGAGGCAATGGACCGGATTACGCAGGAAATCTTAATCAACCTGCAAAAGAGCCCAGTCTTGGTTGTCTGGTGTTTCGATCAGTCCGAGAGCATGAAGGATGACCAGCGGGAAATCCGCGATCGCATTTATCGTGTTTACTCCGAACTCGGGTTGGTCAACGCATCCAACAGCGATGCCTTAACAACTGCGGTCACCAGTTATGGTGAGGGCTTTGCCGTTCATACTCAAAGACCGACCGAAGACATTAACCGAATCAAGCTGGCGATTGAGCAAGTGCCGAGCGACCCATCCGGGAAGGAAGCCATGTGCTCAGCTGTTGGTAAGTCGATTGAGATGCACCGCGAATACTGTAAGCGAACCGGCCGACGGATGATGCTTGTTCTAGTATCCGATGAAAGCGGCGAGCGTTCCGATAACGACGCGTATATGGAAGCCGCTATTGCGACAGCGAAATCTGCACAGTGCAAGATTTTCACGTTAGGTCGCGAAGCAGTGTTTGGTTATCCCTACGCTTTCATGCGTTGGGAAAATCCGCAAACGAAACGAATCCATTGGTTACGCATTGACCGCGGCCCCGAAACCGCGTTTGTCGAACAATTGCAAACGAATGGATTCCACCGAAGGCATGATGCGTTTCCTAGTGGCTTTGGCGCTTACGAACAAACCCGGATGTCGCGCGAGACCGGTGGAATTTTTTTCATGCTTCCCAGTGTGGAGACTAACTTGGTGCGCGGATCGAAAAGCAAATATGAGCTTGACGTTATGCGGCCATACAAACCCGATTTACGAAGCCGCGCGGAGTGTTTCTCGGATCGTGACAAAAGCCGCATGCAAGCCACGTGCTGGGATATCATCTATACGCTCAATCCGTATAACCCGCAGGCCGCCAAACACATCGAATTGCGAGTCGAGTTTTCGCGCGAATTTCCCGAGTTTGTCAAACAGGTTCAACAGGAGTTGCCAAAGCTGCCATTGTATTTAGCGGCATTAGCTGAAGCTTCGAAAGTCATCGAAGGCTTGGGATACGAACGAGAGCAGGAAACCGACCCGCGATGGCAGGCCAACTACGACTTGTTACGCGCACACCTAGTCGCCTATCAAGCCCGCGTTTACGAGTACGGCGCTTTCCTTGAAAGGTATGTCCAGCAACCCGAGGTCATTCCTTTGACGAAATCTCCCAATTTAATTCTCTGGGACCTGAACATTGGAACACGCAAAGAAACTTTAACCCAAGAGAGTAAACCTTACATTGAGCGATCGACTGCCCTGTATCAGACGGTGATTCAAAATCATCCCGGTACACCTTGGGCGGCGCTCGCGCAACAGGAGATCAATCGCGGATTTGGCGTGCGAATCTATCCCGATTATGAGCCACCATTACCCAAAATTGATAAGCCCATACCAATTCCGAAACTCTAAGGGAATTGGCGTTTCAGGTGCTTATTGACTTACTTTGCAATAAATCGTCGTCGACTTCACGGCGTCAAAGCTGCAATTATCAGCCCCGGTTTTGTTATCAGGCCGTCGCCCAATATCCGCCGCGAGCATGATCGAAAATCGCTTCTCGGCCCGGCTGCGATTCGTCAAACCGACCTTCTCGAAACACTTCGTGACCAAGAACCCACGTTCGCACGGGCCATCCCGTCAATTCTTCCCCGTGCCAAGGACTCCACCCACACTTGGTTTGTTGTTCCTCATTGCGAATGACCGCACGACGCTCCAAGTCAACTAAGACAAGATCAGCGTCATATCCGACCGCGATGCGTCCTTTACCGACGATGTCCCACACTCGGGCCGGCGCATCGCACATCCAATGTACGACCTGCTCCAATTTGCATTTACCTTGATGTACGCAATTAAGCATGAGCGCTAAAGAATTCTCGACTGCCGGCAGGCCAGAAGGCGACAGGGGATAAGGCTGTTGTTTCTCAATCAACGTATGCGGTGCGTGATCCGTCGCGACCACTTGAATATGTCCGTCAAGTAACGCTTGCCAGAGCTGCGCGTTGTCGGCCGCATTCTTCAAAGAAGGATTCATTTGAATCAACGTCCCGAGCCGCACATAATCGTCGACGTTAAAAAACAAATGGTGCGGACAAACTTCGGCCGTAATCAGACGGCGATGATCCATGAGCAATTTTGCTTCCTCGCCGGTCGAAACGTGTAAAACATGAAACCGATGCTTATGGCGAAAGGCAAGATCGAGAGCGCGTCGGGTTGCGATTACTGCGGCTTGGTGATCTCGTATACGGGAATGGTCCGCAACATCGCTCGTGCCCTTAAGTCGCGCCGCATTTTCGCGCACCGTCGCCTCGTCTTCACAATGAGCTGTTATCGGGAGCGTCGTTTCGGAAAAAATTCGCTCCAATGCGATCTGTTCGTCGACAAGCAAGTCGCCCGTGCTCGAACCAATAAAGATCTTGATTCCTGGCGTGCGGTGAGCCTGTTTTAGCTCCAAGATATTGTGCGGCGTGGCGCCAAGATAAAAACCATAGTTGACCAAACTACGGCGAGACGCCAAGTCAAGTTTCTCATGGAGCAGTTTCTGCGTCACGGTTGCCGGCTTGGTGTTGGGCATCTCCAGAAAGGTTGTAACCCCTCCCTTGGCGCATGCCCGTGTCGCATGTAGGAGATCTTCCTTATGCGTTAGACCTGGCTCACGAAAATGAACCTGGTCATCGATCACGCCGGGTATTAGATACAACCCCGTCGCATCGATCGTCTCATCTGCCGTCGTCTGGATCGGAGCGTCAATGTCAGCGATCTTATCGCCGTCAATGAGGACGGAAACGTGGTTAATGGAGCCCGGTAACACCACCTGTGCATTCTTAATGAGTGTTCGCATACGTGTTATGGTACAGAATATGAGAGAAAATGCCCATGATCGGGCCGTCTCCAAGAACAAATGCTTCATCGAGTTGATCTACGATTTATGTCAATTGCTCGCTGGCTAGGGAATACGTCGCTTTCGCAGTTTATCGCCGACTATTACCTGCGAATCCCGTTTTCCAACTCAGCTGCCCCGAATGATGCCCGTGAAGTTGGATCGTGGGCTGTCTTTGAGCGATTACTTGGTGAACCTCATATCGATACGATGATGGCACGGGACGGGCAGCGCGTACAAACTGTTGTCCCACAGACATCGGCCGAATTGCAAACAGCCCTAACAAGCGGATGTACGATTCTCATTCGCAATGCGCAGAAGCATGATCCCAGGCTTGCCAAAGTCGCTCGAGAAATTGAGCAGGACCTGTGTGGTCCCGTCAATATTCATTTATATGCGACGCCCGCTGGCCATTTCGGCTTTGGTTGGCATTACGACGCCGAAGAAGTATTCATTTTGCAGACTGAAGGACAAAAGGAGTACTCGCTCCGCAAGAACACGGTTAACCCATGGCCCTTAGAAGAAACGCTGCCCGCCGACATGCACTACGAGCGCGAAATTATGCCGCTCATGCGATGCCAATTAGAACCTGGAGATTTCTTATATATTCCGTGCGGATATTGGCATCGAGCCGTAGCGCGAGAGACGTCACTATCCTTGGCCATCGGAGTGATGGCGCCGGCCGCAATTGACTTACTAATTCGACTACGGCCGATTCTCATCGAGTCGCTTCTTTGGCGGCAACGTTTGCCAATCATCGAACGACTGGAAGGAGACGTAAGAGCGCAGGCGATTCAGCAATATCGGGCGATGCTTGAAAGTTTGGCGGCTGACTTAAAACGAACGTTGACTCCCGAAAATCTACTTGTAGAGGATCGAGGTCCGCCGACGCCGCGATCAACCGGCGCGCCTTGAATGATCCAAATGCATTCCTTCGCGCCATTCAACATGTTCGAACGATGATGTCATTCGAGGTGCGCGGCCTGAAACTGAAGCCAGTTCGTTATCAAAAGCCAAAGCGGCGGACTCTCCTCGAGTCCGCCGCTTTGGGCGCTTCGCCTTGCCGGAGATGCTTACCAATCAAACCATAATGGAGGCGTCAGTGTTAGGAAGGTTGGAGAGCCGTGGGCGCCCGCGGCTTGGATCAACGTGGGAGACAGCACGTTTATCCCGAGGTCGACCTAAAGCAACCCGCGTGCCGTTCAAACTACATTGTGAAAATGTAATACTCGCGAACCGACCGCGGCGCTCTCAAATTTGCCTCGATGACGTAAAACGCAAACTCAAGTCGTTATACTTTGCTCAACCCTCCATGTGTTGACGGCATTCGAAAGCGGTGGCGCCGGGCAGTCGAATTTGGAAGCGCTAGGTTGGTAGGATCTCCAGGTTGAACAGTTGGGTGGTCGCGGAAGAAGGGATTGTAACGGATCGGCTAGGTGGACTTGCGGCGGCGCTTGGCGTCCTGCAGGCGGTAGCT
>CAUJHS010000080.1 GCA_963204915.1 Planctomycetota bacterium | reverse complement strand
GAAGAGATCAACCGTGAAGACCGCAGCTACAAGATCACACGAGTGCAGCACGAGCCAATTGGCAACGACGGGCGAGCACGATTTGGGTGGCACGCTTTCGTCGATGCAGAGCTTCTGCCCGATGAAGATTGAAGATGAGGTGCGAACGAAACTCAGGCGCTAAAGCGTGATCCGCTTATCGCCGGCCAGCTTCCAGCCTCCGGCGGCGGTCTTAGGCCAGTCGTTTTCGGCAAGATCTCGAATTCTCTGATAGTGCTCTCGGAATCGCCTACAAAGTTCGTCCACCAAGGACCGTGCCGAACTTGCGAAATCGCAAAATTCTTCAAGCGGTTCGATTGAAACCCCGAGAAATTTCGCGACCTTTTCAATGCTCTTTACGCCGCTGGCTCTGCCGCCACGCCACCGCGCGTTTCCTAAGGACGGTGAGATAAGGCCATTTGGTCTTTGCTCCATTCCAAATCTAGCTAATCAACTTGCGCAACTTTTTGTAAGGTGAAGACGGACCTATGGATATTGCGCGCAAACTGCGAAGCTCAGACAACTTGCGCATTTCCAATCACACAAATGGCGGGAGGACGGTTTTGCTCGCAAGCTGACAGCAAATCGAGGGTATCAGCCCACCGAGAACCTAACAATCTGAGATGCGCGGTCCGTCGGGACGTAGGAAGACTGGTGCGGTGGTCGGCGGTGGGCGGGTCAAAAAAGAAGGGACAATCCACCACCCCATTGGCATACGACTTTCTGCCCTTTCGACTGGGTAGGCTCAGGTGCGTGGGGTACTGACGCGTCGATTCGCGGGAACCCACCCTTGGCAACCCATGTGCGCCCATGCGAGCTAGATTTGTGTAGCACACAAATAAGGGGTGAAACTATGCGTCATGACCGAAGCTCGCCGAAGTTCTGCGTGTATTTTATTGCCGTCGTAATACTGATTGCACCGTCGGCCTATATCTTGACCCGTGACTCGGATCGCGATGTCTGGGAAGCAGCCAAGGCGGCAGCCACCCAGATAATTCAAGACGCGGAGCGATCCTCGGTACACCCGTTTTACCCGGAGAAGGGGCAGATCGAAGAACGAGATGGGGTACACATCGTCAAGTCCTGGGTAGACATCAACGGTAAGCGACTCGAATGGGAGTCGCACGTTGTGCGAAGGGGCAGGCAATGTGAAGTAAAGGGGGTTGTAATTGACCCGAGAGCCACCGACGAGACAATCAAGACGTTCAATGAGATCGCTAGGCAGCTAACAAGCGGGTAATGACCCGCCCCGAAAATAAAAAAAGCCCCGGCAATGCGGGGCTAGTCGTGCTAAGCCAGGATGTGTAGTCCCGGCTCTAACATTTCCCAATCGGTCGGCGGCTCGTCTCCTTGGTACAGGATGGCCCCGCGGAACCCACACACTTGCCGAAAACGTGTCAGGATGTTCGGGAGTACGTTAGCGTCCCCAATCTCGTCAATAAGCAGCACGTCGTTCGATTTTAGGTGGTAGGGCTGCTTGATGACCATGGGGATTCTCACGCCACGGCAAAACAACGCACGCCATACTGGCTCTAACTCCTCGCCTTCACAGATTTCGGACACGTCCCCACCCTCAAACAAGACTAACCGCATCTTGGTCTTAGCTGCTGGTTCGCCATTCGGCTCCTCATCTTCATCGAGCAGCCAAACCGATGCGGTGATCGGCACGACGCGGTCGTCGTTAGTGTCATGCGCGAAGCCAGCATCGAAATCGAAGCGCACATAGATAGATCGTTCTTCCATAAGATGCCTCGTAGGTGAGAGTGTGTTGACATCTCAAACCTATTCTTGGATACCGACCAAGAAAAGCGCGATGGGAGGAGATTTCGCCAAATGTTAATTGGCAGTGGCCGGTCCTAACGGCTGTCCTTCTTGGAATACCAAAAAAAACAGCCGCGACTCAAAGGTCGCGGCTGGCACTAAACTGGCACTAAAATCGGGCAAAATGAGGTAAAAGGCGGCTATCCTCGACAGCCGCCAAAGCCACAAAAAGCAGGGAAAATGCTCAAAAAACACCGTTTTCGTGATGAACGGGCTTGAATCCTGGGGGGATTATACTCCGCACGCACGAGAACGAAACGCGGGGCGCCGCGGGTCTTGCGCTTCGGACAAGTTGGGTCGTGGTTTACCAACTACCGCCGTCGCCGTACACGGCGACCCAGTAGGTCGAACCGTTCGGCGCAATGGCGAAGCCGAAGCCCGCGTCGCGGGTGTTGCTGGTCATATTCGCAAAATGGCCGCTGCTGGAGCGCCAATCGGCAAAGACGTGCGAAATCGTGCCTTGTCCCATCGCGATGTTCTCGCGCACCAGGCCGCGGTATCCATAACGCTGGGCGCGGAACATCGGACCGCCGTTCGACTCGTGGCTAAAGGCGCCCGTGCGGGCCATGAACCGAGCGTGGTCTTGCGCCGCCTTGGTCAACGCAGGCGAAATACGATGCGCGGGCCGCCCCATCATTTGCCGCATCCGGTTGTTCCGATCCAGCATTTTGACAATCGTGGGATGCTCATGCAAAGCAGGCTTTTGGGGTTTCGCCAACGGCGTGGGGGACGTCGCCGTAGTCGCCTTGGCCGTAGCCGTGTTGGCCGTGGTCGTGTTGGTCGTGTTGGCGGTTTTGGCCAATTCGCTGGCCCAAGCACTGGTCGCCATTCCTAACGCGCAGACGAGAACAAGTGTTCGCATAGAATCCTCCTGAAAAACAGAGCCAAGAAAAAACAGGCGGGAACTTGGGAAATCCGGGGGAACTTTGCGGCGCGTGAGCCATGTTTTACCCGACGGCCGGATTTCCACAACCCCTTGGCAGCTATTGGGGGAGGATTTTACAGGTAATCTTCGCGGATTGGGTTGAACACATCCAGCGCCCGTACGGGCTGGTCGCCTGCCACGGCCTTGTGTCTCACGCCGCCAGGAATGCGCCACATGTCGCCTGGTTTCAACACGGCGTGTTCCTCGCCAATGAAAAACTCGAGTTGGCCTTCCAGCAGCAAACCGCATTGCTCATGCGGATGCGCATGCCATTCGACCACGGCGTGCGGCTCGAACTCGACGAGCGACAACATCACTTGTTGCCCCGTCGTCGTGTAAATGTGCACGCCGGGGAAGATTTGATGGTGCGAACAGTTTTCTTTTTGGACGAAATACTGAGACATAGGGGTCACGGTTCAGGTTATTAGCAGAGGTTAGGCGAGAACGTCTTGAATCACATGGCCGTGGACATCGGTCAGGCGGCGCTCGACGCCGTTGTGGTAGTAGGTCAGGCGTTCGTGATTCAAGCCGAGCAAGTGCAGCACCGTGGCGTGCAGGTCGTACACCGTGGTCACATTTTCGACGGCGCGATGGCCGAACTCATCGGTCGCGCCGTACGCGAAGGGCGCTTTCACGCCCGCGCCGGCCAGCCAGCAGGTAAAACCCGCGGGATTATGATCGCGACCCGAGGCGTCTTTCTGGAAAGTGGGCATGCGGCCGAATTCGGTCACGCCCACGACGAGCGTTTCCTCCAGCATTCCGCGCTCGCGCAAGTCTTGCAGCAGCGCTGCGGCGGGCTGATCGAAAATCGGGCCATGAATGTCGTACTGTTGTTTGAGGGCTTTGTGACCGTCCCAGTTGCCGACGCCTTCGCCCATGGCGTAAGCGCCGTTAAATAACTGCACGAACCGCACGCCGCGCTCCAAGAGACGACGCGCGAGAATGCAGTTGCGGGCAAACGACGCCTTGAGGTGGTCCTGCGTGTCGTCGGCGCCGTACCGTGTCAGCAAGTGCGCCGGCTCGCGCGAGAGGTCGGTCACTTCCGGCACGCTCAGTTGCATGCGGGCGGCCAATTCGTAACTAGCGATGCGCGCCGCCAGACTCGTATCGCCGGGATATTTTTCCAGGTGCCGCTCGTTGAGCAACTTCAAAAAATCGGCCGACGCCCCCGCGGCGCTTTCACTGATGCTCTCAGGCCGTTGCAAGTGGCGAATCGGCCGCTTCGAATTGAAGGCCACGCCTTGAAACACCGCGGGCAAGAACCCTGGCCCCCAGTTGTTGACGCTCGCTTGCGGCACGCCGCGCGGGTCCGGAATGGCCACGAACGCAGGCAAATCCTCGTCTTCGGTCCCGAGCGCGTACGTGACCCAGGCGCCCATGCTGGGAAAGCCGTCGAGCGTGAACCCGGTGGACATGAAGTTCTCGCCGGGCCCGTGGGTATTGGTCCGGCCCGTCATGCCGTGCAAGAAGCACATCTGGTCGCACAGGGCGCCAAGTTGCGGCAACAGGTCGGACGTCATCTTGCCGCATTCGCCGCGCGGGCGAAATTCGTAAGGGCTTTTGGTGAGCGCGCCGTTCTCGCCCTGAAACGTAACGAGCTTGTCTTGGCCGGGCATTGGCTGGCCATGCCGACGAATCAACTCGGGCTTGTAATCCCAGGTGTCGACGTGGCTGAGCGCCCCGGAGCAAAACAT
The DNA here is from genome assembly GCA_963204915.1 of Planctomycetota bacterium. Lineage (GTDB taxonomy): Bacteria > Planctomycetota > Planctomycetia > Pirellulales > Pirellulaceae > JAHWKS01. The sequence goes on along the minus strand of CAUJHS010000080.1, from coordinate 132,129 downwards.
CACAAGCACGTTGCGCGCCTTCGGCGCAAAGTGCGGAGCCCGCGCTCCGTGAGGCCGTGCGGGATCAATCGCCGGGCGAATGGGCCCGCCGGGTTCCGACGCTTGCAAGAGTCGGTCCTGCGCCAACAGGTGCGTTAGCGCCACGCCGCTCAAGCCCGACACGGCATGCTGCAAAAAGTCGCGCCGCGCAAGCAAGCCGCGGCCCAGGTGGGACAACTGACCTTCGTACATGACAACCCTTAGGAGGAAAGTTCGACTTTTTCATACACATCGGCCAGGGCCAAGGTGCACTCGATCGATGGCAACGGCAACGTCGCCTCCAGCCCGCTGCATTCCGATAGCACCCACGCGCCGTTGGCTTGGCGAAAGTAGCGCTCCACGTGCGGACGGTCTTGCGAAATTAACACGTACTCCTGGAGCGATGGGATCTTGCGGTAATGCTCGAACTTTTTGCCGCGGTCGTGGGCTTCCGTGGACTCGGATAACACTTCGACAATCACCGTGGGATTAAGGAGCGTGTCCAATTCCGCGTCTTCGAAGTCCGCGGCGCCGCATAAAGCCACCACATCGGGATAGGTATAAAGGCCCGTTTGATCGATCTTCACCCGCATGTCGCCCACGAACGCTTTACATTCGCGGCGCCGCAATTGCTGGTGCAGCGTTGCAAACAGATTGCCCGCAATCAAGTTATGATTTTCACTCGCTCCGACCATCGCGAAAATCTCACCCGCGTAATACTCGTGTTTGATCGACGACTGACGTTCCAACCGCAAGTACTCGGCGGGCGAATAAGTCGGATGCGGTTGCGAGGACATGATTCATCTCCTGGCGCGGCGCACGACGCAGAAGCGTCTGCCATGCGCAATTACGGCACGAACAGAAACTCATTGGCGTTGAATAAGACCCGGCATAATTCTACCAGACCGTGTTGTTCGACCAGCGCGACGCCCGCGGCGGCTTCTTCCGCCGTGGGTTCGCGTCCCAGCGCCAGCACGAACGCGAGGTTCACTTGCGATGAGACCTCCGGACTTGCTTCGCGCTTCACGCGCTGTGCGAACAAGTCGGCTTGTTGCAGCACGAAGCTGCTGTGCAGCAGGTTCAAGGCTTGCAGGGGCGTGGTCGACTCCGTGCGGCGCGGCGCCGGTTGGCCGGCGTCGGGGCAATCGAATGCGCCGAACACTGCATCGTTGTCCATGCGCACTTTGAGCATATACACCATGCGCCGCCATTCGGGCGGTCCCCAGGTTTCTTTCGGTTCGTAAACGCGCACGTAGTTATCGTTCGGCAGGAACGCCGAGTAACCAGGACCATGCATGCGCAAGTCGAGCACGCCGCTCACGGCGAGCATTTGATCGCGAATCACCTCCGCTTCAAGTCGCCGTGGGGGGAAACGCCACAAGAGACAGCTTTCCGCGTCTTTCGCCAGCGCGGCGGCGTCGGGAATACTCGATTGCCGGTACGCGTGCGAGGTGAGAATCAAGCGATGCAAGTGTTTGAGCGACCAACCGCTGCGGATCAGTTCGCCCGCCAGCCAGTCAAGCAACTCGGGATGCGTGGGTGAGGCGCCCATCTCGCCGAAGTCCGACGGCGTGGCGACGAGTCCCGCGCCGAAGTGATAGTGCCATAACCGATTCACAATCACACGCGCCGTAAGCGGGTTCTGTTCGCTCGTGATCCATTCGGCCAAATGAAGCCGGCGCGCTTGCTCGGCCGTATCGCTCGGAAGCGACGCCTGGGAAAGCCAAGTTGAAAACACTTCGGGCGCGGCGGGCGGGACTTCTTCGCGCGGCTGCATGGGGTCGCCTCGGTACAAACGATGGGTCATGCCTGGCTGCTGAAACACGCCGGCGTACGCCATCGCATTCACCGCGACTTGAAGCTGAGCGCGTTGTTGCTGCAAGCGGGCGAAATCGTCCAACAATTGTTTCGCCGCCGCTTGCGCCGGGAGAGGCAGGGCGTTCAATCGCTCGCGCCACGCGGTTTGCGCATCAACTCCGGGAGAAGCGCGGTCGGCGGAAGTCGCGAGCACTTGCCATTGGCCCGGCGTCAGGGCGCCTTCAATCACGTAATCGGTCGGCACACGGTCCTGATAGATTTCTTCGCGGTCGCGTCCCCACACGATCCGGTCGATCGAGGTTGGCTGCGCCAGTTCGATTTGCACCCAACCGGTCCCGCGCGTGTTCGAGATCCAACTGCGTCCGTTGCCGTGCCGACCGTCGTGAATGTGCTCCAGGCGGTGAATTTCGGAACCGGGATAGGTACCCGAAGCGGTCGGCGCGGCGCCAACCGCCGCAAGCGCGACGTTCACCGGTGCGGCGGCTCCGGCCGACGCCGCGTAGACTTCTAACTCGTCGATACAGGGCTCAATGCCGTTGTTCGTCGCATGAATGGTGAAGCGAACCCAGCGAACTTCCGTCGGCGGAAACCGTTCTTCGTTCACCTTGGCTTGCACCGGCTCGCGCAGCGCCAGCGCCTCGGTCAAGGCCACACGCACCGCGGTCAGTTGTTGTTCAACCTCGGCCAATTGTTGTTTTTCCCGCCCGGTTTCGGCCGAGCGAAGCACCCGGTCGCCATGCTCGACTCCCGCAAACACGGCCTGCAGCGAGTAGTAATCGCGCTGCGTAATCGGATCGAACTTGTGATTGTGGCAACGTGCACACCCCACCGTCAGCCCGAGAAACGCCGTGCCGGTGGTGTTGAGCATGTCGGCCAGTTCGTCCTGCCGCTGCATGAGGGTCAGTGCGGGATCGGGGCTTTTCACGCGGTCGTAGGCGCCGCCGACGAGAAAGCCCGTGGCCGCATCGGCGCCGAACGCATCGCCCGCCAGTTGTTCCCGTACGAACTGCGTGTACGGCGTGTCGTCGTTCAATGCGTCGATCACATAATCGCGATAGTGGTACGCGTTGGGACGTTCGAAATTCGTTTCAAAGCCCGAGGTCTCGGCGAACCGCACCACATCGAGCCAGTGCCGCGCCCAGCGCTCACCGTAGCGAGGACTGGCCAGCACCTGATCCACCAGGCGCTCCACGGCGTCGATGTGTGAATCGGCAAGAAAGGCGTGCGTTTCTTCCCGGGAAGGGGGCAGCCCCAGCATGTCGAAGTACAACCGCCGCAAGAAGTCGGCACGCGGGGCAGGAGGCGAGAAGTCGAGCTGTTCTTCGCCGAGCCGCTGCAAGAGAAAAGCGTCGATGGGATTTTGGATTCGCGGGTCAGAGCTAGGAGGCGCGGCCACCGATCGCAGCGGTTGAAACGACCAATGGTCGGTCCGCAGCGGCGCCGCGTTATCTTCTTCCGGAGTCTTGGGCCACTGGGCGCCTTGATCGATCCAGGCGCGAATTCGTCCAACTTCCTCGGCAGAGAGCAATTCGCCTTCAGGCGGCATGCGCAGGTTCTCGTCGACCCCCGCGATGACGCGCACCAGCAAACTCGCGGCGCTCCGGCCGGGTGCGACCGCCGGTTCGCCCAGATCGCCGCCGCGCATCACGGAAGACGGTTGGTCAAGCCGAAAGTTGCTTTCCTGCTTTTCAGGTCCGTGACACGCGTAGCAATGCTTGGCGAAAATCGGCTGCACGTCGCGCGAGAAGTCGACAGGGCCGGTCGCCGCAGCAGGAAGCGTCGGCTCATCGCCCCACAGTGCGGGGCCGCCGGACCACGGCGCAAGCGGCGCCGTCGCAACGAGGATACATAAAACAGAAACTCGGCGCATGGTGCGGTAGTTCCTCACGGGACGCTTCCAGCGGAAATTTGTCATCGCATCATCAACGTCAAATCGTTGGCGTCAAGGCGCGGGCAGCGGGTTAGGTTGCAGCAGAAATTGTGAATCAAAACACCCCGGGGAACAAGAACGAGCCCGCATGGGTTGGGGCTGCGCGATTTGGCCCCGTCGCGGCGCCGCCCGAGGTTTGCTACGATAAAACTCTTGCTTTCCGTTGCTTCCCCTTAGCCGTTGACGAGTCATGGATCTGGACACCAATCAGTTATGTCCTGGCGGAACCGGTAAAAAAATTCGCTTTTGCTGCAAAGATCTGGTGCGAGAGCTCGACCGAATCGTGCGTTTAATGGAGGGGGGACAACGCCGCGCGGCGGTCGAAGCCATCGATCAAACGCTGAAATCCAAAGGCGACCGGGCTTGCCTGCATGCTCTTAAAGCAGAAGCTCTCGTCGAAGCGGGCGACAGCGAAGCAGCGCTGGCGGCGATGTCGACCTACGCAGAAAAATTTCCGGACAACCCCGCCGCTCTGGCCGAGGGGGCCATCGTCGCGACTCAGGAAGGCCGCGTGGCGGAAGCGGTGAATTTGCTTCAGTCCGCAATCGAACGCAGCGGCGAAAAGGTCGACTCACGCATTTATACCGCGGTGGGCATTGTCGCTCAGGGATTGTTGATGGACAACAATTTGCCTGCGTGTCTCGCTCACGTACGGATGCAAGTCGAGCTAAGCCGAGGCCGCGACCGCGAACCCCTGGAGATGCTGGATCGCTTACAGCGCGCGAGCCCTGCCCCCCTCTTGCTGAAGTTTCCTTTGGATTTGGAAACGGAGGTTCCCGCCGGAGCGGCGTGGCAGAACGCTCTTTCCGCGGCAGTCGAGGTTGCGGATCGCGGCGAGTGGCGAAAAGGTCTGGCGGCGATGCGCGCCTTGGCCGACAACTATCCCAGCCAGCCCGTTTTGCTCAAGAATATCGCCTTACTGGAGTCGCGCCTGGGCGACCGAACCGCGACGGCCCGCGCATGGCGAGACTATGCCGCCCTGGCCGATTTGCCTTGGGAGGATCGCGTTGAGGCCGAAGCGATCGCGCAGTTGCTCGAACCGCTGGACGAGGAAGACCATGTCGACGAAGTAAAGCTAACCTACGGCGTGCGCGACGTGGACCGGCTACTCGAAGCGTTGCTCTCGGACCCGCGCCTGGTGCAATTCGAGGGCGACCTGGAGGAGTTTGCCGGCGAGAACGATACGCCTCCCAAGTGCGCGTTGAGCATCTTGGATCGTTCCGCCAAACTGGACGAAGGCCAAGAGTTGACGGTCGATACCGTGCCCAATGTTTTAGGAGGTGTGTTCGTATTTGGCAAACGAACCGATCGGGACGCCCGGCTTGAATTGGAAGTCACGCGGAACGAGGACTTCCAGGCCGCTCAGAAGATCCTGACGGAAGCAGGAAAAGAATGGCTCGGGCCGATCGAGTCGGAGGAAGTCGTGGGCAGTTCGCCCCTTTCGACCGCCGCGTTGTCTTGGTCTTGGCGTTTTCCTAACGAAGCGACGGTGGAACAACGCGAAAAATTGATGACGGAAATGCGGCGAAAGATGTTCTTCGAGCGTTGGCCGGAAACGCCTCGCCCCAGGTTGGACGGTAAAACGCCGCGTGAAGCCGCCTCACAAGAGCCGTACCGCTTGAAAGTCGCGGCAGGGGTGCTGCTGCTGGAGGCCGTGGTCGAACACGTGCGCTGGCGAGAGGAGTTCGAGCAACTGCGGGAACGCCTCGGCTTACCGCCGCTCGCCGCCATCGACCCCGCGACGACCGACCTCACGCGATTGCCCATCATTCGGTTTGCGCGCTTGCCGGTCGAGCAGCTGTCGGATGAGAACCTGTTGCTCGCGTTTGGTCGCGCTTTGGAGTTCCACCCAGGCGAACTATTGCAGCGCATCGCCCGAGAGGTGTTGCGGCGCGAATCGCTCGCGGACAAGGCTGATCCGCTCGAGGTGCATCATGTGCTCGCCCAGTGCGCAACCGATGCGAAAGAAGGAATCGAGCATTTGCGTAAATGCCGTGAACTCAAGGTGCAGCGGGGAGAATCGCCGGCCGCGTTCTTGATTGAGGAGTTGCGTTACCGTTTGTTGCGCCGGGAAGGTGTGGAACAGTGCGAAGGCCTCATGCGGGAGTTGCATACGAAACATCAAAACGAGCGAGGCGTTGCGGAGGCTTTGTACGGCGTCCTGCTCGAATTCGGGATCATCACGCCGGACGGACGCATGGCCGGAGGAATGCAACGTGAGGCGAAGAATGTCTCGGAAAGCGCCGCTACGACGCCGCCAGAACGAGGCGCTTTGTGGACGCCCGATCAACCAACTGCGCCGGCCCCAGAGAAAAAATCCAAACTGTGGATGCCTGGCATGGACTGACGCCCTGGAACAACAGGACGTGAGAGGAACATGCCTGAGGTGATGGACATAGCGTGGCGTGCGGCGCCTCCCGCTTGGAATGAGCGTGTTCTCCAGAGCCCCAAAACACCGTGTGAGAGCAAAAACGGTCGGCGGTTCAGTATAGCGACATCCGGCACATGCCGGGGCGGGCGCGTACGCCACACCGTTCCGCCAACCGCTATTCGCTCGCATTCATTCGGGATGTGTCGTGGTGTTTGGCCTGCCGCGGAAATCAACCCGCCCCGCGACTAATAGCCTGCACGCTTGGAGTACGACCACAACTCATTGCTGTGCAAGAGGCGCGCCAATTCGCCGAGATCGCTTCACTTAATGAGGCAGCCTGCTCGCGCCATCTCACGTCTTGGGTATCGAGCAGCGGTTTTATTGGGAAAACGAGTAAACTCTCTGAATTCTGCGCCTTTAGTAACATCGCTCAAATAGGCTATAAAATCTATAATGTTTAAAAATATCCGTATATTTGGGCAATGCAAGTTCTCCACTCAAGGAGAATTGTGCGCCGGTGGATCAACAATTGGCTAAGAAATCGCCAGCGTGAAACCCTGGCCGTACGCCACCGCCTTTTCGCAAACCTGTGGATGCGGAGAGGACTGCGTACTTCGGTGGACCCAAAACAAAAAAAGCGTCGCACCGGCAAAGGCGCAACGCTTATGAATGTCTCATCTGTAGGTAATGACGCCACCGACGTGCGGCGTTTGCGGACAACTAAAAGCCGGGAAGACCACCACCCACGCCGCCGGGAATACCACCACCGCCACCGCCGCCCCCGCCGCCGCCGCCTGTGGCGCCTGTCGCGAAGTTAAACGTGGTTACGTCGCCGACCAAGGAAAACAGCGGCGTGGCCGTGATACGCACGTAACGTCGGTCCGCCGAAATAACGGCCGTAGCCTGGAAGTTCGTACCTTCCGGCAGGGTCGTAATCACGGGGCGGAAACCCACGCCACGGCCGGCTCGCACCGGTAGTGCGCCCGCACGAACCCGACGATTACGGTCAACCGCCAGATCGCGCGAAGCGGACGAACTTTCGCTTTGCGAAAGCTGTTGATTCAAAATAGCGCGATTCACCTCCCATTGCGTTTGGGCGATATGCTGAATTTGAGCTTCTTCCAGCGGCTCCAAACGTCGACCGTCGGCCAGGTCGAACAGCACTAGTGCGTCTTTCGACCCGATCGGCAGATTCTTGCGAATGTGGGTCTCTTGCGGCGTCCCGTAGTGGGTGTAAATATCGACCGTCGCTTGACCTGCGGTCGGTTTGCCCCAAATACGACGAAGCAACATACGATACACGCCCGAGAAACCTTGCGGGCACTCGTAAACTTCCCGATAACCGTTAATGCCGGAGCCTTCTCCCGTAGAGTAAGTGTCGCCCAGCAACACGCCGCCGCCTTGGGTGCGTTGGCTGCGGAGCGAACAAACCATGCCCGAGGGTTCTTCGACCAACAAATCCAAGTCGGCGTCGCCCGTCCAGGTGACGACAATTCGCACATCGCGGGCCTGGGCAGCGCGCAAATCCTTCTCAAAGCGGTCTGCGGCGTCTTTCTCGCCTGCTTCACGCATTTCCAGCAGAAGGGCTTCGGCCATGCGCGAGGCTTTTTCGGCGATGGCGCGTTGCTCCCGCGGCCAGGCTTGATTCAAGACGCCGAGACACGCCCATTGCAGTCCTTCGCGGTCTTGCAGACTCTCGGCCGCCTTCAAACCGTGTACGTAAGGCTCATGTCGCTGCGGGGCCGCAGCCGACACTTCGCGAAACAGCTCTAACGCACGGGCTTCCAGGCCAATGGTCGACATGTAAGCCGCCACATACATGACCGACTCCAAGTCCTGGCCGAAATCGACGCCCGACATCAAGGCCCGCTCCAGGTCTTCTTTGGGAGACCCATTGGCTTGCATGGCCAACGCCAGGGCTTCGTACATCCAGGGTTGGGCCTGTCCGCGGCGGAGCGCGGCTTGAATCATCGAGATCAACTCGCCGAACTTTTGTTTGTGCATTAACTGCCGGGCGGTTTCGCGCACGGCGGCCAGATCGAGCGGCTCCTTAGATTCGGAGAAGCGGCGGTCCCAGGCTTGTGCGACGGTTTCGCCCGATTGCGGCGCGACGGTAATCGGCTCGACTTTTTTCGACGTGCGCGCCGTCGCGGGACGTTCAACGCGCGGAGCCGGCGCCACGCGCGGCGTCGGCGCCGCAGGGCTGCTCGGCTTCGAGGGCACGCCCAACTTCAGATCGGAGTTGACGTCGTCTTTCACATCGAACACGCCGCCACCACCGCCGCCGCCAAAGCCGCCAACGCCGCCGCCTGCGAAACCACCACCGCCAATACCGCCTTGACCGCCACCGGCGCCGGCATTGAAACCACCCTGACCGCCAAGACCACCGCCGCCGATAAACGGATTCAAACCGCCTGCGGCAATGGGCAGCACAAGATCCGCCACCGGATACACCTTCGTCACAAGCTGCGTTTCAGCTTCTTCGGGCGTCGTGATCATCAACACTTCGTCCCGAATCATGTAGGTCAGGTCCAGTTCGCGCAGCATTAAACGCAGCGCGGATCGCAGCGTGATGCCTTTCAGGTTGCGCGTGACGGGCACATCGGTCGAAAGCCCTACATCGTCGAGGGCTTTGTTATCGATTTCGATGGGGATGTCGTGATTGTCTTTAAGAAACTCGACCACGTCCGAAAGCGGCGTTTCGATAAACTCCAAGGTGGCGATGTCGTCCAATGCTTCCGTAATGCGTTGCTCGGCGGAGCCTTGCTGCGCCAAGTCAATCGACGCAAACTTCTTACGACGAATCGTCAAATCCTCCCAGAAATCCGCCGGGGGGTACACAATCGGCGGCTCATCCGGGAAGGGGACGCTCGACTCCTCGACTAACTGCAACGAGGCAAACAAGTTGCGTTGGCGCAGGTCACGTACCGCCATGAATTCGGCGTAATTGCCAATGATTCGGGCGTTCTGAATCGCCGACACGCCCACGATGCCTTCGCGGGTCATGTCGTTCTTTTCCGCGATTTCCAAGATATTGGCCGCAATCTCGCGTTCGGCCACGCGGAATTCGCCTTCCTCCATCAAAGCGTTAAACCGCAGCATGAGGTTGTGAATCTTCTCTTGATCGCGAAGCAGGGCGTCCGTCAGCCGTTGTTGCTGGAGTGCAGCGGCGCGGCGGGCTTCCGCCTCGGCCCGCAGTTCGCTGACTTCGATTTCCAGGCGGCTGGCTTCTTGAATGACGGACAAAATCTGATTGCGAAGCGCCACGCGAATGTCGGCTCGCACGTCGCGGGCGGCTTCCACGGTTTCCAACAACAACTTCAGGTCTTGAATGGCGCGGTCGGGCGCCGTACCCATAATGTCCCGCACCTGGCGGACACCTTCTTGAACTTCCGCTTGAAGAATTTGCTCCTGCAGGCGTTGTTGTTCAATCGTTTCTTCCAAAAAAGCGCCACGGTCGGCGCCAAAGCCTTCGCCTAAGTCCGCGGGAGGAAATGCAGCGCCATCTTCCGGCGGCGCACCCGCGCCAGGCAGCGGATTGACCGGCGCCTCGGGCGGAGGTGCGGCTTCCTCTTGCCAATGAATCATGCGCATGTCAGGATCATCGGCGGCGGCTTTCCGCACGGCGTTCTGAACGGTCGCGGCGTGCGGGTTGTTCGGATCCGCTCGACGCGCGGCGTTGGCCAGGTTGTGAGCGCCCACCAGGTTGCCCCCAGCCAATTCGCGTGCTCCCATCTTGGCCAGACTATCGGCATAGGCGGTCATCACACGTCCCACCTCCCGCAGCCCGACTTCGCCCGCCGTGGGCAGGCTGAGCCCTGCGTCTTTCCGAGCGACATCGAGCAACTTGGGCAGGAACGCCAAATCATCGGCGGTCGACTGGGGCGAAACCGTCCATTGAGCTTCGGCCGCCGCACCTTGCACCGTCCCGCGAACCACGATCTTTTGCGGATCTTTGCCGTCCAGCACGCCAATCAAAATCGTGTCCCGGTCAGGACGCAACGGCGGCACGCGGCTCGGAAAAACTTCCGTCATTGCCGCTGGTACGCTGGCGTTCTGGGGCCAAAATACTGGCATATGGGCGAACTGCGCGAGCATAGCGCCGGTGCGCTGCGCCACATTGGCGTCAGGCGAATCGACCACCATCATGCCGCCCGTGTGATTCGCCAAGGCCGCCAGCAAGTGTCCGTTTTGCTCCGGACCAATGACATAGCTATGAACGGGGGCTTGCTTCTCGACCAGCGAGTTTACCGCAGCGCCGAATTCGGCCGTGGCCAGGAAATTCGCCTTGCTCATGCCGTCGCCGATGTAAACCACGGCCCGCAAACGGGAGGCGTCGCCCGCAAAACTCGACGCCGCGGCGCGCAGGGCCTTGGCCATATCCGTCGAGCCGAGCGGTTCACGCTGATCCAGTTGACCCAATGCAGTCCGCATTTGCGGGCTGTCGGGCGCAACAAAGCCTTCGCTCAGATCAATGGCGTTGAGATCCACCGCCATGAGTTTGACCCGGTCCTGAGGGCTGAGCGTGGCCAGCAGCGTGCGCAAAGCCACGAGCGAATCGGTTCGGTAAGGACCGGTCTGGCTGGCGGAGGTGTCGACCATGGCCACTACGTCGACTCCGCGCGGAGCCTTCGCGGCCGCCTGAAACGCCTCAATCCCCGCCGTCAAACTGAGCGCGAAATAGCGTTCGCCCGAGGGTTTTTCGTACACGCTCAACCGGGCCGCCGACTTCCCGTCTGTCGCTTGTTGGCCCCAGGCGACGGACGTGGTCAGTCCGGCAGCAAGGATCGCCAAAAGCGGCGCGCAAGCCGCAACACACCAACTACGTTTGCACATACCGCAAACTCCAACGAAAAGATTCAGAAAAGGGCGACTCTCTGTCCCGGAGGGCGGCCCTGCCTTGCTCGTTTTCTTCCGCAACAACCCGGACGTGATGGGCGGAAACGGCCAATCCTGAATTCACGACGGGGATTAACCGTTATTCTATTCAACCTAAATTACTTACGCCAGAAAATTTCGCGAGAGCGCCCTGTGAAAAGAGGAAAAGGCCGCTGTCCAGCGAATTTACGCTGAACAGCGGCCTGATTTTGATGTCGGCAGGGCGTTTTGTTACAACTCGTCTGGATGAACAAAACTCCCTGGACGGGCTAATTTCGGTCGACTACCGTTTCATCAGGGGGAACGATTCCGCCGGGGGGAGGTCCGCTACTTCCACTGCGGCCGCTTCCACGGCCAAGGCCGCATCCACCCCTGTGCTCCAGGTGACGATCGTGAAACCGGCGTCCAGGGCGGCTCGAACCGGCTCACATTGCGTCGTTGCGCTGTGCAGCAAGTCTCGCAAGTAGGCCGCCACGATGCGGAAGTTCGCCGAGGAAGCCGGAGCGACAACTTCCGGGGTCACGGCGTCATCCATGGGGGCGATCTCCGTTTCGTTCGCTTCGACTTCCGCCGAAGGCTCGGACCGGTCGTAGTCATAGTCATAGTCGTACTCATAATCGTATTCGTACGATTCGCCGACGGACTCGGCCGGGGCTGCCGCTGCAGCGTCTTGCGGCTTGTACTCGTATTCATATTCGTACTCATACTGATATTCGTAATCGTATTCGTATTCATACGTGTCGGCGGCGACATCCGACGCCTCGTCCGCCGGTTTGGCTTCCGCGGCGGCTTCGCTTTCTACGGGGTTCGCTTCGGGAGCGACTTCTTCCACCGTTTGACCATCTTCACTCGCGGGGGCGGACTCTTCGGCGGCGACGTCTACGTCGTAGTCGTAGTTTTCGTATTCGTCGCTGTAATCGTACTCATATTCATACTGGTATACCGGCGCAGCGTCTTCCTGAGCGACCGCGTCTGACGCAAGTTCTTCGCTGACAGCGACTTCCGCCGACTCTTCGGTCTCGACGGCTTCCGAGTTCACGTCGTAATCGTAGTTTTCGTAACCATAGTTGTCGCTTTCCGCTTCCGTGGCGTCGGATTGGGCGACTTCGACCGCAGGAGCTTCGGCGACTTCTTGAACGTGGGCGTAACCGTCATCGCCGCACTCGAAGTTTTCGCAATCGTTCGCGTAGTCGTACTCGTACTCGTATTCATACTCGTACTCGTAAGTGAACCCGGACGAAACGTTCGCCTCTGAGTCGCTTGCTTCCGTTTCACTTGTGACTTCCGATTCGGCCAGGACGGGGCAATCGTCGCTATAGGCCTCGTAGTCGTAATTTTCGGTGTGGTAGGTTTCGTCGCGATACGATTGGACTTCTTCGGGAAGGTTGCAAAGTTCGCTGTCTTGGATCCCGGTGCAACCGTCGGTCAGAAGTTCTGCGTTGGCGCCGTGTTGCGCGGCATCCGCGAGACCGGCTTCCTGATGGTTTTCCGCTTCGCTGACGAGCGCGTCTTCGGCGCCGTACACTTCGCAGTCGTAAACGCGGTCATATTGCGACAGATACCGAGGATCCGTGGTGTCGGCGTCTTCGTCACTTACGTCCGAAACAACTGCGGCCGACTCCTCGGCGGCGGCAGCATGAGGAAGGTCGGCCGGGTGAGACGCATTGCTGTAGGTCTCGAAACATGCGTCATAGGGACAAGTGCTATTCGAGCCGCATTCGTACGATCCATCTTGTTGACACGACAGGATTTCTTTGACCGCCTGCTCCAGGGCGTAACGGCCGCTACAAACCTCATAATCGTAATCAGCGGCGTAACCGCAATCGTCCTCCACCCGAGGGGGCCGCGGAGGCGCCTCCCTTGCTGCGACGGCGGCGGGCGTCGCTCCGTTGAAACTCCTGGCGGCGTCGACCCACAGGAGGGACCCCGACAACGAGGCCATTAATATCGATAAAGCAAAACAAGAGCGTTTCATTAGTGATTGTCCTCCAAGACAGTTTCCATGTGTGACGTCCAAGTTGGCTACCGTCGTCCACCACATGCGGCTAGCACGTTTCCGTAACGCCAACCGTCTGGAAATCGGTATCGGAGTTTGCCATTTAAAGCCATTAGGCAAACGAGCGATTCCAGGGTGTCTGCGCAAGAGAATCTCGCTTTGGGCGGGAAGCGAAACTAGAAGCAATGGTGGCAAGAACGCAGGGAATGCCGCCGTTGTCGAATGAAACGCCCACACTTGAGAGAAAAGACGCCCTAAGTTCACCAACCGAATCGCCAAAGCGAGCAAGTGCTAAGATCGCCTCAGCGACCACGTTCCGTTAAAGGGCGCCAGGTGCGACGCGTCGGCCCGGTATAGCGCCCCCGGGGACGAATCAGGCGATTGTGCGCCAGTTGCTCCATGGCATGGGCGCTCCAACCGGTGATCCGGCTCAACACGAACAAGGGCGTGTAAAGTTCGATCGGCAAGCCAAGATAGTAGTACAACCGCGCACTAGGCCAATCGACGTTTGCCGGCAGCTCCTTTTCTTGTCGTACGATGCGTTCGATCACATCCGCGGTTTGCTCCAGCGCGTCTTGCCGGTTCACACGTGCCAATTCGCGACAGATCGGCTTGAGTAATTCCGCGCGGGGATCGCAATCTTTGTAAATGCGATGACCAAACCCCATTATGCGGCGTTTTTGACTCAAGGCGGCGCGAACCCAGGCTTCCGCGTGGCCAGGATCACCCACCTCGTGCAGCACCTCCATCACCCGCTCATTCGCGCCGCCATGCCACGTTCCCTTGAGGGCGCCAATCGCCGCGGTCACCGCGGAATGTAAATCGGAAAGCGTGGAACAAACCACCCGGGCGGTAAAGGTCGACGCCGTGAACTCGTCCTCGGCGTAGATCACCATCGACGCGTTCATCGCCTGCTCGTGCAAAGGCGTAGGCCGCTCGCCGCGAAGCAACTCGAAGACCCGCCCGGCAAAACTAAGATCGTCGCTCGGCAAAACGGGGGGCAACCCTCGCGTTCGACGGTAAAACGCGGCCAGCATCATTGGCGCCTGGGCGAGGAGCCGTTCCGCTTTGCGAAGGTTGGCCTCAGGCGAGTTGTCGGCGGTATCCGGATCCCAATGCGACAGTAAGCTGACGCCGGTGCGCAAGACATCCATCAGCGGAGCCTTCGCGGGAAGTTGTTCGAGGACGGCCAGAATCTCGGGGGACAGTTGAGCGTTCTGGACCAACCGACGCCGTAAGTCGGACAATTGCTGCACGTTCGGCAGTTCGCCGTAGAGCAGCAAATAGGCGGTCTCTTCAAAGTCGCCGCACTGCACCAAATCTTCGATGGCGTAACCTCGGTAGAGCAGCCCGTCTTCGGTGGTGCTGATGGCGGTTTCCCCCGCCACGACCCCTTCCAGTCCCGGCCGGTAAAGCATTTCGCTCATGAGCTACAAGCCGCGTTAGCGACCAAAGAGTTGGGTGAAGTAACCGCCGGCGCGGCCGATGCCCAAGCGGCGTTGCTGCGGGTTGAGCAAATTGGCGCGATGGCCTTCGCTCTCCATCCACATTTTGACGGCGCCTTCGCCGCTGCCGCTGTTCCGCGCGATGTTCTCGGCGCTAGCGCTGGCGCCGAACCGCCCGGCGCGATCGGTGAACGACTCTTTGCCCGGCACAGGCGAGGTGTGAGAAAAGAAGTCCAGCTTTTGCATATCGTGCGAATGATCGGCCGCGACAAGGCAAAGTTTCGGATCGACCTGGAGCGGCCACAACCCGTGGGCCAGACGTTGCCGGTTGGTCTCTTGAATCGCGACCACCTCTTCCCGGTCGAGTTGCATCATCGCCACGGCATTACGCGCTTCGATCACGGCGGCACGTTCGCCGCGCTCGACCACTTCGACAAGGGGCGTTCGCGGCGGTTCGTTCGTGGTCTCCTCGGTTTTGGGATCGGTCGGCTTTGGCGCCTCGGCGAGTTGGTCGGTCATGGCGGCTAAACGCAGCACTTTGTCGCGCAGCGGGGGCATCCGGTCATTTGCTTGCACGAGGTGCTCCGGCTCGGTTTTCTCTAAATCTTCCGGTTTGATCTTCCGAAGCTCTTGCAGAAACATTTTTTGATAGGCGGCCGCCGCGGCATTCCATTCCTTCTCCACGATGGGGCGAAGCCGCTGAACCGCGAAGGGGCCCAAGTCTAGCGCTTCCTGTACCACTTGCTCTTTGCGATCTAGGTCGTCACGCGCCGCAGCGAAGGCGCGAGGCAGTTCAATGAGCCGGACCCGTTCTTCCGTCGAGAGTTTCTTCTCGGGCGCCGCCGCAGGTGGGCTGTCTTGCGCGTTCATCGACGACGCGATCAGCACGATCCAGCCGATCGCGGCCGCGCGGAAAACCGAATTGAAAGACATCAGCATTGCTGTGATAAGCCTGGATTTGAACGATGGGCTGAATAGCTCGCCCCCGATTCATCGTATCTCTGGCGCCAAGGTCGCGGCAACCGCATGCTGCGCCCGCGTTTGCTTCTCCGGCACATTCCAGCCGTTGAGCGCCTTGCCGGCCGTTACAACAAGTGCCGCGCTTTGATCTCTAGGTATTGGTTAACTAACGGGGCGGTCATGTCTTCGGGAAACACGTCCAGCACGCGCACGCCTTTGTGCTCCAGGTCGGTCAGCACCTGGTGGCGCCAATTCAAGATTTCGGCCGCGGCGGCGGCGCGGTAAAGCTCCGCATCACGCGGCTGCGGTTTTTCGGCGGCGTCAAAAAGATGATGATCGCGCAGCACCACGCCCATGGGCAAGTGGCGTCCGACCAAGGTGCCAAGATACCGCTCGATCTGATGCGAGTTCACTTCGTCAATCACGTTGGTAATCAGGATGACGAGCGCCCGCTTGCGGCAATGCGAAGCCAGGTGCAAGAAGGCGTCGTCGTAACGAGACTCGACGAGTTGGGGAAAACGGTCAAACGATGCGTGCAGCAGTTGGTTCATCTGCTTCATACCGCCTTGCGGCGGCGTGTAGGAATGCACGCGATCGGAGAAACAGGTTAGCCCTACCGAGTCGCCTTGCCGCAGCGCCACGAAGCTGAGCATTAACATCGCGTTGAAGGCGTGATCCAGCAACGAAATGCCCGCCGATTCGTTGGTCATCATGCGCCCGCAGTCGATGAGGAACATCAACCGTTGGCTTTGATTGGTTTGAAAATCTTTAACGGTGAGCTTATTGCGCCGGGCCGTGGTGCGCCAGTCGATGTGGCGGTAATTATCGTCGCGCGAGTAGTCACGCAGGCGTTCGAACTCGTTGTCTTGCCCCACGCGACGCGTGCGGCGCACGCCCATCAGGCTAAGGCGGTTCGTGCGAGCCAGCACCGCGTATTCCGACAGTTGTTTCATGTCGGGGTACACGTTGATGACCGTCTCGACCGGGTACGTCGAATAACGCCGCCATAATCCAAAACGGCTGCGGACGCGCACGTACACCTTCTGCAACGTAAAGGCGCCGCGCCGAGTCGGGGTAGCTTCGTAGTGCAGGACCGCACGGCTACGCGCTTTGAGGTCGAGGTGAAACTCCTCGGGCGACGGCTCGAATTCTTGGGGCGCGTCGTCGCGAATCCATACGTTGTGGCCGAGCTTGCCCAAATTGCTGACAGTGAGTGTCACACGATGTTTTTGCCCCAGCGAGGCGATCCGCGTGGCCTGGCGTTCGGCGGCGAATGAGGCCTTGCGCGGCAGCGTCATGACATCGATCAAACCGCCGACGAGCAACGCGAGGTCCAAGGCCGCAATCGCCAGAAACATGCTGGAAAACCACGGCAAGAACAACGACAGCAAGCACGGGGCGGCCAACAAGATCACAAGCGGAATGTGCGGAAAGATTCGCCAGCGGCTGCCCAAAATGAACAGGGGCAACGTGTACAACAACACCAGCAGCCACGTGAGCCTCACCGCCCACGTGGAAAACTCCGCCGCCCATTGAGAAATGTCGTTCACAGCGTGCTTAACACCAAGACGTTGAACCCTGCGTGTGCGTTTACAATCGAGGGACTTCGATCGTGCGGATTAGCTCCTCCAGCAGTTCATCCACGCGATGGCCTTCCACCTCCGCCTCGGCGGTCAGAATGACGCGGTGGCGAAGGGCCGGAAGCGCCAGCTCGCGCACATCATCGGGCACGGCATAATCGCGCCCGCTGAAGGCCGCCAGGGTGCGAGCCGCCTGCATCAGGGCAATGCCCGCACGGGGCGACGCCCCCATGTGAAACTGCGGCCACCGCCGGGTCAGACGTACGATCTTGTTGATGTAGTCGATCAACTTAGGATCGACCCGCACATTGGAGTTCTCTTGCGTGACGCGCAAGATCGTGGTCGGATCGCACACGGTTTCGAGTTCGTCGTCCAGACGGCGGTTGATGTCCTCCTGCTTACTGTGCAGCTCCAGAATCTTGGCTTCTTCGTCCTCTTTGGGGTAGTCCGCCACGAGTTTGAACATGAAGCGGTCCAGCTGGGCTTCCGGAAGATTGTAGGTTCCTTCCGACTCGATGGGGTTTTGTGTAGCCAACACCAGGAAGGGCCGCTCGATGGGATGCGCCGTACCGTCGATCGTGACGCGGTATTCCTGCATGATCTCCAATAACGCGGCGTGCGTCTTGGCGGGCGAACGGTTAATTTCGTCGGCCAGCAACAGTTGCGTGAAGACCGGGCCAGGGCGGAACTGGAACTCCTGCGTCTTCATGTTGAAGAGCGGGGCGCCGGTAATGTCCGACGGCATCAAGTCGGCCGTGAACTGAATGCGGCCGAAGCGGCACCCGAGCACTTGCCCCAAGGTGCGCACAAACAGCGTCTTGCCAAGTCCCGGCACGCTTTCAATCAACACGTGGCCGCTCGAGAAGAGCGCTACGAGGGTGCCTAACACGAGTTCATTCTGACCGACGTAAATCTTGCTGATTTCGTCGATAATGCGGTCGAACAGTTGCTTCGTAGGAGTATCGCGACCGGTTTGCACGCGCCCCATTTCCTGCGATAGCGGTTGCGCCGCGTCGACGGGCGGAGCCGTAGGCGCATGCGGCGCGCCATGCCCATGCGTAGGATGTTGCGACGCGGACGATTGCCTCACCAGAGGCGGAGTTGTGGGATCGGGAGTCACTTGCGCGGCGACTTCTCCCAGATGCAAAACGCCGCCGCCATCGGGTCCGCCGGCGCCGCCCGTCGGCTGCACGGGCGAAAGATCAGGCGCAGGTACCGGGTGCGCCGGCGCCGAGGGCCGCGGCGTACCGTAACTTTCGATATGACTGCTGGAGGGGGCGAATCCTAAAGGATCTGACGGCGCCGCACCGCCCGCGTCGGACGTGCCTGCCGGCGGAAGCGCCAATCCGACATGTTGCGACGGATCATCGGGCACGCGCTGCACCTCGCCGCACTCAGGACATTTGGCTTGTCGTCCCGCCACCTGGTACGGCACTTTCAATAATCGGCCGCACCGGCAGCAGTTAAACTCAAGTGAATCGGGCGCGGCCTGGCGGCCGGTCGGAGAGTTCGTCATGGATCTTGGCGTTCGAAACCTTGGTTAAGCGTTTATCGATCAGCGATGAACATGAGTCGGCGATGAACAAAGTGCTCGGCAAGTTTCGGCGCGCCGCCGCGGTATGAGGTCACGGCAAGGCACTTGGTAGTTCGAGCAAAGCAAATGGAGAATGTTCCTCGCGTTGGGGTTACCGTTTTGCAGGGTGAATGATCTCGGTCTTTGCCTCCAGGTTCAGTTGGCGCAAAATGGCCCGAATGGCGGTTTCGGCCGCTTCGGAATCCGCCACCAGCAGCGCAATATCCATGGCGCCCTTGCCTGCCGCCAGGCCGACAATCTCCCCCACCTGTCGCGTTTGCAGTTCTTGTTCCAAACGGTTGCGTTCGGCGAATTCCTGCGGCGTCGGCCCACCTCGCCCGTTCAGGCGCATGCGAACATGCAGCTCGGTGCGCGAGCCGGCGCCGCTGGTGGGCCGCGTTACGCCCAAATGGCTCTTGCCCGAGTCGCGCCGGACAAACTGATGATAGTGCGCTAAGCGGCTGCTGGCGTAACCAATCTCGCGCGTTTGGTGCAACAATTCGCCCAGGGCCGCAATATGACGTCCAAAGTCGGAAGTCGCGGCTGCGGGCAACCGCCGCGGTCGCCCAAAAATCGGGTACAGGCAAGCCAACAGTAGAATCCCTAGCGCCATGACGTGCAACAGGATGGCGTTGAGCGGCCAGACCGTGAACATTTCTAAACCGGTCGGATAGTCTGAAGCGGCCTCTTGATTGCTGATCGTCGGTCCCGAGGGGCCTGTTTCCAAAAACACCACCTTTGCTGGCAAGCCGCAGCGGTCGATCACGTGCGACGCCAAGATGCGGTGCTGATGGTTCACCAACGGGTAATTGAGCAGGAAGGAGCCATTCGTCACCGCGAGCACTTCGCTCGAAAGCCAGCGGTCCTCATTAATCGATTGGATCAGTACGTCGTCGCCGGCTTGCAGCAACACCTCTTGATAGGCAGGGGGCGCGGCGGCGTCGGCCGGCTTTTTGTCGTCATAAGCGACATCCAGCACGGACTGCACGCGAATATTCGTCTTTGCGGCGTCCACGCCTTCGCTCCAAGGCCCGGAAAGCTCGGTTACCCGGCGCGGGGCTCCGTTGCGGCGCAACGCGAACCAGCGGCAGTACTCGTATTCCGGCATGTCGTTGCGCGCTTCGTCGTGCGCCGACTGAGCCAGGGCGCGCCGCCGGCGCGTTTCGTGATACTGATCCGGCGGGCTCTTGGGAAGCACGTCGCTCCAATACGAGATCGCGGCGTCGTAGTCTCGGCCAATGTAAATGAGAGTCCGGCCGTCTTCCTGTTCAAGCCAGTTTTCCAACCATTCGCGCGCTTCGGCGCTGGGAGGAGCGAAATCATCGGGCGCCCAAACAATCGCCGTGGCTTCTTCGAGCTTGGGTGAAAGCCGCTTCCACGTAGAAACGCGCCAACCCGCCTGATCGAACATTTCGGCCAGCACGCCAACGCCGTTCACACTATCCGCCCCGTCGACGCTGCGCCGTTTGCCGTAGACTTCATTCACGCGCTCAGGGCGACTGCAGCCCACGACGCCCATTGCAAGGCAGCTCAACACGAACACAAGAAGCCGCCACCGCACGGGCGCGATGTGCTTGGCGCCCGAGGGATCGGCATTGAGTTTGCGTTCGACAGTAGAACCGCTTGCCAACTCGAAAAACCTTATCAAACGTGCGTGGGCGCGCTTCCGCCGCTACGCCGTGGGTTGCATGTGTCGTTGAAAATCGTCGAGTTCTCGCCAACAGGCCTCGAATCGTTCGCGATCCAAGGCGTGATCGCCAAAGAACACGTCTTCAAAGGCGATCATCGTACGTTCGACCAAGCCGGCGACTTCACGCCGCTGACGGCGAACCTCGCGCAAGTATTGCCGGTTGGTCTTGCCGCGCGTCAGGCGAATCACTTGCCGACGGTCCATTTCCACCAGCAAATAACTGAAGTAATAAACCACGGCCTGGCTGTACTCGCCTTGTTCATAGAGCCGCCGGGCTTCGCTAAGTAGGTCGCCGAGCGGACGGCGCACGTCAAACGGCAGGTGCTCAATGCGGTCGGCGACGGCGCCCGTTTCGATGTGTTGCGACTCGTCCGAAGTAACGGCGGCCGCCGATTCGCGCCCCAGAAATACGCGCGTGAGCAGCACAATCAAAAACACGAACACGGCAATGATGATACCCCAGAAAATCACCTGAAGCGCCGTCCAGAAGATGTCGCCCAGGCTCCAATTCATGTTCCAGCCTTTCCATTCGGGCCACCTCCAATTGGGGTTGGTCGGCTCGGGTGGTTTGGCGGCCGGGGTCACGGAAACACGGCGCGCTTCATCGGCCTCAGCATCGTACCAGGGGTAGTAGGTGCGTCCTTGCAGTGCATCGCGCCCGGCTTGAACCGCCGCTTGGGCGTCGAATTCGATGTCCTCATCTTGCGCGCTAACGCATCTGGCGGTTAGCACGGTTAAGGCGACGAACCAGCTCGCACCGAACAAACCCGCAAGTAACCACGAGAGCAGCGACCGGCGGCGCATGGCCACGCGCCGTCGACGCCTCGGCGGCGTTTGCGTCGCGGGATAGGAATTCCCCTTGGCGATGCTCACGTGACGATACCCCATAGTCCTCAAATCGGCGCGCGCGTCAGACGGGCTGCTTCGGCGCGCAAACGCAGCTCGACTTCCCAACCTTCGGTGCGAATGCGCAGGTCGAGGTAGCTTAGAAAACGCACCACCGTAAAGTAGCACGCCACCAGCCACATCGAAAGCGGAGCGCACACCTCGGTCATCACGGGGCCCCAGTCCCAATTATTAAGGAACACCCCCGAGGCGAACCAAAACGTCGCTTGCAATGCCACAACGAGCGCGCCGGCCACGGCGCACGAACCAAGCCATCGCCCGATCAAGTCGCCTCCGTTCACCGCGTGCAAACTGACGCTACGTTGACCAATCGTGGTTTTCTGTTCGGCCCGCGGACGCAACGGGTTCCGCTCCAACAAGACAATTTCCACGATAAACGGCCGTACGGCGCGCAACACGCCCGCGCCAAAGGCGAGCAGGAACATAAACACCAGGTTGACCGAGGGAGGTTCTTCAAACGGGTCCGCCGTTGCCGCCAGAAAGATCGCCAGCGCCGGACCGCGCAAGATCAGCACACACCACATGATGCCGGGCCAGACCTTCGCCACGCTGGCCGCCACGCCGCGAATCGTGGGGCGTTCGTGGAACATCGCCTCGCCCAAATACGCCGTGGTAAATAGCGACGCCAACGGCGCTTCGACGAATACCAAAAGCGACATCCAAACCAGGTACTGCCACGGACTTTCATCGCGATAGTCAATATCGCCGGTCCAAGCAATCAAGTAGTGGTTCAATACGGCCAGCGGAATGGCGCCCAGGGCGAATGTGAGCAGCAGCGGCCGCGCGAACACGCGCGTCACGTGAAGCGAAAGATCCAACAGTTCGGGAAAGTCTCGTTCGCGGATGGCGATCTGCGTTTGATCCAACTGCACGCCACGGTCTCCCAGGGAATAATAGGACGGAGCATTTGGCTACGGGCCATCCGCCAAGATTCGCCAGCCAGGCGCGCCGGCGAAGTTCGTGCGGATTACGAAGGCGGAGTCTCCCGGCGAGGAAAACCGAGCACCACGAAGTAGAACATCAGCAGTCCGCTGGAGAGGACCGCCACCGTGGCTTTCAGGGCATACGGCGCTCCCGAGGGAGAAAGAAAGCCCTCGATCAACGCGGCAAGAAAGAACATGACCATGGCGGAACCCATAATGGGCATGGCGTATTCCGCCGTGCGACGGAGCGAGTCGGGCCGGGTGAAACCTTGTGTGGCGACCCACGACACCCCCAACCGCAAGCCCGCCCCAGCCGAGAGCACAATAGCCGTCAGTTCGAAGGGACCATGCGCCGTCACAAAGTGAAAGAAGTTGGCGCCTTCGGGCACGTCGGGGCGGGCCATGTAGCCAAAGCACGCCCCCAGGTGCGCCGCATTAAACAGCATGATGAACAATCCTGGAATCACCACCAATCCGCCGGCGAAGCACTTCAACCCTATGCCCGTGTTGTTCCAAATATAGAAGCCCGCCATTTGGAAGTTCTGCCGCGGATCGCGTCCGGTGATCGGGTCTTTGAAGTTGTCTTCCAGTTGTTCGATCGTGGCGTCGCCGATCATCGCATCGGCGTAATAGGGCCAAAGGGTTTTGGACGACGCGAACACCGCCGACAAAATGAACACGCCCCAGAACAACACGAACACCGCTTGCACGCAACGGTCGTTGAACACGCGGCGCGGCACGTCCTCCAACAGCACTTGCGTCCATTTTTGCACGTTAAACCGCTGGCTGCGATACAGCTGGTTGTGTGCTCGGCCCACCAACCGATGCAGGTACTGCACCGTGTTTTCAGGCAGTTGATAGGAGTCGGCCAGCGCCAGATCGGCGCAGGCCGCGCGGTAAAGTGCGGCGAAGCGCGCCAGCGCCGCAGCGCTCAGTTTGCGCCGTTGCTTGCGCGACTCCATCTCAACGCACATGCGCTCCAGCTCCGACCAATTGCGGCGGCGGGCGTCAAGTAACTCCGCAACTTTCATGCGATTCCCCAATTCTTCGCCAGAACGCGCCGCGTTCCCGCGAAATGCTTAACGTGGCGCCATGGGCGAGGCCGCCAGCGGCATGCCAGGCGTAACGGCGAAGGGACTTGCCGAACGTTCTTCCTCGTTCACACGGTCGGCAATAAACGTTCGATAGTACACCGCGCACAAGAGCAGGTCATGGCTCGTATCGGCGCGCATGCCAAACTTCTCCAGCAGCGGCTCGGCCAGATGGCGCGCGATCTCACGGCGGCGCGGAACCGAAAAGAACCGGCGCCGCTCGACGTAAGTGCTCACCGCTTGGGCGAGCGTTCGGCTGGCGCGAAAGTCGGGTGGAATATACATCGCCAATTGCGCGGCGCGTTCGTCTTCCAGTTGCGCCACCCCGGAAAGCCAGTGCCGTTCCTCAATCACAACCATGGTTCCGCAAACGATGTCGCCCAAGCGCTGGAAACGCTGCGTCGCCATCATGACCACGAGCCCCAGGGTGAAGGTGGGAATGATGTACATGGGCGCGTCGATGCCAATCGCTTGCACCGAGAGCGGCGGCATCATATCGACCGCCCGCAAAATGTTGCGCATCACGGCTTGCAGCCCGTTGATGGGTTGACCATCGATCGTCAAGACGCGAATGCCCATCAGGCGTTTTCCTGGGGTTTGTCCATTCATGAAGGTCTCGAACAAACCGCCATAAAACCAGTAGATCAGAAAGAAGGCGATCAAAAGCACCGCTTCGGCTAATCCCGCCAGGAGGAACGAGAGAAAGCTGACGAGGAAGATCAAACCCATGTACAGGAGGAAGCAAATCGCCATGTCGGTCAAAAACGCCGGCAAACGCCGGAACGGCCCCGCCACCCGGTAGGTAAAGGCGATGTTCTCCGGCGTGACAATCGCGATCGTCGAATCCAGCGGCGCTTGCTCAGCAGTCATGCGTTTCATTATTCGCACCTGAGGCCAAACCCGCAAGCCAACGACCTCGAACGACGATGTTCGAGTTTTCATGTGGAATACGGGATCGGTTGTCCCCAACCTGGGGGCGGTGCGCCATGGCGAATTGACAGCGGCGCGAGGTGCGCCGGATAATCTGACGCGTTTGGCGCCTGGCCGCGGGACAAACTACGCTGCGCCACGACCAGAGGGATGCGACCTTGGACTCTTTCCTCGCAATATCACATGTCATTTCAAAATAAAACCGCATTGGTCACGGGCGGCGGAACGGGCATCGGGTTGGCCATCGCTCGCGCTTTGGCCCATGAGGGGTGCCAGGTGGCCATCGCCGGCCGCCGTGAAGAAGCGCTGCAAGACGCCGTCGACTCGCATCGCGGAGATCCGCCCATGCGAATCCATCCGGTCGATGTGGCCGATCGCGAGAGCGTAAACCGGTTGTTCGCCTGGGCCGCTAAGGCGCTCGGCCCGATCGACATCTTGATCAACTCAGCGGGCATCAATGTGAAGAACCGCTCGCTGGCGCAAACCAAGCCCGAGGAGTGGGACCGCGTGCTGGCGGTCAACGCCACCGGCGCTTTCAACTGCCTGCAAGCCGTTTTACCGCAAATGCGGGAGCGCCGCTCGGGCGTGATCATTAACATCTCGTCCATTTCAGGAAAACGCGCCGCGCCGTTGGGGGGTGTGGCTTATAACGCCTCGAAGTTCGCCCTGACCGCGCTCGGGGTGTCCGCCTGGGTGGAAGAAGCAAAAAACGGCATCCGCGTGACGAATGTCTATCCCGGCGAAGTGAACACGCCGATCTTGGAGCATCGCCCCGTGCCGGTGAGCGACGAACACAAAGCCGCGATCCTGCAACCGGAAGACGTTGCGACGATGGTCCTGGCCATTATCAAACTTCCGCCGCACGCCCACGTGCCCGAGATCATCATCAAGCCGATTTTGCAGGATTATGTGTAATCGACCACGCGGTTCGCCGCGGCGAAGACCCGCCGGGTTGCGTGTCGTCCGGAACCCGACCCATGCGTTCGTCGGGTGGTGAGTTCTTTTACGTTGATTGAGCAACTATGGCGGTTGATACACCTGCGCGAATCGCAATTCTTGGGGCCGGCCCCATCGGCATTGAAGCGGCGCTGTATGCCCGATACCTGGGGTATGATGTCGACGTTTACGAACAGGGCCAACCGGCCGCGAATGTCCGACGCTGGGGGCACGTGCGCATGTTTAGCCCCTTTGGCATGAATCGTTCCGTGTTGGGGTTGGCCGCGCTCAAAGCGCAAGAAGACGGCTATCAGCCTCCCGCGGATGACGCACTCTTGACCGGCGCCGAATGGGTCGAACGCTACGTGGATCCGCTCGCCAATACGGATCTGGTAAGCGACTGCCTGCGTCTCCAAACGACCGTTCTGGCAGTCGGCAAAACCTGGCTGCATAAAATCGACTTGCCGGGCTCGGAAGATCGCGGCGATGAACTGTTCCGTTTGATTGTGCGCGACGCCGCAGGTCAGGAACGAGCGGAATCCGCCGATGTGGTCATCGACGCCACCGGCGTGTACAGCAATCCCAATTGGCTCGGTCAGGGCGGTCTGCCGGCGCTTGGCGAACTGGCCGCACAGCCGCACATCGAGTACGGCGTGCCCGACGTGCTTGGCGCGGCGCGCTCGCAATACGCAGGAAAACGGACCTTAGTGGCCGGCTCCGGATATTCGGCGGCAACCACGGTGGTCGCGCTCGCGCAACTTGGCGCGGAGGAAAAGAACACCGCCGTGGTTTGGATTACGCGACCCTCGCGCTCGGCGAATGGTCCCATTCCTTTAATTCCTGAAGATCGACTGCCCGAACGCCAACGTGTGGCGGAATCGGCGAATCATTTGGCCTTTGGGGGAAACCCGCAAGTGCAACGCCTTGCCGGCGCGGGCGTGAGCGAAATTCACTACAACCGCGACGCAAAGCAGTTTCAAGTGCGGCTCGATTTTTACGACGACGATCCGGAATACGCCCCCGAGCAGACGTTCGATTGTGTGATATCCAACGGAGGATATCGTCCCGATAACCGCCTTTACGCCGAATTACAGGTTCACGAATGTTACGCTTCCGGCGGACCGATGAAACTGGCCGCCACGCTCTTGGGGCAAACGTCGGTCGACTGCTTGGATGCTGCGTCGCCGGGGCCTCAGGCGCTGCGGAATCCTGAGCCGAACTTCTACATCCTGGGCGCCAAGAGCTATGGCCGCAATTCGCGGTTCCTGTACCAAATCGGCCTCGAACAAATTCGCGAGTTGTTCACGATGATCGGCGACCGCGAAGGCCTGAACTTGTACGAGTCGGCAAAAAACCTGTTGTAGCACGCGTCATTGACGAGAAATGCGAGTTGGACTCCGCCCATGCCGTTTTCCGAGGATCTCCCCTGCGCGCCGGAAGTTGCTCTATCGCACTTGGACCATCTCTGGTTTCAGGTGGGTGGGACGCTGTGCAACCTAACGTGCAACCACTGCTTCATTAGTTGCAGCCCCAAAAATCATAACTTCGGGTTTCTGTCGCTGGAGCAGGTTCAGCAGCGGCTCGAAGAATCGGTTCCGCTCGGCGTGAAGGAATACTACTTTACCGGCGGCGAACCGTTCCTGAACCCGGACATGACAGCAATTCTCGTGGAAACGCTGCGCTACGGGCCGGCCACCGTTCTGACCAACGGCACGGTATTGCGCGATGATTGGCTGCATACGCTTCGCGACGCCGAGGCGAACAGCCTCTACGCCTTGGAGTTTCGCGTTTCGATCGACGGATTCTCGCCCGAGACCAATGATCCTCTCCGCGGCGCGGGCACATTTGACCGCGCCTTGCGGGGCGTGCAGAAGTTAGTCGAGTTCGGTTTTTTGCCAATTATCACCGCGGCGCGCACGTGGGACATTGAGCAAGAGGCGAAGACGGTCGAAGCGTTTGTAAACCGCTTGCGCGCCGCAGGATACGCCCGGCCCCGCCTCAAGATTCTTCCCACGCTGCGTCTCGGGGCGGAAGAACAGCGCACGCATGGCTACGAAGACACCGAGCGCATCACTGCGGAGATGCTGCGCGATTACGATTGTTCACAATTGGTGTGCGAGCATAGCCGAATTGTGTCCGACCGCGGCGTGCATGTATGCCCCATCCTGATTGAAGCGCCCGATGCGTTGCTGGGCGCCACGCTTTGTGAGGCATCGCGGCCATTCGCATTAGCGCACGGCGCCTGCTCCACGTGTTATCAGTACGGGGCGATCTGCACGAATCCTTCCAGCGCCGTTGCCGGGAATTAGGGCGGGGTCATGAAGAATCGCAAAGCACGCGTCATCCTGATCTTGCGACGAGGGTGCGCCCCATGACGCGAACGCGAATTGCCTGCCTGGGGGGAATTTACAATAACTACCTGGCCTTGGAGTCGGCATTGAACGACATTCGCCGCCGCGGCGTCGATGGCGTTTATTGTCTTGGCGATTTAGGCGCTTTTGGACCCCATCCCGACCGCGTGTTCCCTTGGATCGCTGAGCACGGAGTCCAGTGCGTTCAGGGGAATTATGACGACTCGATTGGAAACGAGCTGGACAACTGTCAATGCGGTTATACCGATCCGCGGGACAACCATTTCGCGCAAATCAGCTATGATTACACGCTAGCGAATACCTCGGAGCCCAACCGGCGTTTTCTTCGCCAGTTGCCCCGGGAAATCCGCCTCGAGTTGGGCCCACTGCGCGTGTTGCTATGTCATGGCAGCCCGCGCAAAACGAACGAGTTCCTGTGGGAGTCAACCACGCCAACACACTTTCTGTCGCACCTGGCGGAAGCGCATCAGGCTGATGTGATTGCCGCGACCCATACCGGCATCAAATGGCAACGCGAACTGGCGAGGGGAAAGTGGTTTGTAAACGTGGGGGTTCTGGGACGACCGGAAAACGACGGAACCACCCACGTGTGGTATACCCTGCTGGAGCATTCAACGGCGAACCGTTTGCAGGTCCAGTTCGTACCGGTACATTACTCTTACCAACGTCTTGCCAGAGAAATGCGCCAGGAGCGCTTGCCGGAAGAGTTTATCCAAACGATTGAAACCGGTTGGTGGACGACGTGCTTGGAAATCCTCCCAAGTAAAGAGCGGCGTCGCGGTAAGTATTAGGTGGCCTTGGAGTTGGGGAACCTGGAAAGTCGCAAGGAGCGGAATCATGTCGCTAGACCGTGGGATGGTATTCTTGCTGGCGTTCGGACTGACCTACGGCGTGATGGCGCAAGAGCCAGAGTCGCCGTCGGCCCCGCCCGCGCCAACGGCCGAAGTGGCGAACTGGATCAAACAACTGGATGCCGATCGCTTTGTTGATCGGCAGGCGGCGAGCGACCGCTTAGCCGAGGCAGGAAAGCCGGCGATTCCAGCCTTGCAGGCCGCTGCGGAAACCGGGTCGCCGGAAACGACGGCGCGGTCGATCGAGGTGCTGGCGGGTCATCTGTCGCAAAGCAGCGCCGAAACGCGGGTAGCCACCCAAGCGGCGCTCGAACAATTGGCCAAGAGCGAAAACGCCTTGGCGTCGCGTCGCGCGAAGGCGGCTCTCGCAGAACGTGACAAGATGGCGATGCGTTTCCCCGCAGCGCCGGCCTTGCCCATTCGCGGATTCGGCATCCCCGCAGCCCAATTTGGCGGCGGTCAATTTCAAATCCAGATTAACGCAAACAATTTCGCTCCCAATAACCCCGCCGGGGCGAATCCCGGAGTTCAAGTCCGCCGGGTTACCGTGATCAATCAGAATGGCGTAAAGCAGATTGACGCGGAAGAAGGTGATCGCAAAGTAAAGATTAAAGAAGATCCGAACAACGGTATTGAAATGGAAGTCACGGAAACGAAAGAAGGCCAACCCGTCACGCAAAAATACCAGGTGAAAAACGCCGCCGAACTGAAACAAAAGCACCCTGACGTTTACAAACTTTACGAGACCTACGTGGCCCAGGCGCCCGCGCCCGTCGCAATGCGGCGCTCGGTCGAGGCTCGGATCGAATCGCTGGAACGCCAGGTCGATGCGCTACAACGCACGATGCACGGTTTAGAGAACGAGGTTGGTCAAGAAACGGCGCAGGCCGTCAAGACCCATCTCGAACAGGTGCAGAAGGAATTGCAATCGGCCAAGAACAAGCTCAAGGATGACGACAAGTAGCCTTGACGTAAGCGACCGCCCTATGCCGGCGCACAGCCCCGCGTGCGGCGAGTTTCGATCGCCCGCATATAAAGTTCTTCATACCGTTTGGCGCTCTTGGCCCACGACACATCTTGCTTCATCCCGGTGGTGACCAATCGATCCCACACTTTGGGCTGCGTGCGATAGGCATTGCACGCGCGGCGCAGGGCATGCTCTAAAGCGCCGTCGTGATAATCTTGAAATACAAAACCATTAGCCACGCCAGCCGCCAGGTTTTCGGGCGTGGCGTCGATGATGGTGTCGGCCAAGCCTCCCGTCGCCCGCACCACCGGCACGGCGCCATATCGCAAACTGTACATCTGGTTGAGGCCGCAAGGTTCGTACCGGCTTGGCATGACGAAGACATCGCAACCCGCTTCGATACGGTGGGCCAAATCGTTATTAAACGACAGCTTGGCCGCCACCTTGTGCCCATGATTGCGTGATAACTGAGCGAACAACTCGTGATACTTCGGCTCGCCTGTGCCGAGGATCACCCATTGGACGTCTTCGGGCCCAACCCACCGCGCGAGGACTTGTTCGACCAGGTCCAGACCTTTCTGATCGGCCAAACGTCCCACGAGCCCGAGCAGCGGAACTTCGGGGCGCGCCGGCAGACCCATCTCGCGCTGCAACGCCATTTTGCACGCGGCTTTGCCATGCGCCCAATTTGCAGGACCGTATTGCACCGGCAATCGCTTATCGTGCGCGGGATCCCACTCGCGATAATCCACGCCGTTCAGCACGCCGTGTAAATCGGCCGCGCGGCCGGCAAGCACGCTTTCCAGTCCGCAGCCTTGTTCGGGCGTTTGAATCTCTTGGGCGTACCGAGGGCTGACCGTGGTAATGGTGTCGGCGAACACAATACCGGTCTTGAGCAAGTTCAGCTTGCCGTAAAACTCTAACTGGCGATAGTTGAAGTACTTCCAGTCGAGGCCGGTGACGAGCATGTCCCAATGCCAGAAAAGCCCCTGATAAGCCATGTTGTGAATGGTGAACAACGAGGCGATCTGTTCATACCCGCGCGTGTGGCAGTACTCGATTTTCAGATACGCTGGAATCAACCCGGTTTGCCAGTCGTTCACGTGCAGCACATCGACGGGCCATTTGAGCAGGCGAATCGCCTCCAACACCGCCCGGCTGAAAAATACAAACCGCTCGCAGTTGTCGCGGTAGTCATCGCCTCCTTCGCGGTATAACTCTTGCCGATCGAAGTAGTCGTGGTGTTCGACCAGGTACACCGGCACGTTGCTGTCGGGCAAGCGGCTTTCGAGCAGCCGGCCGCTCACAATGCGATTGCCAATGGGAATATCAAACCGCAAATTCAGCGGATGAAGCGGAACGCCGCAATGGCGGGTCTGCCGATAGGCCGGCAAAATCACCGCAACCTGATGCCCGCGCTGAGCCAGGGCCACGGGAAGCGCGCCGCATACGTCGGCCAGTCCGCCGGTCTTGGCGAAAGGCGCCGCTTCGCTGGTGGCAACCAAAATATTCAAGCGATAACTCCCAATCGGGGCAAAGGTTGGCTTTCTCGATACTGTATTTCTTTCCCCGCGGCAAGGGCCGACGTGAACATTCCCGCCCTTTGCGCGCACCAAGTGTTAGTTTGGCCTCGGCAGTTTTGCGCGGTTAGAATGCATCTGCCGCCCTAACGACAAGGCAGAATCCAGGTGAAGTTAAACATTGATGAAATTGCAGAAAAGCACTTTGCGCGCATTCACCGCGCGGCGCTAGTGCTGTGTGGCAACCCCTGGGACGCAGACGACTTGGCGCAAGAGACCTTCCTGGTGCTCTCGCGCCAACCCGAGGGGTTTCAAGGACGCAGCAATATCTACACTTGGCTGTATGGCGTTCTCTTGAATCTAGAACGACGCGAGCGCCGCCGGTACGGCGTTCGCAATCGGAAGTTGAAAATCGTGTGGGAGAACCAATCCGACGCGACGCCCAATTCCCCCCCGGCGGCCGCAGCGGCAGAAACTACGGAATGGAAACAAAGCCTGTGGTCGCGAGTCGCCCAACTTCCAGACGGTCAAAGGCAAACCCTGGTGTTGCGTTTTAGCGAAGGGCTCTCGTACCAGGAAATCGCGGAAACGCTCGCTTGTCCGCTCGGCACCGTAAAGTCGCGTATCTTCCACGGATTAGCGGCCTTGCGAGCCATTTTGGAAGAGCAAGGCGAGGAAGCACGGCGGCTTCCCGATTTTCCACAGGAAGACATCAATCACGCAAGCTGACTCATCGTTTGTGTCAAAGGCGCGCACCCATGACATTTCACCCTAAAGTCGTACCACTCCCGGAAGACGACCACGTTACCACCATAACTGGTAGTGACGAGCCGCATGACCTTCCGCTTCCGGACGATCTAGTCCGACTCGGCGAGCAACTTTCGCACGAGTCGGCCTTTCTGGAACGGCGTTTTCCACCCATAGGGCGATCAACAGGACACCCCGCGATAGCGGCGATTCATGGCGGAGAGCCATCAAATACTGTTGCGAAATCAGACCGCCCTGGCCTACCCCCACCAGGAGCGGGAGTCGCGAACCAAGGCGTTCGTTTCCTAGGCCCTGCGTTAGTCGCACTTCTTGCCGTTGGCGGAGTGGGAATTAGCCTTGCATTGTGGCTGAATGTTGATCATCCCTCCAGCCAAAATAGCCAGCCAGCGCCAACAGCGCCGGCCTGGCATGCGGTTAAATTCGTACCGCCCCGAACTGAGCGAGCTGCCCGGTCGGACTCCGAATCCTTTGTACATGAAGTGAGCGGTCCGGAATTGGAAGGCTTGCTCGACTTGTTGGAAGCCGAGCAAGACGCGCCCTCGCGATTGTCGATCTGATTTCCTCCTTCCGAGGCTGTGGCATCGATGGCGCCCTTAACCTACTGCACCCGTGTAACGCAACGCCTATGCGTAGGAAGCATTCTTGCCTTGGCGGCTTGCACGCCTGTCGGCGCCCAAACAACGCCGTCGCTGGAAGGGCCCGCAGCACAGCTTCAGGCCGCCACCGTGACCGTCCGCGCGGCGCACGTTGAGTCGCAAGACGCTACAACGCCGCGTGAAACCGACGATTCGCAGCCTGCGACTTCTGACGCTTCAGCGGCTCGTGTGTCGATCTATTCCGGTGTCCTGCTGCCGGGTGGTCTTGTCGTGACGCACCTGGACGCCGCAGTCCGGGCTCGTTTTCGCCTCACCTCGCCGGGGGGGCAACGAATTGACGCGCAGCTTGCCGTGCTGGACGAATATTCGGGTCTGGCGCTCTTGGAAACGAAAGCCGCGCGTCTTCCGTCAATCGAATTGGCCGAAGAGTCGCCAAAGACCGGCGCTTGGGTGCTTTCGGCCGCAGGTTGGGGGGCCGAAGCTCCTGCGGTTTCGCTGGGAATTGTCGGCGCTCCCGAACGGATACTGCCCGGCGGGCGGTTTCCTCCCTTAATCCAGTGCGATTTGCAAACCGCCTCCACATCGCGCGGCGCTGGAGTGGTGAATCAACGTGGCCAGCTGGTGGGCATTGTCGTTGCGGTGGAGAACACCGAAGGGCGGCGCGGTTGGACGTACGCGGCGCCAGTGCGGCATCTGCGCCGCTTGCTACGTGCGCGCGAAGAACGCCATGCGAACGAAACGGTCGTTGTGCTCAAACGCCGTCGCCCGGTCGTCGGAATGGTTCTGGCCGGCGCCGCCGATGACGCGCAGCGCGTGCTCGTCGAACGTGTCATTCAAGACGGCCCTGCCGCCGAAGCCGGGCTCATCGCCGGAGATCGAATTATCGCCGCCGACGGGCTGAATATCCGCTCGGTCTACGAAGCGCAGCGCATGGTGCTGCAAAAACAACCGGGCGATCAAGTCGCCTTTCTCATCCAGCGCGGCGCGAGCGAACGCACCATCGACGTCGTGTTGGGCGGCGGGCTCGAATTGCCCTCGCCAGGACCGGAGCAAAACATCTCGGCGTGGGTGCGCCCCCAGTTGAACGTCGAAGTGCTTGGCGATGGCAGTTTCCGGACTCAGAACGGCCGAGGAGAAGTGCGTGAAGTGTTCGCTCCGGCGCTGGAGGACGAACTTGACGAACCACGCCAACGCACGCCAGAGGATCAAATCGCCTTGCTGCAAAAAGCGCTGGATCGTTACCGTCAGGCGATTGTTTTTCTGCGCGAGGAACTCACCGCGCGTGACGAGCAGCGCCGGGAGGCCGAGCAAAAACTGCAGGAACTTCAGAATGAAATCGACAACCTCGACCGCAAGCTAACGCCGCCTTCTTCCAAGCCCTAACCCGCTGTGCGGCCCTCCGAATGTCGTCGCCCGGCCTACGAGGACGTGAAAATCGCGGGATGCACCTCTCAACCAACAATGTCGAGCGCGAATTCATCGACGTATGTCAAGCTGTTTCACCTCGACTTAACCAAAACAGGCCGGAGAACCGTCGACAGCCCCCCGGGTGAAGACGCTTCGCTCTCCAAGAAGTGGTCATTTTTGCCGTGTTTGACGGATGCCAGGCATTGCTTAACAATTTTTCTTGAATTCCGCAGACCGCCGAGATTATCATCAGCATAGGCGGGACGAACCGGCTTGTCGGCATTTGCGGCGGATCTCGCCGCTTCGACCCAGTGTCTGTTTTCGAATCTTCGAGGGAGAGGTCATGTTCCAGCGCATTCTCTGGTGCGGAATCGTCGCCGGTTTCGCAGCGGGCGTTGCGGCCGAAAGTATCGCGGCCACTAAGGCGGAAAAACGACGGCAAGCCGAACAATTAGTGTCGGAAGCACTCTACCGCGAGGTGTACGGACTCGAAGAAGAGCGCGAAAAACTGTTGGAACAAGCCGCCGCCGCCGCGCCCGACTTCGCTCCCGCGTTTTGGCATCGCGGCTATGTGCGCAGCGGCAATGAGTGGATCAAAGCCGAAGACGCCGCCCGCGTGATGAAAGACGACAGCCGGTTGGAAGCCTATCAACACATTCGCGATGAAAAGCCGGACACCGTTGAGGGTCAAATGACCGTGGCCAACTGGTGCCGGGATCGCAAACTGCCCGACCAAGAACGCGCCCACCTGCATCGCGTGATCGAGTTGAATCGCGATCATGCCGAAGCTCGTGCTCGCCTGGGCTACCACCGCGTCGGCGGCGAATGGGCGGCCCCCACCGATATCCAAGACGCCATTCGCCAATCGCAAGCCATTCAGCATTCGATGACGGTCTGGGGACCGAAACTCGAAAAAATTCTGGAAGGGCTCAGCGGCCGCGGCGAGCGGATGCGCACTGCCGCCATCGCCCGCGTGAAAGAAATCAACACCGTGGAGGCCGTGCCCGCTCTGGAGCGCATTTTGTCGCCTTCGAGCGAAGAGGGCGCACTGCTAACGGTCGATGTGCTCGGCCGGTTGACCGATCTGGAAGCCACGCGCTCCCTCGCCCGGCACGCCGTGATGGCCGAGTGGGAGTCGGTTCGCAAAGCCGCGGCCCAGCACTTGAAGTCGCGCCCGCAGGAAGATTTTGTTCCCGCCATGCTCGGCGAAATGTACACTCCGCTGAAGTCGCAAGCGGCGGTCACGCGCGGCCCCGGCGGACGGTTGCTGTATCGCCATGCGTTTGTGCGAGAAGGCCAGAAGCAGAATGAAACCCTCGTGCTCGACACCGCCTACACCCGCGTGCGGCAACCCGGCGGCGATGGCCAGGAAACGCTGACCCGCGCCCTGAACGACCTGTGGATGAGCGCCGTCAATCGCGAAGTGTTGGCCGAGCAGCAAAACCGCATTCAGTCGGAAATGAATGACCGCATTTCCTCCACGCTCAATGTGGCCACCGAGGCGAATCAACCCAATTCTCCCGACGCCTGGTGGAAGTGGTGGAACGAGCAGAACGAAGTCTTTATCCAAGGCGAAAAACCCGTTTCGACCATTCAACAGGCCGAAGAACGCTACGTTTCCGACCGGATTGATCCCTCGCTGCTGGCCAGCGGCGGCGGTAGCAGTGGCGATCAGTACGCCCTGGACTGCCTCGTGGCGGGCACGCCGGTGTGGACCGCCTTGGGCATGGTCGCGGTTGAACAACTTCGCGTGGGCGACATGGTTCTGGCCCAACATCCGGAAACCGGCGAATTGGCGTACAAGCCCGTGTTGCGCACCACCATCCGCCCTGAAGGCAAGCTGGTGCGTGTGTTGGCCGAAGGCGCCACGATCGAAACCAGCGGCGGCCACTTGTTCTGGGTTGCGGGCGAAGGCTGGGTCAAAGCTCGTAAGCTCAAGTCAGGCCAAGAGTTGCATACCGTGCATGGTCCCATTCAGGTGAGCGCGGTGGAGGAAGGCAGCGAAGCCAAGACGTACAACCTTGAAGTGGCCGACTTCCACACCTACTTCGTGGGACAAGACAAGATCCTGTGCCACGATAACACCATTAAGGAACCCACCGCGGCGGTGCTGCCGGGCTTGGTCGAGAAATAAGCTCCTGGTTTTTCCGCCGCACAAGCTCGAAAACTCGCCACAGTTGTGGCGAGTTTTTTTGTTTCCCGCACAATTCCTATCGCGGGTGCAGGTGTCACAACCAATCCTTTCGGTCTGCCTGCGG
The DNA here is from genome assembly GCA_963204915.1 of Planctomycetota bacterium. Taxonomy (GTDB): domain Bacteria; phylum Planctomycetota; class Planctomycetia; order Pirellulales; family Pirellulaceae; genus JAHWKS01. The sequence goes on along the minus strand of CAUJHS010000080.1, from coordinate 96,345 downwards.
GGTTCGGGCGAATGTCGAGAAAAGTCATCTGCTTTCCGCCGCGATGATGCGAATGTGAGCTATGGTTTTCTTGGGTTGTTTTTCTTGGTCCCTTCCCTGGAAAACCGGCGATGGCGAAGAGCTTTGTCAAAGATATTCCGGCGCCCGAAGCGGCCAAACAGGAAGAATTCGAAAACCTCAAACGACGGATTCATACCAAGCTCGTCGATAAGCTCGACCTGACCAAGGTGGGTGAGTTACAGGGCGACGTGCTGCGGCGCGAGATTCGTCTCGTGGTCGAGCACTTGTGCGACACCGAAGACACCTTCCTCAACCGCAACGAGCGTGAACGCCTCATCGAAGAGGTGCTCGACGAAACGTTCGGCTTGGGCCCGCTCGAAATGCTGCTCAAAGACGACGGCATTAGCGATATTCTGATCAACGGCCCCAAGAACATTTACTGCGAACGCAAGGGCAAGCTAGAGAAATCGGCGGTCGAGTTTCGCGACAACGAACACTTGATGCAAATCATCGACCGCATCGTGTCGAAGGTGGGCCGCCGTGTGGACGAAGTGTGCCCGATGGTGGACGCCCGTCTCCCGGACGGTTCCCGTTTCAACGCCATCATTCCGCCGCTCGCGCTCGACGGGGCGTGCGTGTCTATTCGCCGCTTTGGTTCGCACCCGCTCAAACTTGAAGACTTGCTCAACTACAAGGCCTTCACCCCCGAGATGGTCATGCTGCTGGAAGGCGCCATGAAGGCGCGGCTCAACATTATTATCTCCGGCGGTACAGGTTCCGGTAAAACGACGCTTTTGAATACGCTGTCGAGCTTTATTTCGAACGATGACCGCATCGTAACAATTGAAGACGCAGCCGAATTGCAGCTTCAGCAACAGCACATTGTGCGGCTGGAAACGCGGCCCCCCAACATTGAAGGCAAGGGCGAGGTCAACGCCACGGACCTGGTGAAAAACGCCCTGCGTATGCGTCCGGAACGCATCATCATCGGCGAATGCCGCGGCGCCGAAACGCTCGACATGCTCCAAGCCATGAACACGGGCCACGAAGGCTCGCTGACCACGCTGCACGCCAACACCCCGCGCGACGCGCTGGCCCGTATGGAAACGATGATTATGATGTCGGGCTTCGAACTGCCCATTAAAGCCATGCGCACGCAAATCGCCAGCGCCGTGGACTTGATCATTCAGGCCAACCGCTTGCAAGGCGGCGTGCGCCGCGTGACGCACATCACCGAGGTCGTGGGCATGGAGCAAGACACGATCATCATGCAGGACATTTACAAGTACAACCAAACCGGCATTGATGAATCCGGCCGCGCGCGCGGGCACTTCGAGTCCACGGGCATCCGCCCCACGTTCATGCCCCGGCTAGAATCGGCCGGCGTGCGCCTCCCTGCCAGCGCCTTCCGCCAACGCATCATGCTGAACGATTAAGGTCGCCGAAATCGCCGGAACTTCGTCAGCACGGCCTTACGGCGGCGCCGCACCGTCATGCGCGCGTGGTGGCTCGTTCCGCCTGATCGCTCCTTCGCATCGACTCTAGGCGCCGTTCCCCGTTCGCTCATTCGCCAGGCGAACATCAAGCCGGTGAACGATACCCGATCGCCCCGGTGGAGAACCATTCTAGGAAAAACGAAAACGCGTTGCTTGTAAGAGCGGTACGCAGGTGTATAACTCACGAATCATCGTGCGGGCGGTCCTGTGCGGGCGTCATATTTTCAATGCAAAGGAGTTCGCCGTGAGAAGTCGAGTTTCGTTGCGTTTCGCAAATGCAAATCCTGATTTGCGTAGATAGGTGCGATCGCGGAGTATCGCCGCTTTGTGTTTCTTGCAATGGATGTCGTGATGAAATGGCTCGTTGGTCTCCTCGTCGTCATGGGATGCGCCTGTATAACAGGTTGCGGCACACCTGAGATTTCCCATGAGGGAAAGGTCGTGCAGGTGGTCCGATGTCGACCGGACAAATACGCGCCGCCCGCTGCAATTCGACAGTCAGCAGCCGCCATTCCCGCGGTTCCGTCGAAGGCGCCGCTCTTGGAACGCTTTGAATGGGGGCAGACGGAATTGAACGGCTCGTCGAAAGGTTTTTGCTTTATGGCGACTTTCAAAGAACCTCAGCACGTTTTTGACGCAACTTACCAACAAGCACTTGATGAATTGCAAGGCATCGAAGAACCGGGACGTCCCTACGTCCGCACCTTATGGCCATCGAGGGACGAATTCTTATTCCATGACGCCACGCCCCAGGTGCAAGCGACGCCCCACCGCTGCTTGCGCCGCGTCGTTCGGCTTAGTTTGAAATCCGGCGCCGGACGCGCCGAGATGCAAACCTTTGAAGACGCAATAACCGTCTTGCCAAAGCAAATTCCCGCCATCAAGCGCCTTGAATGGGGAACGCACATCATTATCGATCCGCGCGACCCCAAGCCCTTGGATCCTACCTACCGCGACGGTCTCTATTGTATCCTCTTCACGTTCGACGATGAGCGCGCACGCGACGCTTGCTTTTCGCATCCCGCGTACAAAGCCTTTCAGGAGGTTCTAAATCAATACGTATCCGGATCGCCTCATCAGGGTTCCGCCATCGCTGAATGGGAGTACATCGCGGATGTAGAGTATATCGCCCGAGCGGACTGAGCGTCTTGCGCCGACGAACGCGTGAGCGCGAAATATAGGCAGCACGACGCGAGTCGCCTTTAGGAATCGCCTTCCGCCAACGCATCATGCGGAACGGTTAAGCCCAATGAATTGGCGTCAAGGCGCCGGCCGCGGTTCGGCGCGTTAAAGAAGGCGTTCATTCTTGTACGCCACTTGCAAACATCAAGGTAAGCGGCGAAGTGGTTCGCGCCACTGGTTCGCAGCAAATGATCGAATCTTGCCGCGCCGTTAGGATAGGCCGTTGATCGCCCCACCGCCAAAATTTTTGGCTGGCAATGAAGTCCATCGTGGACACGGACAAGGGACCCATCTACAATCTTGCCGTCGATGAGCATGCCGCGTACTTCGTCGGTGACCCGATCTGAGAAATTTCACTAAGTGGCTTCGCGTTCTCCCGTTGGGAAGCCGCAGTTACGCAAGTCGGCGCGATCCGCCGGGAAATACTCGCTTGCATGCTTGGCCACTGCGAAGGCGATGATCATGAAATGGCTTGTGGGTCTTCTTGCGGCTTTAGGCGGGACGTGCGTGTTGGGGTGCGGCACGCCCGAGATCTCGCATGAGGGAAAGTACGTCCACGTGGTGCGGTGTAAACCGCATAAGGATGCGCCCCCCAGCGCGGTGAAGCAGTCGGTAGCGGTCATTCCCACTCTCCCTTCAAGAGCCCCCAGCATGGTGCGTTTCGAATGGGGAAGGACCGAAGTTGAGGGCTCTCCCGAAGCGTACTGCTTTCTGGCGACCTTCGAGGCCCCGGAGACCGTGCATGATCGGGATTACCAGCAAGCACTCGAAGAACTGCGCGGCGTCGCCGAGCCGGACCGCCCCTATGTGCGAACGCTGTCCGTTTCTACCGAGGCGTACCTGTTCCACGATGCAACGCCGCAGGTGCAAGACACCACGCATCGCCACTTACGCCGCGTGGTGATGGTCAGGTTGCGATCGGACGTAACACGCGAGGACTTGCAGAAGTTCGAAGACGCTATTGCGGCCTTGCCCCAAGAGATTCCCGCCATTAAACGACTCGAATGGGGCGAGGTCGTCAGACACGACCCACGCAATCCTAAGCCCACCGATTCTGCGTCGATTTATGAAGAATGTTGCCTCCTCTTCACTTTCAACGGCGCTAGCGACCGCGACAAATGCCTCGCGCATCCGGTTTACCAGGAGTTTGAAGACGTGCTGGACAAGTACGTTTTTCGATGGGCTAATCAGACTGCTTCCCTCCATGCCTGGGAATACGTGGCGGACGTGGAGTACATTGCGCGCAAGGATTGAGCTGCATGCGCCGCGGCCAGGAACGTGGCGAAAGCGGATTGCTTCACTCGCGCTCTCAGTTGCGATGCACCCCTGAGCGTCAAGTAACGTTGGCGCGTGTCACAGGGCTCCGGCGATTCGCGCCGCGTCACAACTTCCACCGCAAGGACGTTTTGCACCGGTGCGAGGATGGGGGTACAATCGCCACTGCGGTTCGGCCGCGCGTCGTGCGGCGAACCTCGCGCGTGAATTGTGGGGGCCGAATGGCGAAAGTCTTTTGTTCTCATTGCGGCGAAGAGTTGCTTGGGTCGGTCAATCGCTGCTGGCGCTGTGGGCGGCAATTCGTGGCCGAGTACAATCCGGAGAACGATCCGCCTGTGCGCCGTTCGCCAATCCCCTTGGAATTGGTGAATAAGTCTGAGGAGGAGTTGCGCCAGTTAGCGCTTGAGCGGCACGCCAGCGCGGCGCGCGCCAAGGCCGTGTCGTCGAATGCCGTTCCTGTAGACGGAGTGGCGAGCGACGCCGCGTCGGACGTGTCGGCGGCGGTCTATGTCGCCGCTTTAGCCGACTCCTCCGAATCAGCGGCGGTCGACACGGCGGCGGCGGTTGTAACGACTGCTGTTCCTGCAACCACAACCCTCGCTGCCGAAAAAAGATCGCCGCCCGGCGGGCGGACTTCGGCGCCTTATTACACGGCTCCACACGCACCGCGGTATCCGCAAAATGCGGGCGCCGTGGGAGGCGCGGTCGCTGCGGTGGTGTTGGGCGTCATGGCGCTCGTCACCCTTCGCTTGTTGGCGCCGGCAGCGCTGCTCATCAGCATTATTGGCGTGGGCCTGGGCGTGTGGGGGTTGCAGTCCGAGCGGCGCGGCGCGGCCGTGTTTGGCTTGCTCCTGTGTTGCATCGCGATGGCCTTGTCGGGGTTCTATACCGCGGTTCAACTCTTCGAATTAGTCAACGGCTATAGCCCCTTCGAGGGCGACTTGTCTCCGGCAGACCTGGTCGAACCTGCCGAGTTTTGAGCGTTCCTGGCGGCAAGCACGCGCACCGACCTGGCCCGCATGGCGACTTTCACCCGTGCGCCGGGACCACGTTATGTCGGAAGGTCAAGATGAGCGAATCACGTGACTTTGCCCATGGCCGCGTCGAACTCGTGCAAGGCGACCTCGTCGAGCAACAGGTTGACGCGATCGTCAACGCGGCGAACTCGTCGCTGCTGGGCGGAGGCGGCGTCGATGGGGCCATTCACCGCGCCGCCGGAGGAACGCTTCTGGCCGAGTGCCAGCAATTGCCTGTTGATGGTCAAGGCCGCCGCTGCCCCACCGGCGAATGCCGCGTGACCGGCGCGGGAAACTTGCAAGCCCGGTATGTGATCCACGCCGTAGGGCCGGTCTACAACCACGGTAGCGCCGAGCAATCGGCGGCGCTGCTCCGGCAAGTTCATCTCAACGTGCTGCAAGCGGCGGCGCAGCACGATTGCCAAAGCGTGGCGTTTCCCGCCATTTCTACGGGCGCGTATCGCTTTCCGATCGACGAAGCCGCGGCGATTGCGCTCACCGCGGTGCGCGATTATTTGGCCTTGCCGTCGTCGGTGACGCTGGTGCGGTTTGTGCTGTTCTCCGCGGACCGTTACCAGGCGTTCGCCCAAGCTCTCAGCGCAATTCCCGCGCTCGAGTTGGAGTAGCCCGTGATTTCACTTCCCTTGCTTCATAGCCGAGAGTGATCATGTCTTTGCTTATTTTGGCGTTAGGCTTGGCGGTTGCCGCGCCCGGTGACACTTTACCCGCGTTGGAACTATCGGCAGGTCTGGAAGGTTGGCGTTTGGCGCCCGGCGACGCCTCGATGGTGAAGGTCGAGAATGGCGCCGCGACGCTGACCGCCCCACAGGCCAACTGCGGCGTGGAGACGCGCCCCCTCGTATTGGGGCAAGACCTGAAGGCGGCGCAGGTTTATGAAATCTCGGCCAACGTGCAGAACCACGGCGTGCAACAGGGAACGTTCGGTTTCTCGGTATGCTGCAACGACGCGCGCGGCGCCCGACTTACGCAATTTTCCGGCTTTAGCTTGAGCCCCGGTTCGCGGCAAAGCGCCGGACGGCGGCGCATCAAGATTGGTCCAGGAACAACGAACGCGTACCCGCAGGGAACGCATCATGTCGTGATTCGCTTCTCCTTTCACGACATCGGCGGGAAGCCTGCCGGTTCGGTTACGTTTTCCGACGTTGCGATCACGGAAAGTCGCAGCGAGACCGTCAACGGCTGGCCTCCGTCGATTGTGGTGAACTGCGGCGAGATCCAAACGCGCCTGGAAAGCCGCTCGTTCTGGACGCTCTACCGACTCGATTACCAGGGCGTGCGGTTGGGCAAAGACCAGTTCGGTTCGCATTGGGGTAGCGTGGCCAATTTCCCAGGCACGGGTTTCATCGGCAGCGGCCACACCGAGAACGAAGACGAAGTGGTCAGAGACGTTCAGCTATTCGCCGACGGAAAGAAACTCGACCCGCCCCCGCCGGAGCTGACGGCGTCCGAGCTGGTTTTGACGAAACGCTCTCAACTTCGCAGCATCGAGTTGAACAGCAAGATCACCGTAACGTCTGATTGGATTGATGAAGAAGTGACTGTGCAAACCAGCCAGCCGGTCGAACTGAACGTGTTCTATCACTTTATGCATCCCTGGCTGCCCGTGATGTCCGACTACCTGGCGGTACTGCCCGACGGCAAGCAAGTGAGCGGCAAGTTCGTGGATGACTCTGGCATGCGCATCAGTTCGCCGGTGGCATGGTCGGCCGTCTATAGCGACGAACTGCAAAAAGGCGCCCTAACCGTCGTACTGGCGGTTCCGACCAATCAGCCGTGGGATACGCGCTATTGGGACAAACCCGAAGTCTATCGCAAACACTATTTTGCGACCTTTGAGAAAGCGCTCATGCCGGCCAACCAAGCCTTTTACTACAAGGTGCGCAGCGCACCGTTCTCGGCAACCCCCGAGACATGGCAAGCAACGGCAACGCGTTTGGCCGATAAAATGCGGTAGCTGCGTAGCATGGAAATCTAAAGAAGAATGGGTCGCATCTAAATTGCGGGTACCTCTGACTCCCAGCGCGAATCTTGTGAACTTGGGAAAAACGCGAGTTTTGCAACCTCTTCAAGACATAGGGCCTCTTCACCTGTGGCCACCACGTCTAGAGCATACTTCATCGAGGTGTGGTGACTTCTTTAGTGTGGTCCACTCGCTCCGCGAGTGATTTCCCGCACTCGCGGAGCGATGGCGCCACATTGGGGGCGTCACACCTGCGTGAAACGCGCTCTAAACGGCGAACTTGAAAAAATTTTCGGGTTTCTGCGCGCGCGGTGACCGGTCGGCTGCGTTATTCCTGATAGACGGCAAGAGTTACGAGTCGCCGATGGAACAGACGGCGAGTCGCTCTTGCATGGCATACCCACTTGGAGGCAAACAGGATGTTAGTGCTTAGCCGCAGAGCAAGTCAGCGCATTATGATCGGCGAAGACGTGGTCATCACGATTTTGAAGGTGCGAGGCAACCAGGTGCGCATTGGCATTGAAGCTCCTCCCTCGGTCACCATCCGCCGCGACGAACTCGAAGCCCTGGGCATGGCGCTCGTGGGCGAGAACACCTGGACCAACGAAGAAACCATTCACTGGACCGGCCCCGCGCGGTAAGCCCCGCGCCATCCCAAGTTGAACCGCTTCCCCACGGGAAGCGCGTTGTTCAGTAGGGAGTTAATGGACGGCGCAAACGCGCTTCCCGCTGGGAAGCGGTTAAACGGTCGGTCGATTAAAATCGCTTCTTGCGCTTTGCAATGTCTGCGGCAATGAGGTCAACGGCGGTCGTCCAGGCGGCTTGGCGTCGTGGGGACGGGGGCGCCATATCGCTCGCTGGATCCGCTTCGCCTTCGGCCGCTTGCGCGGTGATGGTGGTGCGCACGCCGGTGACTACGTCGAGCAGGTCGGCCAGCGAGACGACTTTGTCGCCGTTCACGTCCACGTAGCCGTCGGCCGGGTCACGAGTGATTGTCTCCAACGCGCGGGGCTTGTCGGAGCGAAGATACTGCACGATCGGCAGTAGGTCGCCGATGTCGATCGAATCATCGTCGTTTACGTCCAATGGTCTTTGCGGGTTTTGCCACGCGGGGGGCGGGGCTACCAAGATCGTGACGAGCGCCGCACTGGAGCGGCTGCCTTGATCGTCGGCCACGGTATAAGCAAACGTGACCTCGCCCGAAAAACCGTTGGCCGGGGTGAAGTGAATTTGACCATCGGGCTGAACCGTCGCCGCGCCCGACGCCGGCGGGGTCGTCACGATCACGGACGAGGCATCGAGTTGGCCGTCCGTATCGCTGTCGTTGGCCAAGACGTTTACCGTAACGGCGCGATTGTGCGCGGTCGCGGCGTTGTCGGCCATGGCCGCAGGCGGCGCGTTCAGCGGCTCGACAACCACCGTGATGGTCGCCTCATTCGAGCGGCGGCCTTGGTCATCGGCCACGCTGTAGGAGAACGTCACTTCGCCCGAAAAGCCCTCGGCCGGGACGAAGCGAATCTGGCCGTCCGGCTGAATGGTCGCTTCGCCAAACAAAGGCGGAACGGTCACCAGGACCGATGCGGCGTCAAGCTCGCCGTCTACATCTTGATCGTTCGCGAGGATGTTGATGAGAACGGCCTGCTCTTGCCGCGTGGTGGCTTGATCGGGCGCGGCCAGCGGCGGCGTATTGCCGCGCAGCACTTCCAACGTGACCGTCGCCAGGTTGCTTAAGAGTTGGCCGTCGCCGGCGCGGTAGGTGAACGAGTCAAAGCCCTGATACCCCGAGTTTGGCGTATAAACAAAGCCTCCCACGCCGTTCCATTCCAGCACGCCATGGGCCGGCTCGGTTTCAACAAACGCTTGCAGGAAGTCGAAATTGGGGTCGAAGTCGTTCCCTAGTACGCCGGGAGCGAAGATGCTAAGCGCGGCGCCTTGCTCCACCGAGAAGAAGTCATCTGCGGCCAGCGGAGCCTGGTTTTGCACGCCCACGGTAATGGGGCCCCCGCGGAAGATGCCGGTGTTGTTCGTTTCGCTGAACTCCCCTTGGGCGTTGCCCGAGTCGATGATCCAACCGATGAAGTATTGCCCAGCCGGCAAGTTGGGAAACACTGTAGTGAACTGCGCCGAAACCGACTGGAAAGACGACAACGAGAAAACCTGCGTGCTGCCTAAAAAAGCGTCAAACGCGTCGATGCTCGGATCCGGCGAGGCGAAGAACGACACGGTAAATGGCCCGGCATTGGCGGTGCCGATGTTTTGCACCCAAGCCGACGCGCCAAAAAAGTCGCCGGCGCGAACAAACGTGCTCGATACGCCGGAAACATTCGTGGCGAACCATTGGTCGTAGTCGGTCAGGTCGGGCAGGTCGACGGTTGCATCGGTTCCGCCGGGGTTGACCACGGTGTGAATGAATCCGCGCCCTGAGCCGCCTCCGCCACCCGTTTGCCCCGCCAAGTCCGCGTCAATCGCTTCGCGAAAGTCGTCGATCATGCTGCTCGTCAAACGTACCGCGGCCGTTTGCGAAAACCCGTCGCCGCCTCGCATGACCCCCAACACACGGACTTCCTTGGTATCGGAGTTATAATTGAACCACGGACTACCGCTTTGCCCACCTTCCGACTCGATGCGCGAAGACCGCAAGAACCGATCGCCCGCTTGCGAGATAAAAGCCTGGTCGTACTGGTGCACCATGGTGAAGCCGTTGAACTTTCCGCTTTCCGTACCTGGGTATCCCTGCACGTTAACGTTGCGAGGATAGGACGAGTCGGAGAATGCGGAAGCACCAAACCAACCGACGGTATCGCCCAAATTTCGGTCCAAGGTGACAAGCGCGACATCCGCTTTGGGGTCTTGGGTGCTCTTAAAACTGTCATAAGTGCGCAAGTTCACGGCAAAGGCAGTTCCGAACGGACGGCCAAACTGCCCTTCTCGCGCTGGCGTAAACGCGATACTGCGAGCTTGATCTCCGACAGGCTTCCCCTGGACTCCGGCGTTCGGCGCCTTATCGTCGTAAAAACAATGTGCTGAGGTCAACACGTGCCGCCGGCTAATCATGACGCCGGAACAAAGTCCATCGGGTTTGCCAAACTCGGGATTCGGATTGCGTGGAAACCAAATCTCAAGTTGTCCCACGGCGCGGTTCAGCCCTTCGTCGGGTTGGTTGACGACCGAACGGCCATCGGCGCCTAAGATGGTCACGCTCAAAAGTTGCCGTTGTTCTAACGACTCATACTGGAGCGCACGAACCTTGTGCTTAGGACGGCGCGGAGTGCGAACACGACGTGACGAGGGCAACGGGGTCTTCCCGCGCAGGGTGGCAAACAACGACATGGAGGGCGGCTTACGTTCGGCTCAAAAGGGGGTGGCGTCGCTTCGACCCGTGTTACCATGCCAGAGTAGCTGCTCCCCACTAACGGTGCAATGGAATTTTTCGGAGTAGGCGCCGGAAGAGGCCGATCAAGAGGCTGCTCCTCATTCGCGCGATGACGAGGGAGCGGCCAATTTCAAAACGAGCCAAACAGTGTGGCCAGGACGATGACCACGATGAGCGATAGGAACGGACCGACGATCGAAGTCATGAACACGTCGACGTAGGATTCGCGATGCGACAGCCGGCACACCGCCAGCAGCGTAATCACGGCGCCGCTGTGCGGCAAAGCATCAAGCGAGCCAGAAGCGATGGAGGTCACGCGGTGCATCGCCTCGAAAGAAATGCCCGCCGCTTGCGCCATGTCGATGAAGTCGGCGCCCAGCGCGTCAAGGGCGATGCTCATGCCGCCCGACGAAGACCCGGTGATGGCCGACAGCAAACTCACGGCGCCCGCGCTCGCGATCAGCGGATTGCCGCCGCCCAACCCCATGACCGCCTGTGTAATCATGTCGAAAACGGGCAGCGCGGCAACGACGGCGCCAAATCCCACGAGGCTGGCCGTGTTCAGCAGCGGTAAGGCCGAGGCGTCGGCGCCTTGATCCAAACTGGCGCGTACATCGGATAGGCGCCTCCAATTGCCGCCAATTAACAACAGGATGGCGAGAAACAAACCGACAATGACCGCCCAAACGCCACGAACGCTTTCGACCGTCGTGGCGCCGAAACGCGGCTCGGCCAGGTACGACGTGTCCAGGCGCGGCAGGACAACTTCGATGAAGAGCAGGTTCGAAACAATCACGACAATCACCGGCGCCAGCGCCAACCAGAATGGCGGCGCGTCGGCAGGAGGGGCGGGCGCACCGTTTGCCGCAGTGGGCAACGGAAGTTCGTTGATGTCGAACCCTTCGCTTTGTGCGTGTTCTCGCATCACAACGTCCGGTTGCGGCAACTCATCGGCATGGACGCCGTACCCCTCGCCGGCCAGTCGGGCCGCGGCGGCGCGACGGTTCAGCCAGATAAGGCCCAACAGAATCATGACCAGACTAGCCACAAGGCCCAAACCCGGCGCAGCGAACGCGGTGGTGCCAAAGTAGGGCATCGGAATGGCGTTCTGAATGGCGGGCGTGCCTGGCAGGGCCGACATGGTGAACGAAAACGCCCCCAGAGCAAGCGCCCCGGGAATCAACCGTTTGGGAATATCGGCTTCGCGGAATAGTGCGGCGGCAACCGGCACGATCGCGAAAGCGACCACAAACGCCGAGACGCCCCCGTACGTCAACACCGCGCAGCACAGGACGACCGACACGATGGCGCGCTGCGGCCCTAACCAGGCGCTCAGCGAACTGGCCATCGACCGGGCCGAGCCGGTGTCCTCCATGAGCTTTCCAAAAACGGCGCCGAGTAGAAACAACGGAAAGAAGGAAATAATGAACTGCCCCGTACTTGTCATGAAGATTTGCGTGTACGCCGCCAGGATCGGCAGGCTGCCCGATAACGCAACCGCCAGCAGCGCGGCGCCCGGCGCCAGCAAGAGCAGCGTCACGCCGCGAAAGGCGAAATACATCAACAAACCCAACGCGAGCAGCACAATGGCCAGATCGAGCATCGCGGCGGCTCCGAGGGAAAAAAGGCGGGGGCAGCTTAAGGGGTTGCCGGATAACGGGCGTCGTCAGGATAGGCGGCGAAGTCGCGGCCTTGCTCCTGCCAGTCGCGGAGCCATTGCCGCGTTACAAGTTGGCCTTCGTCGCGCAGCTCGGCCAGGTGGGTCGGATCGCGATCAAACTTCGACGCCAGGCGCAGGCGCTGCGTCGTCTCGCAGGTCATCTTGATCGTTCGAACGTCGATCGGCTTGAATTTGTCCAACGGCGGGCGGGTGTCGCCGTATTCCCGGAGCCAACGGTTCACGGTGAGTATGTGGTCCAACTCTTGAACGAGCGACAGGTTGCCCGACAGCGCATTCATGCGATCGCGAATTGCATCCAACTCGGTTCCGAAATCTTCCGGATCGACCTCTTGTGCATTAATGCGAATCACCCAAATCTCATCGGGCTTTGAGTCCCGATCGTCGGTGTCGAGGAAATCGCGCACCGGCGGATTCTGCGAATACAGGCCATCCCAGTAATAGCCGGTGCGGCGTACGGACTTGCCGGGCTGGCACGTGGGAAAGACAAGATCGGGAATTTGTTGCGCCGGCAACGCTTCGGGAAGCGTACCCGACGCCGCCACGCCTTCCAGGCACAACGCACGGCGCATGCGCCAGCGCGTGGCGTCGTATTGGTCGGTATCCTGGCAGATCGAGGGCAAGCCCATTTCACGAAGCGACTTCTCTGAGTCGAACACCTCGAAGTTCCCGCTGACCACTTCCACGGCGCCTACCAGCAGCCGTAGCTTGTATCGTGAAACTTGCCGCCAATCGATTGAAGCGAAGTCAGGACACAACACTTCCAGCAATCCGGGAAAATTCAGATACGGCGCTCGGGCGCCAAGCATCGCAAGGCTTTCCAGCGCCAAGCCGGCGCCCGGATGATAGGGGCTTAAACTGGGAAAGGGCGCCCCAAGCTCTTTCAACTGTAAACACGTTTGCACGAACTGATTGTGCACATGTTCAATGGGCGTCACGGCGCCGAACGTGGTCCACAGAAAATCAAGCCGGTCCATCGCTTTGTCGACCGTGCCGCAGGTGGGGTCGGCTAGGTTCGGCGACAATCCATACCAAGCCGCCAGCGCGCACAGCGCCCCGGCCGAGGTGCCGCTCAGCGCCGCAATATCAAAGGTTGGGCGCCGCTCCGAACTGTCATCCCACGCCTGTTTGGTTTCGAGGATCTCTTTGAGCACGCCCCAAGTGAACGCGGCATGAGCGCCGCCGCCCTGACAAGCAATCGCGATTTTTCGGGCGCGCATGCGTCGAGTACCTCCGGCAAGGGTTGCGCATTCGTTGCGCGGCGCCGCGCCTCACGGCATCGACGGCGCGGCAAGCCGGCAGAAAACGCAAATGGAATGCCGCTTGCAAGCAATGCGCGGTCAGGTGGTGTTGGGAAAAGGGAGTGCTCAAATCCTCTTGCAAAACGAACCGTTCCCGATGCGAGCATCGAGAAGGCTGTGTAAAGAATGGCGCGCTCCCCTGTGCGAAAATGATGCGTTCATGTCCCAACTTAGCGCGCCTGGCCGCCCATACCCTGAGCGCCGGCCATAAGCCCAACCGGCTCGGTTTCCATCAACGTAGCAACATTCAAACGAGCGATCGCTTGAAGCCGGGGCTCCCGCGAGACGCATCAGGGGTTGTTCATTGCATAAAAGCGGCGCCACCGACATGGCTCGTTTCAAAACTTTGGCTGCAAGGAGAAATTTTCTTTAGTTTCGCCTGGACTTCCCTCGGGCGCGATGTAGGTTTGGGTTGCGACAAGAGCGGTCCCCAACGCAGGACCGCATCACCCTGGCTTTCTCACCCCCGCGTAGGGGCGGCGCTGGACTTCCCGGAGCTGCCCCTTTCGCATTGGGGGACGACGCATTGCGATCCTCGTGCGACCGTGCGGTTACGCTTCTGGGAATAACTCGCGCACGAGGCAACTGAAGCCGGGAACGACCTCTTCCCCACGCAGTTGATCGCTCGCCGATAGCACCGCCACCTCGGCGCCGGGACGATAAGCTTCCACACTTCGGGTAAGCGGGCGAACGTTCCACGCCAGCCGCGTCCCTGCCGCCAGCCACGCGCGGGCTTTCTCGTGGGCTTGCTGCGCGGTTTCACTTGGCGAGATCACCTCAACGGCCAAGTCCGGCGCACCGGGAAAATAGCCGCGCGGGATGCCCACTTCATCAATCCGCTCTTGCCGCACAAAGGCGACATCGGGGGCCAGCACCGTGTCGGGGTCGCGCTCTAACAGAAAGCCGATTTCGGCGCCGAACACGCGCCCCAAACCGTGTCGCTTAACATATTGCCGAAGCAGCATGCCAAGCTCTAAAGAGATGTCGCCATGTTCGGAACCTGGAGATTCGTTACGTGCAATTCTCCTCGGACAAGCGCATACCGCCGCTCGCCGCCGGACAAACGTGACAACTCTTCGGCCGTTGTGCGCGTTGTAACGCTCATGGTGAACTCTTGTTTCGCAAGCCATCGAACTCCGCAAAACGCTATTGTAACTCATCCTCCAGGTTTTAAGAGGAACTCACTAGCCGCCAATGGTGTTCGTCTGTTCAATAGGTTATGCTAGCACTTCGCGAGAAAGCCCTACGGGCGATCTTGCGAATCGGGCAGAAAAACGCCGGGTGTTGTTTTCTTCCACCGTGCGGCAAAAAGGCCGCTGGGATCGCTGTTGACCGGATTGCTCTGGCGGCATATAGTGCCGCCGTGCAATGGAGCGCACGACTGTCCGGATCCGACCCAGGAACCGGCGGCAAGGAGTCTAGCATGGAGGTGACGCTCCGCCGTGGCCTTTCCCGCATTGTTTGCGCCACTGGAGTCGCCGGTGATTGACCAAGATCCCTTCGATCCGAAGGAGCAGGTCCGTCAGGCCACTGATATCGTGGACCTGCTGGGCGGCTACCTCGATTTGCGCCGTCAGGGGCGCATCTATCGCGGGCTGTGTCCGTTTCATGACGACAGCCGGCCCTCGCTGCACGTCGACCCCGAACGCCAGTTTTGGAAGTGCTGGGTGTGCGATGTCGGCGGCGATGTGTTCAGCTTTGTCATGCACAAAGAGAATGTCACGTTCCGCGAAGCGCTCGAGTTGCTGGCGGAGCGAGCCGGCATCCAACTTCGCCGCAGTCCGCAAGCCAAGGTCGAACCGGGCAGCCCGCAAGATAAGCGGACGCTCTACGGAGCGCTCGAGTGGGCCGCGCGGCAATACCATCAATGTTTGCTGAACTCGCCCGAGGCCGCCGCCGCGAGAAAGTACGTTGAAGACCGAAAAATTTCAAGAGAAAGCGTGCAGCGGTTTCATATTGGTTTTGCCCCCAATAGCTGGCAATGGCTGATCGACCGGGCTCGCGGCACGCCCTACACGCCCGAGGTGTTGCAGGCCGCCGGCGTTGCAGGACGTAGCGAAACGAGCGGCCGGTTCTATGATTTGTTCCGTGGCCGCGTGATGTTTCCCATTCGCGACACGCAGCGGCAATGCGTGGCCCTGGGGGGCCGCATCTTGCCCGAACTGGCCGACGACCGCACCGGAAAATACTACAACTCGCCCGAGACCAAACTGTTCCACAAGAGCGAGCAATTCTACGGACTGGACCTGGCGCGCGACTCAGCCGAGCTGCGTTCCAGCCAATCGCCGCATCGCAGTGTGATTGTGATGGAAGGCTACACCGACGTGGTGATGGCCCATCAGTTTGGCGTGTCCAACGCCATCGCGGTGCTCGGCACCGCGCTTACGGAAAGACATATCCGTGTTCTGCGGCGTTTTACGGATACCATTTATTTGGTGCTCGACGGCGACGAGGCAGGCCAGCGCCGCACCAACGAGATTCTCGAATTGTTCGTGGCCGAGCAAGTCGACGTGCGTATTCTTACGCTACCGGAAGAGTACGATCCTTGTGAGTTTTTCCTGGAGCGCGGCCCCGAGGCGTTCCACGAACTGTTGAAGCACTCGGTCGATGCGCTGGAGCATAAAGTGCGCACACTGACCGTGGGCTTGAATCCCGCGGCCGATACGCACCGCGCGCATCAGGCGATGGAGGAAATCTTGGCCGTACTGGCCAAGGCGCCGCGCCTTCAAGCAGGAACGGACGCCTCACTGCGAATGCGCGAACAACAATTGCTCGCAAGACTCGCACGGCAGTTCTTGATCGAGGAAAGCGAAATTCGGGCGCGTTTGCAAGAGTTGCGGCGTTTGGCCAAGCCGCGCTCGGGCGACTTGTCGCAACCGACCCTGACAACGCCCCTAACGCCGACTAAAATGGGACCGGGCGAGACGGAGCTACTGGAGATCATGACGCTTGATCCGGCGCTGGCCGAGCGTGCGATCGAGCAAGTGTCGGCCAGCGATTTATCAACACCTGCAGCGCGGGGCTTATTCGCCGCCTTTCGCCGCTTGTACGAACAAGGCGAATCGCTCGACCTGGTGCGCGTCATGACCGACCTGGAAGACGCGCATTTGAAAAGCGTACTCGTCGAGTTGGACGAGAACGCGCGAGCCAAAGAGGAAAAAAGCCAAAAGCCGGCTCCGCAGCGGCTGGAGGAACTCGTCCGCCGTTTGCATCAACGGCGTGAAGATCAACAACGCCGGCAAAAAGAAGCGGCGTTAGAGCAAGGGCGTTTAAGCGACGAAGAAGAACTCCGACTCTTGCTCGAACTTCACGAGCAAGACCAGCGAAAGCACCAGCAGCGTTAGCCGTACATCGGAACGCGAGCCAGAGAGAATCAGAAAGAACCGGAGAAAAAATCTTGACAATAATTTCTCTATTCTTTTTAAATCCCTGCTGTTCAAAATCTTCGTTTTGATGTCTGATACATTAGATCGACCCCCGGTCCGCGTTCATGGAGGGATGGCGGCGGAGGGTGCGAGTTTGACCCGCGAGGCGCAAGAAAGCGCAGGAGGATGAAGATGGATCGATCGCCCCAAGACCTGGACTTGCGACAACTCATCGCCAAGGGCAAAGAGCAAGGCTACCTCACCTACGATGAGGTGAACCACTATCTTCCCGACGAGGACATCAACCCCGAGAAGCTCGACAACCTGATCATCGCCTTGGACGAGCAAGGCATCGAATTGGTCGAGGAGCCCCCCGCGCCCAAAACTCAACCGCCGGCAAGCAAAGCGCCCAGCGCGGCCGAAATTCAGGCCGTCGAAGAAGAAATGGTGCTAATCGCGTCCACCGAGACGCCCAAGCTGAGCGACGATCCCATTCGCATGTATCTCTCGCAAATGGCGGCCATTCCGCTGCTCACGCGCGA
Source organism: Planctomycetota bacterium (assembly GCA_963204915.1). GTDB lineage: Bacteria > Planctomycetota > Planctomycetia > Pirellulales > Pirellulaceae > JAHWKS01. The sequence continues at coordinate 79,136 of CAUJHS010000080.1, read as the reverse complement.
CGAGGAAATCGCCCTGGCCAAGAAGATCGAAGTGACGCGGCGCCGTTTCCGCCGCTCGGTGCTAAGCTGCCACTTCGCCATCAAGAACGTGGTCGATGTGCTGGACAAAGTGCATCGCGGCGAGCTTCCTTTCGACCGCACCATCAAGGTGTCATTGACCGAACGGCTGACCAAAGAGCAAATTCAAGCTCGCATGCCGTACAACTTGCACACCCTGCACAAGGTGCTGGAAAAGAAGGAAGCACAGTTCCGGGTGTTGTTGTCGCGTTCGGCCTCGCGCGAGGCGAAAGCCGCGGCCAAGAAAACGTTCCTGCGTCACCGGGGCAAGTGCTTGACCCTCGTCGAAGAATTAAGCGTGCGCACGCGTCGCGTGCAACCGCTAATGAAGGAGATGGAGTCCTACTCGCAACGCATGGATTTTCTCCGCCGCCGGCTGACCGAGCTGCGCCACGACACTTCGGCCAAAGATCAGCGCGCCAACTTGCGCCGTGAACTGCGCGACTTGATGTTGCTCACGCAGGAAAGCCCCCGCAGCCTGCGGCGCAAGATCGACCAAGTGCGCCGCCAGTTCCAAGATTATGAAGCGGTCAAACGCCAGCTTTCCAGCGGTAATTTGCGGCTCGTGGTGTCCATCGCCAAAAAGTACCGCAACCGCGGTTTGAGCTTCCTGGACCTCATTCAGGAAGGCAACACGGGCCTGATGCGGGCCGTCGATAAGTACGAGTATCGCCGCGGCTTTAAGTTCTCAACGTACGCCACCTGGTGGATCCGACAGGCCATTACCCGCGCTATTGCGGACCAGGCGCGCACGATCCGCATTCCGGTGCACATGATTGACGTGCTTTCCAAACTGCGTAATATTCAGAAAAAGCTGCAACAAGAGTTGCGCCGCGAGCCGTCGATGGAGGAAATCGCCCTGCGAGCCGACATCGACGTCGAGGAAGTCCGCCGCGTGATGGACATTGGCCGTCATCCGGTCAGCCTCGACCGCCCCGTGGGCGACAGCGAAGACAGCGCCTTCGGCGAGTTTATCGAAGACTCGACCAGCGATAATCCCGTCCGTACCGCCAACAATGAGATTTTGCGGCAGAAGATCGAAAGCCTGCTCAAAACCCTCACTTACCGTGAGCGCGAAATCATCCGTCTGCGCTACGGCCTGGGCGACGGCTACACCTACACGCTGGAGGAAGTGGGGCGCATTTTCAAAGTCACTCGGGAACGCGTCCGCCAGATCGAAGCCAAGGCGGTCCGCAAGCTGCAGCACCCGGTTCGCGCGCAGCACCTGGAAGGATTCCTCAAGAGCGCCGCAGGCTAATCGCCGGGCGATGTTTGACCACGAATCGCAATCGCACCAGCCGCCGGTCGCAGGATCGGCGGCTTTTTTTGTTCCCATTGCAAATCAAGACCCACCGTCTCTCGGAGACCCATCCCTAGTTGCTTATGCCTACCGATAAACTCACTTCGGCCGCCTTAGTCAAATTGCACCGCATTCACCGCCAACTGGGCGACCTGCGCGGCCGCCGCGAACGCGGTCCCAAACAGATCGCCGTCGGCCAGACGAACGTCGCCAAGAAAGAGGAAGAACTCAAAGCGGCCAAAGAAACACTCACCCGGGCCAAGGTGAAGTGCGACGATCTTCAACTACAATTGCGCCAGCGCGAAAGCCGCATTGAAGACCTTAAGCTCAAACTAAACGCAGCCAACAGCAACAAGGAATATCAGGCGATTAAAGAACAAATCGCCGCCGATAAGCAAGCCAACAGCGTCTTGACCGACGAAATCTTCGAAATGCTTGAACGCATTGAAGATCTGGAAACGAAGGTCAAAGAAGCCGACGCCGCACTGACCCGCAGCCGCGACGACTTGAAGTCGCTCACACAAAAAGTCGAAGGCGAACGCGCGTCGCTCGAAGCCGATATCCAGCGTCTGGCGGGCGAACTCCACACGGCCGAGGACGAGCTTCCCGGCGCGTTGCAGGCCGAATACAAACGCTTGTCCGTCAGTCGCGGCGAGGACGCGCTCGCCTCGGTCGAGAACGATGTTTGCACCGGATGCTACACCGCCATCACTGTGCAAATGAAAAGTGAATTAAAGATGGCCCGCCCCGTGTTTTGCAAGAGCTGCGGTCGTTTGCTGTACTTGCCCGAAGATTGAAGCGCATTGCATCGCGGTAAGGTAAAATCGCGGTGATCGCGGCGCCTTCGCCGTGTCGCGCACCATCATTCAACACATCCCGCGTCGCCGAGGGGGGAGTATGTTTTGCTCTGTACGTCCGCTTCGTATCCTGCTCGGTTTCGCTCTCGCGTCATCATCGACAATCGCCGCCGCCGAAACCGTTCGCGTGAGCAATCGCGATGAGTTGGCCGTGGCGCTGCGCGACGCCGCGGCGGGAACCGCCATCTTGATCGCTCCGGGGACGTATCGCGGCGGGCTGTCGCGGGCGGGTTTGCGCGGCACGGCGGAGCAACCTATCGTGATCGCGGCCGCCGATCGCGATCAGCCGCCTGTGATTTTAGGAGGCGGCGGAGGGCTGCATCTGTCGTCGCCAGAGTATGTCGAACTGCGCGACCTGGTGCTGCGCGGCGCCATCGGCAACGGCCTGAACATTGATGACTCTGGCTCCAGCAAAACGCCTGCCCACCACGTGACGCTACATAACGTGGTCGTGCGCGATGTGGGCCCCGAAGGTAATCGCGATGGAATGAAGCTCTCGGGAGTTAATCAGTTTCGGGTCGAGAACTGCCGCGTGGAACGTTGGGGGAACAGTGGTTCGGGAATTGACATGGTCGGCTGCCCCGACGGCCTCATTGTTGGTTGCACCTTCCACGACGCCGGCGACTCCGCGAACGGCGTGCAAGCCAAGGGGGGCAGCCAAGACATTGTGATCCGCCGCTGTCGTTTCGAGAACGCTGGCGGGCGCGGCGTCAACGTGGGCGGCAGTACGGGACTGCCCTACTTTCGTCCACAACCCCAAGGTTTTGAAGCAAAAAATATTACTGTGGAGGATTGTGAGTTCGTGGGCGGCTTAAGCGCCATCGCATTTGTAGGCGTTGACGGCGCCACCGTGCAGCACAACACCATTTACCGCCCACGACGCTGGGCCGTGCGCATCCTGCAGGAGAATACCGACCCGCAATTCGTTCCCAGCCGCAATGGTCGGTTCATTAACAATGTGGTGGTGTTTCGCGCCGCTGAGGCCCGGCAGGTCGTCAACATCGGGCCGAAAACGTCGCCAGAGACCTTTGTGTTCTCCGGCAACCACTGGCATTGCCTCGACCGCCCGGCGGATACCGAGCGTCTGCTGGGTTTGCCTGTGCAAGAAACCAGTGGAACGTACAACGCACCGCCCGCCTTTTACGACGCGGAGGGCGGCGATGTGCGCCTGCGCGGCCGTCAGCCAAACGATCCTGGCGTGCGCGAGGACACGGCTCCCAAGTAACCGCGCCTTGGAAACGCGACGGTCCCGCGCGTTCGACGCACGACGCCTTATCCATCGCTTCGTGTCTTAACTGCGCGCCAGGCCGAACGCTTCCAGGATTTGTCGCGCGGCGACTTCCGGAGGAATGGCGCCGGTGAGCACTTGCCGCTCCAGCGGTTCGCGAATGGCTTGCACCGCCGGATGCGTGTGGATGGCGTGACGCAGGCGATCTTCCACAAGCGACCACAACCAGCGCAGGTTCTGGCGCCGTCGTCGGTCGGCCAGTTTGCCGGTTGCAGCGTGCCGCGCCTGACGCTGGTGAATGGCGTCCCATACGGCGTTCACGCCTTGATGATGCAGCGCGCTGCACGTGAGCACCACGGGAGCGTCGTCTTCATCGCTACGACCCGAAAGCGACTTGAGCGCCACGTTGTACTGTACAGCGGCCAACTCTGCGGCAGCGCGCGTCGGACCGTCGGCCTTGTTCACGGCGATCACGTCGACCAGTTCGAGCAAACCGCGTTTGATGCCTTGCAGTTCATCGCCGGCCCCGGGAAGCATGATGGCGAGAAAGCAATCGGTCATATCGGCGACCATCGTTTCCGATTGCCCTACGCCAACGGTTTCAACGAGCACAACCTGGTAACCTGCCGCTTCGCACACGAGCATCGTTTCGCGCGTTTTGCGCGCCACGCCTCCGAGCGTACCGGCCGACGGTGACGGACGAATATACGCATTCCGTTCGGCGGCGAGTCCTGACATGCGGGTCTTATCGCCCAGAATACTGCCGCCGGTCAAACCACTGGAAGGATCGACCGCGAGCACCGCCACGCGCAAGCCGCTGCGCACCAGGTGCAGTCCGAGCGCTTCGATGAAAGTGCTTTTGCCTGCCCCCGGCGCGCCAGTTACGCCCACGCGCACCGCACCGCCGGTGTACGGCATAAGTCGTGTGAGCAAATCTTCCGCCAGAAGCTGATGCCGCGGGCTGTTCGACTCGATCAAGGTGAGCGCACGCGCCAGCACCGGCATTTCGCCAGCGCGAACGCCGTTAAAGTAATCTTCGACGCTAAGTTCGCGCCGGCGCGGACTCGCGGAAGCGTGGCTCTGGGCGGTTGAGGGCGATCGAGAGTCGTTCTCCGTCATGGCGCTTTCGACGGCGTTGGTAACGCAGGTGGAGCGTCTTGAAAGTAGGTCACTCGCTCCGCGAGCGACCTTACGCGGAGACATACGGTAGTTGCGTTTGTGTGGCTCACGCCCTGGGTTGCTCGCGTGGAAACAATCGGAAGTTGCGGCGGTGTGCTTATGCGGTGGGTTACTCGCGGAGCGAGTAACCTACTTTGCGGCGCCAAGCGGTAGTTGCGGCTCTGTGGCTTATGCCGCGGGTTACTCGCGGAGCGAGTAACCTACTTTGTGGGCGCTGCGTAGGTCTGGGAAGATCGTGCTAGTTTTCCGTGGCGGCTAGCGTGGGGTCGTCCAGGTCGATTCCCAATCGCTCGCCCAGCGAATGCAGCAGCTTGGCCGCCGCTTCTCCGATCACCGTGCCGGGACCAAACACCGCCGACGCGCCAGCTTCATACAAGGCGTCATAATCTTGCGGCGGAATGACGCCGCCCGCCACGATCATAATATCCTCGCGGCCGAGCTGCGCCAGTTCGGATCGAAGCTCGGGCACGAGCGTCAAGTGACCTGCCGCGAGCGAACTGACGCCAACGATATGTACGTCGTTCTCCACGGCTTGCCGGGCGGTCTCGCCGGGGGTGCGGAATAACGGTCCAATGTCCACGTCAAAACCCAGATCCGCAAAGGCCGAGGCGATTACCTTTTGCCCGCGGTCGTGACCGTCTTGCCCCATCTTGGCGACCATGATGCGCGGACGGCGGCCTTCGGCGCGTTCAAACCGTTCCACCAGGCGGCGCACTTCGGCAATGTGGCTTTCTGTGGCGCCAATTTCCGCCGCGTACACGCCGCGCACCGCCTGCACTGGCGCTTCGTATCGGCCGAACACATTCTCCAGCGCCTGACTGATCTCGCCCACGGTGGCTTTGGCGCGCGCGGCGTCGATGGCTAGTTCCAGCAGGTTGCCCGACTCGCTTTTGGCCGCCTTGGTCAAGGCGCCGAGCGCGGCATCCACTTGGGCTTGATCGCGTTCTTGCCGCAACTTTTTCAGGTTGGCAATTTGCGACTCGCGCACCGCGGTGTTGTCGACCTTCAGTACGTGGATGTTTTCGTCACCCGTGGGCCGATACTTGTTCACGCCGATCACGGTTTGTTGGCCCGAGTCGATCCGGGCTTGGGTGCGGGCCGCGGCTTCTTCAATGCGCATTTTGGGAATGCCGGCCTGGATGGCCTTGGTCATGCCGCCCAGTTCTTCGACCTCGCGAATATGGCTCCAGGCGCGCTGGGCCAGATCATGCGTGAGCCGTTCAACATAGTAGCTGCCGCCCCATGGGTCGACCACGTCGCAGGTGTCGGTCTCTTGTTGCAGGAACAACTGCGTATTCCGGGCGATGCGGGCCGAGAAATCGGTTGGCAGCGCCAGGGCTTCGTCCAGCGCATTGGTATGCAGCGACTGCGTATGACCATGCGCTGCGGCCATTGCTTCCAGGCAGGTGCGAATTACGTTGTTGTACACGTCTTGCGCGGTGAGGCTCCAGCCGCTGGTTTGACTGTGCGTGCGGAGCGACAAACTCTTGGGGCTTTTGGGCTCGAACTGCTTAATGAGCTTGGACCACAGCATGCGCGCCGCGCGAAGTTTGGCTACCTCCATGAAGTAGTTCATGCCGATGGCCCAGAAGAACGACAGCCGCGGACAAAACGCGTCGACATCCAAACCGGCTTGGCGCCCGGTGCGCACATACTCCAACCCATCGGCCAACGTGTAGGCTAATTCCAGGTCGGCCGTGGCGCCCGCCTCTTGCATGTGGTAGCCGCTAATGCTGATGCTGTTGAACTTGGGCATCCGGCGGCTGGTGAAGTCGAAAATATCGGCGATGATGCGAATGCTCGGCTCGGGCGGGTAAATGTACGTATTGCGGACCATGAACTCTTTCAGGATGTCGTTCTGAATGGTCCCCGCCAGTTGCTCGGGCTTTACGCCTTGTTCTTCCGCAGCCACGATGTACAGGGCCAGCACGGGCAGCACGGCGCCGTTCATGGTCATCGAAACGCTCATTTTGTCGAGCGGAATGCCGTCGAACAGCATGCGCATATCATAAATGCTGTCGATGGCGACTCCGGCCATACCCACGTCGCCGGTAACGCGCGGATGATCCGAGTCGTACCCGCGATGCGTGGCCAGGTCGAACGCAATGGAAAGGCCCATTTGCCCCGCCGCCAGGTTACGGCGGTAAAAGGCGTTGGAGTCTTTCGCCGTGGAAAAACCCGCATACTGCCGCACCGTCCAGGGGCGCAGCACATACATGGTCGCGTAGGGGCCGCGCACAAACGGCGGCATGCCCGGCATGGTGTCCAGATGATCGACGCCCGAGAGATCCGCCGCGCTGTACAGAGCCTGGACGGGAATTTGTTCGGGCGTTTGCCACGAGAGCTTACCTTCCGGCGCGGTGACGGCCTGGCGCCAGGCGTCGCGTGTGGCGAGCTTAGCCTTGTCGCTCTTCGCGTGGTCAGCTTGAAGCGGCACATCGCCAAAATTGGGAATGGCGGTCATGACAGGTAAACTCCCTCCTCACGAAGCAAGTCTCGCAACGTGGCAAGCACATCGCATTTGATGAAAATGAATCGGTCAACGCCCGCGTCGCGCCATGCGGCTTCATTGGCGCCAGGGTTTCCCGCCAGCACCACCGTTCGCGCGCCAGCAGCTTTCAGCTTCAACGCAGTGGGCGGAACCAGCTCGGGATAAAGTTTGTCCGATGAGCAAATAACGGCGAGCTTCGCACCGCTTTGCGCAAAGCCGGCGGCTGCGGCGTCGGCGTCTTTGAAACCTTCGGAGCTGATCACCTCGAACCCGCCCGCTTCGAAGAAGTTCTTCGAGAAGGTGGCCCGCGCGGTGTGGTGCGCCGGCGAACCGAGATTGGCCAGATACACCCGCGGACGGTGGCCGTGCTTCGCTTGCCAGGCGTCGCTCGCATCGCGCAGCTCTTCAAACGGTTGGGCGAAGGGATGCGGCGACAACGGCGGCAACGAGGTCGGCTCGGCGTGGAAGCCAATTGCCTTGGCCAACTGGCCGAGTGAAGCGCCTTGTGCGGCGGCGTCCACGGCGGCGGCCGATTGCTCGCCGGGCTTGGTTGCGCTCTTTCCGAGTGCGGCCAGCAACTTCACATCGGGCCGAGCGGCGGTTATTCGCTGCATGGCGGTCTTGACCAGGGCCGCGCGGTCCGGATCGGGGTGAATCACGCGCTCTTCGCCCACGTTGGGAAACTCGCTCACGCCCGTGATCCCTTCCTTGCGGCGAGCGATGTCTTTGGCGCGGGGGGCAAACGCCGAGTCGATTTGCTCGGCCACCCAACCGCTTTGAATGGCGTTGAGCATGCCGCCTTGCCGCTCGACCTCTTGAAACACGCTCCAGGCTTTTTCGCAAATCTGATCGGTCAGGCTGTCGAGGAACCAACTTCCGCCAGGCGGGTCAATCACGCGATGCAAATGCCCTTCTTCCTGCAAGATGAGCAGCGTATTGCGTGCGATGCGGCGACTGAAATCGTCGGGCAGTCCGCCCGCGGCGTCAAAAGGAACCGAAGTGATGGACTCGGCCCCACCCCCGGCCGCCGCAAACACGCCGACCGTATTGCGTAACAGATTCACATAGGGGTCGCGCTGCGTGAGCACGCGCTTGCTGGTGCGGGCGTGAATGCGCATGGCCGCCGCGGCCGACGAACCGCCGCACGCCTCGATGACGCGCCCCCACAGGCGCCGCGCGGCGCGGAGTTTCGCGACGGCCAGAAAGTGCCGCGTTCCCAAACTCATGCTGAAGAGGATTTGCCGGGCGGCGTCGTCCAGGCTTAGTCCAGCGCTGGTCATGGCTCGCAGGTATTCGACCGCCGTGGCCATGGCAAAGGCGACGTCCTGCACCGCCGTGGCGCCGGCATGATGGTAGGCCGCCGTACCCACGCGCACGGATGTGACGTTGGGATAGTTCTTCGCGGTCCAAGCTGCCAGTTCAGCCAATTGCGCCAGGGCGGCTTGAGGCGTGTAAGGCAGTTGACCGTCGCGCGCCAGCACGGCCCACGGGTCGGCGTTAAAGGCGCCGCGAGCCTCCTGCGGCGACACCTTCCGGCGACGCCACAAACCCGCCAACAGCGCGGCGGCAGGAAGGAACGCTGCGCCCGATTCGAGCGCCACGCCAATCAGATTCAAGTGTACGCCCGCGAGCGCCGCGTCGAAATCTTCGACTTGATAGATCATCAAGCCGTCGCGCCCGGCCAGTTCGGCTGCGGCGGAATCGTCAGGATCGCGGCCGTTGCGCGCGGCGAAGTCAAGCCGCAAGAGCAGCGAAGTGACGCCTCCTTCCAGGTCGTCCAGAATCGCACGATTCGTCACGGCGAGATCGGGATGGGCGTGTTCTTGCCGTAAATCCCAACCCGTCAGGACGGCGCCGGCAGCGTTTGCCCCACGCACCCAAGGCGCGAAGCCGGGGAACCCGCCGGGGTCCTGCTCGCTGGGATGATCGCGCCGCGTATAGATCGGCTGCAGGTCGATGCCTTCATACGTGCGCGTGACGAGCTTTTGCTCGAACGGCGCGCCGTTCAAGTCGGCTTCGGCCAGGGCGCGCCACTGCTCATACGTGACGGGAGGGAAGTCCTCTTCCAGAGAGAATTCAGGGGCCAGCATGAAAGGAGTTCCTTGGTCATGGTCCTGGCCCCGCGCCGCAGGCGCGCGTCGCACGCCTACGAGTGGCAGACCAGGTTTAACATGCCGCGCGGCGCGGAGTCGCCGCGGGCAACATCGAACCGTGTTGCAGTAAGTTCTGGTGCAGTTCGAAACAACGGCTCAGATCATGAGGGATATGCGCCGAGCCGGCGTCGCGAACGTAACGATACAAATAATCTCGATACATGGGGTGCGCGCACTGGCTGATGATGCGCGTGGCCCGCTCCTCGGGCGCCAAGCCGCGCAGGTCGGCCAGTCCTTGCTCGGTCACAAGCACTTGCACCGAATGTTCGTTCTGGTCGACGTGCGTGCACATGGGCACCACCGTCGAAATCTTCCCGTCTTTGGCGATCGACGGGCACATGAAAATCGACAAATATGCATTGCGGGCGAAGTCGCCGCTGCCGCCCACGCCGTTCATAATGGTGCTGCCGCACACATGCGTTGAATTGACGTGGCCGAACAGGTCGAACTCCAGCGCCGTGTTCATGGCGATCACGCCTAGCTGGCGCACCACCGCCGGATTGTTCGAGATTTCTTGCGGGCGCAGCACAATGCGCGGCGCAAAGAAATCAAGCTGGCTCACAAACTCGCGCATTTCGCCCGGCGAAAGCGTTAGCGCGCAGGTGCTGGCTCCGCGCAGGCGGCCGCGTTGCATGAGCTTAAAGGCGGCCGACTGAAAGACTTCCGTGTACATCAGGAAGTCGGGAATGTCGGGGTTGTCGCCCAGCCCTTCCAGCACGGCGTTCGCCACGTTGCCCACGCCGCTTTGCAGCGGAAGGAACTCCATGGGAATGCGGTGGGCGGCGAGTTCGTCCAACAGGAACCGCACAACGTGTTCCGCAATGGCGCGGCTGGTTTCGTCCGAAGGGGTAAACCCGCCAAGTTCGTCGGGCCGGTCGGTCTCAACAATACCCACGATCTTTTCCGGATCGACCCGCGCATAATTCTTGCCGATGCGCTGCAGCGGATGGTCCAGGTCCAGCGCATTGCGATATGGCGGCGGCTTGGGAATGGTAATGTCGGCCATGTCGCTAATGCGGCGCGCCTGGCGACGATTCACCTCGAAAATCACTTTGTCCGCCACTTGCAGGAACGTGGGCGAGGCGCCAACCGACGTGGTCAAGTAAACCCGGCCGTCGGGGGTGACTTCGGTCGCCTCGATCACGGCCACATCGACCTTGCCGAAAAACCCAAACAGCACGGACTGCGGCAGGTGCGAAAGGTGCATATCGACAAAGGCCACGCGGCCTTCATTGATTTGCTTGCGAAGCAGCGACGACGACTGATAAGGCGCACGCCAACTTATCGCATTGACTTCCGCCAGCGCATCGTCCAGGCTGGCGCCGGTGGAAGCGCCGGTGAGCACGCGAATTTGGAAAGGCGTACCTTCGTCGTGCAGTTGACGCGCCCGACGCGCCAACGCTTGCGGCACGGCCTTTGCTGATCCGGCGGGCGTAAATCCACTGAAAGCTACCATCGCTCCGTGGGGAATCAATTCAGCCGCTTCCTCGGCGGTCAACACGGGAAAAGCCGTTGTGCCTCTCATCGCACCCATCCTCGTCCAGGAATGTTCCACTTGATCATTATATGCGTCGGCAATCTGCCAGTCGCGGGACGAAGAATAATGTGCGGGGGAAATTCCGAACAGGCCGTTTTCCTAGCTTTTCCCTTGGTTTTCATTTGATATTGACACACCACTCGGCGCAGTAAGTGACTGGCCGTTGGTTGGTTTTCTCCACTTGGAAGCGAGATGGCTCGCTCCCAGGAAGCATTACGCAGCGCCGCCTGACGCGCGTGGGGCGTCAATGGGCCGCCGGCGGTTCGCACAATTCGGTCAGCACGCCAAACGTGCTTTTGGGGTGAACAAAGGCAATTTGCATATGATGCGCGCCGGGGCGCGGCGTTTGGTCGATCATGCGCAAGCCCTGCTCTTGCAGTTCGGCAATGCGCGATTGGATATTCTCCACCGTGAAGGCCAAATGATGCAGCCCTTCGCCGCGCTTTTCCAGAAACGTGGCGATGGTGCTGGAAGGATCGGTCGGTTCGAGCAGTTCGAGCCGTACATCGTTCACGCGAAAGAAGCCTACCCGCACCTTCTGGCTGGGCACGTCTTCGAGTCCTTCGAACTCGGCGCCAAGCACGCCTTCGTAAAAGGAGCGTTGATCTTCGATCGATCGGACCGCGATCCCGATATGATTAATCGCCTTGACGGGTTGCATGGAACACACCTCGGGTCATTCGAACTCGACCAGAACCTGGCCCCCTTTGACGGGGTCGCCAACATTCACATTCACCTTGGCCACTTTGCCCGCCACGGGCGAAGTGATGACGGTTTCCATTTTCATGGCTTCCAGCACGAGCAGCACGTCGTTGGCTTGAATGGCCTGGCCGACTTGCGCGGTCACGCGCACCACCACCCCCGAAATGGGACTGCGGCACACTTTGTTCTCATCCACCGGAGGACCGCTTGCCGCGGGCGCCGCCGAGGCCGCTGCGCCTGCGGGCGCCGCTCCGGCTGGAGCCGCAGGGAGCCGCGCCTGGCCGACTGGCGGAACGTATCCCGGCTGGGGCGTCTCGGGCTGCGAGACATCCACATCGACCTCGTACACCTTGCCGTCAATGGTAAGTTTAAGTTTCAAGACCGACTCCTAGTCGTGCCGAACCGAAAGGGCGTGTGACGCTTGGATGGTCGCGCGGCCTTGTTGAGCCCAGGTCGCGCCGCTGACTAATCGAATTTGACGAATATGGGGTTTCACGCCCAGGAAGGCGGCAATCGCCGCGCTAATGACCAAGATTAATTCTTGGTTAATTTCCTCGGACGCTTTGGCGGGCGCGGCAGGAGCAGGCGGCGCAGCAACTGGCGGCGCAGCAACAGGGGCCGCCGCCGCGGGAGAGCCAGAAGGCGACTTGGGCTTGGCGCCCACGCTCGCTTCCAGCGCCGCCAAACGTTGGCTCAAGCCGGCCACTTCCGCGCGCAGCGCTTCGAGAACTTCGGCCAAAGCGCCTTGTTCCGCAGGATGTGAATTCATGCATAGGCTCCGTGGTACAGGCACGCTCCGTCGCGGGCTACGGAACTCGAATTTTCAAACGTTACTGTCGCTCATCACGCACGCCGCTTACAGCGGGATCAAACCGTGCTTCTTCGGCGGACGTTGATCTCGCTTGGTTTGCAAATACTCCAGAGCTTGCGCTAGGTGACGGCGCGTGTTCGCCGGTTCGATGATGTCGTCCACCAGGCGACGACCCGCCGCCACATACGGGCTGGCGAACGCAGAGCGGTATTTCTCGATCAACTCCGCGCGGCGCGCGGCTTTGTCTTGGGCGTCTTGCATTTCTTTGCGGAAGACGATCTCGACGGCGCCTTCCGCGCCCATCACCGCGACTTCCGCCGTGGGCCAGGCGAAGACGCAGTCAGCCCCCAGGTCGCGCGAGGACATCGCCACGTGGGCGCCGCCATACGACTTGCGCAAGATCACTTGAATCTTGGGCACCGTAGCCGCCGAGTACGCGAACAGTAACTTGGCGCCGTGGCGAATGATGCCGCCGTACTCCTGTTCCACACCAGGCAGGAACCCCGGCACATCAACAAACGTCACCAGCGGAATATTGAACGCATTACAGAACCGAATGAACCGGCTCGCTTTAACCGAAGCGTTAATGTCGATCGCGCCCGACAACACCGACGGCTGGTTGGCGATGATGCCAATGCTGCGCCCAAGTATGCGAGCAAAACCCACCACCATATTCATGGCGTAGCCGGCTTGCACTTCCAGAAAATCGCCTTGGTCAACCACGCCGGTAATCACGGTGCGCACGTCGTAGCCTTGCTTCGGCTCAACGGGCACCGCGTTGGTCAACGCCGGGTTCGGATCGACGTTGTTATCCGAAGGCAGCCGGGGCGGCTCCTCCAGGTTGTTCGACGGCAGGAAACTAAGCAACCGGCGGCACAAGTAGAGCGCATCCTGATCGTTCTCGGCCACAAAGTGGATGACCCCCGAATGCGCCATGTGCGAGTCGGCCCCGCCGAGCGCTTCCGCCGTGATTTGTTCGCCCGTGACTTGCTTAATGACCTGCGGGCCCGTGATGAACATCTGGGCCTGCCGGGTTTGGATGATGAAGTCGGTCAGGGCGGGCGAGTACGACGCCCCGCCGGCGCAAGGTCCGCAAATGAGCGAAATTTGCGGCACAGCGCCGGAGAGCATCACGTTGTGGAAAAACACCTGGCCGTAGCCCGAGAGCGAATCAATGCCCTCTTGCACCCGGGCGCCGCCCGAGTCGTTGATGAACACGAACGGGCTGCCGGTCTTGAGCGAGCGGGCCATCACTTCGGCCACTTTGAGCGAGTGGACTTCTCCCGCGGAGCCTCCCAGGACGGTGAAGTCCTGGCTGGCCAAATGCACGAGCCGTCCGTCGATCGAGGCGGCGCCAGTCACGACGCCATCGGCCGGAACTTCCTTATTCGCCATGCCAAAGTGCGATTGCCGATGCTGGGCGAACAAGCCGAACTCTTCGAAACTTTCCGCATCAACCAGACCTTCGATGCGTTCGCGCGCGGTGAACTTGCCTTGCTCTTTTTGCTTGGCCAGGCGGTCGGCTCCGCCTCCTTGCTTGAGATGTTCTCGCTTTTTGCGAAGTTCTTCGATCAGACTTTCCATCGACTTCCTGGCGTCGGCGCTCATCGCTGATCCTTGCTCGTGGGTATGAGTGAGGACATGGGGGAGAGGCTCGACGCGCGGGGCGCGAGGAGCCCATCAAGGCATTGTTCCACGGGTTGTTTCGCCGTCAGGCCGGTTCGACCGTCACCTGGTGTGACTTGTCGCCGATTTTCACCTGATAGGTGACGCGCTGCTGCACGGGGCCTTTGCCATCGGTTGGCTTGCCGGCTCCCGCGGCGGGCGCCGGCTTGGCGGCTTCCGGCTTCTTGCTCAGGTTCTTGGGTCCGTTGGCCCGTTGGGCGAAGAACGTGGGCGCCACTTGCGGAAACATGGCGTGAGTCAGCACGTCTTCATCCGAGCCGTTGCAGCCTTTAAGGGCCAAGGCGGCGCCGCGCAGTTCTTCCCATTCGGGCTTGAGCAAGTCGGCAGGACGGCCGGTGATCGCCTCTTTCTTGGCGTGCTTGGCGGCGGCTTCCATCACGGCTGGATCGCGCGGGCCGATGGTTTCGCCGTAGTAACCGAGCATCAAGTCCGCGAACTCGCCCGTGAGCGCTTTGTAACGCCCCATGAGCACATTGAACACGGCCTGCGTGCCCACAATCTGACTCGACGGCGTAACGAGCGGCGGATAGCCCGCGTCCTTCCGCACGTTGGGAACTTCGGTCAGCACGTCTTTAATACGATCGGCGGCGCCTTGCTGCTTCAGCTGGCTTTCCATGTTCGAGATCATGCCGCCAGGAATCTGGCTGTCGAAGATCTCCGTTTCGACGCCAATGTACTTCGATTCAAACTCCGCGTACCGCGGCCGGATTTTGCCGAAGTGTTCTTTGATCTTGAGCAGCCGGGCCTTGTCCAGGCGGGTGGTGTAGCCGGTGCCTTCGAGCATTTCGACCAGCGCCTCGGTGGGGTTATGCCCCGAGCCGAGGCTGAGCGACGAGATTGACGTGTCAACAATATCGGCCCCGGCTTCAATGGCCTTCATCAAACTGACCAGGGTCACGCCCGTGGTCGAGTGGACATGCACATGGACGACGGTGTCCTGGCCGCATTTTTCTTTGATGCCTTTGACCAGGTCGTACGCGGGTTGGGGGCGTAACAGGGCGGCCATGTCTTTAATGCAAATCGACTGGCATCCCAGGTCGCGCAGTTGTTGCGCCAGTTCGACGAAACGGTCGATGGTGTGCAAGGGCGACGTGGTATAGCAGATCGTTCCTTCGGCGTGTTTGCCGGTCCGCACCACCGCTTTCAGGGCTTGTCGCAAATTGCGAATGTCGTTCAACGCGTCGAACACGCGGAACACATCCATGCCGTTTTCGGCCGATTTATCGACGAACCGCTCGACCACCGAGTCTTCATAATGGCGGTAGCCAAGCAAGTTCTGCCCGCGCAACAGCATTTGCAGCCGGCTGTTGGGCATGAGCTTGCGGAAGGTGCGCAGGCGCTCCCAAGGGTCTTCGTTCAGAAAGCGGATGCAAGCGTCGTACGTGGCGCCGCCCCAGCATTCGACGCTCCAGTAGCCGGCCTGATCGATGTCCTCGCAGGCGGGAACCATGTCCTCCAGCGCCATCCGCGTGGCCAGGAGACTTTGATGACCGTCGCGTAGCACCAACTCCGTCACTTCGACGGTGCGTGACATACCGCTTGACTCCTTTGCTGAGGTTACCAATCGACCGCGGGACCGCGATGCGTTAGTTCATCCTGACACTGGCCAACGTTCGCTCTTTATACACACAAACCGATATTCGCGCGCAGTCCCCTTACCAGGTCAAATCCATGTCCGACCCAGAACCGCGTGGCGGCGGCCGGCAGATTCAGAACAGCCCGGGCTAAATCGGCATTCGAAAGTCGGGTGCGGAACTGGCGAGAACAGGGCGGGGCCAGCCAACGCCACGGCCATTCGACCGCCAGCCGGGCCAGAAACTCGCTTTGCAGGGCGATGTCCATACGTGCGGGGTCTACTTCCAAGTCGGCCACGACTCCTTCCAGCGTATGGAGCGATTTGCGAAACAGTAATAAATCCGGCGCCAGCCGCAAGCGGGCGGTTTGCACCGCTTCGTCCAGCAGGCCAACCATCCATTGCAAGCCGGGCAACTGCCCCCGGCGGACGCGGCGCAGCCAATCGTGAATAACCGCATGGAGCGCCGCCGGGTTCGTCGCGCCGCGTTGCGCCAAGCTAAGCAACAACGAGGCGATGCGTTCACCATCCAATAGGGCCGCGGAAACCAACACTTGCACCAAGGTGGCGCGTTCCGTTTCGCCCAGCACGCCGACCAGGCTCCAATCGAGAATAGCCAGTCGGCCGTCCGGGGTAAGCAATAAGTTGCCCGCATGCGGATCGCTGTGAAACAGCGCTTCGTTCGCGCGGCTGAACAGGGGTTGGCCGATGAGCGCGTCGATCACCAGGTCGGCGGTTTGCCGGCGCTCGGCGGGGGAACGAAAGCGGTGGTCCGTGACTTTGCCTCCCCAGACGCGCTCCATGGCGGTGACGCGCGGCGTGCAAAAGTCGAACAACTGCGGAATCAGCACTTGGGGCGCCTCGGCAAAACACGCCTGGGCTTGCGTCAAGTGGCGCTGCTCCAGGTCGAGCCGCACTTCGAATTGCAGCTTTTCGCGCACCGTGTCGAACGTTTCGCCGTAATCGAGTTGCGGAATGCCTAGCTCGTGGCAGCGCTCGTCCAGGTGCGCCCCAACGCGCCCTAGCAACTCAAGCTCCTCGGCCAGACGCTCCTCGATGCCCGGCTTGAGAATTTTGAACACGCCGTCGCAAGGCGCGCCATCGGGGCCGGGCGTGGTAAAAGGAATCACCACCGCCACACTCGCCTCGGCCAGCGCCTGCGGCGCCAGGGAAACTCCCAGCGACTCCAGCGAACCAAACTCTCGGGCCAGAACGCCTTCAATCGCGGTTTGGGAAGTGGTCGGAGGAAGCGACTCCAGTTCGCGTAAGTGGCGGCGCAATTCCGGAGCAAGACGTTGATCGCGCGCCAGGATTTGCCCCAACTTATGTAAGGCAGGACAGCGCCGCGCTAACACCGCCAATCGCTCGGAAATACCCACGGTGGGCGCCAGCGCCGCCTGCTCTTCCAAGATTTCCGCCTGACGCGCGGGAGCGAGTCCTTCCAGGAACACGGCCAGCCCGTCGCACACGGGACGGGCGAAGCGCGCGTACTCGCCGGGAAGGACCGAAGCCACCTCCGCTTCGTCGATCAGCATGTCCCAACTCATCATGAAGAACCGGGCCTTGCGCCTTGGGGTGATCGTTCACTTGTTGCGCTGCGCGCACGAGGGTTCAAAGTTTCGCTTAGTCCGATCGCGCCGCAAGCCAGGCGTCCATATGGGGCCAGGTGTTCTTCTCGGCGCCGCGGCCAGCCATAATGCCGATGTGGCCGCCACGCACGCGGAACAGTTCTTTGTCTTCGCTGCCAATCAGGTCCATCACGCGCTCCGACTGGCACGGCGGCGTGATGTGGTCCGCTTCGGCAATCACGTTCAAGACGCTGGCGGTCAAGTGGCTCAATTCCACACGCTCGCCACGAATGGAAAGCGTGCCGTTCATCAAGCGGTTCTCTTTGTAGAAGTCGTTGATGAGCTGCTTGTACGCGGCGCCCGCCATCGGAATCGTATCGCGCACCCAGGTGTTCATGGCGTGCCAGGCGTCGACGGTGTGCGGGTCGTTGATGCGATCCCACAGGTTCACATAGCTGCCAATGTAGTTCTCAACCGGCTTGAGCATTTTGGCGCCGGTGTCAATGATTTCGCCGGGCACGTTGCCCAACAGTTCGACCAAATGATCGGGACTAAAGGCTTCATGACTGGCCCAACGACTGAACCCGCCCGCGGACTTATCGGAAAAATCGAGCGGCGCGGTGAGTAGTATCAAGTTCTTTAAGCCGTCGTCTGGACGCAGGGCGGCGTAAAGCGTGCTGATGAGCGCGCCCAAGCACCAGCCGAGCATGCTGAACTCCGTCGCGCCCGACACCGCCTTGAACTTGCGAATCGCACGGGGCAGGTACTCCAGCGTGTAGTCGTCAAAACTGAGGTTCTTATCTTCCGGGCCAGGAATGCCCCAGTCCATCAAATACACGTCGTAGCCTTGCTTGAGCATGTACTCGACAAAGCTGTGCCCCGGCCGCAGATCGAGCACGTAGGGCCGGTTCATAATGGCGAACACCAGCAGCAAGGGAATCTTGTGCCGTTTTTCCTCGGGCAGCACGGGCACATAGCGATACAGCTTGGCCTTATTCAACGTCCAAATCACTTCTTTGGGCGTTTGTGCAATAGCGGCGTCGGTGTGCAACAGGCGGTTCAGCGTTTGCACGTTTGTCGCGGCTTTGTGCCAACCTTCACACACGTCGAGAAAGGTGGGGATCCGCACCGAAGTATTTTCTGACTCGCTCATTCTTGGTTCTCCTTGCTGCGGGCCTTGCCTTTCGGGGCGCGGGTGGGCTTGGGCGCCGGTCGGCTCGTCGGCGGATGGATTTCATCCAGCTTGGCGTCCAGCGAATCCAACCGCATTTCAATGTTGATCAGCCGTTCGGCCAGCCGAGTCACGTCGTCGCGGCTGGGTAAGTTCAAGTTCGCCAGCGTTTGCTGCATGGCGGCCTCCATCGCCTTGAGCACGGGGCCCGTGTTGCTCAAGTAGTTTTGCAGCATGACGCCGGTGGCTTCGGCATAGGCTTCGCTGTTGACCAGCTCGACCATGACCTTCGCCCACGCGTCGAGCTGCGCGTCGCGCATGTTTTTGTATACGCCCAAGGGGTCGAAGACATCAAAGCCGTTATTGTTCTGGCTCATGGCTGCTCCTGGAAAAAATTGGCGAGTCGTTCAGCGCCGGCGCCGCAACGGCGCCCGCGCGTTCGGGCCGTCTCGCACACTGCGGGACGACGTTAATAGCCCCATTCTTCGGCGGGGCCCTTGCCCCAGCGGGTGATGGTCAAACAGTTCACGACCTTCGACACGCCGCGAGCCGACCAGGCGATGCGCTCGGCTTCATCGCGCTCGAGGCGCGAATGCACGTCGCCAGTCAATGTTACGTTGCGGTCGTCGGTCTCCACACTGATTTTTCGTTCGTTGAGGACGCCGCTCCGGCGCATCGCCGATTCGATTTTCCCTTTCAAGTTGCCCGGCTCGGCGTTCGGCCGGACCACGATTTTGTTCGTCACGCCGCGCGTCCCCACCAGCCGATGAATCGCGCGATCGGCGGCGGCCTTTTGGAAGTGCGCGTCGACTTCGCCTTCCAATGTCAGCCAACCTTGGTCTACGGTCACTTGCAGCCGCTCGTGCGGAACCTTGGCGTCCCACTGGAGGGCGTGCAACGCCGCCGCAGCGATTTCCGCGTCGCCGCGAGCATGACTTTCCGAAGGGCGAACTTCGATTTCGTTGGCCACGGCATGGACGCCATGCACGCGCTTCGCGGCTTCTTCGGCGGCCAGCTTCTCGCTGTAAATGGGCACGTGGCCCGTGAGCGTTACGACGCCGTCGCTGACCGTGACGCCTATTTGTGCGGCGTCGATGCTCGGCTCCCAGTTGAGTTCATCCAGAACATGCCGTTGAAGGTTCACATCGTTTTTCATCATCCGTTTCCTTTTAAAGCGAATGGCGGAGCCGCGTCCGCAGTCCCCGCGCATTCGATGACGACTACGGCCGCGCATCACATATAGGCGCCGCCGTTGACGTTAATTTGTTGCCCCGTGATGTAATCGCCGTCGGCGGCCAGGAAGATCACCGCCTTCGCGATCTCCTCCGGCTGGGCGAACCGGCCCAGCGGAATCTTGGCCTTAATTTGCGTTTGAATATCGTTGGGCACGCGGGCGAACATGTCGGTTTCGGTATAACCCGGCGAGACGGTGTTCACCGTGATGCCCGATTTCGCCAGCTCGACCGCACAGGTGCGCGTGAAGGCGATGATGCCGCCTTTGCTGGCGCTGTAGTTAGCCTGCCCGATGGCGCCGACCTGGCCGTTCATCGAGCTGATGTTGATGATCCGCCCGTAACTTTGGGCGGTCATCACGGGAATGGCGGCCGAGGTGCAGAAGAAGCAGGCGTTGAGGTTCGTCTGAATGACTTCCACCCAGGCTTCGTCGGTCAATTTGCGCAGCATCGCGTCGCGGGTGATGCCGGCGTTGTTCACCAGGATGTCGAGGTGCGTGAACTCATCGGCCACGCGTTGGACCATGGCCCGAGCCTCTTGCGGATTGGACAGATCCGCTTTGGCCAAGATGCAGGAGCTGCCGAGACGTTTGATTTCGTCCGCCACTTCTTGAGCTTTGGCGTCGCTGCTTTGGTAATTGATGGCGACTTTGGCCCCTTCACGAGCCAGTTCGATGGCGATTGCTCGCCCGATGCCGCGCGAGGCGCCCGTCACGAGCGCCGTCTTGCCGTCCAGTCGTCCCATGATCCCGATCTCCTGATGATGCCAGATGAATGGTGAGGGGTGAAATGTAAGGTTCGTTTTGGGTGTCGCATTCGACCCGCGAATGCGCTCGGCTGGCGCCGGCAAACGGTTGTCGCCGGCGCGCTGGTTCTAACCACGGATTACATGCGTTCGAAAATCGCCGCGATGCCTTGTCCGCCGCCAATGCACATGGTCACCAGCCCGCGCTTGCCGCCGGTGCGTTTCAGTTCATACAGGGCCTTGATCGCCAGGATCGCGCCTGTCGCGCCAATCGGGTGTCCCAGCGAAATGCCGCTGCCGTTGGGGTTGGTGCGTTCGGGGGGCAATTCCAGGCACCGGCACACCGCCAAAGCCTGAGCGGCGAACGCTTCGTTGACTTCGTACACGTCGATGTCGTTCACCTGGAGGCCGGTCTTCTTCATCAGCGCCTTCACGGCGGGCACCGGACCGATGCCCATGTATTTGGGATCCACGCCGGCGTAGCTGTAGTCCACCAGGCGGCCCATCGGTTTCAAACCGCGCTTCTCGGCCAGACTGCGCTCCATCAGCACGACGGCCGCGGCGGCGTCGTTGATGCTCGACGCATTTCCCGGCGTCACGGAGCCGTTGGGGTCAAACGCGGGCCTGAGCCGGGCGAGCTTATCCACGGCGCTGTCGCGGCGCACGGTTTCGTCCAACTCGAACGGCGCCGTGCCGCCTTTGACCTTGATTTCAATGGGCACGATTTGCCCCTTGAAGTAGCCTTTGTCAATCGCCGCGCCGGCGCGACGATGACTTTCGACGGCGAGTTTGTCTTGGTCTTCGCGCGAGATCTCATACTTCTTCGCCACGTTCTCGGCGGTCACGCCCATATGCACGTTGTCGAAGGGGTCGCTCAGCGCGCCGACCATCATGTCGATCATCGACGTGTCGTTCATCCGCGCGCCAAACCGCATGGCCGGCGCCGTATACGGGCTGCGACTCATGTTCTCGGCCCCGCCCGCCACGGCCACGTCGGCGTCGCCCAACATGATCGCGTTCGCCGCGGTGATGATGGCTTGTAAACCGCTGCCGCACAGCCGGTTAAGTGTGAGCGCGGGAGTCTCGACAGGCAGCCCGCCTTTGACGCACGCCACGCGGGCCAGGTAGTGGTCGTGCGGATCGGTATGAATGATGTTGCCGAACACCACATGGCCCACTTCGCTGGGGTCAATTCCTGCGCGACTGACGGCCTCTTTCACACATTGGGCCGCCAGCAGGCTGGGCGGAATGTCCTTCAAACTGCCGCCATAACCTCCGATGGCGGTGCGCACACCGCTCAGCACCACAACTTCACGCGCCATGACCAGGCCTCCTGAATGCAATAGGCGGGGGAAAAACCGGAATAGGCCACGTGTCGGAACATTCCGCCGTTGGATCGCGCCTTGACCAAGAATCGCCTCGTCACTTCCGGCACAGGATCACTTCGACCGAGACGACGGAAGTGGCCAGGCGTGCTTCCAGGCGAGCAAAACCCAAGGGAATGCGGGGGCAGTTATCCGACAAGTTGGCGGGAAGCGGTAAGGCAAGCCGTATGCCAAATTCGCTTGGCGCGCCGCGCCGCGCGCGGCTTCGTCCGTAGACGCGCTGCTGGCGACTTCACGACCAATCACGACACGCCGGGCGCCGTTTCCAAGACCACCCCTGTTTTCCATGCCTTTTCGTGCAGCGAACCCCCTGGTAGCAATTCACCGCCGTCATTGTGCGAACGCGCCGTCGCAGGAAGAAATCTTGATGAGGCGACAAAGGTTCCGCCATCGTCAAACTTCGCGGTCTTGCTCTCTGAGCGTTTTCACTGTGCGAAACCGCACAATTCTATGCGGCCTCCGCACAAAAACCGCACACTCCGCCCGTTGTCGTGAAAAATCACTGTGCGAAAATACGAGCAATAGGATCGTTACGCACGTAACCAATTGAAACTCATAGGGCGACGCCACTCATTGCCTTAAAGTCGCAGGAGGGGTGTAAGTCTTTCGGGTCGAATAGCGGCGCTCGAAGCGAGTAACGTCTGGCGTCCAAGTCTAACTCGTTTCGTCCAGGAAGTACGCCGCTCGCCCGCGAATGTGTCCGGCCCAGGGGGAATTTGCGATGCATAAAAAACGCACACTAGTGTTTCCGTTGTTCGTCGCCACGGGAACGGCCGTGGCAATTTCGATGGTCTGGGCCCTCGCATTGACGAACGAACTGTTCGCGAAACAACAAAGCTCGGCACAGCAACCGCTTCCCGAGAATAGCAAGGAAGTCGACATCAAATCCAACCCTTCTGTTGGCGGCGACGCACGACGGATCGAACAGGCGAAGCAACGTTTCGGTTCCCTCTCGGCCGTACCAAAGGAAAAGCTTGTCGCGCCTAAGGTCGTCCTTGGCCAAGAATTGTTCTGGGACGAACGGCTTTCCGCCAATGGCAAAGTCGCCTGTGCGAGTTGTCATCTTGCCGAGAATTGGGGGGCCGACGCAGGGCGCTTCTCGATCGATGCGAAGGGCAAAACAACGACGCGGCACTCCCAGACGGTCTTCAATGCGATGCTCCAACCCAATTTGCGCTGGACCGGCGACCGCAAGTCTGGGGCGCACCAGGCGGAACGCTCTTTGACGGGATCGATGGGTTTTGCATCCGCCGAGGACGTCGTCTCGCTGCTTCAACGCCATGGCTACGAGGCGGCATTTAAGCAAGCCTTCCCCAACGAAGCAAATCCCGTTTCGCCCCAAAACTACGCGGCGGCGATCCAGGCCTACGAAGAAACGCTCGTCACGCCTTCGGCGTTTGATCGCTTCCTCGGCGGCGACAACTCCGCATTGAACGCCGAGCAAAAGGCAGGACTTGAACTTTTTGTCAGCATCGGGTGCGCCGATTGCCACGACGGCCGACTACTGGGCGGCAATTCAATCGAGAAGTTTGGAGTCTACAAAGACTACTGGCTTGCAACGAACTCGGAACAGCGCGACGGCGGCGTGTTTGAGACGACGAAGGACGAATCCGATCGCGACCAATTCCGCGTCTCGATGTTGCGTAACATCACCAAGACAGCGCCCTACTTTCATGACGGATCGGTCAAAGATCTCTCGGCCGCGGTCCGGATCATGGCCAAGGTGCAGTTGGATCAACAATTGACGGACTCAGAAATGTCGAAAATCGTCGCGTTTCTCGAATCGCTTACGGGAGAAGCGCCACGCAACTACCGTTCACCCTCAGCGAATTGACGCCCGCGAAGCGTTTTGTCTGACAGCTTCACAATTCACCCTAAGACGCAAACCTAGTAACGGCTAAACCCGTGCGGCGAGTTCCTTGCCGAACACCGCGTCGCCTGCTGGCTGCCATTACCCTTGGCGTTTGGCCTTAGGCCAGAATCTCTTGCACCACGCGGGCCGTGCGGTTGTTGGTTAAGGTTTGAGCCTGCCCGTTGTGGTAGTACACCAGTTGCGAATGGTCCAAGCCCATCAAGTGCAACACCGTGGCTTGGAAGTCGTTTGGCGTGACGACGTTCTCCACCGCCCGGTGGCCGAACTCGTCCGTGGCGCCATACGCCATACCGCCGCGCACTCCGCCGCCGGCCAGCCAGATCGAGAAACCTTGCCCGTTGTGGTCGCGTCCGCAGGCCGGGCCGGAACCTTCGGTCACGGGCAGTCGGCCAATCTCGCCGCCCCAGTGGACGAGTGTCGTGTCGAGCAAGCCGCGGGCTTTCAGGTCTTTAACCAAGGCGGCGGCGGGTTTGTCGGTGCGGCGTGCGATGCCCGGCAGCGCCTCGCGCAGGTTGTTGTGATTGTCCCAAGGTTGGCCCCCCAGGAACAGTTGCACAAACCGGACGCCGCGCTCCACCAACCGACGCGCGATCAGGCACCGCGTGCCGTACTCCTTCGTGGCGGGGTCATCCAAACCGTAAAGCCGATGGGTCGCCTCGGATTCTCGCGACACATCGAGCGCTTCCTTGGCCGCCGTTTGCATGCGTGCGGCCAGTTCGTACGAAGCAATGCGCGCCTCCAAGTCGTTCTCGCCCGCGCGGGCTTGTTGATGCCTTTGATTGATGGCCTGCAAGAACGCCAGGTTCTGCTCTTGCAGCGATCCCTGCAAATGCGGCGGCGCATCTAAATTCAGAATGCGCGGCTCCTTGGGGCGCAACACCGTGCCCTGGAAAATGCTGGGCAAGAAACCGCTGGACCAGTTCGTAACGCCATCAACGGGATGTCCGCCAGGATCGCTCAACACCATGTAGGCCGGCAAGTCTTGCGACTCGGACCCCAGGGCGTACACCAGCCATGAGCCAAGCGTCGGCCGACCGAGCGTCGCCGGAATTCCGCCGTGAAAGTAACGAATCGACACTTCGTGGCCGTTGAAGCCGGTATGCATCGAGCGCACCACGCACAAGTCATCGGCCACGCTGGCGGTATGCGGCAACAACTCGGAGAAATCCAAGCCGCTCTGCCCGTGCTTCTGAAACTTCCACGGCGTGCCAAGGAGTTTCTTACTGGCGCGGTTGACAAAACTGAATTGCACTTCGCCGTCGTAGTCTTGCCCGTCTCGCTTCGAAAGTTCCGGTTTGGGGTCGGTCAAGTCGACGTGCGACGGTCCGCCGTGCATAAACAGCGAAATCATGGCGTTTGCCCGCGGCGCCGCCGGAGCGGGCTTCGGCTTCAAGTCGAAGCTTGCCGGGTTGCCCCGAACATTCGCGGGAATCGCCTGAGCTTCCTGCTGCAACATCCAAGCCAAGGCCAAAGAACCCACGCCCATGCCGCTCTCGGCCAGAAATCGACGCCGGGACAAGGGGAAAGATTGATCGTTCATCGGAAAAGCTTCGTGGTGTATCCAAGGAGGGGAAAGCGGCCTCGCCGCAAGTATTTTGTCAAAAGCCAACTCTTGGGGTTGTGTTAGTCGATGTACAAAAACTCATTGGAGCCGAGCAGCGTTTGCGCAAGGTTCGTCATCGCTTGCCGTAGCCGTTCGGCCTCAGGCTTCGAAGCGTAGCGAGCGTCGGCTCGCATGGTCTCCATTTGTTGGCCCAGGAAATTCAGCGTCAGTTGGAGTTCCTCGCGCGTCGCGGGACGGCCAAAGCTCAACTCCCAGGCGAGCGCCGCTTGCGCTTCGATGCCCGAAGGCGGCGGACCGCTGAACGTTTCCTGCGAGGCGATTGGCTTACCCTCAAAGGTGAGCGTGACCGGCCACGTGAACGAATCGGTGTTGGAATTCGTGCGGCAATCGACCACCAGGTCGATCGTTTCACCCGCGGCGACCTCGAAACTCTCCACAGCCGTAGCGGCTTGGCTGTTATGAACGGTCCACTCGCCAAGCAACCCTTTGTTTTGTGCGACGATGCGGCCACGAACGCCGTCGCCATTCGGACTGCCATGGCCCAGCGTTCCCGCGATTGACAACCTTCCGGCGCGCGGCGCGGTCCAGCGACGAATCGCCGCGAACTCCGCGGTGTTGCCGGCGTGACCTCCCCCGGCGTGCAGGATCGCCCAGCCCGTTTGCGGATCGGGCAGCGTCGGCCCGCCTTGCCACGACGAGCCGGTCCAATGCGGTAAACGCTGGAACGCCACGACGAACCCCGCGGCTTCATCGAACCGACCGTAACCGTATTGCCAACCGGCGCCGTCGAGCGCCGCGGGTCGCGAAACCCCTTCGGTCAGTTCGGGCGACAACACGTACTCGTTCGCTTCCCGCTCGACCCGCGCGGCGACGCGGGCCGCATGGTCGAGAATAAAATCGCTATTGAGCAGCATGAGCGATTGCCCCGCGACGGTCGAAGGCGTTCGCCGTTCACAGTTCGATTGAAGCATGTCGGGCGCGTCGAAGGTGGTCAGCAAGGTGGCCGGCTGCGTGCGCCGCACTTGCACATACACGCCGCGACGGAGTTTGTCGTCTTTGACCACCGCCTGGCCAGTTTCGTCGGCATCGACCGGGTCGGCCGGACCGTACATGGTCGGATTGAGCGAGCCGGAAACCGCCAACACGCAGTCGCGCACGGCTTCGCCTTCCAGCCGACGCAGCGGGGCGCGCGACAGCAGCCGGTTGTCGGCATCCACGGCGTCTGCTTCAGGCGTGCGGCGCGACGACTGCCGGTACGCGGTGGAAGTCATAATTAATTGGTGCAATCGCTTGAGGCTCCAGCCGGAATCCGCGAATTCACACGCCAGCCAATCGAGCAATTCAGGATGACTCGGCGCCTCGCCCAGTTTTCCGAACTCCGACGGCGTGGCCACAATGCCCCGCCCGAAGTGATGCATCCAAACCCGGTTGACCAAGGCCCGTCCCGATAACGGATGCCGGCCGTTGGTCAAATGCCGGGCGTACGCCAGGCGGCGTCCGGTGGTCGGCAGCGAAGGATCATCCCGCGGCACGTTGAACGCTTGCCCCTCGGGCGCCGCGACGGTCAAGTCGCCCGGTGCAATTTCCTGTTTGGGCATGCGGTAATCGCCGCGATGGAAAAGGTGTGTCGGCGGCGTCTGACCCGGCCGTTCGGTCAGTGCGCGGACGAAATCTTCCACCGGCTTCTTCGCGCGGACTTCGGCAATGCGGGCGTCGTACTTTTTCAGGTCTTCCGCCGCATCGGGCAAGTATTGATACAACACACCCGGCGAAATGTTCACACTGGGGTGAGACTTCAAGAGCTGCTCTTGTTCCGGCTTGCGGTCTTTCGCAGGCGTTTCATACGCGGCGCGCAGTTGCTCCCGGAGCGGCTCCTCGAATTTCGCCAGCTCCATGTCGAGCGCTTGCTTCATGTATTGCGTTTGTTTCTCGGCCCGCTCGGCGGCGATCTGTTGCGCTTCGGCCTCGATGGCGGCCGATTTCTCCCGGTCCGCATCGGTAAATAACGACACTCGCCGTTGGTCCGGCGTTCGCCAAGACTTCCAATCAAACGCCGGCTCAAACACGGCTCGCAGCCGATGATAATCGACATGCGAAATCGGATCGTAACGGTGATCGTGACACTGAGCGCACGCGACCGACAATCCCAGCAATGCGTTCGACACATTCTTGAGCGTATCGGCGATAACCTGATTGCGCGATTCTTCCGTATTGTTGCCGCTGCCCGTGCCATCGGCCGCGAGACGCAAAAACCCCGTGGCCGTGAGCTTCTCAATCGCGTCGGGCGCAAGGTTCGCATAGGGGGGTGGAACCATTTCATCGCCCGCCAATTGTTCGTGCAGGAACTGGTCAAACGGCTTGTCGGCGTTGAGCGAACGAATCACATAGTCGCGATATTTGTAAACGTAGGGGCGCACCGCATCGTTGTTCGAGGCGCCTTCCGAGTCGGCGTATCCGGCCACGTCGAGCCAGTGGCGGGCCCAGCGCTCGCCGTAACGCGGCGATGCGAGTAGCCGGTCAATCATGCGTTCGTACGCGCCCGGCGCCGTGTCGGACAAATACTCCGCAATTTCCTCACGCGTGGGAGGCAGCCCCGTGAGGTCAAAGCTTGCACGCCGAATGAGCACGCGGGGATCGGCCTCGGGCGAAAACTTCAGCCCTGCCGCCTTGAGCCGTTCGACGAGAAACGCGTCGATCGGCGTGGCCACGCGATCTTCCGGACCAAACGCCGGCACGGCAGGCCGCGTAAGCGGCTGAAACGACCAGAAGGCGCGCTCCTCGGGGGTAATGCCCAGTCCTTCGCCAATTTCCTGCGGCTCCTCTCGCGCCGTCGGAGCGCCGGCGGCGATCCAGCGGCGAATCACGTCAATTTCGTGCGCCTCCATTTTCGTGTTGCCGGGCGGCATTTCGCCTGCTTCAATCCGAGCGAGCAAGTAGCTTTCCTCGGGTTTGCCCGGTTCAATCGCCGCGCCGGAGTCGCCGCCGCGCACCATCAGCCGGCGCAATCGCAAATCGAGTTGTCCTTCCGTAGCGCTGCCGCCGTGACAATCCAAACAGTGCGCCTTCAGCAGGGGGCGAATATCTCGCTCGAACGTCAAGTCTTCCGCCCGGGCCGACATCGACAAAAGTGCGGCGCCAAGCCACAGCGTCACAACCGCCAACCGCGGCGAGAAACGAACAGCGCCATCCAGCAGGCGACGGTAATTCATGGCGGGTAGGTCCTTCAATCAACGGCGGGACGCTACTGGCCGTCGGTCAATCCTGACCAAACACGCGGTCATGCGCCAGCAGCAAATGAGCGCGCCAAGCGCGCTCGGGGGAGTTTTATTCTAACCCCATCCCCAGCGCGAAACCAGAGAAGCTTCTCAACCCACAAATCTAAAAGGGGGGGCCCTCACGCCAGGACATGCATCTGGCGCCGATGCGGCGCGGCGCAAAAACCATGGTCAATCGAACAAGCGAAGCTGGCTTGACGACGCCGTGGGTCGAATAAATTGGCTGCAATCGTGCGGCGGAAGTCTTCCTTGCAAACCATACTTCTTGGCGAACAACTGGTGCATGGCGCCAATCTGTTCGGCGATTGGGCCCGAGCCGGTCATGCGCTGGCCCCATTGGCTGGTATTCAGTTGGCCGTTGCGCGTTTGTTGGATTAAGCCTTCGATGCGGTCGGCCTTTTCCGGCTGCGTACGCGCCAGCCATTCCTGAAACACGGGACGCACGGTCAGCGGCAGTCGGACCAAGGTGTACGCAGCGGTTCGGGCGCCCGCTTCTTGTGCGGCCTGTAACAAGGCGGGAATTTCGCGATCATTTAAGCCGGGAATGATCGGCGCGGTCATCACGCCCACCGGCACGCCGGCTGCCGCCAACAGGGATACCGCCCGCAGTCGCGCGGCAGGCGTGCTGGTGCGCGGCTCCATGGTTCGCGCCAACTCGGGGACGAGCGACGTAATCGACACGTACACATGCACTAACTGCAACTCGGCCATGCGTTGCAACAGGTCGACATCGCGCGCCACCAGCGCATTCTTCGTCACGATGCTAATCGGCTGCCGACATTCCCAAGCCACTTCCAGGCATTGCCGCGTCAGCCGCAACTTTCGTTCGATGGGCTGATAGCAGTCGGTCACGCCGGAGAATGTGATCGACTCCGGCTTGTAGGTTGGCTTGGAAAGAAACTTGCGGAACAACGGGGCCGCATCCAACTTCACCATGATCTTGGTTTCGAAATCCAACCCGGCGTTCAAACCAAGGTACTCATGAGTGTTGCGCGCGTAACAGTACGAGCACCCGTGAATGCAGCCGCGGTACGGGTTCAAACTGTAACGAAACGGGACATCGGGCGAGTTGTTTTCTGAAATGATCGACTGCGACTGATCTTCCAGGTATTCGATGCGTCGGTTCGCCTGGGTGTTGAGGTATTCATCGTCCCATTCCCAATGGTCCAGGTCCGGTTCGGCATAAACCGAAAGAAACCGATTGGGGGGATCCACCTGCGAACCGTAGCGCATGAAAGCTCCGAAAAACTGCCGTGTTAGGAGATTGCTTCCGTCGGACCTTGCCGCTTCACTGGACTGTGGGAAAGGCCGCCGCTTATTGCTTCGGTTCGCTTTCGAACATGGCGGTGAACCGTCGCTGCATTTCGTCGTGCGATACTTCTTCAATGGGTGAGCCGAGCAGCCATTCGTGGCCAAAGGGATCTCGCACCTTTGACGCTCGTTCGCCATAGAACTGATCGGTCGGCGGCATGAGCAATTTCGCTCCGGCTTCGACCGCCCGCCTGGTGACGGCGTCCACATCGTCCACGTGTAAATGAACCGCCGATCCGGTCCCTCCGAATTTCTCCGGCCCATAAATGCCGTATTCGGGATACTCGTCGGAAACCATCAGTGTGAACGAACCAAACTTGAGCTCGGCGTGGCCAATCCGACCGTTCGGCTCCGCGAGCCGAAAATCTTCGACGGCGCCAAACACCTGTTGATAGAACTGGATGGCCTCGCTCGCGTTGCGGACACGCAGATAAGGGAACAGTTCCCGAGTTGACATAAGGTGTGTCCCTTGGGGGAATTATCTGTTGATGAGGAAAGCTCACTCAGTCGTTCCCACGTTCACTATCCATCGACCGTACAGCCTCCTCCCAAGGAAGAAAGGGGACAGCGAATGTAGCGTGGGCTGTGCCCACCACGACCGCATAAGTTCGGTGAGCACAGCCCACCTTACATCTTGCGCCTTTGAGATTTTCGAAAAAAAGGCACAAAGGTATTATACACATGTACAGTAAAAAATCAAGAGCGCCGCGCCCCATCGAACGATGCTCATGGATACAAGTAATTGTATAGAAAATACTTGCGACCTCAAAAAACTTAACGACTGCGCGTTGATGCTAGCGTCCGGCGCCCTTGA
Source organism: Planctomycetota bacterium (assembly GCA_963204915.1). Lineage (GTDB taxonomy): Bacteria > Planctomycetota > Planctomycetia > Pirellulales > Pirellulaceae > JAHWKS01. Next base: position 48,624 of record CAUJHS010000080.1, on the reverse strand, counting down.
GATACGCTTCGAACAGTTTTTGATACTCAGGTGGCGGCGTGGAGCGATGGCCCGACTCGCGCAAACCTTGCACCTGGTCGGACTTGGTTTGCCCCTTCCGCAGGCGGGAGTTCGTCGGACGCAAGCCGAGACTTTCCAGCGTTTCGTTCAGCGTTTGCCGGGCTTCGTCGCCCGCGGGGCCGTTCTGCGCGGCGGCCCGCTTCATCGCATCCCAGCGCGCCAGAAACTGCTGCAACTCGTCGGAGGTCCAGCCCAAACGCTTCAAAAGTTCGGCGTCGGCGTTTTGCTTTTGTTCGCGTAGCTTCTCCAGCGCCAGGTCGGTCGCTTTGCGGGCATAGTCGAGGTTAACGTCTTCGCTTTCCGGTACTACTGGCGGCGGCTCTCCCGCGGGGGGCGGATTTTGGGATGGGCTTCCCCCCTGCGGTTGGGCGCCCAACGTGGGTTGACCCGTTCCGTCCCGATTGCCTTGCTGTGCCGAGTTCTGCGAAGGCGAAGCTCCCGCGTTCGGCGGCGTGGGCGGGGCGCTTCCAGGGGGCGAACTTTGTGGCGAGGTGTTAGGTTGTTGCGGACCGCCGCCTTCGGGCGATTGCTGCGTACCACTCCCTTGGCCGGGGGTATCGCTGGTTTGGCCCGTGGCATCATTCGCCAGTTTCTGGTTTCCGGCCTGATTCGACGTTTCGCCGGCTCCGGGCTCGCTGGCCGCTCCGGCGCCTTCATCGCCCGCGGAAGAACTGCCGGCGCTGTCGTTACCCTCCTGTTTGGCGCCTTGGCCGCCGCCTTGCTCGCCGCCGCCGCTGCGGTCGCCGCCTTGGCCGCCTTGCGAGTTGGACTGCCGCTTGCTGGTGCTGGGCGAAGAGGCTTCGCTGCCGCTTTCCTTAGCGTTCCCCGCTTCGCTGTTTTTCTGACGATCGCGGTTCGCTTCCTGAGACTGGGGCGAGCCGCGGGACTGATCGGTCTTGGCGCCGGCCCCCGACTGGCCGTTGTCGCCCATTCCGGGAGTCGGCGGAGTTTGCCCCGGTTGGTTTTGGGGGTTCGCCTGTTCTTTGCGCGTTTCGGCCGGACCTTGCGGCGAGCCGCCTTCACCGCCGCCGGCTTGCTGTCCTTCGGACTCGCCTTGTTTTTGATCGGGCTTTTGTTGCGAACCCGTTTGGTCGCGCTGACCGGCGTTCTGCGGCGACTGCCCCGGCTGCGGCATGGGCGATTGCCCCGCCGCGCCTTGAGGGTTGGCGGACTGCGGCGGATTGTTCTGACTGGGTTGACCCGATGAATTGCCTCCGCTCGGCGGTGTTTGTCCCGCGGCGTTTTGCGGCGATTGTGCAGGACTTTGCGCAGTCTGGTCTTGAAGGAAGTCTTGAATTCGCTCAAACACTTCCCGATCTTGCGAGCCGTCGGCCGAGAGGGGTTGGTTCGGCGCGCCGTTTCCCGAGGAAGGCTGGCCTGACGACGGCGCCGGGTTCTGCGGCGCTGCGCCTTGCGGAGTATTCGGCTTGGCCTGACCGCCTCCGCCGCCTTGCGACGGGGGCGAGTTTTGTCCCGCCTCTCCCGTGTTTGACTTCTCTTGTCCGGCGCCGCCGCCAGTCCCTGTGGAGTTCTCACTCGAATCGCCGGAGGAATCGCCAGGCATCGGCGCGCCTTGACCGCCGCCTTCGCCGGAAGGTTCGCTTTCACTCGCGCCGTCGGAAGCCGAGCCGGCGCCGTTCATGGGGCTTTCGCCGCTTGACTGCGATTGGCCGGAATCGCCGGATTGAGCTTGTCCGCCTCCCATGCCGCCTTGGCCGCCTCCTTCTTCGCCTTCGCCTTCTTGGCCCTCTTCGCCTTGTTCGCTCCCTCCGCCGCCGCCTTCCGAACCTTCGCCTTCTTCGCCGCCGGACGATTTCTTGGAACCTTCGCCCGAGCCGCCTTCGGAATTCTCCTCGTCGGCGGCGGTATCGCCCGTCGATTCCGGCGGCGCTTTCGCGGGAGGAGTCACGACCAGATGATAATCGGGCGTGCGGGACGCATTCGGCGCGGGGGTGGTTTGTCCTGGCGCCACGCGGTTGTCTTCCACGCGGGCCCAGTACATGATCTCATCGCCCGATTTCAAACCGTGATCGCGCGGCCGGAACTCGTAGGCGACAACCACCGGCTCAGTGCGACCGGCCGGATCGTCCAAGAGCGCGGGGATGGTCAACTCGCTTCCGCCCGCCACGGCCCGCAGCGTGATGCGACTTAGGCCGTAGTCGGCGTCGACGGCGCGAATCACAATTTTGCGCACGCCGTCTTCGGGAACTTCGACCCGCGTTTGTTTGGGTTCCAGAACGTTGGCTTCCGGCGGCGCGTCGCGCTGCACGTCAATGGCGTAAACCACTGCGCGGCGGTTGCGTTGCCCTTCGGCCGTGATGAACCGCACGCGGTAGCTTCCATGGCGAGGCGCCTGGGCGGTGGGGTCCCACTCCAGTCGGAACGACGCGCGCGCCGCCGTTCCGTCTACTTGCATCGGCAGCCGCTTGAGCAGCGACGCCGCCGAGTCTTCCGTGTCGCCTGACACACTTCCTTCGGGCGCGGGGTCGAACTCGATCCAGGCCGATTGCACTGGCTGATTCGCCGCGGCGTGCACCGTGACGCGCGTTCCCTCCAACGCGGAAAGGTCGCCGCGATCGGTTACGCTGAACGGTTGCCGGCGCGTATAGGCGGGATAGACATAATCGACCCGGTTCACCACGACCGATGGCGCCGGAACGACTTGCACGTGAAACTCCTCAGAAACCGCATCACCGGCCCGAATGCGATAACGAAAATTTTGCTGCGCTCCGAGGGAGTCATCCGGGGCTTCGCCTTGCCAGCTTCGGCCGGTCTCGCTGCGCGTCAGCGGAATGGCCGCGTCGACCCTTTGACCGTCGGCGGTCGTGTACAACAGCGTCGCATCTTCGCCCGTTCGCAAACCTTCGATGACCGCCGAAACCGTGACCTGTGAACCGTGAAACACGGCGGCGTCGCCCGGCGAAACTTCGCGAATGCGCACGCGGGCAGGGCGAGCGATCTCGGCCAGAGGCGCAATGACGCGGGCCGTCGTTTGAAACGGGTTCTTGGGCGAAGCAATCGTATATAACGCACACGCCAACACCACCGCCACCAGGGCATAGCTCAAACGCAGTACGTGGGTGCGGTCGATCGCGGCGTCAATGGGCGCTTCGGCAATGTCGTGGGCGGCTTGCCGCTCGAGAACCTTGCGCACGACCACGGCTTCTTCGTCATGCGCGCGGATGAGCAGATAGTTAATCAAGCTGTTTTTAAGCGAGGGCTGGTGCGATTCGATCGCATGCGCCGCATACAGCGGATTCACGCCGCGCAGCAGCGAAGGCGCGATCCAGCGCCATGCACAATAACCCATCCACAGAAACAACGAGGCGAGGGCGGCGGTGCGGCCCCACACGCCGAGTTCCAGCACCCAATGATCGACCACCACGGCCGCCAAGAGCAACACCAGCGCTCCCACGACCGCGGCCAGCAAACCGAACAAGACATCGACGGTTTTGACCTGCGCGCGGGTGCGGTCAAGCTGCTCGTCAATGAAAAGCCGTTCCTCGGTATCGGGCAGCGGCGGCGGGGTAGGAATCGTTCCGGTCGACATGCAATTCCGAGAAAAGGTTTCCGCCGTCTGGTTGCGGCGAAACGAGCGGCAAACGGTGACGTCCTTCTAGTATAAACCGCCGATGACGAAACGCAGAGCGAAATTCGCCTCTCCCGACGGGCTAACCCCCATGACGCTGGGTGAAAAAGCCGCAAGAATCGCCCCTGCGCACGCCGACGCGCGGGGAACGACGGGCCGCCCACCCGCCGCGATGAAGTCGATCGCCAACGGCGTGCGTTGAACCATCGCTAAGGAACACCGGCGCCTCGCAATGCATTGCCGTTCGCCCCCCCGCCCAGTGTGTGACTTTCTTGCCGAACTACTTTGAGGGCCGAACTACTTTGAGGATTGGTCTTGCAGGAAGTTCACATCGTCCGAGGAGAGCGCAGTAACGGGAACGGAGATTGCCTTGCCGTCACTTTTCTTGAGCTGCACGGTGGCGCCGTCGAAGGAAACGAGCGCCGCCAAGACCGAGAACTTGCCGTCTTTGCTTTTCCAGGTGCGAGGCTTCGATGAATTCGCAGGCGCATGACTCTTGCTCACGCCGTCTGGGCGTGGGACGTTGCCGTTCTTTTCGATTCCTTGCCGCAGGCGCTGTTTAAATTCCTCGTCCAGAGCAATTCCCGATTCCCGGTTCGGCCCTGCGTACACCGTTTCTCCCTTCGACGTGAAGATAAAGACCGACGGCGCGCCGATCGCCCGAGGAATGGACTTGTCGCGACGCACAATCTCTTGAAAGATCTTGCCGAACTCGGCGCCGCCAAAGGGAATTTCCGTCGTCACGTACTGCGCCAAAAGATCTTGAAATTCAGGTGACGTTGTTATTCCCTGCTTCACGGCCTGGCAGCGCGAACAGGTGTCGGACAAGCCGAACACGATCAACGGTCGCCCGGTCTTTTTCGCCAGGGCGGCCGCTTCTTGGAACGAGGGCTTCGTTGCCGTTGCTTGCGGCGTTTGTGTTTGCTGCGCCTGGGCGGACAGTGCAATCCACGCAGTGCTCAAGATGAGTCCCGCCGCGAACGCCCAACGCGCTGCCCACTTATTGTTGTACATCAACAGAATCCCTATACGACCAATTTTTGTTCGAGGAGAAATGAGTATAACACGCGACGAAAAATGAGCAAAACTCTCCGCGGTTGGTACGTCATCGCTCAAGCGTCAAAACCAAGCGGCGTCCGGGCGGGCTTGTCGGAACGGCGTCGGGTCGGCACGCTGAAGAGATGAGTGAACGTCCCATTTTACCGATTGACGCGGTCTTGCCAGCTCTGATCGAGGCCCTGCGGTCCCACAGCTCGGTGGTGTTGCGCGCGCCGGCCGGCGCCGGCAAAACCACGCGAGTTCCTCCGGCGTTGTTGAATGCGGGCTTTGGCGAAGCCGGACATTTGTACGTGCTTCAGCCTCGGCGGTTCGCGGCACGCGCCACGGCCTACCGTATGGCGGCCGAGCGCGATGAGGCGGCCGGGCAAACCATCGGCTATCAAGTGCGGTTTGAACGCAAGATTGGGCCCGCCACGCGCATTCACGTTATGACCGAAGGCGTGCTGCTGCGCAAACTGCTGGACGACCCGTTTCTGGAAGACGCGGCGGTGGTGATCTTCGACGAGTTTCACGAACGAAGTCTGGAGTCGGACCTGGCGCTGGGCATGGTGCGCCGCGTGCAAGAGACCGTGCGGCCCGAGGTGAAAATCGTGGTCATGTCGGCCACGTTGGCCGCCGCCCCGATTGCCGCGTATTTGAACGATTGTCCGCAAGTCGAATGCGAAGGGCGGCTGTTCCCCATCGCCATGGAGTATGTAGAAAGCTGGGAGCGCCGCTCTCCGGCCGAGTTAGCGGCCGAGGGAGTACGGCGCCTGCTTTCGAAAACCGAGGGCGACGTTCTGGCGTTTCTGCCCGGCGTGCGCGAGATTCGCCACGCAGCGCAGCAATTAGAGGACCTGGCCCAGCGTCAGGACTTGGCGGTGCTGCCGTTGTACGGCGATTTGCCGCCCGAGCAGCAAGACGCGGTTTTGCAGCCCTTGGACCGGCGAAAAGTCGTTCTGGCGACGAACGTCGCGGAAACGTCGGTCACGATTGAAGGCGTTACCGGAGTGGTCGACACCGGCACGGCCAAGATGCTGTGCTATGATCCCGCCGTGGGACTCGACCGCCTGGAGTTGCGGCCCATTTCGCGCGCCGCGGCGCAGCAGCGTGCGGGACGCGCCGGCCGAACGCAGCCCGGCGTCTGTTTGCGGATGTGGCCCGCGGCGCTGGACCGCACGCGACCCGAATTCGAGGAGCCCGAAGTGCGGCGGCTCGACTTAGCCGGACCGGTGCTTAAGCTGCAATGTTGGGACGAGCCCGACGTGATGCGTTTCCCGTGGTTCGAGCCGCCGCGGTCCGACGCGGTGGAGCGCGCTACGACGCTGCTCCGGCTGCTTGGCGCCGTGAATGAACACGGCGCGACCGAATTGGGCCGCCGCCTGGCGCGACTGCCGCTGTCGCCGCGTCTCGGCCGGTTGTTGATTGAAGGCGTCCAGCGGAACGTGGCCGAACGCACCGCGCTGGCGGCGGCGTTGCTTTCGGAGCGCGATCCGTTCCAGCGCGAACGATCGCCGCAGGGCGGACCCTCGGGCAAGCCGCGCCGCGCGACCCATGTTTCCCGTTCGGACTGGCTCGACCGCATTCGCGCGTTGGAGGACTTTGAACAACACGGCCGCGGCGCCGAACTGCACCGCGCCGCCGCACGGGGCGTGTTGCGCGTGCGCGATCAGTTGCTGCGTGAAGTGCGACGTGAAATTTACAACGTCAAACAAGAAGATTCACTGGCCGCGTCGGATGCCGACGAAGCGTTTTTGCGGGCCGTGCTGGCGGCGTTTCCCGATCGGGTGGCGCGCCGGCGCGAGCCGCATTCGCCTCGTGGCGTCATGGTGGGCGGTCGCGGCGTTCGGCTGGCGCCCGAAAGCGCCGTGCAAGACGACGAGTTCTTTGTATGCGTCGACGTGCAGGACGCCGGCGCCGAAGCGCTGGTGCGCATCGCGTCGGCCGTGGAGCAAGCCTGGCTGCCCGAAGCATTCTTGCACGAGGAAACGTGCGTCGAGTTCGACCTCGACCAAGAGCGGCTGACGGCGCGGCGGCGCGTCCTGTGGCAAGATCTCGTTTTGGAGGAATCGCCTGCCGCGCTGCCGAAGGACGACGCCACGGCCGCCGTGCTGGCGCGTCATGCGGCCGAGCGTTTGGATCGGGCGTTTCCTTGGGATGAGGGCGAGGCGGCTGGCTTGGTGCATCGGGTGCGGTGTTTGCAAAGCTGGGCGCCCGAGCTGAACTTGCCTCACCTGGACGACGCCGCGCTGTGCGAATTGTTGCTTCCCTTGTGCTTCGGGCGGCGGTCGCTGGACGAGGTGCGCCGCGCTCCCTGGCTGGCCAGTTTGCAAGCGCTGTTTACGTGGGAGCAACTCCAAACGGTCGAACGCGAAGCGCCGGCGCGGCTCGCGCTGCCCCAAGGTCGGCAGGCCGCGCTGGAGTATCAGCCCGGCAAACCGCCGGTGCTCGCGGCGCGCGTGCAAGAGTTGTTCGGGTGGAAAGAAACGCCGCGCATTGCGCGAGGGCGGGTTCCGGTGCTGTTGCACATTCTGGCGCCGAATTATCGCGTCCAACAGGTGACGGACGACCTAGCGAGCTTCTGGCGCAATACCTATCCGCAAGTGCGTAAAGACCTGCGGGGACGTTACCCCAAACACGCCTGGCCGGAAGATCCCCACGCGTTTTCTCCGTAAAAAACGGCGTTTTATGGGCTGGCACACAACTTGCATAACTTAGGTGTTCATTCAAATCAGGGCGGCTTTCGCACGGTGTGCGTCGGCCCCCTCTGTTGAAGGAGCAACCATGAACGCACTGTTGCGCATATTAATAGTCGATGACAACATCGACGCCGCACAAATGCTGGCTATGTTGCTGCAGTCGCAACGGCACCACGTGCAAATTGCGCATTGCGGCAACCAGGCGTTGGAGTCCGCGGCGGCTTTCCTTCCGCAATTGGTCTTGCTTGATATTGGTTTGCCGGGTCTGAACGGTTACCAGGTGGCGCGGCGCCTGCGCGAACACGCCGTTTTATGTCATGCGGTGCTGGTGGCGGTCACGGGTTTTGGTCAACCGGAAGATCGCGAACGCTGCAAGCAGGCGGGATTCGACTACCACCTTCTCAAACCCGTGTCCATTGACGACGTGAACGCCATTGTGGAGGAAGTCGCGACGCGCGAAAACGTCGACAGCCGCCGCATGGGAAACGAATAGACCTTGAAGTTCGATCTTCAAGCAGCAATTCGAACCCCATCGCCTGACTTACCGCATCATTCCTGTTTGGCCGTGTTCGCACCGGAAGCGTCTGACGTGCTACGAAAGTGGTTCAAGGAGAAATCGGTTCAAGAAAAGGGCCTGCCGTCGTTGCTAGTTACGAACCGCTGGGCCGTTGGTTCGTAGCGTGACGGCGAGCAATTATTCTATACTTGGCCCGCGTTATCTTGAATTCGCCACGCTGGAGTCCTACGCGCCTGGCGATTGCTCGCTCCAACTTGAACGATTTTCTGATGCAGCGAACCGCCTCATCGTCGGCGAGTTATCAGCTATTCATGCTTGCGTTGTGCATTTTCGCCTTGGCCTCGCTGGCCATTCAGGTGACAGCGCGCATTGAGCCGGGCACGAAGTCAATTCTCGAATATGCCGATTATGGCGTGTGCGCCATTTTCTTCGCCGACTTTGTGTTTTCGCTTTGGCGGGCGGAGAATCGGTGGCGTTACCTAACCACCTGGGGTTGGCTAGACCTGGTTTCCTCGATTCCCATGCTTGACGCCGCGCGGTGGGGGCGGCTCGCACGCATCGCCCGTGTGTTTCGCGTGCTGCGCGGCTTGCGCGCCGCCAAACTGCTGACCAGCGCCATCTTGAAGCATCGCGCAGAGAACAGCTTTCTAGCCGTCAGTTTGACCGCGATTTTGTTGATCGTGTTTTGCAGTATCGCCGTGCTCCAGTTTGAGTCGACGGCGGAATCGAACATTAAAACCCCGGAGGACGCGATCTGGTGGTCGGTGACGACCATGACCACCGTCGGCTACGGCGACCGTTACCCGGTCACGTCCGAAGGTCGCGTCGTGGCCGTGATACTGATGTGTTCCGGCGTCGGGCTCTTCGGCGCCTTCTCGGCATTTCTGGCGGCCTGGTTAATTGCGGCGCCCGAAGATGAACAGTTTCAATCGCTGCATCGGGAGATCGCGTTGCTGCGTGCGGCCGTAGAGGAGTTGTCGCAGCGCCAAAACGGCCGCAGCCAGGAAGTCCGCGGAGAAGGGAGCGGCGCCGCACCGGAGTAATCGTCGTACGTGCGAAACGAACCAAGAGCCCCGCGGCGCGCGGCATCTGGCTCCTGGAATGCGCAAGGTCTAGAATGCGTCCGGTGTTTGGTTCACGGCGACATGGAGAGCGGGCCATGAAATCGCATACCGAGTATCTCACGTTCTGCACCGCGGCGCGCATGGAGTTCGTCAACATCACGTCGCAAGTCGAAGCCATTGTACATCGCAGCCGGATTCGCGAAGGCTTGTTACTATGCAATGCGATGCATATCACGGCTTCGGTGTTTATTAACGACGACGAGCCGGGTTTGCACGACGATTTCAAACGCTGGCTCGAGAAACTTGCGCCGTTTGATCCCTCGCCGCAGCGTTACCAGCACAACGCCACCGGCGAAGACAACGGCGACGCCCACCACAAACGGCAAATTATGGGCCGGGAAGTGGTGGTGGCCGTGACCGCCGGAAAGCTCGACTTTGGCCCCTGGGAGCAAATCTTCTACGGCGAGTTTGACGGGCGCCGCGAAAAACGCGTACTGGTTAAAGTCATCGGCGAATGAGCCGCCGCGGCGGGGGTGCTGCCGCGTCGTCCGATCGGGCGGGGCGTCGCTGCGGAAAAGTCGCCACATTCCCCAGGCTCAACGTTTGCGGCGAACCGGACTCTGTGTGTAAGATGTTATCAGGCAGTGGACGAAGGACATGACCCTGCTTTATGGGACAGAGCACTTCCGCTAAAGGAAGGGAACATGTAGTTTGTGAGAAGAGGATCGGAGGTCCGGTCCCTTTCTTTCGTTCCGGCGCGCTCCAAGGCGTGCGACCGTGCCGGACGATTCGAATCGTTTCTTGCGGACAGTTCAACGAGGCCTATGACGCGTGTCCACTCCGCGTGGCTTTTACCTGCGATTTCCTTGCCCTGAATGCGGCGCGGCGCAAAAGGTTCTGCCTGCGCAGGCGGGCACGGAAATTCGCTGCTCTGAATGCCCTGCGGTGATTGTGGTTCCTACGGTGAGCGAACTTCAATCGCCCAGCAAGGGTCGGGGGAAGAGTCGCAAGCCCGGCGCGTCGCCCAACTCAGAGTCCAACTCGACGCCAGCGCAAAAACCGAACGCAACTCCGCTGGAGTTGAACGTGGTTCAGGCGCGCTCTATCGCCTTCGCATGCCCTGTATGCCATACGATGATGCGCGCCGCAGAGGAAGAATTGGGCCACGCCATTATGTGCCCCAACTGCTTTTCTCCCGTGACCGTGGGGGGCGAGAAACACAAGAAGCCGACGCTCCCGGCGGGAAAGTCGTCAGGGCTTGTTTTGGACGACTCGGGCGATGACGAATATCGCCTGGAGGAGGAGCCGGCCGCACGTTCGCCGCGTACGACGACTCCGCGGAAGCCGGCCGTAACGCCATCGCCGGAGCCGGTCAGTCACAACGGCGACGACGAATACCGCCTCAGCGAGGACGAGCCGTCGCCGCTGCGTCCCGCGCGCATTCCCCCCAGCGCGTCCCCTGCGGACGACGACTACACGTTGGCGGAGGAGTCGGCGCCGCGTCCCGCCCAACGTCCGCGTGGTGATAAGCCTGTTGCCGACAAGAAGGCCAAAGCAGACAAAAACCGCGCCGCCGATCCGAAGCGATCGCGCGACCGCGACTTGGCGCCGCTCGAAGAGCAACTCCCGGTCGGCTGGGAGATTGCGGCCCAAGCCCAGCGTGAAAGCCAGGGAGAAGCCGCCAAAACGTCGCCGCCGGACGAAGACGACGAGTGGATCATGCCGCCCCATCCCTTTACCAAGGGCGTGGTGGGCTTCATGTTCCATGCCTCGACCTGGCCGCGTTGGGTGGGGTTAGCGCTGGGCACGGCCATCGTTTATTTCTTTGCGTCCAGTGCGGTTGCAGCGGGAATGCGCGGCGGCGGCGACCTGTTTTACAGTTTGCTGTTCGCCGTCATGGCATCAACAGCGGCGTTACTGCTGGTCATGTTTGAGTCGGTCATCGCACTGGCGATTGTGCAAGACACCGCATCGGGCAGCGAACGAGTTGACGATTGGCCCGACTTTATTTTTCTGGACTGGGTGGGGCAGGCCTTTTACGTAATCAACGCGGCGGGGTTTAGCGTCGCTCCGGGGTTTGTGGCGATGTCGTTGGTCAACGACTGGGGTGCGTTGCGCTGGATCGTGCCCACCCTCACCTTCCTGACGCTGTTTCCCATCATTTTGCTTTCGCAACTCGATGGCGGTTCGCCGTTTTCGGTGCTCACTCCCGGCGTACTGAAAGGGATCGCACGCTGGCCGCTCTCGTGGCTCACGTTCTACGCCGTCGCCGCGCTTGTGGTTGGAATTGCGGCGGCGGGTATTGGGCTGACGATGCTCGCTGCGGGCTGGTCCAGCGCGTTCGCCGCCATCGCCGTAGGAGTGTTTTCCAGCGGCGCCGTGATGATTCTCAGCCGGCTGATTGGCCGCCTGGGATGGTTCTGTGTCGAAGAAGAGCCGGTCATCGCTCCAACCGCTCCCGACGCGGACGACGAAGACACCGACCGCCACGTTATCGAATAAGCAAGTTTTCCATAATTCACGGCGTGATCGCCGATCCGCGCGAGACGGCGGCGCAAACGCAAGCGAAAAACACGGTGGAGAACGCCAAAGCGACGGAGCGTCTCCCACCTGATTAGGATGTGGCGTCCCAGGCGATGCACACATCGCCGGCAATCGCCTCCAAAGCGTCTTCCAGCGATGGCGCCTGCGCTGCTTTCCCGCGCCAACGCTGCGAATCAAGCCCAGGGACTCCACCGGGAGAACGCTCCGCGGTCGGCAGGAGCTGCACGAATGGCCCCACGGCAGGAGGCGCATTCAAATCAACTTCTTCTTCGCTCAACGCACGGCGGTCAATCGCCGAAGCGGCCGGGAAGAAAACGTTGGCCTCTGCCGCAACGAACGACGGCTCGGTGCTGCGGGCTCCCAGCGCCGGCGCGTCAACTTCGGGTTCGGCCGGCGGAAGCCCGGAAGGCGTCCCCTCGGGCGTTACCGCCCAAGCGGCGAGCGATTCGCCTTCGCCACCGCCGCCTTGTTGTTCGATTTGAAGCCGCAACGCTTGAATGACGATCAAGAGATCGCTCAAGGCGATCACCCCATCGCCCTTCACATCGACGCGCGGATCGTCGTCATCGGGCTCGCCTTCGGGCGCGCCAATGCCATTTTCGCGCAGGTACTGCACCACCTTCAACAGATCCAGCGTTGTGATCACGCCATCGCGGTCCACATCGGCCGGCAAATCGACGTTGTGCCACACGGGGCCAACGTACACAAAGGCGAAATTGACGCCTTCGACCGTCTCGCCCGAAGCGAGCGAAACGGCTTGCGAGCCGCCGCCCGCAGCGGCCGGTTGCCAACCCGACGGGGGCGACACGCGCACGGTGAAATCGCCTTCGTCCAAATGCGGCGCATGCCAGGCGCCGTTGGCGTCGGTGGTGAAGGTCGTCTCGGCGCCGAAACGTAAACGATCGAGCAGCACCGTGGTGTTGGCGTGTCCCGTGGCGACCGCGTATTTAATCTCCGCGGTTGGCCGGCCAAGGGTCATCGTGGTCGACTGCCCTTCCGCGAGCGGTCCCGTCGTGACGCGGTCGATCAATTGGAGGTTGGCGTTGTATAGCTCCAATCGACCGTAATCGCCGGCGCTGTTGGCAATTGCGTCGATGCTGACGGTTGTGACCGGCTCGGAGAACTCCATGTAGAGTTGCCGCTGCGTGCCAACCCACTCCGTCGACCAGACGGCGCCGCTAAGCGAATAGGTTTGCTGGGCGAACACCTTGGAGCCGGTCGAGGCGTCCGCATCGGCGCGAACGCTTACGGCGTTCGACGACACGCCCGTGCCGGAGGCGGTTAGCTTGACCTCGGGGTACGCGTTGGTAATGTTTTGATCGTCGGCGTGGTCGTCGGGCTCAACGGTCGTGACCAGGTTGAGCGGCAAACCTGCGGCGCTGCGCACTTCGACGGTCCAGCCGGCCAGCAGGGCTTCGTTCGCATCGCGCACGCCGTCCTGATCTTCGTCATCCCACACAAAACCATTCAAACCGGGTCGGGCGGTGGAGGACGGATCTGTGGTGCTGCCTTGAAACACCGCTGACATCACTCCGGTTTCGCCTGGCTCATTCGTGGCGTCGTCCAGAGCGCGAATTTCGATGCTGTGCTCGCCCGAAGGAACATCAAATGAAAAATCCAAGTCGACCTGGTGCGCATGCGGCTCAACCGCGTCGGTCCACGGTCCGCCGTCGATGCGGTATTGCACGCGGCTGACCTCGTTGATCGTTACGTCGCTAAGCAGGCTGGCTTGGTTCAAGTTGCGCAGCACGCCCACTTCCGCCTGGCCGACAAAGCGATATTTGCCCGTAATGGCATCCACCGCGCCCGAGCCCGTCAATTGCAGAGGCACATCCAGTACGTCAAAGATTCCATCACTGTCCGAATCGCGCCAACCGACCATCTCGGCCGCACTGGGCGATATGGCGTGAATCGGGAACGCCGGCTCGTGGGCGTCCATAATGCTGGTTACGCGGCTCGACGAGTTCGGATGACCAACGCTGCCGTTCAGGTTTTGCGTGTTGTAGTAGCCGCGCCGGGCCGTGTAGGAAGCGCCTCCCGAATGTTCATCGAGAGCAAAGAACATGTGCCCGAACTCGTGCGCGTAGGCGCTCGTCGGCCTTGTGGCAGGAACCACAAAGAACCGCCCCCCGGCGAACGCGAACGCTCGGGTAAAGTCGGTCGGGTTCTGGTGGTTGACGTCGTCCTGGTTATACGCTGCAAAACGACCGTCAGGATCGGCGTGCGAGTTGACCACAAAAACCGTGAACGACCAATCGGAATCAGACTCGACGCGCTGCGAATGGTTAAACGCGCGAATTCCCCGATTGATGCCGGCGTCGCCGTTGCCTAGGTCGCCAAAACCAACGTGATCCAGGAACTCACCCACCCATAGGGAAAAATTCTGCGAGATGCGTGAGATCGGTTCGTAGGCCGTCTGGAAGGGCGTGTCGGCGAAGGTGTAGTCGAAGTGGAAGTTCAACTCGTGCACCGAGTTCTGCTCAGCCAGCAGGTCCTTCCACCAATTCACACCGGCTTCCACCTTTTGCTTCGTCTCGGCAATGAGCGCGGGGGTCCAGTTCTCGGTGCTGGCGTCAATCTGTCCATTCGACTCCAGCAGCACGACGTTCACATGAACATCGCCCAAAAGAAACTCGCCGGTGTCCTCCGGCGTGGCGCCGTAGGGCAAACCGCTAAAAACACAGCGTTTTTCTAGCGATTCCAGGCAATGTGCGGACAGTGACCGGCCAACACGGCGCCTATGCCGCCGAGGGGCCTGCCTGCAGGGTTTACTTCGCCATTGCCAAGGAAAAGGAAATCGCATGAAACGCAGGTGACTCAGTGAATATACACGAAATTCGAGGAAAACCGCGAACTGCCCCGTCGGGTCAGTGGAACAAAGTTTCTTCGTGCCGATGCGCGGGATTCATTGCTCAAAAAACGGACCAGGACGAGGTAGGGCGTTGCAGCGTGGCACCGGCTCGCCACGGGATAGGGAACAAGACGAAGATTGTCGAAGAACAAAACTTATTTCGGGCGAGAGCCGCGAAGTAGACAAGTTTCCTGGCATACGACGCCCGCAACAAGGAAATGCGACTCTCGACAAGACGGGTTATGGCGAATAAACCGCAAAAACGCATTGCGTGGCCGCAGAAGGGTGGGCGTTTGAGGTAAAACGCCGCAATCAGGCTATTTGCATAGTAGTCTGTGAAAAGACGACTGTCACGCCGCGAACCGTCATTTCCCCGGCCACCCTTGAGCGACCGCCGACGTAACGATGAATTACACCGCTACCGGGCCATGCCGGCGGTCGCTCAAGAGTGGAAAGGAAGGCCGGCTAGATGTGTTATTCCGCTTACTCACCGGCCATGCGAAGTATTTGGATGCCCGAGTCACCGATTGGTTCCGATACCAAGCCGATTTTTTTGGATGTCTCGCCGGTTTGTCCTAAGCGTTATCACACTTCAACGGCGCGATTCAAACACGATAAAGGGCCGCGCCATTGAGGTTATGCAGCGCATACCCCACCAAAGATGGATGAACAAACGACCCGTTATAAGGACATTGCAGTCAAGCCCAGGTTGGCAAAATTCGCGAAAAAGTCGAGTAGGAGAGGCGATTTTAGTTGTTAGTCTAGGTAAGATGGGTTAAGGTGCTAACTTAAAGGAAATCGTCTTGAAAATGCGAAATCCTCAATTAGTTTAGATTCTGCCGAGGACGGGCAGCGAGGGCGTTGCATTCGGCTGGAAAATGTTCTTGACTGCGAGGAACTTTTCCATCTGCGCGCGCTTCTTATTGTCGTATTAGTCGTTGTTTCCTTCTGGATTTTGTGGTTCGCCAGGGCGCGAGAGACCGACTTGTTGGGGTTTTCGTCACGCGACCACATCCCCGCCCCCCAGTCTTTGTATTGCGAATCGATTATATGAAGAAGGTACGCCGCACAGCCCAAAAGAGCCGACGTTCGCTGTTTGGGAAGCGCCGCACGCAATTGGGCGTGGCGGCAGGAAGCCGTCAAACATTTCGCCGGTTAAACTCCGAGCGATTAGAAGATCGCGTGCTCATGGCGGCCGACGTGGCGGCGCCGGCATTCGAGTCGCCTCTGGCAGCGTATCAATGGGTGGCGGGAGAGCGAGCCTTTAATCCAGTCGCGCCCAATCATAACCACCACAAACCGACCGACGTTGACGCCAACATGATCAACTCGGCGAACGACTTGCGGGAAGTCGTCTCGGCGTTGCGGAACTTCGGCATTGGCAGTCTTTCGAGCATGGGCGGCGAAGGGGAAGACCCCGCCGCAGCGCAGCGCCGCGTGTATGTCGACGTGACCGGCGACAACTATCTCTCGATGACCGATGCGCTCCAGGTCATTCAGGCGTTGCGGGCTGAAGGCGAAGCGGGCGACGTGGTGGCCCTCATGCCCGAAATTTCAACGACCAGCACCGTAACCGTAGGCGGCACGTACAACGTGAACGTGCTGATTCAAGACCTGCGGGCCATGGACCCCAACCCCAACAATTTTGACGATCAAACAGGCGAACCGATTGAAGACCGCGGCGTGTTCGCCGCCGTGACCGACTTGATGTACAACCCGGACTTGTCGGGGATTCCTCTGCCGCAGTTCCTCTCGGCGGGTTCTGCGGCTTCGCGGTTCGGACCGACCTACGCCAACCAGGACTTGTCGGTGCTCGACCAGCGCGTGGGCGAAGGCAAAATTCGCATCAACGGCGCCGTGGCGAACTTGCTTGTCCCGCCGGGCGAGGATCAGTTCACCTTTGCGACGATTCCCTTCCAAGTGGGTGCGGTGGATGACTTCGCCACGGTGAACGAAGACGCCACCTCGATGATCGATGTGCTGGGCAATGATACGTCGGCCAGCGGCACGCAAAACATTATGACCACTTTCGTCAACGCCACCGGGCAGGTGGTGTTGTTGTTTGTAGAGTCGGCTGCCGGCGAAAACCGCAACGGGCAAGGCGTGGCGGAAACCGACATCATGTTCGCCACCGACACGGTGCAAATCAGCGTGCCCGGCGCACCGACCTTGACCAGCGTGAGCGATCCGCCCCGCGGCACGGCTTCCGTGATGAACGGTATGGTGCAATACCGGCCCGATGACAACTTCTTCGGCACGGACACCTTTACTTACACGATCACGTATCCCGGCGGCGTGACCGACACCGGCACGGCTACGGTCACGGTCACGAACGTGGCCGACGCGCCCATGGCGAACAACGATACCTTCACGGGTCCAGCCAATGCGGTGTTGACGGTGCCTGCGCCTGGCGTGCTGGCGAACGATACGGACGCCGACATCGACCCCAACCTGGCGCCCACTAACCCGCGGAATGATCGCATCACCGTCACCGACGCCGATGATATGACGGCTCGCGGCGTGGCGATTACCGTGGCGGCCGACGGCAGTTTTTCGTACGATCCGCGCGGCGTGGCCGCCTACCAAAGCGTCGGCGCCGGGCAAACGCTGACCGATACGTTCAACTACACGATCTCCGACAAAGCCGGCGCCATGGATTCGGCCGTTGTGACGCTTTCGATTCAAGGCGTGAACGACGCTCCGACCGCTGTGGACGACATGGTCGAAACGCCGGTTGATACTCCGGTCACGTTCAACGTGTTGACGAACGACACCGACCCCGACACGGGCGATGTGCTCAGCGTCACCTCGAATACGAACCCCGCCAGCGGCACACTCACCCCAGGCGCGAATGGCAGCTTCACGTACACGCCCGCCACCGGGTTTGAAGGAGTTGTCACCTTCGATTACACCGTAAGCGATGGCAAAGGCGGTTCGGACACGGCCACGGTCACCATTGAAGTCATCGGCCAATTGCTCCGCGCTACGCCCGATGCGGAGAGCGTGAACGAAGGCACGACGAACAACAACCTCACCATTACCGATAACGATCAGACCGAACCGGACGCCGGCGCCGTGAACACGCGCATCTCGGCTTTGCAAGGTCAGGCGGTGGGCGCTGGGCCGATCACGGTGGCGACCGATCGCGGCGGTATGGTCACGTACGACCCGACGCAGGGCGGCGCCTTCAACGCGCAGCAAGTACAGTACACGCCGCCGAATCCGAACTTCGTGGGGACCGACACCTTCACCTACACGATTGACGATGACACTTCGGAAACCGCGGGCGATCCGGACAACCGTCCCTCGACGGCGACCGTCACCATCACGGTGGTGAATGTGGACAACGACGGCGTGGTGGCCAATGACGACACGATCGCGACCCCCGTTCCCGGCAATCAGGTGTTTAATCAAGCAGCGCCGGGCGTGTTGGCGAACGACACCGACCCCGACCTGCAAACCGTCGCCGCGGTGCGCGCGACGGTCACCAGCACTCTCGGCGCAACCGTGATGATCAACGCCGACGGCAGCTTCAGTTACGATCCTCGCGCTTCGGCTCAAATTGGAGCGCTCGGCGCCGGGCAAACACTTCCCGACACCTTCACCTACACCGCCACCGACAACGCCGGCGCCACCGACACGGCAGTAGTGTCCTTGACGGTCCAAGGTGTGAACGACGTTCCGGCCGCGGGCAACGGCGCCGTGACCACCACGGAAGACGCCGTGGCGACGACATTGACCGGAGGCAACAACAATCTTTCGAGTCTGGTGGTCGACCCCGATCAGAACGAGGTGTTGACCTTCACCGCCGCAACCATCACCACGGCGGCAGGCGCCACCGTCACCGTCAACGCCAACGGCACGTTCAGCTACGATCCGCGCGGCTCGGCCACGCTGCAAGCCCTCAGTGTGGGCGAGCAAGCCACCGATTCCTTCACCTACACCGTGCGTGACGCTTCGAACCAAAGCGCCACGGGCACGGTCAACGTGACCGTGACGGGCGTGAACGATGCGCCGAATGCAGTGGATGACACGTTCTCGCTCGACCAGGAGAACGGGTTGTTCCAGAACCTGACCGTGCTGGCGAACGACACCGACATTGACGGCGACACGCTCACGGTGAGCGCCGTTACCCAAGGCAGCGCTGGCGGTACCATCGAGATCCTACCAGGCGGAGCCGGCGTCCGGTATCGGCACGCCAACGGGTTTGATGGAACCGAAACCTTCACTTATACCGTCAGCGACGGCAACGGCGGCACCGACACCGCCACCGTTACGGTGAACGTGGTCGCGTTTATTCCCAGCACGATCAGCGGCTACGTATACCACGAGAAAGACCTGAACGCGGGTAATAACAATAAGGGCAACGGCGTTCGCTCTCCGTCCTATGAGCCGGGTCTCGGTAATGTCGAAGTCACGCTCACCGGCGTCGACTTGCAAGGGAACACCGTCACGCGCACCGTGAAAACCGACGCCACCGGTCGTTACGTGTTCACCAACTTGCCGCCCAGCAATGGGGCGGGATATAAGCTGAGCGTCGACGGCGTGCCCTTCATGGTCGACGGCCCAGAGACCGCCAGCACGACGGACGACCGCAACACCACGGGCGGCGCGCTTCCCCCGGGAACAACCGCCATGGCTCCCGTCGACGCGAATGGTAACACGATCAACCAGATCATGATTTTCATTCCGGAACTGGGCGACGTGGCTTCGGTCGAGAACAACTTCTCGGTGCTTGGCCTTGATCCACGGTTTGTGTCGCTGGCCGATATTATCGCTCAAGGCAGTCAGGCCTCGGGTACGGCCTTGGCCTCGATCGGACTGGATGAAGACAACGACGGCGACCGTGATGCAGGCTTCGTGCTGCCCGCGACCGGCAATGGCTGGGAGAACTTCGCCATGCCGACGATTGAGCTGTCGCAGAACCGCATGTTCGCCACAATTCGCGCCACGCGGTTGTCCGATGGTCAGCTGATGACCGCCACCGTGCCGGTCAACACGCCACTCAACGGCGGCACCGGAGCAATGGTCAAGATCATTGGCGATAACGGCGCCGGCGGTTACTTGTTGCGGCTCTCGGGTTCGCCTACTGACTACGGCTTCACGCCCGTGCAAGGAAATGGCGAGGGCGAGTACGCCGACGCAGTCGACGCGATTTTTGCTGAAAACAACTGAGACATAAAGTGTGCGGTAGTCGCAGCCTCGTGGCTGACACGAGGCGCGTAGGGGTGATGTGAAATGGGGTATTGGGAGCGGCGAGCCTGAAGGCGCGCCGCCTATCGAAGGAAACTAATCTCCGGTTCGCCGGAAATCAGCGCTTGCGGCCAGTCGCCGCCACGGGGTCGAGTTACTCCCTGCGGTGGGTGGCGCTGCGCCGGTCACTTTCCAACTTCTCTGACAGATGAAGCGAAACCTTTCCAAATCTCGCGGTGGGGCGTTGGGTCTACACTCGTTATGGCGTCGCTCGTCGGCCAACCGGCCTCGGCGCCAGGTACGACGTTTGGGGAGCGAGCAGTTGGAGGAGCGGCGCCTGATGGCCGGCGACTTCCACAACGCCGCCTTCCCGCCCGATGTCAACGATGACGGCAAAGCCAGCGTGGTCGACTTGCTCGGCGTCATTACCGCCTTGCGCAACGGCGGACCTCGCGCTCTGGCGGCCGCGGGAGGCGAAGGCGAAGAAGGCGCCGGAGCAGGAGCATCGTTGTATGTGGACGTGAACGCCGACAACTTCCTGTCGGTCAGCGATGCGCTGGATGTGATCTATGAGCTTCGCGGCGAAGGCGAAGCCATGCCCCGCGATGACAACTTCGACCTGACCAACCCCAACGACCCCTTCACGATCGACACCAACAGCACCTTGAATACGCTGCCGGTGCTGGCCAACGACTCGCCCAGCGGGTTCGTCACGGTCACGCGCGTCGGCACGCTTCAGGGCGGCGTCATGGGCGCCACCAGCGCCACGGAGTTCGGCGGCACCGTCAGCGTGCAAGGCGCCGGCGTGGGCAACAGCGTCTCCTACACGCCCCCGCGCGACTTCTTCGGCCGCGATCGCTTTGTATATGAAGTGCGCGACACCACCGACAACACCACCGACACCGCCGTCGTCACGGTGTTCGTGCAGCCAGGACCGAACGACGTGTTCGTGCGGTATACGTATCAATTGTTCGATCCCGATACCGGCCTTCAAATCACCGAGGTCGAGCAAGGCGAAACGTTTGGCGTGCGGGCGTTCATTCAAGACGTGCGCGACGAAGCGCCCCCTCCGGATGATCGCGGGGTGGTGCAAGGTTATCTGGACTTCACCTACGACGCCAGCCGCGTTACGTTGCTTCCCGACGACCCGGCGACCAATCCGAACGGGTTTAACCGCGAATTCTTTTTCGGTCCCGATTATCAAGACATTGATGAAAACGGCGACGGTACGCCCGACGGCACGTTGGCCAATGTCGACGGGTTCATCGTCAACGGCAACATGGGCCTGATCGACGAAGCGGGCGCCGTCCAGACCTTCTTCGCCAATCCCGAAACGGACCCGCTTGGCCCGAACCCGGTGCTGTTTTTCGAAGCCGTGTTTCAAGCCAATACCTTGGGGGCGGTAACGTTCGCGGGCAACGCGGCCGATGTGCCGGAGCATCAAACGGTCTTATCGCGCCCCAGTCAGTTGGATCCGGTGCCGACGAGCGCCATTGATTACGGCACGCTCACCGTGAACGTCGTGGCGCCGCGCGGGGCCGTGGCCGACGTGTTCAACGTGAACGAAGACGCCGGCCCCACCACGTTGGCGCTCTTGCAGAACGACACCAATGTCAACGGCACCACGCCGCTTGTGGGCACGATCATTGGTCTTAGCTCGGGCGCCCAGCAAAACCAGCGCACCATTACGCTGCCCAGCGGGTCGACCGTCAGCATCAATCCGGGCGACTTGAACGTCACGTACACCCCGGCCGCGAACTTCGACGGCACGGACGTATTCACCTACACCATTCGCGATGGTAGCGGCGCGACCGATAGTGCGTCGGTGACGGTGAACATCATTCCGGCGAACGATGCGCCGAACGCGGTGGACGACATTTTCCCACGAGCCGGCGATCCGCCGATCCTCGAAGGCGGCGCACAAATCACACTGGACGTGCTGGCCAACGATACCGACGCTGACGGCGACCCCCTGACGATTACCGCAGTAACCCAACCCGCCAATGGCGGCTCCGTGCAAATTGCTCCCAACGGGTTGAGCTTGCTTTATACGCCAGGCAACGAACCAGGTGAGACTTTCACCTACACGATTAGCGACGGCGCGCTGACGGACACAGCCACTGTGACTGTGAATATCGTGGCGTTCGATCAAGCCGTTGCGGTCGACGTGCGGTTGACCGACCTGGCAGGCAACACCTTGCCGATGACCGGCGGCCTGACGCAAGTAAACCAGGGCCAGCAGTTCCGCATTGAAGTGTCGATCCAGGATTTGCGTCCTGAAGAAGAAGCTCCCTTGGGGCTGGGCATCTTCTCCGCATTTGTCGACCTCGTGCTGTCGAACCCGAACATCGACATTGTCGGCCCGGTGGTTTTCGGACCGCAATACAATAACCCCGACTTCCGCGACCCCGGCGATCTCTCGGACCTAGGCATCAGCGATGTCGGTTCGCCGCAAACCGATCTGTTCGCCGGCCCGCTCGGCGCCGGACCGTTTGTGCTATTCAGCGTGATTGTCGAAGCCGACGCGTTCGGCACGACGGTCATCAGCACCGACCCCGCCGATGAACCGGGCCATGAGATCAACCTGTGGGATCCGCCCACGGCGCTCTCGCCCGACGATATTCGCTTCGACGCCGAGACCGTGATGATCGTAAACCCCAGCGCCGGCACGCCCGTCGCGGTGAACGACGCTTACTCGGTCGATGCGGGTACGTCGCTGCAAATCACCACGCGTCCGCAAGGCGTGTTGGGCAACGACATTGACCCCGAAGGCGACAACACCATTCAAGCGTTTTTGACCGACAGCCCCGATAACGGCATGCTGACGCTGAACGCGAACGGCACGTTCACCTATACGCCTAACACGGGCTTCTTCGGGACTGACACCTTCCGCTATCGCGCCACCGACGGCGGCGCTCCGTCGAACGAAGCGGTGGTAACGATCACCGTCGGCGCCAACGCGGTGGACGACGTATTCACCGGCAACGTAAATCAAGTTATCACGGGGAATGTACTTACCAACGACGCGGTGCCCGCCGGTTCGACCGTCACGCTGGTGGATGCTCCGGACCGAGCTGCGAACTTCACGCTGAATGCGAACGGCACATTCACCTACACGCCGCCGCTGAATCAGTCGTTCACCGATACGTTTGTGTATCAAGTGGCGGGACAAACGGCCACGGTTACCATTCGCGTCGGCACGCCGGCCGCTGCCGTCTCTGGGTTCGTTTACACCGATGAAGACTCCAGCCGCGCGATGGAAAACGACGAACGTCGTCTCGGCCGAGTCACCGTCACGCTGCGAAACAACACGACAGGCCAGACTTTCACCACCGACACCAACGCGCAAGGCGCCTATGGCTTCAACAACGTGCCCGCCGGGCAATACACGATCTCGGCCGAACAGCCGATGTTCATGATCGACGGCTGGGACACCGTCAACGGCACGAGCGTGGTGGGCGATAGCATGGTGATCAACGTCAATGGAACGCCGCAGCGCGTCGACTTTGGCGAGTTGGGCTTGCGAGCGGAGTTCGTGACCCCGCGCGATTTCTTCGGCCAGGCTGACCGGAACGGCTTCCAGATCGCCACGAATGCGGGTAGCGCCCTGGGTAATGAACATTGGTTCTCGTTCCTCGACGGTTGGGACAATTTCGCGCGGGCTGAAGCGACCGTCAGCCCCGATGGTTCAACCGCGACGATTCGTGTAACCACCGCTGGCGGCCAGGTCTTTACGCTGGCGAATATCAACATTGATTCCGACCCGCGCGTGCGGCTCATGGGACGCATGGGTAACGGTGTGGTGTTGCGGTTTGAAGGCACGCCGGCCCAGTTCTCGGCGGCGGCCGGAGCCGCACAAGCCGCGGAAGGTGAAGCCGAAGGCGAGTACGAAGGCGCAGTCGATCAGATCTTCGCCGCCTGGTAAACGCGGTTAGCTTGAACGCAAACGCATTTCGCAAGGACGAGCCTCACGGTTCGTCCTTGTGTTGTTTCTTGACGCGATGGGTTCAGTCTCCCAAGAGCAGGCCAAGGAGACTTTCTTGACATCGCGCGCGACGGCGCGAAACGCGTCTCCTGGATGAGCGAGCCATGGAATGCTCGCGTTCCAATTCTTTTCGCGTGGCGCGCGGCGGTTGATCCTTGTGCGGGCCGAGATTGGCTTGGCCACTCCACCCAGACGGCGGCGTGAAGTTCGCACCGTCGACATTCCCACAAGGTTCGCCCCATGTTTCTTACGCCTCCACCTTGGCAAGTAGCGCGAGCGCCTTCGATGGAAGCCTCGCACCCGGAGCTTGCCGCTTACTGCCGCTGGGAAAATCTATCCCTGGCGCCGTTGCTGAACAGCGCCCCGGTGCAGCATTCGCGACGAGCCTGGCTTGTGCTGGTTGTGCTGGCGTCGGCGGTGGTAGTCACGGTCGCATCGTGCGCGGCAAATTCCCCCATCGCCGCGACGCCGTAACGGGATCAAATTTTCGCGTAACGCGCCTCCGTTGTTCTTAGTAGACCGCCAAACGCCTGATACGCCGCAAAACACGCATAACCGCGGCCTAGGCGCAAGACCTGCGAAGCCCAGCTTCGCGGTCACGGTCAACTCGATGGTGTTTCGTCTTGCTGTGGTTTGCTTGTTGTGTACCGCGGCAGGTTGTGTTCCCCTCTTCTTTTCTCCTTAGGAGTTGTGTCATGAAGCGTGCTACGAAAGTGTTGTTGGTGGTGTTAGGAATCGCCGTCATGGCGTACGGGCTGTGTGAACTGCCTTCGCTGCAAGCGGAACAGCCGGCTTCGATAATGCTGGCTCAGTATTATCCGCCGTGCCCGTTGGGCGGCTACGGCGGCGGTGGCTACGGCGGCTATGGCGGCGGTTATGGCCAAGGTGGTTATCAAGGCCCATATCCGCCGCAGGGCCCCGGTGGTCCTTGGGGGCCCAGCCCCTTTCCGGGAGGTTGGGGACCTGGCGCCCAAGGCCCTTGCAACCCCTGGTCGCCCTACGGCCAAGGCTTTCCTAACCACGGGCGTCGATGGTAACTGTTGCTGAGCCAACGAAACGCCGCCGCAGGAATGCAACTCCTGACGGCGGCGTTTTCGTTGGAAAAAAGATCAGATCGCTTCGCGCTGGAGTTCTGGTTTCAACCTGTTTACCAGGGCTCGGACAAAACTCTGCCACAAGGACATCACATTCATGATGCGTACTTTTTTGATGTTTGGATGGTTCGCATTCTCGCTCATGGCGCTGCCTGCCCATGCGACCGAGGCTTTGCTCGAACTGGAGTTGGAGCAAATCGGCGACCAAGTGATCGTTCGCTGCGTTCAACCGGGCGCGTCGACAAACGCTCTCGGCGCTCAGCCTGGTTGGCGTCTCCTGAGCGTTAACCAGATTTCGACCGACAGTCTTGTCGCGGTACAAACTGCTCAACATCTCGCGCCGCCGAACGTGCCGATCGAGGTCGTTTTTCTCACGACCTACGGCGCCGTAGTGCGCACGCTGGCGGTGGTTCAGGCGTCACGTGGCGCGCCCCCGCGAACAGCCTGGGCGCGTTAGTTTGTCAAAGTGAAACCGGCGCTACGTCAAGTCGCGCCGCCAAACCCATTCGTCCAGTGGGAGGAGCGCGCGGTCGATCATTCGCAGCCTAGCGCGAATGAAAGGCGACGCGGCCAGGGCGAACACGTAGCCGCCCATACCCATGGCCGCTACGGTGGCCGTGAACCGATTGTCCACGGCGTCGGTCAGCGCCAGGGCTAGTAATCCCAGGTACGGCGTGAGCGCCAAGGTGATGGCGCTCACGCGCAACAGTCGCTCGACATGCGGCAGCGCGGAACGCGAGCCCGACGCGCCAACGAACGGCAACAGCGGAGGATACAGTTCATGCAACACGACCCACGTCACCGCCACGAACACCACCGGTGCGGCCATCATTCCAAACAAAACGTGCGGAACGACGAAGTCCCAAAAGTTGCGCCATTCCAAACTGCTTTGCGGGCCGGCCAGCCAGTTCCAACCAGGCAGCACCACGGCCCCGGCCATCCACAGCGCAAGCATGACCGCTCCGCTGAATGCGCCACAGTACAAAATGCGCGAGCCCACCCAGGCATACGTTTCGACGTCGTCCACTTCCTCTCGCGGCGTGCGGCGCAAGATCACCTTGAGTGCTGGCCACGCAAAGCAAAAGTTGGCGATCACGCCCAGCGCGTTGCACGCCAGAATGACCGCGGGCGTTTCGACGCGCAGCAGATAATCGCTGTCCCAACCCGGCTTGCGCAGCGTGAACTGAATTTGATGGAGGATCGACAACAACGTCAAATGGGCGTTTGGGAGCAAAAACACGGTAAAATACAGGAACGTCGCCAGGCAGCGCAGCCATCGCGGCGGTATTGGCGGAAACAGAATGTTCGGACTCTGCGGCAAACTATGCAAATAGAGCTGTCGTCCCAGCGCCTTGGCGGCGGGGCGTTGCGCCGGATCAGGCGCTAGCCCCCGACGCAGCAACAGGTCAAAATCGCGAGGCAAGTGCGCTGGCGCCGCACCGGCGAAGGGCTCGCCATGGGCGCTGCGAATTCGCGCCGCGATCTCGACCGTGGTGGCGGCGTGAACGGTTTCGGCGCGAAAGGGGCGTTCGCCGGTCAATAACTCCCACAGGACCACGGTGAGCGAGTAGACGTCGGAGGCGCCCTGAACTTGTTCGGCTCCGGCCTTGGCCGCGAAGGTTTCCAGTTGCTCCGGCGACATGTACGGCAGGCTCCCCCCAAAATAATCCTCGGGGCAAGCTCCGTCCCGTCCGGCGGCAAAACTGACGTTGAAGTCGACCAACATCGGAACGCCGTCGCGCGTCAATAGAATATTGGCGGGCTTGACGTCTCGGTGGTGTACGCCGAGTTCGTGCGCATAGTGCAAGGCGTGGGCCAGGCGCGCGCCAATCCAACACACCGTCGCCGGCCAATCGAGTTGAGCCAGAGGGCTGCGGGACGCCGTTTCGCTGGGCCCTAATTCCCCGCGCCGGCGAAGTTCGCCTTCTACGAAGGTCAGTATGGCTTGTCCCGACCGTTCCAGAGCCGGCAAGCTTTGCACATGTTCAATGACTTGTTGGAGCGTACACCCCGAAATGTGCTGCATGTAAAGCAAGTGCAAACCATCGGCCGCCGCCGTGCGCTCGTCATAATGATGCACGCGCACAATATGCGGATGATCCAACGTCGAGAGCAATTCCGGCTCCATACTGCGGCGCGTCGACACCTTCAGCGCCACCAACCGGCGCAGCGAGGTTTGCTCTGCGAGAAACACGCGCGCAAAGGAGCCGCGGCCAAGTTCGCGCAAGAGCCGGCAATCGCCGATCTCGTCGCCAACTTGAACGCAATCCAACGCGTACGCCCCGTCGTGACCCCGGTCGGGCGCGTGCGCAGGAAGGCCCGCAATTTGGCCGGGCTTCAAGGCTAAAAGTTCCGGCAGAGTCGACGCATCGTCGCGACGTTTGAACCTGCCGCACTGTTCCCGTTCGAGGCGCACGACGACGCCTTCGCATTCGGGACAGACATCCAAATGCCCAGCGACCTCCGCCACGCGCGACTCGGCGAGGCGGGCTTCAACGAAGTCCGCCAACTCCGCTTCCGCAGGACAGTTTTCGACCAGCGCTAGCGCGCGGGAGGTTTCCCGGAGCACTAAACCGTCGTGCATGGGGTAAACTCCGTTACGGGAAATCGACGCGCAGGGGCCGGGCAAACGGCCACTCGCATTCGCCATAGAGATCAAAGTAGGATTCGCGCAGGCGGCGCATCACTCGGTCTCGCGCTGCTCGGACGGCGCCTTTCGTCATGCCGTACTCGTGAGCGAGCCGGTCGGTTTCGTGTCCATGCAGCCAATACCGCACGAAAATCTGATAGGTGCTTTCGGCGAAATCGCCTCGCACCATCTCCAACATGCGGTGCACTTCGCCAGCCCTTTCCGACATGGCTTCATCGTCCGGAAGCGACTCGGGTATTTGCACCAGCAGATCGGTCCCAATTCGGCCCGGTTGCGGGCGCTGGAAATAGTCCATCGCCACATGGCGGATGATCGTTTGCAGCCACCGGCGGAACGATGCATCTCGGCCATCGCGCTGAAAGCGCGCCAACCCCTTCCACACGCGCAGGAAGACGTCTTGCGTCAAGTCTTCCACATCGCCCGCGGCAACGCCTAAGCGTTTTAGGCGCCGCGCCACCGTGGCGTGAAACAGGTGCTGTAGGCGCACGTAGGCGTCTTGATCCTGAGTTTTCAATCGGTGTAATAACGTGGTTGAAACCGTTCGCGAATCGGTGGAACGAATCATGCGCGTGAATCCTTTTTACGGGCCGTGGGTATCGCCGCACGGCGGCGATGGCTCGCTAAGCGCAATTCAACGTTATTTGTTACATGCACGGCTGCGAAAACCAGGGAAAGTCGCCCGCTTCCTGCAAAATGCGGCGTTCGCGCCCTGATCAACGGGCGCGGCGGCACTAAAATGGTGATGACGATTTCCAAGATTTTGCCGCCATCCTCAGCGCAATACCCGAGACGCCGCACATTGCCTTCCGAGTGCGGGTAGGACGAAATAGCCGCACAAAACAACTTGGGCGAAATTTCCCTCGCGTGAGACGAAGAACCATGAATGATCGTGATGCCGTGACTCGTGCGTCGGTAACTATCGGAGTGATTGTGGTGGATCATGGTTCGCGCCGAACCGAAAGTAACGCGATGCTGCTGGAAGTGATCGAGATGTTCCGCGCGCACGCCGAGTTTCCCATTATCGAACCGGCGCACATGGAGTTGGCCGAGCCGTCGCTGGCGACGGCGTTCGACCGGTGTGTTGCGCAAGGAGCCAGGTTGATTGTGGTCCATCCCTACTTTTTGTTGCCGGGAAATCACTCGACGCAAGACATTCCGCGACTAGCGGCCGAGTCGGCGCAACGCCATCCCGGGGTAAAGTATGTCGTGACGGAGCCGCTGGGCGTGCATCCGCTGATGGCGCAAGTCATGCGCGAGCGCGTCGCTCACAGCCTGGCGGAACTCGATGCATCGCCGCCCTTTGCGTCGCACGCCGAGTCGTAAAGTGAGGCAATTCGCCCCTTACAAGGGTTTCTCTCAAGCGTTTTCAATTCGATGAGCGTGGCGGCGTTTGCGACATCGCCCTGAAGGCGGCTACATTGAACGGGTTGGCCGCGGCGGGTTGGTTCGCACGTTTAGAGGATGGATGACGCTGGTGATGGTTTTACGCATGGGACGGGTGATGGCGGTGCTTGGGCTTGCGATGCTTGGCATGGCGCCGGCGGAAACGCTCCGCGCCACCGACCGGAACAATGACGCGAGCCGAGCCGATGCAGCGATCGCGCGAGCGGTGGCGTTCTTAGCAAAGGAGTCGCCGGCATGGCGGCCCGAGAACAACTGTTACTCATGCCACAACAATGGCGACGGCGCTCGCGTCTTATATGTAGCCCAGCGACTCGGACACGCCATGGCGCCGCAGGTTCTGGACGATACGACGGCGTGGCTGTTGCGCCCTGAACAATGGGAGTCGAACGCGACGGACGAAGGCGACGGCGGGCAAATACTGGCGGCCATTCAGTTTTCGGCAGCGCTGGTCGACGCGCTGGCCGCCAAGGCCCGTGATGTGCGAACCGGCCATGCGGCGCTGGAGCGCGCCGCGGCAATTCTTGTGGCGGGACAAGAAGAGAACGGCTCGTGGACGGTTGGCGCCCAAGGCGCGCTAGGCTCGCCGGTGACCTACGGCAACTATCTTGCCACGGTGTTGGCCCTTCGAACGCTCAAGGCGGCGGTCGGAGAACCAGCGCCTGCGCTTGTGGCGCGAGATTTCGCGCCGCTTGCCACCCGCGCAAACGAAAATCGACGGCAACGTTCAACTGATGCGAAGACCCAGGAGCTTCGTCTGCCGATCGCCAAGGCCGAAGCGTGGCTGCGCGCCCAGCGCCCGAAGAATGTCTTGGATGCTTCGGCCACTGTCATTGGTTTACATGGCGCCGAAGACGCCGACGCAAGAGAGCAGCGCCTTCGCTGCGTCGAATTGCTTCGCGCCGCCGAAAACGAATCTGGCGGTTGGGGACCGTATGTTATCTCGGCGCCGGAAACGTTCGACACCGCCATCGCCATGCTGGCGCTTTCGATGGTTGAGCCGCAAGCCAACGTCCAGGCCGCCCTGGACCGCGGGCGCCGTTGGCTCGTAGAGAACCAACTGGAAGACGGCGCCTGGCGGGAAACGACACGACCGGCTGGTGCGTTCAGCTACGCGCATCAAATGTCAACCACGGCTTGGGCCACGCAGGCGTTGTTGGCGACGCGCGCCGTGAGCGCCTCCAAAACCAACGAGACACGACCTCAAGAGTAGCCCGGCGCCGCATGACGGCAAGAAGGGTTTGTCAAGTCAGCGGCACCCGCGCTCGAGATTCGAGCCTTTCTAGAGGTACACGCGTTTGTTGTAGACGTACCACTCGAACAAGAGAATGCCTAGCGCGAGCAGGAGAATCCATTTCCACAACTCCTGTCGAGCAGGCTCCCAGGCGGCGCTGCCTTTCACGTTCGTGTGGCTAATCTTCAATTCAGGCTGCGGGGTGAGGTTGCTTTCTCGCGTGTCGAACAGGTTGACGGCGAAACGTTGTGCCGGGTCTTTGTCGTCGCGTTTGAGGCGGAACTCATAGAAGCCGAGCCGATCGGTATCGCTGAAGGTGAAGGCGTTTTGCCCTTCGCGCAGCACTTCGACCGTGCGGCCGTCGGGCCGTGTGATGTAGGCTTTGTCGGCGGGGACGTCGGCCCGCAAGGTGACGGTCTGGCCAGGCTGCACGCTTTGGGTCGCGAGCGCGCCGCGGCTGCCTCCCAGGTATTCGATTACGTTCTTCATAAACAGCGGGAAGCTGAGACGCGTCATCCAGTTCGTGTTGACGTAATACTCGCCTTGGTCGTCAAAGCCGAACAGTTCAAAGCCCATCACGGCGTCTTCAAAGCCCTGCCGAGGACCAACAACAAAAATCGAAGCGCTCTCCGTTTCCGGTCCGATGGCCGCATCGATGAGCACCGTTGAGCCCATCGGCCCGGTCACGCGGTAACCTTCCACAATGTCGACGTTGTCCATGCCCACCAGTTGCATGAGCGGATGCGTGCGATCAACGTCAATAATCAATGGCTTTGCCTGCATCGGCCCCGCCGACCAGCCTTCCGCCGGAGGAAGACTGCCAATGAACAGCGTACTCGCTTGCGGCATGGCGTCGGGGGCGCATTGGTCGTAAATGATCAGGTCGTACGCTCCAGAGAGTGCGGCGGTTTGATATTGTTTTTGCGCTTCCGAAAGCGTGGCGCCCGGCTGCTTGGGCGGCAACACGTCGGGCGTTTGAAAAGTGACATCGGCCACCTTGGCCGATTCCTCGGTGCTCAGGACCAGTTCCAGCGCGTCGTTCCGCGGGGTTACGACAAGCACCTTCGCCCGACGCGGATTGTTCACAGCCACGTAGGCAGAGTTATCAAGCTTGAGATGATCGTCATGCTGCACCACGAGTTTCAACTCGGCCGACTCCAGCTCGCCCCTTTCAAATTCAACTCCTGCGGCGCCGCCCGCAGGGACGGTGAGCTGCGCAAAGTCGATGGGTTCGTTATTCAGGTGAAACGCGACCTCAACCTTGGCGTCCTCGGCGCCAAAGTTTTGCAGTCGCGCGAAAGCTTGCGTTTGGTCCGGCCGTTCCGTGTTGCGCTCCGTACTGAACGCGACCACCGCGACGTTACTCGGGGCGGTGTCGTCATTGGGAAGACCAGTTCCCATCGGCACGTAGACCGGCGTGAGGTTTCCCAGTTGGAAATTCGGCACAGCGCCGAACCCGCCGTCGCTGAAGATGTACAACGTCGCGGGCTGAGCTTCGGCCACTTGGGTGTCGCCTTCTTCAAAGGCGGTACGGCCAGGGTTAGCCAACCCAGAGGCGGCGCGCAGGGCTTCGTCCAAGTCACTCAGGCGGTCGGTCGGCTGAACTGTGGCAAGCGCCGCGCGTAGGTCGCGGCGGCTGTTGGTAAACGATTGCTCGACCCGGGCGACATCGGAAAAGCTGATGAGCATGGCGACCTGGTCGGCGCTCATCTGGTCGACCATCTCGGCAATGCGGCGTTTGGCTTCCGCCAGCCGCGTGGGTC
This sequence comes from Planctomycetota bacterium, assembly GCA_963204915.1. GTDB lineage: Bacteria > Planctomycetota > Planctomycetia > Pirellulales > Pirellulaceae > JAHWKS01. Next base: position 16,942 of record CAUJHS010000080.1, on the reverse strand, counting down.
GCACATCGGTGGCGGCCATGCTGGCTGAAGTATCAATCAGAAAAACGAGCCGTTCGCCCACGAGCCTTTGACCGCGCCAACCAGGCCGAATCAGCGCGAGCATCGCCAGCAGAATGAGAAGCAATTGCAGGAACAGCAGCAGGCTTTGCCGCAAGCGTTGCCAGATCGAATTGACGTGCAGGTCTTCGATCGTGCGATGCCACAAGTAGGTGCTGGGCACCTCGACCGGTTGCCGCTTGAGCTTAAGAAAGTAAAGCAGCAGGATGGAACCGAGCAGCCCCGCCAGTGCAACACCCCACAGCGCCCAGCCCGCCGCTGGCGGAAGGTTAAACCAGCTCAAGGGGTTGCTAAAAGTTTGGGCCAGCATGGGCAATTTCGTGATTTTTGTTGAACCGCAATCCCAACGGGTTGCGCGTTTCGAAAGGGCAAGGAATGTGGGTGTTCGAACTTAAACGTCAGGACGCCAATACCTCGTACCAGGCTGGCGGTTCGCCCTCGTTAGCGCACCAGTCCGCGTTGTCTTAGGTAGCTTGAAACGAGCGTCTCGACGGGGTTATCGGTGCTCGTCATCAGATACATGATTCCGCGGCGCGTGCAATACTCTTTCGCCCCATTGATGAACGCCGCCAGCGTACGCTGATAGCGTTCTAACAGCGGTCGGCTGACGGTCACTTCGGCCACGTCTTCATCTTCACAATCGACTAGCCGCAAGTCCCCCTTAAGCTCGGGGTTCAATTCTTCGGGCGACAGAATGTGAATAACGTAGATGTCGAGTTGCTGAGCCAGGAGCAGCCGCAGGGCGTTCTCGTAACCGTGCTTATCCATCAGATCGGTAATTAATACGACGATGCCCTTGCCGCTGTTACGCAGGACGAAGTTCCGCACGCCTTGCTCCAGCGAGATGTTCTCGCCCGGCTGCACGCCATCCAGGTATTCGAGCATGCGCCACAGGCTTTTGCGTCCGCGCAGGACCGGGCCAGGACTACGCAGCGGCGCACCCAGGGACTCGATCTTCACACGGTCCGCACGGCACAGCCCGACAAAGCCGAGCGCTGCGGCCAGTTGCTTGGCGTATTGCAGCTTGGTGGGATCGCCAAAGTCCATCGACGTACTGGCGTCGATCAAGGCGTAGAAGTGCAAGTCTTCTTCTTCCAGGAATAGCTTGAGGAAGAGCTTGTCCAGTCGGGCAAACAGGTTCCAGTCAATAAACCGCAGGTCGTCGCCGGGAACGTAGTTGCGAAAGTCGGAGAACTCGACGCTTTGCCCTTTGCGCTTGCTGCGGCGCTCGCCCTTCATGCGGCCGCGAAAGATCTTGCGGCTTACGAGCTCCATGCGCTCCAATTGCACCAGGAGACTAGGCGGCAAAAGTTGGGCGGCGGCTTCGGCAGTGGTCATGCGGGTCTGTCGGTACTAGTTAAAAGAATAAAAAACTAAAAAGAAGTGAACGAGGAGTAACAGAGCTCAAGTAGTGATCATGTAAGCTTTTTGTACTGGATCGTCTTCGCGACGACCGTGTGTATTGAGCCTTCTTGGTCATAAAACTGGAACGCGATATCGTCTGACTCGACGGAGTCGCGGCATGCCGGATACCGTGCGTAAAACTCTCTGGTCAATTCGGAAAAGGGAACCGCGTTTATGCCATCGCCCGAGAAACTTTCGGCGGTAGTGATGAACGAAACGTCCTGAAAGGTAATCAAGCCCACTTCCAGCCCTATCTCCTTTTCAACCCGAAATACAAGCCGCCTTGATTCTCGCGAATACGATTCCAAACTAACCCTAGAATCCGCAAAGCACCATAACAATACATCGGGCAGTTCATTGGCCATCATGCGATTCGGTAAGCGCCTCGCTTTGCTCCATGCTTTACGCCGAAACGTTAAGTTTCGAACAGGCGGAAATAAAGGAGAACTGAATAAGAAATTCGACGCTTTTCAAATCTCTTGTTTCCTCGGTTACCTCCTGTCCAAAATCTTTTGATCGAGATTCTTTACTTCGCTACGACCGCCGCGACGGGAACGGTGTCGCCCTTCTCGGGCAAGCGTTCGAGAATGTCGAGCAGTATCTGGTCGGTGTCGACGCCCTCGGCCTGGGCCTCGAAGTTCGGAATCACGCGGTGCCGCATGGCGGGTAGGTACACGCGGCGCACGTCCTCAAAACTCACATTGTACCGGCCTTCGAGCAAAGCCCGCACCTTGGCGGCGAGCGCCAGCGTTTGCGCGCCGCGCGGACTGCTGCCCCAGCGTAGATATTGATTGGTGATCGGTAGCGCAAACGGCCCGTCCGGATGCGTGGCGAGCGTCAGCCGCACGATGTAGTCCTGTACATGCTGCGCGAGGATGACGTCGCGAATGAGTTTTTGCCATTTGAGAATTTCGTGGCCGTCCATCACTTTCTCGGGCTGTACGCTCACGCCGCGCGTCGTGCGATCGACGATTGTGGCTAACTCTTCGCGGCTGGAGTATCCGACCACAAGCTTGAATAGAAAGCGGTCGAGCTGCGCCTCGGGAAGCGGATACGTGCCTTCCTGCTCAATGGGGTTTTGCGTGGCGAGTACGAAAAACGGCCGTTCGAGTTCATACTTCTTGCCAGCAATGGTGACGGTAAACTCCTGCATCGTTTCGAGCATGGCCGACTGTGTTTTGGGCGTAGCTCGGTTAATTTCATCCGCCAGGCAGATTTGCGTGAAGATCGGGCCTTGTTGGAACTCGAACACGCGGCGGCCTTCAGGCGTTTCGACCACCATGTTCGTACCGAGAATGTCGGACGGCATCAGGTCGGGCGTGAACTGAATGCGGTTGAACTTCAGATCGAGAGCCTGGGCCAACGTGCGCACCAGCAGCGTTTTGCCGAGGCCCGGAACGCCTTCCAGCAGGCAGTGCCCGCCGATGAACATGCAGGCCAACACGCCATGCACGATATCGTCATGGCCGACGATGACGCGGCCGATTTGCTCTCGAATGGCGCCGTAGCGCGCGCGGAACTCTTCCGCCTGGTGTTGCATCGACTCGCCAACGCTCATAGGAGATCCTTGTGTTGATAGTTCCGGCCTGGGGAACCGGTCGTGCTTTGTAGCTTAACGGTGATGAGGAGATTTTCGCGAACTTGCCTTGCCCCTTCGTCGCCCGGAGCATGCCGCATGAAAACGTCGGCAGGGCGGCGCCCTGGGTGGTAGATCAGTCCTTCTTCTTGAACGCTTGTTGCTTGGCTTTCATCAAGCGCGAGGTGTAGCTGTCTTCTTCTTCGCTGCTGGGAGTTGGCGTTGGCGCGGCCCGCGGGGGTGGTGCGTCGGGCCGGGCTCCGGAGACTTCTTCGACGACGCGGTCCAGATCGACGGCTTGCTCATCGGGCTGGGGTTCAAACCGGGCGGCGGCGCGGCGTTCGTCCAAACTTGTCGAAACCGCCGCCTTACGCTGCCGCAGGCGTTCCAGCCGATCATCGGGCGCTTCGAGTTTCTCGCGATGAAATACTTTCTCGCGCACCCAGTTCACCGCCGGCCGCGCCCATTCCAAACCGAATTGGATCCGACGCACGGCCACATCGAAGAAGAACAAGCACGCCGCCACAAGCACCAGCAGCGGCCATACATCCTGACTGCTGCGGGCCTTGGGCAGATTGTGCCGGAAGGTGTCGGCTTCGAGCAGTTGATCCATCTTGCCGGGGGCCATTTCGCCTTGAATGATCAGCCCCGGCTCGCCGTCTTTCGGAGTCATGCGCGCCAGCGCGGTGACCAAGGCTAGATTCGATTCTCGGTCGCGGTACTCTTGTGAATACGGCACATTCACGCCCGCCATGAGCATACTGGGCCGAGGATCCTCCGCGTTGGGGTCGCCCGGCGCGGTGATGTTGACGAAGTAGTTTCCATCGGCCGGCGCATCGAACTCGCCCACGTAACGGCCCGGCGCCGTTTGGTTAATGTCGAGTTCAAACGTTTTCAAGTCCGGGCCAATGATCGTGGCGCTCAAGTCCAGAAAGTTGAGGAATTCATCGTTCTTATCCAGCGCTGTGACGACGACCTGCACTTTGCCGTCTTTGTAGTCCGTAGAGACGGTGAACTTGCCTTGATCGCCCGAGGGCCGCATCGACCAGCGAACCATTTGCGACCAGAATTTGTCGTAGTTTTCCCAGCCGGTCCAAGTATCGGTCCACTTCACACCGGCGTCACTGGTAAAGGCGACGGCGCGACCCACGCCGTAGGTCCAACTGGCCAGAATCGTGTTGTTCACATTGTCGGCCGGTTTGGGCGAACGAATCGAAACTTCGACCAGCGGATTCTCCTTCACTGTCGTCAGCACAAAGCCTTTGATGGGCGGCATCGCGCCTTCGATGCCGTTAAGCATTTCGTGCGGATAGACGATTTGAGGCGTTACGCCCCCGTCGGGTTCATAAATCAAGGGCCGGGCCACGCGGCGCGCTTCGCGCTGGTAAATGCGCGGCAGTGCTTTGGGATTCGTCACCACGTAATACTTGCCGCCGGTTTGCGTGGCGATCGACTGTAACGTCTTATGTCCCGCGGCCCCGTGCGCACCGACGGCCACCGTGCTGATTTTGATCTTACCGGCGACGAAGCCATTGAGCGTTGATTGGCGCGGCTGCGACGGATCGCCGTCGCTAATGATGATGGCGTGTTTGATCGACGCATTCACCCGGTTGAACGCCGCCAATGTCATGCGCATGGCCGGGTCGAATTGCGGCATATCGCCAGGCTGCATACGGTCGAGCCGGGCCAGCATGGTTTGCCGCCGGTTCGAGACACGCACTAAACCTTGTGGCGCGCCCCAAAGCCATTGGTCGGTGCCTGCGGGGCCCCAATGAATCAAACCGGCGTAGTCCATCGGTCCCAGGGCTTTGATTGCTTCGCGTGCGGTGACCTTTTGCCAGTAGTTCCCCTCGGCCATTTCCGAGGCGTGCATCATCAGCACCAGCGCGCCGACCGCTTGAATCTTGGCGTTCTTGATTTGAAAGTCGACCGGCATGGCTTTTTCCAACTCGGTGTTCGACCACCCGCCGGCGCCGAAGCTACTTTCGCCGCCGACCATGATCAGCCCGCAGCCAGTCTCGGTGTTGCGCACGAGCATTTCAATTTGCTCATCGCTAAAGTTCGTCACGTTGCCGGCGTCTTCGCCGCTGGACCGGGGAACGTCGGCCAAGATCACCGAGTCAAACCCCTGCAGCTCGGCAAGACTAGTAAACAGCTGGTCGCTGCCTTGAATCGTGACATCGATGCCATTTTGCCGTAAACGACTGGCCAGGTAATCAAACCGGCCGCGATTCGCCCAATCTTCAATCAACAACACGCGGCCTTGACCGCGCACTTGCGTGAACGCCGTGGCGCGGTTGTTTTGCGTGAGCAAATCGTCGTCGGCGTCCGTCGGCGTAAAGTCGGCCTGATAGGTGTACACGCCCGATTCGGCGATCTCATGCCGGAAACGAAACACATTTTTTCCGGGACTCAGATCGACCTCTTGTTCGCTCAAGGTTTCATCGCTGGCGCCCAGGCGGCGGGTGAGCTTCAAACGGCCGCGCACCATACCGCCGTCTTCGGCCGTTTGCCCGGCGTAGTTGTTCACCACCACACGTGTTTCCAGCGGTTGATCTTTGCGAACCTCGACGGGCATGGCCACCTTTTCCACCGCCACTTCGGCTCGGGCGTCCAGCAGAATGGGCACGACGTCAATGGCGATGCTTTTATCCGTCAACAGCCGGGCCACTTCGCGCGCGTTGCCGATATTCTCGTTCCCATCGGTCACAATCACGACGCGCTTGGCCGTGTCTTCGGGAAACGTGGCTTGCGCGAGCTTGAGCGCGGCTTCCAGGTTGGTCGCGTCCACGCGCAGATCAACTAAGCCTTCGATCTTCCCGACCGACGGAATGTCATCCGAGAGCGGAGCGCTTTCGATCTTTGCTTCTCGGCCAAAGATGATCACTCCGGCAGCGTCTTCGCGGTCCGGGTTGCGGTGCTTGGCCACTTCGCGAATGACGTAACTCATCATCGCTTCGCGCCGCGGCAACGGTACGCTCTCGGACTGGTCCAAGAGATACATGACCGTCAGCTTCTCGCTGGTCTTGAGTAATTGGGCCTCGGCCAGACACAGCACAAGGAGCAACAGCACCAGCGATCGCAAGCCGATCGCAAAGGGACGCCGAAACCGCCCCAGTCCAGCCAGACTGCGATAACTGAAAGCCCAAATCACGGGAATCAGCAACAGCAACAGGAGCCACCAGGGCGAGTCAAAACCAAGGTTCCACCCCATGTCTATGATGACGACCACGGAAAAGGCGATGGCGCCGACAAACGTTAGCCCCGCCAGCACCCAAGAGAGAGCCCGGCCGGCGCGTCCTTTTCCGGCCAACGCAAAGGAACCGGTCAGGCACAGCGCCAGCCCAAGGAGCCAGAGCCACCACGGCGCCGCAAAGGCGAGCTGTTTCAATTGATCGAACATGGCCGATTCCTGCTCAACCTCGTATTTCGATCTAAGACGCAATGTAGGGGAAACGCAAAAACAGCCCGTATCACGCGAACGGTCTTGGAATCCTTGTTTTCAGGGCGCGTCACGTTTCCCCGAGTCGATGAGTTATCACGATTGCTACGAGTTCACAGCCGAATGGTTTGCACACGGTGGTTATAGGTATCCAGCACATGGACGCGCCCGCCACGATCCAGCGCTAGCGCCCAGGGATTATGCAACTGGCCCGCACGGCGGCCTTGCACTCCCCAACTTCCGACAGGCTGGCCGTCGAGCGTTAGCTTCTGCACGCGATGGTTGCCGAACTCGCACACGTAGACATGACCCTGACCGTCGAGCGCGAGATCATAAGGATAACACAAATCACCTAATTGGCGCCCCTGCCGACCCCAGACTTTGACCAACTGCGGTTGATCGCCCGAGGCGTCAAACACTTGAATCCGATGGTTGCACGCGTCGGTCACCCAGATATGGTTTTGTTCGTCGATGGCCATCTTTTGAGGACGAATAAACTGCCCCACTTCCTCGCCATGTCCGCCCCATTGGCATATAAACTCTCGCTGGGGCGAGAACTTCTGTACGCGGTCGTATTCGCCATACTCGGCCACATAGTAATTGCCGAGGGAGTCTTGCCGAGCGTGGGTGACGAAGTTGAATTCGCCCGGTCCATGGCCGTTAACGCCGCCAATCGTACGATCCTCCAAGAGTTGACCTTCCGGCGTGTAGAACAACACGCGGAAATAATGGGTGTCGGCCACCATCAACCGGCCCTCTTGATCGAACGCCAACCCTGAAGGTTTGCCTTGTGCGATGGTGGGCGTGCGCCAGTCGCGGATGAATTCGCCTTGGGGGGTGAATACCTGAATTCGTCCGGTCATGTCAACAATGTAAAGCTCATCGTCGGGGCCAAGTGTCATCGCGCGTGGCCGATAAAACTTGCCGTTGGTCACGCCGTGCCCACCCCACACGCGTTCCGGCTCCGTCGACGGTCCTCCGCCGACACAACCCGTCGACGCCATCGTCGTGAGGGCGGCGGCCGCGAGAAACGAGCGTCGTGTTATTCTCGGTTGAGGATTTGGGAGCAACATCGCGCTGCGATCAAGCCGTTCCAATGAAATGACCAAGTCGGGACGACGTCCAACAAAGGAAAAGACGCTTCAAGTTCGCAAACCGCGTGGGGCTATTATATATATATACGAGTTTTGGTTTTTTAGAAGTGCTCACGGGTAAAAAGAGATTGAATGCGAGAATTTTGATTGCTGCGATGGTCCAATGTTTGCAACCTTGCCACCTTGGCGAGGTGTTGCGGAGCACTGCGTGCGGTTTCCATTCCGAACGATGGCTCCATGGCGGTTGATGAGATCCGCGTCGTTATACCATGAAATACTTTGCGGAGTTCGACGACCCACCATTCGGTAACTTTTGCTTGCGAACGGGTTTTGCCCAAATTATGATACGGGTGGAAGTTCTGTTCGCTGACCACCCTCTTCGCGCGCTGGGTTAGGCATCGACCCGCGAAGCGAGTTATGTCCCCAACCTCTCGATCCACCTTTCTAGTTCAAAGGACGTGCGGCATGTTCTCAGGACGCTTCTTCTCTTTCTTGACGCGTCTGGGCCAGGCTTGCCTGCTAGGCGGCGTCATTGTCTCAGCGGCGATCACCGCGACCTCGGCGACTCCTGCTGCGGCGCAAGATTACTTGCTTGATGAGTTCCTTGGCCGGGGAGTCCATTACTACTTCGCCGGCCGGCCGCGCGAAGCGCACCAAGCGCTCACCTACGCCATTGACGCAGGGAGTCTTGATCCACGCGTTTATTATTTCCGCGGGCTGGTGAACCAACAGCTGGGAAGGCCGCAAGACGCGCGATTCGATTTTCAACAAGGCGCGCAAATGGAGCAGTCAGCGCCGGATCGCGTTTACCCGGTGAGTCAATCTCTGGAGCGCATTCAAGGACCGGCGCGTGTGGCGATTGAACAGTATCGCCAAGTGGCCCGTTTGATGGCGCGACGCAACGAAGTTCGGGAAAATCAGGTTCGTTACGAACAAATGCAACAAGCGGAGTCGCGCGTGTTGCGTCCTAAGCAAGCCACGCCGCGCATTGTGCTTCCACCGACCGCTCCTGGCGCCACCGCTGGAACGGATCCGTTCGGCGACAATTTGGGCAGCGGCCCTGCCGAGCGCGCCCCTGCTCAACCGCGCGCCGGCGTAGCTGGCGGGACAACGCCTCCTGCAGCATCGGATCCCTTTGGCGGAGCTGGCGCGACCCCGCCCGCAGGCGCTGCGGCAGGCACCGGAGCGACGCCTCCAGCTGCCGCAGATCCCTTTGGCGGAGCGGCTGATCCGTTTGGCAGCGGCGCCTTGGGTGGCGCTCCTCCTGCGGCCGGCGCTGGCGCGGATCCGTTTGGGGGAGCCGCCGGAGCCGATCCCTTTGGTGGAGGCGCTCCGGCAGAAGGGGGCGCTGCCCCACCTGCTGGCGCTGACCCGTTCGGTGGCGGCGCGGCTCCCGCCGAGCCCCCTGCTGGCGGCGCTACTCCTCCTGCTGGCGCCGACCCCTTCGGTGGTGCGCCGCCAGCGGAAGCCCCGGCTGATCCAGCGCCTCCGGCGGGTGCTGATCCCTTCGGTGGTGCGCCGCCTGCCAATCCGGCGATGCCTGCGGAAGGTGATGCCGAAGTCATGAATGCGGATGACGCGGTTGCCCCCGCGGAGCCCATGCCTGCCGCTGGCGCCGATCCGTTTGGCGGCGCAGCGCCGGCGGAACCGGCCGGTGCCGCCGAACCTGCCGCCCCAGCCGATGCCGGTGCTGATCCTTTTGGCGGACCACCAGCCGAAGGCGCGCCGCCGGCACAACCTACTGATCCTGCCGGTGCGGCCGCCGATCCTTTTGGCGCAGCACCCACGGAAGGCGCGCCGCCGGCGCAACCGGCTGATCCTGCCGGCGCGGCCGCCGATCCCTTTGGTTCGGCTCCGGCACAACCCGCGGCTCCGGCAGAGCCGGCCGCCGGCGCTGATCCAGCGGGAGCTGCCGCCGATCCCTTTGGCGCCGCCCCGGCGGAAGGTGCTGCTCCGGCCGATGGTGCAGCTCCGGCCGATGCTGCAGCTGATCCATTTGGGGCTGCTCCGGCTCAACCGGCTGGCGCCGCTCCTGCGAAGCAGCCGGCCCCACCCAAGAGCGATGCGGAAACCAACCCGTTTGAGGACGATCCCAATCAGGCGGCCGATCCCTTCGGAAGTTAATTGGACCTAGCGCCATTGTATTGACGTTCACATTTCCGCAAAATTGTGGCCGTTCACAATCACGCACGCATTGCTAAGTGATGCGTGCGTGATGCAGTATTGACGCAAGCATTTTTGAGACTTCTTCCCGCCGCGCGGCGTATTGCTCAACCCACGTCGCCACTGGCTTCACTCCTCGTTGCTGAAAGTAAACGGAATGAACCGCACTGCGCTGCTTGTGCTTGCCGGCGTTTTGTTCACTCCGACGTTCGCGCACGCGGCGCCGACCATTTCGAATCTTTCGCTCCGCGGGTTGCAAATTGGCCAAACAACGAACCTGACCATTGACGGCGAAGGGCTTTCGCCTGAAACGCGGGTGATGCTTGATGCACCGATTGTCCGCCAGGAGGTCAGGCCGGGAGCTACAGCGCAGCGCGTTGAAGTGACGCTCACGTTGGATGAGGCGGTCCCACCCGGAATTTACCCACTGCGGGTTGTCACGCCCCAGGGCGTTTCTAATGCGGTGGGCATCGGGATCGATCATCTTCCCCAGCAGCCATTCGTATCGACTGTTGATACCCTGCCCGTGGCCCTTTCAGGAACCGTAAGCGGATCGCAGATCTTGGAGACGAAGTTCGCGGGCCAAACAGGACAGCGCATCGTGGTCGATGTGGAAACCGTCCGGCTAGGAGCCAAATTGCGTCCCGTGGTGCGATTGGAAGACCCCCAGGGTGTGCAGTTGGCGTGGAACCAGCCGCTGCGCGCCATCGGCGGCGATGCCCGTCTGGAAACCGTTTTGCCTGCCAATGGGCAATATACCGTGCGTTTGCACGATCTTTTGTACCGCGCCCCGGCGCCAAGTTTTTTTCGGCTCAAAATTGGCGATCTGCACTATGCCGATTTAATGTTCCCACTTGGCGTCGAGCGAGCCAAAGAGAGCGAGTTGGAGGCAGTGTCGAGCAGTCTGCCGAATGACGCGAAAATTCCAGTCGGTCCGGGCCAATTTGGCGCGGGTTCACCCATGGCGGCGCCATTGCCGCCCGTGGCAGGGCTGACCGGAGCTCGCCCCGCCTTGTTTGTAAGTGACTTTCCCGAATTAGTTGAAACGCCAGGAGAAACCGGCGTAATGCAAACGCTCCCCTTGCCGCCAGCGGCGGTCAGCGGGCGCCTGGCGACCCCCAAAGAGGAGGACCGATACGCGGTCCTTGTGACTCCCGGCTCCAAAATTCGTGTCAGCGTGACCGCTCGCCAGGTCGGCTCGCCGCTGGACGGCGTATTATCGCTGCGTAACGAATCGGGCGGTCAACTTGCCGCAAACGACGATCGCCCCGGACAAAGCGACCCCGGCGTCGAGTTCGACGTACCCGCCGATGTCAACAAACTGGTCATCGCGCTGAAAGATTTGCTTGGCCGTGGCGGCGAATCCTTTATTTACCGGATCGTTGTAGAAAACCTGAGCCAGCCTCGCTTTGCTCTTTCGCTGGATACGGACCGCCTCAATTTGGCCGCCGGCGCCACGCAAGTGCTCAAAGTGCAAGCCACGCGACAAGGCTACAACGGGCCAATTGACCTCCATATAGAAAACCTGCCGGCCGGCGTCACGGCGGAAGGTGCGACAATCGCCGAGGGCGAAACGATCGGGCTACTAACTCTGACGGCCGCTCCCGACGCGGCAGCGCAGGGCGTCGTCTCGGTGGTAGGGCAGGCCAAGGTCGACGGTGCGAATCTTACCGCCGTGGCCCAAGCCCCCGCGAACGAATTGGCTGAAGTACACGCTTGGATGCGCAACGACCTTGGTTTTGCCGTCGGGGCGCCCGCGCCTCTTGGCATGGCGTGGGAGTTGTCCGATCCCGGTCACTTGGTTCTGGGCGGCAGAACGCCGCTGCAAGTCACGCTCGATCGACGCGATTCCAAAGTCGGGCCCGTGCGTTTGCGGCTGCTCACCACGCAGGTTACGCCTAAGAAAAAAGAGAAAAAAGACAATCAAGATGTCGAAGTGGACGACATGGACCGCACGTTGCGGCTGGCCGCCGATGCGGTCATTCCCGCCGGCGCCAACCAAGGGGTTTTCGAGATCATGACCCCCGCCGATTTAGCAATTCAACCCTGGGGCGTTGTCCTCGTTGCCGACGTTTTAGCGGCGGACGGCAAGACCGTGCTGGCGTCGATCGCGACGCCCACGCGACGCTTGACGCCACAATCACCCATCGCACTTGCTTTAACGGGACCGGCGGAAATTGAAGCCAAAGCAGGCGCTGGAGAAACAGGACGCTTTGTGGGGAAACTCATGCGTTTCGGCGGTTACGCTCAGCCGGTCACGGTCACTCTCGAAGGGCTTCCGACAGGTTACCCCGCGCCGCAGGCGAAAATCGCGGGAGATCAAACCGAGTTTGTCCTATCGGTGAGCTTTCCTTATGGCGCGGCGCCGGGCCGATTGGAAGGCCTGAAGCTCGTGGCGACGACGTCCCCCATTCCGACGGACGCCAAAACTATGCTGCGCAGCGAAGCAGCCACGGTAGCGTTAACCGTGGTTCCCGGTGAGAAGCCGCCGGCTGAACCTCCCCTAGCGATTTTTGAAGACGACGCCAAGTTCGTGGAACATCTCAACCAAGGCGGGGGGCAAGTCAGCCTAGTGGAAGATGACAAACACTCGGGCAAAGCGGCGGTTCGCGTTACGCCCGATCAGCGCTACAACGAGAACATACCCGGCCTGGGCGTGAAAATTCGACAGAATCCCGGTCCAGGCGAATATCGGTATTTGCGTTTCGCCTGGAAGAAGCGTGGCGGGGCCTCTATCTGCTTGCAGTTGAATCATGATGGCGCCTGGGGGCCGCAGGACGCCTCGCGTCCGAACGCCAAATTCCGCTATCACTCAGGCCCCGGGGGCGAGTGCTATTCCGCGTCGCTGGTCGTGGCCGATCCGTTACCCGAAGACTGGGTCGTCGTAACGCGCGATTTATTTGAAGACTTTGGTGAGTTTACCTTCAACGGTTTGGCGCTCTCGCCCGTCGACGGCGAATACGCGTTGTTCGACCACATCTATTTGGGCCGTGCGCCGGCCGATTTCGAACTCGCCAAGCCATAACGGCGGCAAAAGCGCTACGCCGTCCGCGAAACGCGAGAATGACTCCCGCCGTCGGCGGGAACGCGAGCCAGAAACGCAACCGAGTTAATCGCAGGAGGATCGGACTTGCGAGGGGGCGCCGAATCGTTTCTGATAAATGAATTCGCGCTCATGCTGGATGGGGTAGTCCAATGGATTTGTCATTTGATCCCTATTACCGCTGGCTTGCCATTCCGCCGGAGGAACAACCTCCCGATCATTACCGCTTGTTGGGCGTGCGGCGGTTCGAGAGCGATCCGGAAGTCATTTCCAATGCCGCCGACCGCCAAATGCTGCACGTCCGCAGCTTTCAGACGGGGCCGCACTCGGTCGAGTGTCAACGCTTGTTGAACGAATTGTCGTTCGCTCGCACTTGCCTGCTCGACCCCAGTAAAAAAGCCGTTTACGATCGAGGTCTGGGGCATAGCACGTCGATGCCGCATCAGCCCGTGGTTCAGCCGGCGTTCGGCGCTCCGCAGGTATCGACGCCGCCGCCTTTTTTGCAAAGGCCGCAGCCCAATGTCGCATCGGGAGCCCAGGCCACGCCACTCCCCGTGACGACGCCTGCCGGAGTCGTGGGCGCCGCACTTCCGGGAGAAGCAACTGCCTCACCGGTGATCTCGGTTGGCGAAGGAAGCACGAGCGTTTCGCGTGGACATCGCGCCCGGAAGCCTTCGGAAAAATCTGTGGTGTTGCGCGTCATCGAACTAGTCGCTGGCGGCGTAGGCGGCATCGCGATTGCTTTGGCGATCCTACGGTACGGGTTCGGGGTCGATCCTTTGGAGGATTCCGTCCCGCGCGACTCAGTCGCCGCGAACTCGCCTTTGCCGAGAGATCCCGCACCGGCTCCGGCCGCATCCGGTTCTTCGCAGAACACGGCGTCATCGTCCTCCTCGTCGGAAGCCTCCGACGCAGCCGCGTCGGAGACGATCGAGAAGAACTCGGACGACGAAACACCGTCGTCCCCCGGAGCCGCCTCGCGAACGAATAATCCAACGCCTGCCTCCACGCCCAAGGCTAATCCTTCAAACAAATCGCCTCTCAACCAACAGCGTCCTGGGGCAAACACGAACGGTAGTTCGACGGCGTCTTCCGGAAATTCGCTGCCGGGTGCTGCGACCGAGCCCGCGCCGTCCGTTCCCTTGCCCGACTCCAAGCTGCCGATTCCCTCGGACGAGGAAAAGCGGCAAGCCCTGGGGCAACTGCGAGAGGTGGTTGGCGAAGATTTGACTCCGACCGCGTCGCTGGCCGAACACCAAGCTCGACTGCAAAGACTGTTGACGTTGGCCGATGAACTGCGCGGCGATTCGTCTGCACGGTACGTAGCGCTGCAAGAAGCCTACTTGCAGGCGGGCAAGATGCGTTTGTACGACGAAGCGGGCAAGGTGGTGGATCAACTCGCCAGCGAATATGACGTGGACGAAGTGACGGTGCGGCTCCGCATGCTCAAAGACTTTGCCGAAGTGGCGAAGACGCCGCAAGCCCGCGCTACGTTAGCCAAAGATGCGCTGACGTTTGCGGAAAAAGCTTACTTGAGCAACAAGTTTGAAGACGCCGCCGCATTGGCGACCTTAGCGGATACGCAAGCGGGCAAAGCTGGCGATGTCGCCACGCGCTCCAAGGCGCGCGAACGTATTGGAGAGTACCGTCGAGCCGCACGTAGCCATGAAGCAGCCCAAAAATCGCAATTGGGACTGCAAGTCGATCCGAACGATCCTACGGCGAACGGCGTTGTGGGTCGACATCTCGTACTTCACGAAAGCGATTTCGCGAAGGGGCTACCGCATCTCGCCAAGAGCGATATCGCGAAGTTGCGGGAAGTGGCTCAGCGCGACCTGGAGGCGTCGAATCCGACGCCCGAGGAATGCGCGCTGCTGGGCGATGCATGGTTCGACCTCGTCGCTCCCGACGCCGAGCTTTCGCCGCTGTATGCCCGAGCGCGGTATTGGTATCGGCGTGCAGAGACCAATGCGACGGGGCTCTTATTGGTCAAGGTACGCAATCGGCTTGGTCAAATTGATCAGGCCGAAGCGGCGGGGACATTTGTCGACCGAAGTTCAATACCATCGACGGCCCCGTCGCCCGATGCATCTCGACCGAAGAGAAAACCGCGGGGCAAAGTTGCTTCGAACAACGCGCCGGTCGCAGTCGTTCCGGCGGGTGCTCCACCATCGGCCAGGTCGCTTCCGCCTCAAGTCCTCGCCGCAATGAATCGAGATGCGCCGAACCAATGGCGTGCGGTTTTGCGTCATCAACCCAGCGTTGCGATGGTGCAACATGCCAGGCTAACCATCACCAATACCAATGGGGAAGTCACCGCCGCAAAGCAACTGGCGCCAGATTTGCCGTCGGTTCAGTTGATCAATGCGATTCCCCTTCCCGGCGAATTTACCGTTCAATTGAGCGTTTCCTTCCAGCCAGATGCAGGCCCCTCGGGCGGAACCCCTATTCCCTATTTCGGATTTCGCTCGCTCGATGGGCAGCGGGAAACAACCATTCACGTCGCCTCGAAAGCGTTCGAGAAATCAGGCCCGCGCGACATTACCATCATGCGGCGTTCAGGCGTGGTGACCGTGTTGTGGGACGGCCAATCACAAACCGTGAGCGACGCCACGAACCCATTGCCGGGCAATATTTTCTTTCATTTGAACGACGCGGCAGCCCTTACCATTCACAGTTGCCGCATTGAAATGTAATGCCGTCCTAAGCCCGGTCTTGCTCCGCTTGCGTTGCGGACAATGCGGTTTTCCGGCGTCTCTCCGAGATGGTGCGTGCGCTCGCGATTCCCCGCTCGCGCTTGTCGGCCACAAAAGGCGTATCAGGCGATTCCTTTCAACAACCAACCGACGAGATACGCCAGAGCAGCCGCACTGCCGCCGATGAGCAACGTTTCGAGCCCTGACCAGTACCAGCGTTGTTCGACAAACCTGGCTTTAGCTGCGCCCACCGCGAAGAACGCGATCCCCGTAAGCAACGTGCTCCCGGAAAAAGGCTCCTCAATTGATCCGGGAACGAAGTATTGAATCACGAAGGGAAGCAACGGCAGAAAGCCAATGACGATAAAAGCAATGAACGTGGCGAGCGCCGCCCGAAGCGGATGCGGTCCTCCGAGCGTTAAGCCCAATTCCTCGATCATCATGGTTTCTACCCAGCGCTGGCGGTCGCTGGTAATAATCTCGACGGCGCGTTCCAAATCATCGCCCTCAAACCCTTTACCCCGAACAATTTGGCGGATTTCTTCGCGTTCGCCGTCGGGGTAAATCTCGATCTCGCGTTCTTCTGTGCGGCGTGCTTGTTCGCGAAGTTGATCTTCGGCGCGGGTACCCAAATAGTTGCTGGCGGCCATGCTAAAGCCATCGCCCAAGAGATTAGCCAACCCCAGCACGATGACGATGCCGGAGGATAGTTCGGCCCCGGCCACACCCGAGACCACGGCAAACGTCGTCACGGCTCCGTCGATGGCGCCATACACAAAGTCCCGCAGGTAACTGTGGCTTGGGCCAGTTTGCAGTCGAGCGCGGATTGCGGCGGGCGTATGCGACTTTTTCAGTGCGTCCAGCGATTCAAACTGCTCGTGATCCATCCACCGACCTATTCTGCAAGCATGGCCGCATGACGACGTTTTGCCTTTCGCGGTCGCCAATCGTGCGCCTAACGAACGTGGCAACGTACCGAGTTTAGCCCATGCGGTTCGATTTGGCAGGGTAGTGCTCTTTCAATCGAGGATTTTGGGATAGAGGCTCTTGAGTTTTTGGCGAGCGTCAGCGATTCGAAAATGCCAATCGACGCCGCGCTGCTTGTTGTTGCTGGCCTGGCGCCAGGCAGTGGTTTCGGCTCGCAGCAAGTTGATGTCTCCCAGACGGCGGCCTTTCAGACACTGGCGCGTGAGCGAACTCAGTTCGTTTTCGGCGATGTTCAACCAACTGCCGTGTTTGGGCGTGTAGCAGAATACCAAACGCCGCAGCAGCGCGCGCGCCTGCTCCGGTTCGAAGGCCTCGTAGAACGCGCCTTTGGTATGCGTGTTCAAATTGTCGCAGACTAAAATCACCTTCTCCGCGCGGGCGTAGCGCGTGTGCAACAATTCCGCCACCTGCCGCGCCCAGTCCACTTTGGTGCGCTGCTTCTCGACATGCACCTCGCGCCAGCCGGAGAGCGGCTCGCAA
>CAUJHS010000079.1 GCA_963204915.1 Planctomycetota bacterium | reverse complement strand
TGCTGCGAGCCGAAACCACTGCCTGGCGCCAGGCCAGCAACAACAAGCAGCGCGGCGTCGATTGGCATTTTCGAATCGCTGACGCTCGCCAAAAACTCAAGAGCCTCTATCCCAAAATCCTCGATTGACAGAGCACTAGGTATCGTGAGCGTACTCCACTTTTCTCCTGCATGAACTCGGGCGACCTGCACGATCTGGCCGATGTGGTAACACGTGTGGCTGAGTGACCGTTCCAGGGCGAGCGGCACGGAATGCGGCTCGCCGCGAATCAGGATGGTCTTGCCGCAGTCTTCGATCGTGAGTGCTTTGAGCGTCGTCAACAAACACGCCCAGCCACCCTCCCAACAATCGAGCAGTTCGACCCTACTGCGGAACGTATCCACAAACTCGTTATCGCGGTTACGGTCCGGCTTCTCGCCATCGGTTATGAGGAAGTCCGTCCAGCGCGAGGTCAGGTTTCCAGCGACATGTTTCATGATGACGGCGATGGAATTGGTGTTTGCATCCAAAGCGATATGCAGCATGTCGTCCGGCACTTGCTCGATTGCTCGATCCGCCAACCGCTTATTGGCCTCGAATGCGTTGATGATAGCAGCAATGAAAATGTCGGCGATCTCCACGTTGTGTCCTTTCGTCATTTTTCTTCGTGGTTCCCTCGGTCTCGCATCTTCGACAAGGTACCGTGATACAGAACTCCGCAGGGACTTTCCTTTTTTGACTTTGGCGAGAATAGGATGGCGACCCCAGCCGGTGTACGTTCCTGAGCGACAGTGCGCCATTCGACGGATGCGGGACGGCGCGCCGGGCTGGAGCAATCCGAAGATCGGCGGCTTCTCGCGGGTGGGTGGCGGAATCCGATGAACGCCTTGGAAGCCGCGAAAGCGGCGCAAGGTTGCTCCGTTCCTGCCGCTCATGCACGAGATCCTGAAGCAGGACGAAACCGCCCCCCCGTACGCGTTGGCATACGATCCAACGGATCTTTGAACGCCTGCACGCCGAACACGGTCACACCGGTGGGCTAACGGTGGCGGGCAAGACAATCATGACGAGGTTTCTGCCGATCGTGTTGGATCTTCTCGGCGTTGTACCGTCTGGAGAAAACGAATAACCTGTCCTTGCGAAACGAGTCGAGCAATGAGCGAAAGGCTTATTGCCCGCCTTGTGGAATCGGTTCGCTTGAGATTGTCACGTCACGCCCTCGCAGGTGCTTGTCGAAGAATTGCCGCAGTCGTTGGGCTACGGCATTCGTGCGAAAGTTCCCGTGGCCGCCGTCTTGAACGGGAACCAAAATGGACTCGACGCCGACTTTGGTGAGGGCTTCGTGAAGCAATTCCGATTGATTGAACGGCACAACCTGGTCGCTCGTGCCGTGGATGAAGAGAAACGGAGGGTCATCCTTCGACACATACGTGGTGGCCGAGGCTTCACGAGCGACCTTCTGCATCTCTTGGACAGCGCCGCCAACGAGCTTGGATTCCGGCGAGTTCGGGTTGTTGTGCGATCTGCCCATCGCGAGCAATTCGGTCGGCCCGAACTGATCGACGACGCAGGTCACTCGGCTGCTCTCGCTCAAATGCTCGCCTAACATGCCCTCAAGCTCTGGCATGTCGCCCGTGGTTCCGAGCATCGCGACAAGATGGCCGCCTGCCGATGTGCCGGTAACGCCAATCTTGTCGGGATCGAGGTTGTACTTCGTGGCGTTCGCTCGCAACCACCGAACGGCTGCTTTGCAATCGTGAATCTGAGCAGGCCAGATCGCTTCGCCCGTCAGACGATAGCCGACGGAAACGCCTGCGTACTCCCCTGATTCGACAAGCGGGACGACGGTTCCGAAGCCTCCTCGTTTATCGCCGGCCTGCCAGGCGCCGCCGTGGATGAAGACGACCACAGGCAGCGGCTTCTCGTCCTTGCGAGCCTTGGGCAGATACAGGTCCAAAGTTTGCCGTGGATTGTCAGTCCCGGCGTAGGGCGCGTCGAGCACGGCTTCCACCGTTTCCGGGAGTCGAACAATCTGCCCCCGATTGCTCTGCCGGCGCACGAACGCACGATCTTCCTCCGCCGTGATGGTTCCGTCCTTGTTCATATCAAGCCGCTCAAACATCGGCCCGGGAAACTCGTCCTTTGTAAGTTGACCGTCTCGGTTGCGGTCAAGCCGCTTGAACAGGTCGCTGACTTCTTGCGATTCCCCCCGACTTGGCGCAAGCATCAGGGAAAGCAGGATTGCGGCGCAAATACGTCGTTGCTGGTTCATGAGGAAGATCGTCCTTTTGCAGGGGGATCGGAAATGCATTAGCCACGTCAATCAACCCATCGTAGCGTATTAGGTTTCGGGACGGCCGAGGTTCTTCATTTCGCAAGGCTTCCCTCGCTCCCTCCACAAACAACCGGTCGTCGGCGCTGCGATGGGGTTTGGTTTGACGAGCCGAGGCCGGCGAGCTAAACGCGAGCAACTTTGGGACCGACACGAGTTGCGCGCAAGTCTCTCGCTTTCACGGCGGCTCACGCACACTGCCAAAGAAACCTCGCCTGGCTGCCAGCCTCGTCTAAAAAGGCGTAGCCAACTCCCGAGTCACCAAAGTTGACGCAGAAGGGCACGCTACATGAATCCAACTGGAGCAGAAGGCGACAGTCGCCGTCAAAAGGAAACTCGTCGCCCTGCATAAACACGGGCGTCCCGCCGATCTTGTTTTCGTCAAGTTTGCCCATGACGGCTTCAGACTCCTCCTGCGGCATCTCCCATCGCTTCGCCTCGGGCACAAACTTGATGTCGTCTTCCTCCACGAAATCGACGGCGAACTCGCAAGGCTCCGATTGAAGCCGATTTTGTCCCGGTTTCTCCACCATTCGATAGAGCGTCGGACCCGTGGCAAGATTCTTCGTGGGAAGGTTTGTCGTACCGGGTTGCAAGATCACGGCGTTTTCTCCGCCATTGGGTTCGTAAGTTCCATCGACGAACTCGCCGTCCTCCTCGTCCGTCATGAAGAGGTACGCCATTTGCGCCGCAGTGTTTGGAAATAACTCCTTGCTCAAGGCGATCTGGCAGATGAACCGCATGGGATTGCCGGTCTGTCGGCTGAGTGGCCATTGCGACTCGGCAATCCAAACAGGCTGACCACCAAACTTCGTTACCGGTTCGGTGATTGGCGACGAGGCTTCTTGAAACGTAATACGATGCTTCAACGGCATAAGCGGAACCTTCCAGTTTTTCAAATCAGATGAAAAAAGACTCCTCGCACGAACCGTTCATGTCCTTAATCGAATGAAACCAATTGTCCACGATGCCGCAACGAGCCCACCCACGGCGCTCCTGACCGACTATTTAGCCAGTTGACCTTTGAAGAAATCCCAGATCACGTCCGTGGCGTTAAGCTTGTTGGTGGTTGGCCCAATCATGCGCGCCGGCAAACCCGATCTGCCGCCGGGCCACTCATGGCCGTGCCCTTCAATGTAAATTGCGGTCAGTGTAGGTCCGCCTTCCTTCGACGAGTATTCCACTTTCTTCACGCCGCCTTCGTCGGACAGAACCTTCGGCTCTGCGTAACAACCAATCGCTTCGCTCCAGGCGATGAGGTATTCGGTCACAGGCACGTTGGTTCGCTTGCCCCACGGCAAGGTGACTTCGCCGCCTTCGAGCGGCTGAAGCGGGTCGCGAGTTCCAATAATGTAGAGCGTGGGAAGCGGTCTTGCAGGCTTCGGCGCTTTCATGGCCATCATGCCTGCGACGGGAGCCAAAGCAGCAACGCGCGCAGATAATTCGGCGCCCAGCCGAAACGTCATGCCAGCGCCATTGGAATGACCAGTGACGAAAACGTGTTTCTCATCGTAGGGAATGCGATTCTTGAGTTCGTCTAACAGATCGTCGGCAAACTGCACGTCGTCGACTAGCGTTCGTGGCGACCAGGGATTCAGCTGGCCAGAGTTCCACACCTGCGGATTGGTGCGAAAATCCGCCGCAAGTCTGGGGCGTGCGGGCAAGCCGGTTGGGGCCGCCACGAGAAAACCTTCCTCGTCGGCTTTTTTCGCCCAGCCGTTGCGCTCCAACATCATTTCACCGCTGCCGCCGGCTCCGTGAAACGCCAACACCAAGTGAGGTTTTGTTTCCGCGGCGTAATTCCGGGGAATGTGGATGTGGGCGATCCGCTCGAACCCGCCGGATTTAATTTCGAGCGTGAACGTGCCAGGCTTGGGAGGCGAAGGTAGTTCCTCGGCTCGAAGATTGCCTGCAAGCGATACCATTCCAACGACCATGTAGATTGCGACCGAGAATATCCGTGCGTTGTGCATGGGGTCCAGGCTTTCTGATCCAATCGGTTCGTTTTGCCAAACCTGCCACGATAGTACAATCGGCCCTCGGCTAAATCCACAGGACTAACTTTTGATGAACCCATCATGGCGCATGACGCTGCGAAAACCCGGCGAAGGACTGAGCTTCGCGATTGTGGACGACATTTACACGTTCCGGGCGACGGATGAAAACACCGCCGGTCGATACGCCTGGTGGGAAACGATTGTGTTTCTTGGTGAAGGTCCGCCCCCGCACGTCCACCGCCGACAAGAGGAAGATTTTCTTGCTGGAAGGTGAAGTGACATTTTAGGTAGGGAATTACAACCCACCCTTGGAGCGCCCGAGTCGAACATGTTGGACGCCGCGAGGCGCACGATTAGGCGAGGGTTGTGGGAAACAATGGTTGCTCGCAATGAGGGGACATTGCGGCGTCGCTCCAGCGCTTCCCCGTCAATGATGAGGTCTTCCGGATCCGCCTCCTTGGGCTGAACCGGCTGGGGCGGGAAACCGCGCCGGGCGATATCTAAAACCGTTTCGCCGGTTTCGTGGGTGGCAGTGCGGTTCAGTTCGTTTTGTGTCATCAGCCTTGTTCTAAGGGAAAACTAGCGCCGCTCTACCAGGGGCGGTCGCGAAAACGGCAGCCCCGATCGTGGGACGAATCTACGTAAACCCGCCCCACCCGGATCCGGGCGGGTATGATAGGTGCAGCGCCGCTGCGCAAGTCGCAGTCGGCGCCGACTTAGGATACGGCGATGAACCCTGTTTTGGCGAATCTGCGCAACAACCTGGGCTAGCTCGACCGGCTCGGAACACAAAACGTACAAGAGACGCTGGATCGACTTCCCGAGACGGGTGAAAGGCTATCACCGTGGAGCGTATGGCTGCTGCTGGGTCTGGTGCGTCACCATGCCCGCCAGCGGTGGGTCGCGGAGATCATTCAACGCCGCCTTACAGCTAACCCAACTGCGCTGTCGGCGACAGGGTCACTAGGCCATCCCGATGTGGCGCAGAAGGGGCTTGTGCCGAGCCTAACTGACTGGGAGTATTTCTTCCACGGACGCGGTTGTTGCGGCGAAAGGTTTCGTGTCTTGCGAACGGCGCGGCGCGCCTGGTGTTCAAGCTGCGTTTTCGTCGCGAAGGGCGACAGGTCGTGCGGCGCATCGGCTCCGATCCCGCGGTCGCGGCCGAAGTCCGGCGGGAACTGGAGGCCCTACAGGTCCAGCGCCGCCGAACACGCGAGTTCCGGCGACTGGCGCGCCGGGGCCGGCAAGCGCTACGCGACTCCAAGCGAGTTCTCGCACCCGTGTTGGCACAGGACGGATCTTCTTTTCATGGGCTCGCCGTGTGTCTCCGGCGTAGACCGAAGGGGTCTTCAGAAATTCTCCACGCCGCTAACAACAGCAAGCCGACACATCCGCACGCACCCTGCGCGCGCCAGGCAAGACAATCTGGTCGATTGGCGGCGCTAGGTTGATCCAAGCAGCGCGCCAGCGAGGCGATCCGTACCGGCGAGTCGCCATGCTAGGATCGTTCCCGAACCGAGTAAGGGTGAGTACGCATCATGGCGCCGCATCTGCCACCGTTGCCCTCGGACCCCACGAACACGCGACCTGCTAACGGCTGAATACTCTGGGGGCGCAACGCGCGGGAGCTTACCAAGAGATTGCGCTGGCTCGGAATGACCAAAGGCTCTACAAACCGCCAGGGCTTTCGGCGCGCCTGGCGAAACTCGCCCAGAGCCAACGCCAGCGCGGATAGGCATTTTGACCGATTTTTGCTTAAAACCTAGGGACGCGCGGAGCGCGCCGGTTTCATCGCCCCGGCAATCGTGCCGCAGGGGTCGTGATAGCTAGAGACGTTGCTTGTCCTAACGTCCCGGCTCTCATGTTGGTGGATCTCATGCGGTTGGAGTTGTCCCGCGATACGACTAGGCTTGGTCGAACCGCCCGCCCCGTTTCGGGCTGAATGCGCTTCATGATTCCGCGTAGTATATTAGGGAAACGAGGGGCTCACTTCCAAGGCGCGGGTAAAACGATGAGTACGGCATTTCGGACCACGTCGACTCTGGCGGGTCTGCTCGTTTTCAGTCTGGTCCTGTCGGCGTCGGCCGCGGAAGACCGACCCCATATTGTTTACCTGTTGGCCGATGACCTCGGCTGGAAGGACGTGGGGTTTCATGGGGCGAGCGAAATCAAGACGCCCAATCTGGACAAACTCGCGGCGGGCGGCGCGCGGCTTGATCAATTCTACGTGCATCCCATGTGTACGCCGACGCGGGCCGCACTTATGACCGGCCGGTATCCCTTTCGTTATGGACTGCAAACGCTCGTCATTCCCTCCAAGGGAAGCTACGGACTGGCGACCGACGAGTGGCTTTTGCCGCAAGCCCTCAAGGAGGCCGGTTACGCCACCGCGATGGTCGGCAAATGGCATCTGGGACACGCCGACCGCAAGTACTGGCCGCGGCAACATGGTTTCGATTATCACTACGGCGCGGTGCTGGGCGAAATCGATTACTTCACACATTCTGCGCACGACGTCCTGGACTGGCAGCGCAACGATCATCCGGTGCAGGAAGCCGGTTACGTCACCGAACTGCTGGGACGCGACGCGGTGCGCTTGATTTCCGAGCACGACCCGAGCCGGCCGTTATTCCTTTACCTGGCGTTCACGGCGCCGCACGCTCCGTATCAAGCGCCGCCGGAATACCTCGACCGCTACGCCGGGATCGGCGATCCTGCTCGGCGGAGTTACGCCGCCATGATTACCTGCATGGACGAGCAGATTGGCCGCGTGCTGGCCGCGTTGGAGGAGCGCGGCCTACGCGAAAACACGCTGGTTGTTTTTCACGGCGACAATGGCGGCACGCGCGATGCCCGCCTGTCGGGCGAAGGCCAGGTCAAGACGGCGCCGTGTGACAATGGACCGCTGCGAGGCGGCAAAGGACAGCTGTACGAAGGCGGTACGCGCGTCCCCGCTGTGATGAACTGGCCGGGACGCATCCCGCCTGGCGTGAAAATCAGCGAATTGGTGCACGTCGTCGACATGCTTCCCACGCTCGTCACGTTGGGAGGAGGATCCACCAAGCCCTGTAAACCGCTCGACGGCGTCGACGTTTGGCCCGCCATCGCTGCGGCCAAGACTTCCGGCCGAACCGAAGTCGTTTATAACATTGAACCTTTCCGCGGCGCGGTGCGCGCGGGCGACTGGAAATTGGTGTGGCGCGCTACGTTGCCCTCGCAGGTGGAGCTGTTCAACGTCGCACGGGATCCCAACGAAACGACGGACCTTGCGCCGCAGGAGCCGCAGAAAGTCCTGGAGTTGCAGGCGCGGATCGGTAAACTCGCGGAGGAATCGGCCAAGCCGCTCTTCATGCAGACCGCCGTGAATGCGGTGTTTAGTGGAATTTTTGGCCCAGCGCCCATTCCGTTCGAGGAGGACTCCTCCACCGTCGAGCCGTAAGACGCTTTCGCCACGGCCTTTCGTCCAAGGACATTCACGGCGCGCCGCAGGCGTCCGCCACGATGAGGCGTAAGCGGCGCAGGGGTCGTCTTGCTGGCACGTGTGCATCACGCTGCGTGCTTACCAACCCTTAGGCCGCCATCGCGTTGGCGCGCAGCGCATGAAGTTGGCGTATTAACGCGGCACGGCGGCTGTCCGCGCCCTGCGGGACGCCTCGATTGCAGCGCCCACAAGTCAAGCCGAACCATTGTGGCGACTGAACCTGCGCATGCGACAAAAAGTGCAAGACGTGTTCGACATGCCGCTCACGTCGACATGATGA
This sequence comes from Planctomycetota bacterium, assembly GCA_963204915.1. Taxonomy (GTDB): domain Bacteria; phylum Planctomycetota; class Planctomycetia; order Pirellulales; family Pirellulaceae; genus JAHWKS01. The sequence goes on along the minus strand of CAUJHS010000079.1, from coordinate 9,482 downwards.
TCGCACGCCGTGTCGAAGGAAGAAGCAACAACAACCGCAGTATTCTCCTAGCTCCACGCCGACCGGCTCCGGCCGAAGGCGGCGTTCCCGCAAAAATGAATTCGCCATCAGGTCAAGCCGCCCCGCGCTCCAGGCTCACCACGCCAGTGACGCGAGAAGTTCATCCCTATCGTCTTCACCTGGCCACGCAGCGAAAGCGGCATCGGTGAGTTGAGTCCCGTTCGACTCGCCCTCTCCCCCGGAAGGCTCTGCCGCTTGCTCGCGGAGCGCCTGCACGACCTGAAGGAGATCCGAGAGACTCGCCACGCCGTCACGGTTGACATCCACAAACGGCGGCGGGCCGAAGGTTGCGTCCGGACTGGGCAGTTGCACGGCGAACCCGCTGTTTGCGCCGAAATTTCGGAGGAACTGAACGATGTGGAGCAGATCATTCAAACCAACGCCGCCGTCATCGTCCACATCCAGGGCCTCGTCGGCATTGGTCCAGGATAGCAGTTGCACGACAATGTGCGTATCAGCCGCGGCGGGGGCAGCCTCGGTCCATCCTACGTGGTCGCGGGCCACAGTATAAAACGCGTAGGTATGGCCGGCCTGGCCCTGATAGACGGCGCCGACTTCGGTTGTGTCGTCCAGCCATCGTTCGAAGGGTCCGCTGTCGATGGAGACGAACACGTCGTAGGATGCGATGCCTGAACCGCCGCCGTCGTCGCCCGACCAGGAGACAGCGATGTTAGGATTGGATGAACTCGGCGGCAGCGCGGCGACTTGCGAAGTCGGCCCCTCCGCGTCGATGGTGTTGGTGAACGTGTTCGTGACAATCGGCTCGTTGATATCAAACACAATCGACGCTTGCTGGTCGAACGTCACGCCCGTCGCCAGTGCGGCTTTGGGGCGAATCGAGTAACTGGCGAATCCTTCGCCGCGGCCCGTGTCGTCGTTGATCGGCAGGAAACCGTCGAACACGCCGTCTGGCAAGGCGCCGCTCACGGGATCGACAGAGCGAAATGTCCAGGTCGCCAGCCCTGTTTCGCGATTCAACCCAGCGAGCACATCGACTAGCAGGGGCGAGCCATCCTGGTTCTGGTATTCCACTCGCGTCTGGTACTCCTGCAAACCTGGCGGCGCGTCGATCGTCAAGTCGCCAAAACCGAAGCTGCTCAGTTCGAAGGTGCTCCAATCCAGGTCGGCATCCAATTGATGCGTGATCACAACCTCCTGGGCCGGCGCCGTCGCCTGGTCCGGATCGTTCTCGTAGTAAATCGTATAGGGAAGCGGAGCGGCGCTCGGCTGGCGGAATCGTTGCGGCCCAAATCCTTCGGGACCGATAATCTCGTTTGGATCAATCGGCCGAAGAATGTCGATTATCTTCGTGGGCCCCGGACCATTATCGGGGTCACGCGGTTTGCATTCTTTACTTGGATTCTGTTTGGGCTTCGGATTCGCTGGTAATTCCCGGATTGTCTCTCTCATGGTCACCGTTGCATTGAAGCCTCCAGCGTAACCATAAACTTCTAGTTCCTGGGCGTACGTGTTTAACACTAGGTTGAGGTTGCTGCCCCCGTCGCGTGCAAAACGATAAACATCGGGGAACGTGTATTGGATTTCGCCCTTGTACTTCAATTCCGGTTTTTCACATTCACCTTTCTTGTTGTTCACCGTGCCATCGAAGGACGCCGTGCCTTCAACACGGCCAATTGCGGTTTGGGGATCGAGCAGCGGAGAAAAGAAACTGAGATTCCCCTGTTGGTACGTCCATAGCGCCAGTTGGCTCGTGCTGCCGAGGTACTTGTTAATGTCGCTGCCGCTTTCCGCAACGACCTTACGAAACTTGGGAATAATCTCGTCAGAAAAGGCAATAGGCGACTCGTCTTCCGGCAATTCTTCCGCTTTGTCTTCAACCAATTCCTTCAGCGCGTAAAGTGCAACGAAGATGTGAAGTTTCCCGTAGCCGAAGTCCGTCTGATCGCCCGTGCCCCGAATGCCGGACGTGAGAGCATCGCCGTCGAAATACCCCAAGCCGCCGGGAGGCGGCGTAGGCCCGAATTCGCCGAGGTAGCGCAACAGATGCGCACTGCCGGTAGGTGCGCCCGCAATCGCCATGAAGGTCGCCACGTTGCGTAAAACCTGTTCTCGGCAATGCAGTTGCTCCTCGGTAAGACTTTCTCCGGGCCGGCCCGTGCAGTAGTTGAAAACGTCATATCCGATCGCTTCTAAAGGGTGCTCTTGCAATAGTTTTTCGAATCGCTCTTTCAAGGGACCAAGATCAGGGTCGCTTGTCGTCTCGGGTTCAGCAGCAATTCTTGGATCCTCGACCGGCGCCTGAGGCGCGTTGGCGACGTTCCCTTCTGTTGCCGCGAAGAACGACGTCAAACGAATGAGATCCTCGGCCATCACCGCCGAAGCCCCTAAACGTTGGATATCGCGAAGTTGTTCGCGCGATCCGGCCGCCCATGAACTCACGGTGAAGCCATACTGCTCTTGCAATTGCACAAGTTTTTCCGCGCCGAGGCCGACGGCGGGATCTTCTCCCATGAAGCGGATGTACTCCGCCCAATCAACGGCCGCATCGTCTTCAATCACGGGCTTGACCGCGATCTCCATCGTATCCGCGCCGCTTGCACGAATCCTGAGGCTAAATGTCGCGGATCCTCCAGGGCGGAGGGTGTCTGCCGGCCCCGTCGTGCTCACCGGCAAAACGTGCGTTAGTCCCGTTCCATACGAGAGCGAGGGAACGCCAGCCAGCGCGATGATGAGCCGTGGATCGCTCGTCTCCACCTCGAGCAGCGGCACGCTAAGGTCATGGGCGCCTTGATTCGTTACGGTAACGACGACGTCAAACTCCCGCCCGGGCCGCACCGCGGCCGGCGCTGCAAGGTCGATATCAAGCGCATCGAGCTGCGCTTCCACCACGGTGAAAGCGTCAGACAGCACATCAACCTGCGGGATCGAATCCAGTCGGAAGAGATTAGGGTCGTCCACCGGAAGGTTGGGATCGATCGCCAGATCGGTAACCGTTTGGGAAGCGATCAAGTCGTACATGCCGGGCGCTAATTGCGTTAGGTCAAAGGTGGCATAGGCTTCTCTGTCGCTGACGACCGCGATTCGTCGTGCGGGTGTTCGGTTGCCCTCGGAGTCTCGCAATTCGGCGGTCAGATTCGAATTAAACCCAATCCCGCGGACACCGATCGTCGCTGGGCCACCCCGGTCGGCGGTCTGCAAATCCAGGGCATCGATGGAGAATGAGGCCGACTCAGCGGTGAGCGTGAAATCGTTCTGCTCGCCCGGGAATCGCAAGGCTCGTACGCCGATGTAGTGCGGTCCCTCTTCGAGCGCCGTGACGATCAATTCCTGGTCAGCGCCAGGATCGGCGGCCCGCCACGCAAAGCGACCCGAGCCAGGCAGCGCTTGGGCTAAGACTGCAAGCTCGGTTTCCCCGCCGCTCGCGTCAAGCCGCAGCCGCACTGTTTCGCCACGCATCAGGTACAGGCTGAAAAACTGAACCGCAACTTGCGGCAGAAACTCCCCGTGGACCGACTCTCCCACTCGTAAGATTGGAAGGCTCACAGAAATTGGCTCCGAGGCGCGCAGATTATTCTCTTCGCTATCCTCGACGACATGATACCGCCGGTCAGCCTGAACAATCAGGCGGTAGTCTCCCGGAAGCACCGCCGGCAGCATCGCGTCGACGTTAGCCGTGTAACTGGCGCCGGCTGCCAGACCACCCGTATGTGTGCGCGTGGTCAGCAAGGTGTCGGAGGGATCAAGTCGGTCATCCTCTGAAAGGTAGATCGCGTCTTGCCAGGAGGCGTCCGTCGCCATTTCGCCGCCGTTCGCCACGGTCCATTGAATCGAAATCGGTTGTCCGCTGGCGCCGCTCGCGGGAACCTGGTCGATCGTGGCGATCAGGTCGAGTTGGACGAGGCTCAAACGCTTATTGCCGAAGTCCTTGCCGGCCAACTCGTCCGACGCCGTGGCGATGACCACCTGATAACCGGCGCCGCCTTCCGGCAGGGTTTGCTCAAACTCGGCGGGTATTTGTTGGGCGACCTGATACTCGCCGGGCGCCAAACCGGCGATGACATACACGCCGTCCAAGCTAGTCAGTGCGCCGGTTTCTCCGGGATCGAAATCGCCGTCGGAATTGGCGTCGAGAAATACACGCCAATTGGCCAAGGGCGGCTCGCCGAAGTCGCGCATGCCGTTGGCGTTCTGATCTTCAAACACCTCACCGCGAATCGAGGCGCCGGGATCAGGGCGAAACAGATAAACGTCGTCGTAGGCATTAGCGTCGCCAGCATCGAGACGAAACGCACTCGTGAACGCAAGCACCTGCCCGTCGGCGCTCAACACCGGGTCATCACCGCCAGTTCCGGCCATTCCCGTTGGGCTGCTGCGCGTCACCAAAGTCGTCGTTTGGTTGTCCAGGTCCCGGACGTAGAGGTCCACGCCCTCGCCATCCATAAACCCCGGCGTCAGGTCGGTGGCGTGGCTGGAGAATGCCGCCGTTCGGCCGTCGGCGCTCAGGGCGAGATACAGGTCGCCCGAGGCTGCGTTCGCGGCCCCTGGCGCCAGGCCGCTCGCGCTGACCAAGGTGGTTGTGCCCGCCGCGAGGTCGCGAAGGAACACATCGGTCTGAAAATTATGATCGCCAGTCGTCAGGTCGCTCGCCTGACTCGCAAAGAGCAAGTAGTTGCCATCGTCGCTCAGCGTGCGGGATTGCCCAAAACGCGAACCGTTGAAGGAATCCGAGTTACCCGGGCCAGTGCCCGTGGCGTTCACGCTGGCGAGCACCGTTGCGCCAGTCTGCAGGTCGTGGACGAATACGTCGGTTTTGCCGTTCGTGTCGCCCGCAACAAGGTCGCTGGCGTCACTTTCAAATGCAACGTAGCGGCCATTGGCGCTGAGCACGGCCGAGCGAGACGCTCCGTTGCCGCCGGTTGACGCCGTAGCTGCACGGCTGACAAGCGTCGTTGTGCCGGCGAACAAATCGCGCACGTAGATGTCCGTCGATTGATTTCCGTTCGCGTCAACAAAGCCGGCGATCAAATTGGTCGAGCTGCTGGAAAACGTGACGTAGCGCCCGTCGGCGCTAATTTGCGGCCCACCATCGTAAAAATCGTTTGGAGCCCCATGGCGCCCGTTGCCGCCGCCCGCGCCGCCGGCATCGGCGGTCACCAGCATCGTCGTCCCGGTAATCAAGTCACGAACGTACAGGTCAGAATCCGAGCCGTTGGCGTCGACAAAGCCCGGAACCAGATTCGTTGCCCTGCTTCGGAACAGGACAAAGCGGCCATTGGCGCTCACGACCGGATCTTCGCCCCCGGCGGCCTCGCCGCTCGTGTTGATGCTGACCAAACTTGTGGTTCCGCTCGGGATGTCGCGAGCAAAAACATCGGCGCCGAGGTTGGGGTCGAACGCTCCCGTAAGATTCTGCGCCAGGCTCGCGAACGCGATGACGCGGCCATCGGCGCTAATGGAAGGCGAAAAGGAATTGTCGCCGCCAGGACCATCGCCCGTTGCATTGATGCTCACCAACTCCAGCGACTTGGCGACCGCGTCGTACAAGAATACGTCGCCGCCGAAGGAGGTCATGCCCTGGAAATCTTCCGGGACGAGATTACTGGCGAAGCTATAGAATGCGACAAACCGCCCGTCGGCGCTCACGACGGGAGCGAGGCTGTCGTCGTTCCCCGTGAAGTACGAAGGCAGGCTCTCCGGCCGCGCCGATACCAGGTTCACCCGCGACGTTGCGGCATCGAAGACGAAGACGTCTTGAACGTAATTATTATCGCCGTCGTTCTCTACCAGATCAGCCGCCCAACTCACGAACGCCACGCGGCTGCCATCGGAACTCAGCGCTGTCTCGGCCACGATCAGATTGATGCCGCCGCCTACGGTTCCCGGGTTCTTACTCGCCAGCACCGTCGTTCCCAATTGCAGGTCGCGAATATAAACGTCAGCCTGATCGTCGGCATCGTCGGGCACGATTCCATCGGCCAACGTGACAAACGACACATAGCGGCCGTCGGCGCTAATCTTGGGCGACATGTCGTTGGCGGCGTCGCCGATCGCGGGACCGCTGCTGGCCTGAACGCATGCCGCGTTCACACTTGCCAGGGTGGTTTCGCCGGTCACCAGGTCGCGCACGAAGACGTCGAATTTTCCGCTTGGATCGCCGGGGTGCTCGGTTAAATCATTCGCGGTGCTCATGAAGACGACGTAGCGGCCGTCGGCGCTTGCGGGACCGATCGCGGTAAACCCGTGGGAGGCCACGCCGCTGCGGTTGACGCTGACGAGCGTCGTTATCTCGGCGTCCAAGTCTCGGACGAATACGTCCGAAGCGTGATTCGAATCGTTATTGACCAGGTCGTCGCCCATGCTTTCAAAGACGACGAATCGTCCGTCGGTGCTGATCGAAGAACCATAAGCCGTCGAGGCGCCATTTCCCGCGGTAACGCCATTGGTGCTGATCAGCGCCGTCGTTCCGGCGCCGAGGTCGCGTACGAAGACGTCGGACTGGCCATTGGCGTCGTTGGCCACTAAGTCGTCGGCGTTGCTCTCGAAGACCACCAAACGGCCGTCCGCACTCAACAGCGGATTCGACGACGATCCCTCGCCGGCCGCGCCTTGCGGCGTGGCGCTGACGAGCTGTGTCACGCCCGTCGCCATGTCGCGAACGTACACATCCGCTTGGCCATTGGTGTCGCCTTCCACCAGGTTCGAGGCTTCGCTGACGAAAGCGACGTAGCGGCCATCGGCGCTAATCGAGGCGCCGAACGATCGCTCGTCTCCTCCGCCGGTTCCCTCCAAGTTCACGCTGACGAGCGTCGTTGTTCTCGTCGCCAGGTCACGTACGAAGATGTCCGTTTCAAAGTTGAAATCGTCAAGCGCAAGGTCGTTAGCGTCGCTCTCGAATACGACGAAGCGGCCGTCCGCGTTGAGGCGCGGGTTGAACGAGTCGCCGTCGCCGCTGCCGCCGCTCGGCGTTGCGCTCGCAAGCACGGTTTCGCCGGTGCTGAGATCGCGAATGAAAATATCGGAGATCGCGCCGTTGCTGTCGTTGGCGACGAGATTGCCGGCGCGGCTGGTAAACGCCAGAAAGCGTCCCTCGGCGCTGAAGAACGGCTGCTCCGACTCTCCATTGCCGCTGGCGCCATAAAGACCCGCATGAGCCAACGATACTGGCTGCACCGCCAACAGCCGGCGGTCCTCCAACAGCTCGCCAATCGCGCGGCGCCGCGGTCGAACGTAAACACGGCGGCGAGGGACGAAAACCGCGGGGCGCCAAACCCGCTTCAACCAAAGCGATCGATACATGGGGCGGCTTAAGGAATTATGATGGACGACCGAGGAAAGGATTGGGCCGCCCTAAGGAGACAATCAGGAGAGCAAAACGGTTGAGGACAGAAGCGAGAATCCTTTGGCTGAGTCGCCCGTTTAACTAGCCGCGATATACATGCCGAAACAACCTAGATTAACTCGACAAACGGCCGTTGCAATCCCCCCTGGGAACGGGGTTTTGAATGGAGGTCGTCCCAGCCGGGATCAAACCTTGTTCGCGTTTTACCGCGAACCCCTGGATTGAGGCGCACGACCCCATGGCGCCCTCGAAGACGAAAAGGGCTACCAACCCCCTTGCGCCAAAGAAGAAAAGAGCGCAAGCAACCCCAACATCCACCGTCCGAAAAAACTCGAAAGTCTTCCGGCCGCTACCCGTACGCGCGACTTGAGTTCCGAGGCCATATAAAACCTCTCCCGCATGACGGTAGTTGGAAACGCGGTTCCCTTTTAAGATTTCTTGCTAAAGGACCACATGCCAGAGGTTAGGCCCGTTTTGGTATAGGACGAAGCAAAAAGTCAGACCAACCGCAGTTTCGGCATCTGACTTCAATTTTACGAGCAACGACCGACCGTTCGGCATTAGCGGGTTCGCCCTTGCGAGCAGAACGTTCCACTTCCCGTATGTTGACGATTTCCAAGTCATCTCCAAAACACTCGGAACAACGGAGATCGCTATCGCTCACCGCGAAAACCTCCAAAATCAAACACTTAACGACACGGTCAACCAGGCCGCGACAAACCGACGTTGACTTCAAAACTGACGTCGCCGCCCGCTCGCGTGCAACGACTGGTTCCCAGATTATTGAGATTGGACAACCGTGGGGTCACCATTAAACGGTAACATTGCGAATGACGTTTTGCCACCACCACTGCGGCTGCAGTCAACCTGAATGCCAGTACTGGCAACAGACGTTACGTGATAGAACCTGGTAAGGATTGGCTTTGCCCAAGCTTGCCGGCCATTATCAAAATACTCATTCAGCCAACCACTCATGAAGTCTCGCGCGTAAGACAAGCCAGAATCCGGTTCCACGGTCAAACGACCATCGTTATCAACGCTCCATTGACCTACCATCGTGATTCTCGGGACGGTCGGCGACGCAGATGTCAGGTAGTAGTGTTCTTCTCGAACGCGGCGATCGGCGGCAAAGTGGTAGACAATGCTCGTCTTACCCTTATGGTCTGGGCTGAGATAAACCCAACTTCCAACTACGAGGCTCTCGGTCGCAGTTAATGCGGCAAAATGTGGGCGGGTTGCGAAATACGCCGAGACGCATAGCGCCAACGTCGCAACCAGAGCCACCAAGCCCAAACGATGTGTCCACTTCATGAGCAACTCCATTTGCTTTCTGCTAACGTTCAAGATAAGTTGCCAGGCCGGCTGCAACGACGTCGTGTTTCGAACAGCGAAGATGCCGGCATGATTAACTTCATCTTTTGGTTCGCCACTGCGACTTCACGGACAATTACAAAACCCGAATGTGTCCGGCGGGATACTTCCCCGCCCATCCCACTGGCCAACGCCCTCGATCATACCACTCAAGCAAGCCAGAGAAAAAGCCAGTGTCGCCGACGGCGCGCTCTGTTGCCGCCCATGCGAGATCGCGCTTCACGCTGTAGGCCGCCTCGCGCTCATCTTCAATGCGGCCGGCATCGCCATCAGGGAAGAACCGCCCGTAGTACGCAACCAGTGGATCAAACCGCAACAGATTTTCGTCGATGACGGCCGCCACTTCATCGATGATGCTGTCAATCTCGGCGTCTGTCAGGTGCTTCTGTGCGCGAGCCTCGGCCTCGTGCGTTCGCTTAGACCCGAATGCGACGTCCACGTAAACCGGGGCGTCGGAGGGACTGACAATTTCGGGGGTATCGCCGGGCCTCCCGATCTCGGTCAGCAGCGGAAAGGTCCGGAGCCAGGCGAGGTAGTCGGCGCGAACGTCACGCCACTTGTTCACTGGGTGCTCCTCTCGTAGGCGCCGGGTAGCAGGGCGGCGTCGCCGCCGCCCCCTCAGAACGACGCATGCGACTTTCACCGCACGTCGCTCAAGCATTACGAACGCCCCGTGAAGGACGCGGTGTTGCACGACGAGTGCAACGCCTCCACGATCGGACTCGACAGGGACCTTGCATCTTACAAGAAG
>CAUJHS010000078.1 GCA_963204915.1 Planctomycetota bacterium | reverse complement strand
CGTCCAAGAAATGGACGATGCCTATACCGAAGTGGAAAGAAGCCCTCAATCACTTCGCCATCCTGTTCGCCGACCGCATGCCCAAAAACCTCAACTAACTCACCCCAATAACCGACTGACACAAAAATCAAGACAGGCCCGGACCAGGCGGAAGGCATGATGGCCTTGGCCGCCCTGCAAGACAGCGGCCTGTGGTCCACCTACTGGTCAACCCTCGATCCCGAAAGGAATTAAGCCCGCCATAGAATCCTGCCACACACTCGACCGCGCGGCGCTTGGCGCGCAGCGATTTTAGGCGTAAGTTAACGAGGAGCTTATCTTCCCTTCGCTCCTCTTTCTCCCCTTCGGTCGTGAGCGGCGACGACTCGACATTCCGCACCGCGGCGCTTGCCAGCGGACTGGTGACCGAGGCGCAAATTGAAGACGCCGTCTCGGCCATCCGTCATCCGCCGGGCGGCCCCTCGTTGCCGGATGTAATTGTCGAAGACGCCTTGCTGGCCGCCATGCTGGTCGAAATGGGCGTGCTGACCGCCTATCAGGCCAACCAGCTCAAGACGGGCCGCCGCAAGCTCTCGCTCGGCCCCTATATTGTGACCGACTGGATCGCTCAGGGAGGCATGGGGCAAGTCTTCAAAGCGGTGCATGAAATGATGGGCCGCGAAGTGGCCATCAAGGTGCTGCCGCTCAGTAAATCAACTCCGGAGGCCATCGCCAAGTTTAACCGAGAGATTCGCACCCAAGCCCAGTTGGATCACCCGCACCTGGTGCGTGCGTACGACGCGGGCCATGACGGCAACGTGTACTTTTTGGTGACGGAGTTCGTGCCCGGCGCCGATCTACGTCGGCTGGTGCGCAACGAAGGCCGCCTCACCATGCAGCAGGCGGCGCAAATCATTTCGCAGGCGGCTCTCGGTTTAGAACACGCCCACGAACGCGGCTTGATTCATCGCGACGTCAAGCCAGGCAATATTTTGGTCACGCCGAAAGGTGTGGCGAAGGTGTCGGACCTGGGACTTTCGGGCTGGTTGGATGAAGGCCGGAACGACCCGCGCGCCGGCAAGGTGGTGGGCACGCCCGATTACCTTTCGCCGGAGCAAATCAAGACCCCGGCGAAGATCACGACCGCGAGCGACATTTACTCGCTCGGCTGCACGCTGTATTACGCCATCACGGGCAAGGTGCCGTTTCCCGGAGGCACGGCGGCGGAGAAAGCCCGGCGACATTGCGAAGACACGCCGTGGCATCCCAAGCGATTCAATCCCGATGTCAGCGAAGAGTTCGTCGAGATCATCGCCGACATGATGGAGAAGGACCCGGCGCAGCGCATTCCTTCGGCGGCGGAAGTGGTCAAGCGGCTTGAACCTTGGGCGGGACAACCCGAAGCGTTGCCCACGCGCCGCCTGGCGCGTTCGCCTTGGACGCCGCCTCCGTTGCCCGGCAGCGATGAAGCAGTGGACATCACCAGCGACACCGACGGGGAAAGCGGCCTGGTGCGCAGCGACGACAGCCCCAGCCAACTTTCGCAAACGACCGACCCCGTGGCCAGCGCCCGACAAGACACCGCCGTGTTTGGGCAGTCGGTGGTGGTGCATTTGCGGAACCCGCCCACGCCGCCGCCTTTGCCGTCGCAAAAGGCGCCGAATCTTGGCGCCACCGTCGCCATCACGCTGGCCGTTGCGGTGCCCATGTCGATGGCGGTCGGCGCGCTACTTATGTTCATCCTTCTCTCGGTGCTGCAAGCACGTTAGGATGAAACCTTGGTTCACGCCAAGAGAGCCCATCGCCAAGCAGCGGCTCGCCAAGCAGCGGCTTTGTTTCGACCACATTGCATTCCAGGAATGGCATGACCGATACGTTTGAGCCTTCGTCCGGCGCTTCGTCGCAACCGGGTCTAAGCCGGTGGATCGTCATTGCGGCTGCGATCTTGCTTGTGGCCGGTCCGCTGCTCGGCGGCGGATTGCACTACGAGCGCGCTCGCTGGCGCATCGCCGCAGGCATCGAACGCTGGCTGGACGACGATCTGCCTACAGCGCTCGAGCACCTGGACGCGGCCATCGCCCTGGCGCCCGATTACGCTCGGGCTTACGAACTGCGCGGCCAGTGGCGCATCTTCGCCCAAGACTATGCCGGCGCGCTGCAAGACGCCGAGAAAGTGCTTGAGTTCGACCCGACCAGCCAAAGCGGTTTTCACTTGAAAGCCGATGCGCTGGTATACCTGGACCGGGCCAACGAAGCGATGCAAGCCTGGAACGAGTACGCCAAACTCGAAAAGGAAACGCTCGGCGAAGTCCAGCCGGTCACGCTGAACGGCGTGGCGTACTATCGCGGGCTGGCCAACACCCGGTTGCTGCAAGCACAGGACGAGATCAACAAGGCCATCGAAGAGCTGGGCCCTGATCCGGCCTTGCTCGATACGCGCGGCTTCATTCGCTATCGCTTGAAGCAGCACCGCGCCGCGCTGGAGGACATCGACCCGGCCGTGATCGCCGTGGAGCGCATGCGCGACGAACAACGCCATCAGGCCAAGACCGGCGTGGGACGCAGCATTCTTGATCCGCGCACCGCCGAGTGGGAGTTGAAATTGCTCGACCGCAACGTGGCGGTGATCCGCTATCACCGCGGCTTGGTGTACGAGGCCCTCGGCCGCGCAACGGAAGCCGAGCGCGACTTCCGTCGCGTTCGCGAACTCGGATTTGAGCCAGGCGCGAACCTGTTTTAAGATCGTCGCGCCGGGCGGCGCGTGTAGCTGAGCGCAACAACTCCCTTAGGGCGACTTTTCCGCCAGGCAGTACAAGTAGCGATTCGTGCGCAAGTACAACCGGCCGTCGGCCACCGCCGGACTGGCGTTGTACATGTCTCGTTCGCCAAGCGTGTTGACCGCCAACACCTCGAACTGCGGCTTGGCGGCCACCACGTGCATCTTGCCGTCCCGCGCCAGGTAGTAAATCTTGCCGTCGGCCAGCACGGGCGAGGCATACACCTGATTGCCGCCGGGCACGCGCTCTTCGTACACGATTTCGCCCGACGACGCCTTCGCGCAGTATGCAATGGCCAGGTTCTCGTGCATCCAGTACAAGTGGCCGTCATGATAGATGGGCGACGTGACGTTCGAGCCTTTGCGAATGGTCCAGATGCGGTGGGAATCGGTGACATCTCCTTTCCCGCCGACACGAACCGCCAGCCCGCCGCCGGTGCGGCCGCCGACGCTGTACACCACGTCCTCGTGCGACACCAGACTCGGCGCCATATACCAGTTAATATCGGTATCGCAGGACCACAGCTCTTTACCGGTCTTAGGGTCGAAGCCCAGAATCTTGCCGAACTTAGCCACCACCAGTTCCATGCGGCCCTCGGCCGTGGGAACCAGAATGGGCGTGTTCCAAGATTCGTTGACGCCGCCGGCGCGCCACACTTCCTGCCCAGTTTTGGCATTGAGCGCAACGAGCGATTCGCTTTCGACGCTGGCATTGATGATCACCAGGTCTTGATACAACACCGGCGAGGCCGCCGACCCCCAGCCGTTCAGGTTGTCGCCCACCGACGTTCGCCACAACTCTTTTCCGGCATGGTCGAACGCCAGCACGCCCGACTTGCCGAAGAACACAATCACACGCTGCCGGTCGGCCACGGGTGTGGCGGTGGCGTAGCCGTGTTCTTCGCGAATGCTTTCCTGTTCGGGCAACCGCGGGGCGACGCTGCGAGTCCACAAGATTTTCCCGTCGCGCGTCAGCGCGACCAATTGCAGTTCGAGATCCTGCGGGCTTCCTCCGCCTTGGCCGGGAACGTTATAGCCGCGGTAACACGTGAGATAAATGCGTTGGCCGATCACGATGGGACTGGACGAACCCGCGCCGGGCAGTTCGGTCTTCCACACCACGTTCTGATCGGGGCCCCACTCGGTTGGCAAGCCGGTATCGCGGCTGACGCCCATGCCGCCCGGACCGCGAAACTGCGGCCACTGCGCCACGGGCTCCGGATCGGCCGCGATCACCCCTGGCGCCACAAGCAACGCGCCCACCAGACCAAGCAGCCCCCACGAACAGAACCACACGCGACGACAAGCATGACGCGGCATAGACCGGGCTCCTGAAAGATCAAGGCAAGGGGAAGACCATGGCGAACTGACGAGTTGGGGAACAGCGGCTATGATAACTCAAACCGCGATCCGGCGCATCGGTCCTACCTGGCATTCCTGGCCCACGCATGCTCGAAACCATTCAAGGCGATCTGTACGACTTCCCCGACTATTACGACCTGGTGTACGGTTCCGACTGGCGGGCTGAGTTCGACTTCCTGCTGGGGTGCTTCGGCAATCATGCCCAACGACGCGTGACGCGCGTGTTCGAGCCGGCCTGCGGTACGGGGCGGTTGTTGTACCGCCTGGCCCGGCAAGGCTACGACGTTTCGGGGCTGGACCGCAACCCGCGCATGACCGCCTACTGCAATGCGCGACTGGCCCGGCACGGTTTTCCTGAAACGTGTCTGGATGGAGACATGAGCGACTTCACCTTGCCGCGCCGCGTGGACGCCGCCTTCAACATGATCAACAGCTTCCGCCACCTGGCGACCGAGCAGCAAGCCCGCGCACACCTGCAATGTATGGCCGCCGCGGTCGCTCCGCGCGGCGTGTACGTGCTGGGCCTGCACCTCACGCCCACGGTAGGCCAGCCGCTGGACCGTGAGTCGTGGTCGGCCCGGCGCGGCCACCTGGCCGTGGTCACACAACTTTGGACGAAAGAGCGCGACCTGAAAAAACGCCAGGAACGCTGCGGTATGACGTACGATGTGTACACCCCCACGCGGGCTTTCCGTCTCGAAGGCGAAATGACGTTTCGCACTTACACCGCCCCTCAGTTCCAGCGCCTGCTGGCCAGCGTTCCCGAGTGGGAAACCGCCGCGGTGTACGACTTCAGCTACGACTTGAGCGAAGCGATCGACGTAACTTCCGACACCGAAGACGCCGTCTTCGTGCTGCGCCGGATCTGAACGAGTTCGCACCGCCGGAAAGACCCCAAGAGCGGCGGCGGTTGCGTCGGGCGTTTTCTCGCGCTTCTGGGGTGAATAGAATAGACCCCAACGACTTGCCGGAATGTCGGCCCGCGCCGCAGCAGCCGTCCACGCCTTTCGGGTTCGTTTGCGGCCTTGGGGCCGTGTTCCTTCCTCACGCCTGAATGAATCTTGCCATGCGTTCTCTCGGTCCACTATCACGCTGCCTGGCCGCAGCCGTGTTGACGCTTTCCGGTTTCCAACTGCTGGCCGAGGAACGACCGGCGTTTCAAAGTCCGGTCGAACCGGAAGCGGCGATGGATTTGATGCGCGTCGCTCCCGGCGTCCGCGTCGAACTGGTCGCGTGCGAGCCGACCGTGATTGACCCCGTGGCGATTCGCTTTGACGAGCGCGGCCGCATGTGGGTGGTCGAAATGCGAGACTATCCTCATGGCCCCAACGAGGGACAACCGCCGCTTTCGCAAATTCGCATTTTGGAGGATCGCGACGGCGACGGCCGTTATGAAACCGCCGTCACCTTTGCCGACAAGCTCCTCTTCGCCACGGGCGTGCTGCCGTTTCGGCTGCGCGATACCGATCCCCTGGGCGCGTTTGTCACGCTGGCCGGCAAGGTCGTTTACATGCAGGACACCGACGGCGACCTGCAAGCCGACAAGTCTGAAGTTTGGTATCAGGGCTTCATGGAGGAAAACCCGCAACTGCGGGCGAACCACCCGCGGCTGGGCATGGACGGGTTCATTTACATCGCCAATGGTTTGCGCGGCGGCGCCGTGGTCGACGCCCGGCGACCGGACGATAAGCCGCTTTCCATCAGCGGGATGGACTTCCGTTTTGATCCGCGCACGCGGGCCTTTGAGGCGATCACCGGCATGGGGCAGTTCGGCCTGACGTTCGACGACTTCGGCGAGCGGTTTGTGTGCAGCAATCGCAACCCGATGAAGCATATTGTGATTGAAGACCGTTATTTGCGCCGCAATCCGGCGGGTGTTGCGGGCGCCGCCTCGCACGATGTGGCCGCGTACGACATTCATTCGCGGATCTTCCCCATCAGCCGGGCCTGGACGACTTCGAACTTGCACGCCGGCCAATTTACGGCCGCCTGCGGCGTTTGTTTC
The DNA here is from genome assembly GCA_963204915.1 of Planctomycetota bacterium. Taxonomy (GTDB): domain Bacteria; phylum Planctomycetota; class Planctomycetia; order Pirellulales; family Pirellulaceae; genus JAHWKS01. Next base: position 16,598 of record CAUJHS010000078.1, on the reverse strand, counting down.
TACCGCGGCGATGCGCTGGGTGAAGCCATCACCGGTAGCGGCTTTACGTGCGACCCCACGGGCAATTTGGTGCATCGGGAAGTGGTGCGGCCCCAAGGCGCCACGTTCACCAGCACGCCTGACCGCGAGGGCGTTGAGTTTCTCGCCTCGTTTGACGAGTGGTTCCGCCCGGTGAATCTGGAAACCGGCCCGGACGGCGCGTTGTACGTGGTCGATATGTACCGTGCGGTGATCGAACATCCGCAGTTCATGCCCGACGAACTCAAGACGCGCGCCGACTTGCGTTACGGCGACGATCGCGGCCGGATTTATCGTGTCGTGTCAGAAGGCGAGTCTCGTCCGCCGCATCCGACGAACCTGGCCGACCTGGAGAACGCGGCGCTCATTCAATTGTTGGAGCATCCCAACAGTTGGCAGCGGGAAACCGCGGCCCGGCTGCTGGCCGAACGCGACGAGGCGTCGATCGTGGACGCGCTCCAGGACGTCGTGAAAACGTCGAAGCACCCCGCCGCGCGCGTCCAGGCGCTGTGGCTCGTTCATCGTAAGGAGCAAGGCCTTTCTGCCGAGTTACTGCAAACCGCCCTGAGCGACGCCCATCCACGCGTGCGCGAACATGCGGTGCGTCTGGCGGAAAGCCGACTGGCCGACGCCCAACAGCCGGGCTCTGCCGCGCTGCGTGCTCAGGTGCTGAAGTTGGCCGAAGATGAGAACCCGCGAGTGCGGTTTCAAACGGCGCTTGCGCTGGGTTTTGTGCCGGGGGCCGAAGCCACAACGGCGCTCGTAAAGATCGGCGTGCGCGGAGCGGATGACGTGTGGACGCGCCGGGCGGTGTCGCTCTCGCTCAAGGATCGCGCGACGGAAGCCCTCGTGCAACTTCTCGCAGGGGCGCCCGGTACGGCGAATGCCATCTCGCCCGACTGGATGGCATTGATTTCGGAAACGGCCGCACAGGCCGGAGCGGCAGGAACGCCTGCGGAGCGGCAAACGGCGATCCAAGCGCTCGCGGCGCTGGAGGGTTCGGAAGCCCTGGAGCGCGTGCGTCGCGTTGGCGTTCAGTCGCTGGCCGAAGCAATGCGCCGTCGCGGTCAGCCGTTTGATGCACTGGTGAAACAAGCTCCCGCCGCCACGCAAGAGGCCATTCAAGCGATCTTTGCGACCGCAGCGCAAACGGCGGCCGAGTCCGCAAGTTCGGCCGAGTTGCGATTGGAGGCGATCGACTTGCTTGCCCTTTCCGGCGGCTCGCAAGACGTGCTGCACGACCTGGCGATGCGCGAGCCGAATCAGGCGGTGCGACTTCGCGCGCTTGCCGCTTTCGCTCGAACCGCCGACCTGGAAACTTGGAAGCCATTCTTAAAGAACTTCCGCAAAGAAGCGCCTGCCGTGCGCGGCTCCATTCTGGACGGAACGCTGGCTCGTGCGGACCGCGTTGGCGCGCTGCTCGATGAGATTGCCGCCGGGCGGATTGCTCCCGGCGAGATCGACCAAGCGCGGATGAACCGGCTGTTGCAGAACCGCGATCCGCAAATCGCCCCGCGCGTGAAGCAAATTCTGGCCGACGCGATTCCCGCCGACCGCCAGCAAGCGCTCGCGGAATACCAGGTGGCCTTGAAGTTGCCGTCGGACCCGCTGCGCGGCAAAGCGGTCTTCGTGAAGAATTGTGCGGCGTGCCACCGGATTGGCGACGTGGGCGTGGACGTGGCGCCCGACATTTCCGATTCGCGCGTGAAGCAGCCCGAACAAATTTTGACCGACGTGCTGCAACCGAACCGCGCGATTGACGCGAACTTCATCAGCTACTCGGTCGTCACCGCCGACGGGCAAGTGCTGACCGGCATTCTGGCCAGTGAAACGGGCGCGTCGATCACGCTCAAACAGCAGGAAGGCAAAGTCGTCACGCTCTCGCGCGAGGAGATTGAAGAACTGCAATCGAACGGCGTGTCGCTCATGCCTGAAGGATTAGAAAAGACGATTCCTCCGCAAGACATGGCCGACCTGATCTCGTTCATCAAGAACTGGCGCTACCTGGACGGCAGCATCCCGCTGGGCGAGCGTTAAACGAGGAATTGGGCGCGGCGGTGTTGGAATCGAAGATGTTTTCGTGATGGTGGAACACTCAGGAAAGTTCCGGCGGGAGAAGGGATCCCATGTCCGACAATCCCTATGAAGCTCCGCAACCCCAAGACCGGCCGTTACGCAATTCGGCGGATCGGCAGTCACAACCCTTGCGGTTTTCCGACGGCGTGATGATGTTTGTCGTCGGACTTGCCGTGGGGCATCTATTCTTGGCCGGGACCAACTTGAGGTGGATTGGCGCTCTTGCGGCAGCCCTGGCCGCGCTCGCCACTTTGGCCTGGAGCCGAAGGCCGATCTCCAGGGATTAAGTCACCATCGCAGGAACGCGATGGTGGAGCAGAGACGCAGTGGACGCGGCAGGCGCCGTTACCCGCGAGCCGAGCCGCCATCCGGGTTGCGCGTGCGAAGCTCGTTGATCGGGCGTTTGAAGAAGTTGCCCAAGTCGCGGCGAATGCTCCGCAGCCCCGGCGTCGAGCCAAACGCCCTGACGCTGTACTCGTTCCAGTTCGCGGCGTCACGCCAAATGACTCGAGTGTGCTGGCCAATCGTGACTTCCAAGTACGCGCTCACTGCGAACTTGACTTGCGAGTTGGGATCTTTGGGATCCGCCTCGACATTCACATCGATGTGCAAGCGGTTGGGGCTTTGCTCGTTGCGTTTCACTTGGGCCGAAGCCAGGGCTTCGCCGGCCTCTTGATCAATCATTGACAACAATTGACCGCCAATCTGACCTTTCGTTTCAATTTCGACTTTGACCCCCTTGTCGAGCAAGGTCGCCATGACGAGCTTTACTGCTTGCGGCGGCAGCGTCGAAAGTGGTGTTTCAACGACGGCGGGAGGAGCCTCAACACTTGGCGTAGGTTCCGAGGCGGCAGACTGTTGGGCCACACTGGCTTGCGGCGGAGCGGTTTGCTGGCCTAGGGGGCCCACCGGCGGTGCGACATTCTCGGGCGCTGTTTCGTTCGGGCTTCTCGCCACTTCGGCTTTCGGCGGCTGCGAATTGTCGGCTACTGCCGGCTTCACCGACTCGGGCTCAGGAGGCGGTTCGTTGGTCGGCGACGGGGTGACTTGAAGCACTTGCGGCGCAGCCTGCGAAGCTGCGTTCGATTCTGGGGTCGGCGCTGCTTCCGGCGGGGTGACTTGGTTGTTTGCGGCTGAGCTCGAATTCGCTTGCGTCTCGACTGGCGTGGACGACGACTCGCCATGCATGGCCGTGTTCGTTTGGGCTACGGTCGGAATGGGGTTCGCCGCTTGCTCGTGCGTGGGAGGAGCGCCGTTGTTCACCGTCGTGGGGGGCGTCACCAGCGACGGATTCGTGACCGGCTCGGCCTGATCGCCCGACATGGCGATGGCAATGACCAGACCAATCACCACCACCGCGGCCAAGCCCACCAGGGCGATAATCGCCGGCATGGGAATGCCTGCGGACTCCGCCGGCTTCTTTGCCGCCGCCGGACTCGCCAGGGTCGGCGCCGCGGGCTGACCGAGCCCCAGACCGGAAGACAAGACCGACGCATCGCTATGCGAACTCACGCTGGAAACGCTTGCCGCCAGCGGTTCGGTGCTCAAGACATCCAACGATTGCAGGTCGTCCAAAGAAACCAGGTCCGGCGTCGCCAACGGCGGCAACTCAGGAGTCACCACGGGCGCGGGTTCGGCCGGCACGACGGGAACCGGTCCCGACTTGCGCACCGAGGAGCCCGGCTTGGCGTCGGACTTGGGTTTCACCACATCCGACTTAGGCTTTACCTCGGCCGCGGGCGCGCTGGTCGTGAGCGGTATGTCGCTGACGTCGGTCACGAGCGGCGATTCTTTCGGCAGGTCGTCAACGTGGCCGTCCAGCGGGGCCAGGCTCAAGTCTTCATCGGCCCCAAGCGCGAGTTCGGCGGTATCCACCAGCGAACCGGAAACCACCTTGGTATCGGCGCGCCAGGAATCGCCCACTTTGCGCACCAGATCGGGGTTGCGCTCGCGCCATTCGTCGTTGCCGTTTTCGACGAGCCAAACGGCCAGGTCGTCCGCCACGTCCTGCGCCGACTGATAGCGTTCTTCGCGCTTCTTGGCCATCATGCGGTCGACAATGACCAAGAGGCTGTCCGGCGCGTCGGGGCGGTCGTCTCGAATGGGCGGCGGCGCCTTCATTTGATGGTTCAACAACCGCTGCGCGACCGAACCTTCACAAAACGGCGGATGCCCCGTGAGCAAGAAGTAGAACGTGCAGCCGAGGCTGTAAATGTCGGCCCGGTGGTCCGTGTTGTGGCTGTCCACCGCTTGCTCGGGCGCCAGGTAGTCGGCGGTGCCCAGCACGGTTTCATTGTGGGCGACCGTCAGCGAGGCCGCTTCCGCCTGATCGCCGTAGAATTTGGCCAAACCGAGGTCGAGGATCTTGACCACCTCGCGGCTATTGACCAACAGGTTCGCCGGTTTGATGTCTCGATGGACCATGCCCGCTTCGTGAGCGTGGGCCAAACCTTCCGCCGCCTGGCGGATGTATTCCGCCGCCTGATAGTAGGGAAGGACGTGGTCTTCGTCGACGATGCGCTGCAAGTCGCGCCCTTCGACGTACTCCATGGCCAGGAAGTGCACGTCGGCGTCGCCGACTTTGGCCTGATTCACATCGTACGCGCGGACGATGTTGGGATGATCCATCGCCGCGACGGCTTGCGCTTCCCGATAGAACCGCTCCAAGTACGAACGCGAGCCGATGTTTTTGCTTGGCAGCACCTTGATGGCGCAGCGGCGCCGCATCAAGGTATGCTCGGCCAGGTAAACCGCGCCCATGCCGCCCTTGCCCAGCATGTCCAGCAGGCGATAGGGACCCAAGGAAAACCCTTTATGCTTTCCTTGCAGCATTTTGTCGGCTTGCCAGCGCGTAATAACACCTTGAGCGATGAACGCTTGAGCAAGCGATTCCGAGTCGTCCCACGAAACGTTTGATCGTTGTTTCAGAACCTCCAGCGTCCGCTGAAGATCGTCTTCCGAAACGACCCCGCTTCGTTTGACGACATCCAGAAATGAACGACCGGAAATGCCTGTCGCCATGGCAATCCTACACCGTGGTTATCGCCGCGGGTCAAGCTTACTTCGTAGGCGAGCCTACGTGGGTAAGTAGACAGAACCATCTATTCGAGACGAGACAAAAACACATGACCCGGTGCCTAAATTCTAGCCTATTCGACCCTGGATGTTAATAGCCCAAACCCGCCTTTTTCCGCTTTGCGCTGCGCGCTTGCCGTTGCTAATCGGCGTGAATCCGATATACTGGCGGTTTTTCCCCAACGGAACGATCATCACGTTTGAAGGAATGCACGCATGGCGCGCATCTGTGAAATTTGCGGCAAAAGCGCCCAACTAGGTAATCGGGTCGAAATCCGCGGTAAGGCCAAATATCTCGGCGGCGTCGGTACCAAAATCACCGGGATTACGCGCCGGAAGTTTAAACCTAACCTGCAACGGGTTAAGGTAACCACCCCGAATGGTGGCACCAAGACGATGCGCGTGTGCACCCAGTGCATTCGCAGCGGCGCCATTCGCAAGAAGGTGCGTCAGGCCCCCTTCCGCCTGCCCGTCGAGGCCAAAGGTGGTGGAACCGCCAAGAAAGCCAAAAAGAAGGCCACGGCCAAGGCGTAGTCGCACGCGAATATCGATGTTCATGAACCTAGGGACGTTCATGAACAACCGATCGGGCATGAACAACCGATCGGGCCAAGCAAAAATGCTGGCCGGGCTTTCGCCGGCCGTTGTCCGGCGCTTTGCCCAAGACCGGAGCTATGCCCAAGAAATGTAGGTGGGCTGTACCCACCGAACACCTGCGGTTGTGGTGGGCGCAACCCTCCCTGCATCTTGCGGCGCCTTCGATATTTTCGGGCAAAGCCCGCTTTGTGCGGAATCGTTCATGAGCCTTACTCGGGAAGAAGTCAAAAAAGTCTCGCTCCTGGCCCGGCTGCTGCTGAGCGAGGACGAACTTGACGCCATGACCGCCCAACTCGGCCAGGTGTTGGACTACGTCCAGCAGTTGGAGGAGCTGAATACCGACGGGGTCGAGCCCATGGCTCACGCCATCGACCTGGCCAACGTGCTGGCCGATGACGGGCTCGAGCCAAGCCTTGACCGCGAGGCGGCCTTGGCCAATGCGCCCAAGCGCGACGCCGAGTGCTACCGCGTTCCCGCCGTGTTAGGCGAATAAACTTTCTTCCCCAAGGGCGCTCCGCAACTTATTTTTCGGCGTCGCGACGGGCCAACACTTTGCAGCCCGCCCGATTTCGCCAGGTTACGTTCGCCATGTTGCGTTCCAGGCGGCCTTTTTTTCTAATCGTTCCATGTCCGCCTTGCACCAACTGACTGCGACCGAGCTTCTTGCGGCGTTTGCCCGCGAAGAAACCACCTCCGTGGCGGCGACGCAAGCCTGCCTCGATCAAATCCAACAGCACGACGGCCGGCTCGGCGCCTTCTTGCGCACGTCGCCCGAGGCGGCCTTGGAGCGGGCCGCACACATCGACCGCAAGCGCCAAGCAGGGCAACCGTTGGGGCCTTTGGCCGGCGTGCCGGTCGCGGTCAAAGATGTGATTTGCGTAAAAGACGAAGTGACCACGTGCGCGTCGAAAATGCTGGAGCATTATCGCTCGCCGTTCCACGCCACGGTCATCGAACGGCTACTCGCGGCCGACGCGGTGTTGATTGGCAAGACCAACATGGACGAGTTCGCCATGGGCGGCTCGACGGAAAACTCCGCTTACCGCGCCGCACGCAATCCGTGGGACGAACAACGCACCCCCGGCGGCTCCAGCGGTGGCGCGGCTGCTTGCGTGGCGGCCCGCATGGCGCCGTTGTCGCTGGGGAGCGACACGGGCGGATCGATCCGACAGCCCGCATCGTTTTGCGGCGTCGTCGGGCTCAAACCAACCTACGGCCGCGTCAGCCGATGGGGGCTGGTCGCCTTCGCCAGCAGTTTGGATCAGATTGGTCCCTTGGCCCGCACCGCACAAGATTGCGCGTTGTTGCTGGAAGCCATTGCGGGGCACGATCCGCGCGATTCGACTTCCGCCCCACAACCCACGCCTGCGTATACCCGCAGCGTGACGCAACCGTTGCAAGGTTTGCGGCTGGGGGTGGTGCGTGAACATTTTGGCGAAGGGCTCAACGCCGAAGTCGAGTCGGCCGTGCGCGAAGCGATCGCGGTTTATCAGTCGCTGGGCGCCACCGTGACCGACATTTCACTGCCGCATAGTCGGTACGGCATCGCCACGTATTACATCATCGCGCCGAGCGAAGCATCGAGTAACCTGGCCCGATATGACGGGGTTCACTTCGGCCACCGCACCGACGAAGCCGCCATGTTGGCGGAATTGGCCGCCGAACGCAAAGCCCTGGAGGCGGCTGGCGACCGCCGCGGGCTGGACGAGCTGGACACGCCCTTGGTGCGCATGTACCGCAAGACCCGCAGCGAAGGTTTCGGCCTCGAAGTGAAGCGGCGCATTATGCTTGGCGCGTACACGTTGAGCAAAGGTTATTACGATCAATACTACGTCAAGGCGCTCAAGGTGCGGCGGTTGATTCGTCAAGACTTCGACCGCGCGTTCGAACAGGTCGATTTGGTCATCGGGCCGGTCGCGCCAACTCCTGCCTTCCGGCTTGGCGAGAAAGTGAACGACCCGCTCGCGATGTACCTGGAAGACCTGTACACCGTGAGCGCGAATCTGGCAGGCATTCCGGGAATGTCGCTGCCTTGCGGCTTCACGGCGAGCGGTCTGCCCCTCGGACTGCAACTCCAAGCGCCGGCCTTCGCGGAAGAACGCCTGCTCCGCGCGGCCCATCAGTTCCAAACCGCAACCGACTGGCACACGCGGGCGCCATCGCTGTAGGACAAGACTTGCGCTGCGTTTCAACGCGCACGTAAGCAAGCGAATCACGAACCACCGGCGACCGTTCGCTAACACGGAACGGTCGCCTTCTCCAGGCGATTCATCCTACGCTTTGCGAATGAAGTGCGCGGCGTAACTTCTTACGGTCTTGCCATTGAGCACGTGCACCATGCGAAGCTGCTGGACGGTCGATTCGCTGAACTGTCCGAGCGGCACGTGAACCCACTTCTTGCCGTAGCGTTTGGCCAGCCGCCGCCAGCCCGCGCCCGGCGGAGCAGAACTCACCAGCGCGATGTGGCGACATTGGCTATGCCGGCACGCCGCCGCAAGCAGGCGCTCTTCCAGGGTTTCGGCGAAGTCCAACTCGGGGTCCAGCCACACATCGGGAATCGAAACCGGCGGAAACAAGAACATCGCTCCGCCGTAACTAGCCAGGCAAATGCCGGGTCCGATCGGCTCGCGACGAAAATCGGTAGCGAAAAACGCGAGCGTCGACTCCTCTTGGTGTTCGGCGAACCACGTGGTTCGCCATGGGTACTCGCGCGGGTCCGCCGGTGCGTCGAACAGCATCACGGCGCAGTCGAGGTTGCCGCGCGCCGGAGGCAGCACCTTGACGTAAATGTCGCCGTCGTACCAATGGCGCAGGGTTTCGCGAAAGTCGATGCCGTCCTCCACGCTGGTGGTAAATTTCTGCGTGCGAGCCAAGTCGTTCCCCATGATTTGCTTGGCGCGGTCGAACACGTGCGAGCGAAAATTCTCGATCAACTCATCTTCCGGCGGCCAACTGCACTGCGAGTACGGGTTCCATTGCATGCGCCATTTTTCGATTTCGGGTTTCTCGGGACGGCGCTGCAAGTCTAAGCTGCGCCACGTCACGGGCACGCCGGGCAACCGGCTGACGGCGTTGAAGATTTCTCCTTCCGGCGTGCGCACGCGCCCCACGCCCATGGCGGCCTGCGGGAACGGCGTGTCCTTGAGATAAGGGTACGTCCGCGCTGTCTCGGCCACATGCAAGGCGAACTGATCTCCGGCCAGTTGTTTCGCGGCGATCACGATGGTGTACAGGTCGGGCGTGAGCCGGCGCTCGATGAGCGACAAATTGCGAATGTACTTCAAACACAACTTCAAGCGGTGCGGCGTGATCTTGCGGGCGCGGCTTTTGAGTTCGGCCTTGTACGCCTCGCGCGCCGATACGAGGAGTTCCTTCACGCCGTCCAGCGAGAGGTTTTCGTCGTCCTCCAACTCGGCCCGGGCGCGCTCATACAGCCCCGTGATGAACGGCAACTCGCCAAGCAGGAACATCAGCGTTTTGGGATCGACGCGGTAATGCTCGGTCGGCTCCACGTCGTCATCTTCGGCCGTCGGCGGAGACTCTTCCAGGTAGGCTTCTCGAACCCAGGGCCAATCGAGCACCGAGCACACGAACAAGATCGACTGGTATCGCTGCTCCAGTTCGCGCAGGCGACGAGCCATGTGCGTAACCCGAGCGAGCGGCTGTCCGGCGGGACGCGGCAACGAAGGTAAAATCGCCGCAGCGAACCGCTCGACCGCCACTTGCTTCAGCGCGTAAGGGTCGGGCATCACCGCGCTGTGCGGCTCGAAGCGCGCGGTTTCCAAGTCGATGAACGCTCGGGCGATGTGTTCTCCCAGCGCCGTGCGCAGTCCCGCAATTACCCCTTGGCAGGGATCAATCGGCACGTAACTGACGCCGGGTTCGTCGTCTTCGTCCAGTTCGTTGTCTTCGCCCTGCTCCTCGTTTTCCTCCGGAGACCAGTCGTGGGGCGACCAGGACGCGGGGAACCGAGGCGCTTCGCGCTGCAACACCAGCGAAGGCGTCGGCAGCCATGCGATGGCGGTTTCGACTTCTTGTTGAAAGGAAGGCGGCAACGGCACGGCCAGGCAATCGTACCGATGCGCCAGCATCACGCGGCGCACTTCCAGCGCAAAATCGCCGCTGCCATGAATGATGGGCAGCACCGCCACGCGCGGACTGAGTTGAAGAATCTCGTTGAGCATGAAAACGTCCTGTTCACGCAGATCGGAAGGCCCTGGCAATTCGCTTCCATTGTACGGCAGGAACGCCCCTGGCGCGGCGGCGGGACCAACGCGAATTCCCGCGCGTCGGCATCAACGGGAGCTTGCCGCACGGCGCGGCGGCTATTGCATGATAAGCAGGCAAGCACCGTACGAGGCGCCTTCGAACACGCGCGTCCTCCACGCAACGGAGTTTTTCGTATCTCGCGTTGTGACAAGCATTTGCGAATCAAAATGCACTGTAGGCGATCGCGCCGCGCCGGACTGGTACGGTGATTGCGATAGGCATGGACCAACCAAACAAAACAAACGTCGCCAGCCGGTTCTGGCGACTGGACTGTGTGGGGTGAGCCTGTCGCTCGCGTCGGTCGCCTAGGGATTGGAGACCGGGCGGCGGCTGCGTGCTACGCCGGCGCGAGCGACAGTGCTTTTTCTCGCCTGACACACCCGTGATAGCGAAAAAATCGTCCGTGGAAGGAGGCGCGGAACACGTAGTCGCCTGTGCCTTCGAGCGTTGACCGGATTGCCCCGATTCGCCCGCCCCGCGCGCCACCGGCGGGCGAGTCGGGCGCCGGGCAACGCACTACGAACACCGACATTCGGCTCATGACCGGGCCGACTAAATGCCCCAACAAGACCCGCGTTCGTGTCCGCCTCACGAACGCGGGTCGGGGTGTTTCTTGGGAGCGTTCTCCCCCACGTGCGCCTTCGCCGCGGTTTATGGCTCGGATTCATCCTCGTTCAAATTGACGATGATGACCGCGTAATCGACATGCGGCGGTTCGCGCCCTTCCACGGTGGTGGTGGGATACCTCAAGCGGAACTCTTTTCCGCCCAACGTGAGCTTGTGCGTTTCATCGCGGCGGAGCGTCAGCGTGTGAGTGGTTTCCGCTTCGATGATTTTTAGCTCGACGCGGTTGTCGTCTCCGTCGACCAACTCGACATGGAAGAGCGGCTTCGTTTGACCGGCCAGCGTTACCGGCCAACGGTCGCCCCGATAGGCGTGCACCAACATCATGCGCTGTTTGACGCCATTGACCGTTGTGGAAAATAAACTGCTCCAGCTCGTCTTGCCGCTGCCGCGCGTGGTGGGCTCGAAGATTTGCCGCACGGCTTCGGCAGGCTCGGGTTTGGCGTTTTCCGCCACGGCCGGCGCCTGGGCGAATGCGCGCGGCTCGGCGGCGGAGTCCAAGCGAAGCAGTTGAATGCCGACGCATTTTCCGTCGCGCATCGACAACACCAGCGTCTCGCCGTCGTGCCGCTGGACAACGAAGTTTTGTTCGGCCGATCCGACCACACGCAACTTGCGCCGCGCGGCGATCTTGCGGATCGTGGCTTCATCCTGGCCAAAACGGAACTCGCAGAACTCACGGAAAGGTCTGAGAAACTCCAAACCCTTCGGCAAGGTGAGATCAGAAACCGTTTGGCCCACAGGTCGCCCAGGCGGCGCAAGTTTGTATTGAATCGTGGCTTCGGGCGTTTCACCCTCGCTGACTTGCGTCACTTGCAGCAAACCCGTGTTGCCCAAATAAAGGGTGATCGGCAGCGGACCGTCGAGCGGAATCATCACGTTGGTTTCTCCCGGCACGATGGCGAAGCCGCCGCGGCGATAATCCTCACGAATCTTGTGCGCAGTTGTGGTGTTCCAGGAATCGTTCTCCGTCCGCGCGGCGTAAACGTTGTAGAAGTGAAGGAAGAGCCGTTCCTCCTGGCGCGCGAGTCCTACATACGCTCCGTCCGTCGCGGGCAATTGCTTGGGGGCGTCTTCGATCGGGTCGTTCATCGTTGTTTGCTCCGCCATCAGGCCTGAAGTCAAATTGAGATAGGACGTCCGGTCGCCGTTGATGGAAAGCGTGCGCTGTTGGACTGGTTGAAAAGTTTCCGCAGGCGCCGGTTCGGTCGAGTCGGCGTTTTGCGGCTTCGTTTCCGGAAGAGGATCGGCCGCGGATAACGACAACACGCCGGCCAGACATACCACCAAAAACAGCGCCGCACACGCGCCGCCGCTGAACCACGACGTGCGCCGGCAGGGAGCGTGATCCAGCACCCGGCGAACTCGCTGCCGCAGCAGACTTTCGTGCCCTCGGGCCGCCAGAGCCAGTCGCGGCGCCGCGCGACTTTTTTCGATGGCCGCCAACGCCTTGGCGTAATCCAACTTGCGGCCACACACGCTCACGGCCCTGTCGTCACAACAGAATTCACGCTCGATGCGCGCCTGACGCGACAACCACCATACCGCAGGATGAAAAAACAACAGCGTTTCCGTGAGCGTTTGCAGCAGGTTCGCCAGGTAGTCCTGCCGACGGATATGCGCCAACTCGTGCGCCAGCAACGCCTCCAATTCCGCGGGCGACAAATTGCTGAGCAAACTTGCCGGCAGCAAAATTACGGGACGCAGCCACCCGATCATCACGGGCGTATCGACTCGAACCGACGTCAGCAATCGCACGCTTTGGGAAACTCCCAGCCGTTGCGCCAAAGCCGCCAGCCGATGGCGAAGCTCGTCATGGTCCACGGGCTGGGCGGTTTGGCGCAGCCGTTGCACGACGAACCAGCCCCCCAAGTTCCAGATCGAAAGGAGCGCCACGCCGCCTGCCCATGCCGCGGGAATCCAAGGCGTTGCCGCCGACGCAACGACCGAAGCAACCCGGTCTTGCCAGGCTTGCAGCTCAGTTGCAAAGTTCGCCGTCGAGGCGCCAGGGCCCGGCGTTCGACGGGCAAAATTCTGGCTTGCGGTCGCGGCGCGGCGTACTTCCGGAGTCGCCGTTTGCCCGCCGTTCGCCGTAACGTGGGCTTGCAGCCTCGTTTGCGGTGCGGGAGGCGCCATAAGAAACGTCGCCCCGAGCGGAATGTACATCGCGGCCATTCCGCCGCACGCCAGGGCGTACCGCAGCGACGCCGAGCGCGGCGTCACCGCCAAGAGGAATTTCACCGCCAGCGCCGCCAGCGTCAATTGCCACACGGAATGCAGCAACATCCAACTCAAGCGCCACACCATTTCGGAAGCGAAGTACGAGTTCATGATGATTGTTCCTCGGCCGTGTCGATCAGTTTTTGAATTTCCGCCAACTCCTCGGCCGAGATACGCCCCGCCGAGATCATGCGCATCACCAGGCGTTGGGCCGACCCGCCGAACACCTTGTGCGTTAAGTCGTCCAGCATTTGTAGTTGCGTGCGGGTGCGCGACTTCGCCGCGCGGTACACCTGCGGGCGCACCGAGTCGTCGCGCCGCACCAGGCCTTTCTCCAACATCACTTGGAGCATTTTGAGCGTGGTCGAGTAGCCGGTGTCCCGCTGCGCCGCGAGCCGGTTATGAATTTCCCGCACGGTGCCGGGGCCGTGCTCCCACAGGGTTTCCAGAATTTGCAGCTCGACTTCCGTGGGCTGCGTGGAACCGGGACGAGCCATAAGTTACTTCCTGAAGGAGAGAAGTTTGCGTCGCCGCTTATATGACGAAAGAATTCGTGAAACGGTTTTCAATTTAACGAAAGAATTCGTCAAGTCAAGCTTGGTGATCGCGAAAATAGCGACGAGGCGCGGAAGACAACGCCGGCCTTCGCCAGAGGGCTGGCTTGTTCCAACGTCCGGTCAAAGTTAGATTGACCTGGAAGCGTTCTTGCCGTTTTTCGGGAGCCATTCCCCGCCATGAAGTTGATTATTGCGATTATTCAGCCCGCCAAACTCGAATCGGTGAAGGCGGCGCTGACCGAAGTCGAAGTGTTCCGCCTGACCGTGATGGATTGCCAAGGCTTCGGCCGGCAAAAAGGGCAAACCGAGGTGTATCGTGGGCATGAGTTCACCGTGAACCTGTTGCGCAAAGTCCAGTTGCAAATCGCCGTGAACGAGGAGTTCGTCGAGCCGACCATCAACGCCATCATCAAAGGCGCGAAGACCGGCCCCAAAGGGGAAGTGGGAGATGGGAAAATCTTCGTCCTGCCGCTGGAAGACTGCGTGCGCATTCGCACCGGCGAGCGCGGCGGCGAAGCGATTTAACCCTCCACGACGACCATCCGCGTCAGGGGCGGCAGCAACCAGGACGAGCGGAAAAGCACAAAAGGCAGACCTCGGGAAACCGCGGCCTGCCTTGATTTGGGTCGGAATCCAATTAAGTTGCGACCAACTCCATTATACACAACAACTGTTCAAATTCAACAGTTCGTTACGATGTGTTCATGGCCACAATAAAGTTACGTCATTTCTTCGATTTCTGACGTAGTTCTAAGTCCTGCCGCCGTGTGAACTTCCTACGCGCCCACATCGAAACATCGAAGCGCAACTTTTTCGAAATTCCCTTTTGCCGTCACTGCCGGGCGGTTTGGGCACCTTGCGTTGCCGACGAAAAGGAGTGGCTGGCGGCGGAGAGGGACGCGACGCCCCAGCGGGCACCGTCTACAAACTGTATCGCAGCCAGGGAAGCCGATTCCGCTGCGGCGTCGAAGACTCCGCCGCCAGCCAACCCTTATAAAGAGTTGTGCATAGCCCCTGCCACCCGCCGGCTTTATCAAATCCGATTATTGACGTCGCGGTGTTTGCGCCATTATCCAGTCGCGGTCTGCTTCGGAAAGTTTGGCGAGGGGTACGTCGATTGAGTCGCCATTGAGTTTCACTAACGTCACCATGTCATTTGCGAGACAAACAAAGGCCGCATGTACCGAATACGAACCAGTCACATCGCTCCAGTCGCGGGACTCTAAGCCGATGCTAAGTTCGTTTCCTGAGTCATTTGCCTCTTTAATAATTTGTTGCATTGCCAGGATATACGAGCCTTCAAGCATCCGTCCTGCTTGTTTTCCCGTTGGTGTATCAGGGAACTCGGCAGCGGTTTGGTCTAGCCACTTTTTCGACGCCGCGAGATTTCCTTCCGAAAAAAACTTTACTGCGATATGAAACTTGCGGTGCGCAAGTGCGTCCCGAATTTCTAGTTCGCGGTCTCGCGCTTCTCTCGCAAGCCGTTCTTGCGCTTCTCTCGCAAGCCGTTCTTGCGCTTCTCTTGCAAGTCGTTCTTGCGCTTCCCACTCACGTCGCTCTTGCGCTTCCCACGCACGCCGCTCGCGTTCCTGTTGCTCAGCGAGTTCGACAGGCGAAATTGAAGGAGCATGCATTTCGTGCGGCGCACTTTCGTGAACCGCATGCTCGCTAAACCAACTGCCACTGTTGAATGAGTCATCAATCCATGAAACGAACCTGCTGGCACCCCACCATAATGCGAAAACTATTATTAGGATAATAATGCCACAACCAGCGTCGCCTTCAATGATTAGAGTGCCGCAAACGGGACATTGGGAAACATGTTTTGCAACAACATTTCCGCATTTCGGGCATGTGTTGTACTTATCATCATTTGACATTTGAAGTCCGGCTTACACCCCGAGAGTTTGTCGTGTTGAGGCGTTTCCTTTGCGATTGACGCGGTATGCTTTCAACACCGCGTGGTGCATAATTGGAAGGCTGTTCGGTTTGCGCGAATCTAGTTTGACACCCCCCCCGTTATTATATTCTTCCCCGCCATTTGTGCAATTTGCTTGGCCGTTAACGGTGGCACTCACAACCGCGCTTGGATTTAGGCGATTTGCAAGCTACTTTTTGCAAGAGCGAATGCGCCTTTGGGCTGGGTGCTGGGGCGGCTGAGGCGCATTGCGTTGCCGACGTAAACGTGTGGCTGGCGGTGTAGCGGGACGCCCCAGCGGGGTCGGCTAAGAAAGGGCGCATATTTTATATGCGCCCGTCCCCTTTCCTATGCCGCGGCGTTCGTCTCCACCCCTTACGGTGGGCATCGTTTCTTTCGGCGGCGTAGGTGAGGTGACGAAGTTATGGTTGGCCGACCGACGCCACGGGATGCGAGGGTCCGGTTGCGGAACGTGTTGGAAGGCGACCTGCCCCTCTTCTTCGAGCATCAGCGGGAACCGGAAGCGAACCGAATGGCCTCGTTCCCCGCTCGGAACCGCGATGCGTTCATGGCGCACTGGAGCCGGATCCTGGCCGATCCGGGCGTGCTCGTCCAGACCATCCTCGTGAATGAGCAAGTGGCCGGGAACATCGTGAGTTGGGAGTCCGAAGGCAGACGGCTCGTCGGCTATTGGATTGGGCAAGCGTGGTGGGGTCAGGGCGTCGCTTCCGCCGGCCTGGCCGCGTTCCTGAAGTGGGTTCGAATCCGTCCCTTGTACGCCTACGTCGCGAAGGAAAACATCGGCTCGATTCGAGTCCTGGAGAAATGTGGGTTCGCACGGTGTAACGAAGCGACCGAAACGCTGCCCCCACCTGACGACGAAGTGCAGGAACTGGTCTTCAAGCTGGGCGCAATCGAAGGCAGGGTGATGAACGCCTCGTAGCTCCGGAGCCGGGGTTGATTCTACCAACGAGTCGCGGTGGCGAGCGGCCGGCGGTTCAGGCGCCTTGCGTTGCCGACGAAAACGTGTGGCGGGCGGCAGAGCGGGACGCGACGCCCCAGCCGGCGCCGGCCAAGAAAGGGCGCATATTTTATATGCGCCTGTCCCGAATGGCATGAACTTAAGCCGTAAGTTGTTTGTGGAAGAACTCTTGCTGTAATTGTTGTCGGGGTTTGGTCATCAGCGGGAACTGCTTGGGGCGCCGCTTGCGGACGCGCGGCTCATAGCGTCCGGGACGTTCGGG
>CAUJHS010000077.1 GCA_963204915.1 Planctomycetota bacterium | reverse complement strand
AACCTTCGAGCCGCAGTTGATCGGCAAGCATCAGCGGCGGCTGGCGGGCTTCGATGAAAAGATTCTGGCGCTCTACGCCAAGGGCCTGACCACGCGCGACATTCAGGAGATCGTGAAGGAGCTCTATGGGGTGGAAGTCTCGGCTTCGTTGGTCTCGGAGATCACGCAGGACTTGGACGCGGAGGTGAAAGCGTGGCAGACGCGGCGGCTGGAGGCCGTCGTGCCGATCGTGTTTCTGGACGGCATCGTAGTCCACATTCGCGGCGAATCCGGGCGTGTCAGTTAGCACACGATGTACGTGGCGATCGGCGTGAATTTCCAAGGAAAAAAAGAGCTGTTGGGCCTCTGGCTGGAGGAGACCGAAGGCGCCAAGTTCTGGTTGTCGTGTTTGCCCGATCTGAAGAACCGCGGACTGAATGACATCTTCCTGGTGTGCGTGGATGGCCCACGGTAACAACGGGGTCGATGTCATCCCATTCATCCTTAAAGTAGTATTTGAACCCGAATTCAACTTGTCTCGGCGTAAGCGGCACTGTAATTCTCCGTCGCTTGGCTGGACGCTACCGCAACGAGAGTAATTGCCAATCGCGGCAAACGTAACGGCGCCCTCGCTTTGCCGGCGTTCAGGAGAGGATATATGATCATCGCTCAGGCCAAATCCTGGGCTTCGGGTCTCTGCATAAGGTGGGCGCGACCGACGCGCACGCGATTCGCGACCCTGGCGCGGCAGGGTCCTATTTTTGGCGGGTATTTGTGGCGGTTGCAGATTTGATTGTCGTGGGGTTTGCCGTCACATCACGTCGCGGTTGTCAAATGCCAAGAATGTACGAAGTCGATTCGGAAGGCGCTGGCCGTGTCTATTCGATTGGTGCCATGGGCGCCACGATTGGCCGCGATCCGAGAAATGAAATTGTGCTGCTCGATAAGGCCGTGAGTCGTTTTCATTGCCGCGTGCGATTCGATCTCGCGGGCGCTATGTTGGAGGATCTCGGGGCCACGAACGGCTGCTTCGTCGAAGGACGCCGAGTACGTGGTGTCGCTCGGCTGGCATGTGGTGCCCGGGTTCAAGTGGGAAACCGAACGCTCCTATACTGGAGCGATACCATCCGAGCGCCTAGCAAACTAATGAAAGACGATGAGGACCAATACAGGCTGGCGTTTACCCGGGCATCTTGCGGACGCGAGGCGCCCCGACGCAGCGAATTTTTTGGACTCCGTGTTTGGTGGTTCTTCGGTCCCACGGGTGTCTATGTCGGATGGAGGGTGCGCCGCCGCTGAAGTAGACTAGATCCTGACAGGAGGCGTCGTCAGCAAATCCTCATTTTCTTTGCCGTTGCCGATATGGACGAATCGATCTCTTACTGGATCCAGCACCTCAAATCCGGCGATGCTGAGGCGGCGCGTCGGCTTTGGGATGCGTACTTTGCGAGTCTGACCGCCTTAGCGCGCGCACGCTTGGGCGCCGTCCCGCGCCGAGCCGTTGACGAAGAAGATCTAGCCCTGAGCGCCTTCCACAGCCTATGCTGCGGCGCTGTGCGGGATGACTTCCCAAAACTTTCTGACCGCCAAAATCTTTGGGCGTTGCTGTTGGTGATCATTTCACGCAAGGTTTGCGACTATATCGCCTACGAGGGCCGTGTCAAGCGGGGCAGAGGACGTATCGTGTCGCTGGCCGACATCCTTTCCGACACTCAGAGCGAGGCCGAAGCCCTGAATGCGGTATTGAGTTGCGATCTGACGCCGGATGCGATCGCTATCATGTCCGAAGAGTATGGACGACTGCTCGGTTATTTAGACCCCGACCTGCGGCGCTTGGCGCTTGCTAAAATGGAGGGCTATTCCAACGAAGAACTAGCCGCCCGCGAGCAATGCGGACTGCGCACGATCGAGCGCCGCTTGAAATTGATTCGGCGCATCTGGACCGAGCGCCGCTCGGCCAGGGAATCCTGAAGCGGCCACAAGATTCGTTGCCGTGGATTCTACACAACCATACGTTCGAAAGGGAACCGCTGCGGTGAAGCCATCGCCCTTGGGACGCTGCGACTTACCGGACGAGCTGCGCCAGCAGATCGCATCGCTATGCGACGAATATAAGACCAGCCTGCAAGCCGGGAAACAAATCGATGTGGCTTCGCTCGTGGCGCGAATCGCCCCCGGGGGGCGAACGGCGCTATTGGCCGAGTTGTTTGCGCTGCGGTGCGAATACGGTCCTATGGAAAATATTCAGCAAGTCGCCGCCAAATGGCGAGAGCAGTTTCCCGAGTTTCCTCGTCCCAAGCACAAGCAACCCGATTCGGGCGCCAAGAAGCAACCGACGGCCGCGCCGCCTCGCCTAACGACAGAACCGGCGACAGCAATTTCGCCTCCCACGGCAACCAAACCCGAGACCCAGGCTCCGGCGGCCGCGGCGTTGACTGCGGCAGATTTACCGCTGGATGTTGCGCATCAGATCGACGAAATCTGCTTGCGTTTTGAAGCCCAATTGCGTGCTGGGCGTCAACCCGACGTGACCATTCTCGCCCAGCAGGTTCCGCCGACGGCGCAGATGGCGCTGCTTAAGGAATTGCTCGCCTTGGCGGTCGAATACCGTAGCGAGCGACCGGCGCCGGACGGGGATGACCTGCAACCGCATCGCGAGTCGGCCGTCGCTGAAACTTTGACTCGATTGGTCGGTGAAGCCGGCGTGCAGCCCGCCGTGCACGAAGCCGAGACGCACACGTTCGATCCCGAAGCGACACCCCGGATCGGTGACGGTAACGATCTGCCGGGCGAGCCGACGCTGCACGTGGCGCCGGCCGACCGGCAGATCGGCGACTACGTCATTCTCGAAGAGTTGGGCCGCGGCGGCATGGGCGTGGTCTACAAGGCGCGGCAACTCCGTTTGCAGCGCATCGTGGCGTTAAAGATGGTGCTGCGCGGCGAGTTCGCATCGGCGCAGGAAATACAACGGTTTCACCAAGAAGCGGAATCCGCCGCGCAGCTTGACCATCCCGGCATTGTGCCCGTGTACGAGGTGGGGCAGTCCGGCTCGCGGCACTTTTTTTCGATGGCGTTTGTCGAAGGTCATACGCTGAGCCAACGACTGCTGGAAGGCCCGCTGTCGACTCAAGAAGCAGCGGAATTAATACGGCAATTGGCGGTTGCCGTGGCCTACGCCCACAGCCACGGGATCGTGCATCGTGACCTGAAGCCCGGCAACGTGCTCATCGACAAATTCCATCGGCCCCGCATTACCGACTTCGGCCTCGCCAAACGGCTTGACACAGGAAACGAACTTACCTCGACCGGGCAGATCATGGGCACCCCCAGCTACATGCCGCCCGAGCAAGCCCGCGGCGCGGGCGCCGAGATCGGCCCACATTCCGATGTGTATTCCCTCGGCGCGGTGCTGTACGCCTGCCTTACGGGTCGTCCACCGTTTCAGGCGGCGAACCCCGTCGAAACTTTGCGGCAGGTGTTGCACGATCCACCGGCCCGGCCAAGGACGCTGAATCGGGCAATTCCGGTAGATTTGGAGACGATCTGCCTGAAGTGCCTGGCGAAAAATCCCGCCGACCGATACCCGTCGGCGGCGAACTTGGCGCTAGATCTAGGACGCTGGTTGAAGGGAGAGCCTATTCGCGCTCGGCCGATCGGGTTGGCGCGGCGCGCGGCGATGTGGTGCCGGCGCCATCAAGCGCTGACGATTTCCGCAGCGGTGGCGGTGGTTGCTTGCATGTTGTTGGGGGTCGTATCGCTGCGGAACTCGCGCGAACAGCAGAAGTCAGCGCAGCGATTGGCTCAGCAAGAGAACGACTTAAAGGCTGAACGTGAGCGCGTGGCCAGCCAGCGGCGTTTGAGCCAACTAACCTATTGCGACCAACAGCGCGAACAAGGAATGCAGCTTTGCGAGTCGGGGCGAGACGCGCCCCAAGGTTTGTTCCGCCTCGCCGGCGCGCTCCGGCTGGCGACCGAGTTGAAGGATACCGAACGCCAGGAACGCTATCGCCGCGACTTTCTCGATGCGACGCGCACGCTGGCGACGAAGTCGAAGGCAGCCTTGGCGGACGCCGGCGCCGCTCGGCTCGCTCCAGTTCCACCGGTCGATTTGGCTTTGGCGTCGGCGGTAACGCTGGCGGTCGACCAGCACTGGATCGTACAGACGATTGATCAAAGGGTTTTGGTTCGCCGCACCGAGACAGGTCAGGTGGCCGCTACGGTCGATTGCGGCGAAGCGGTTGTCGCCGCGGCGATTGCCCCCCAGGGCGGCATCGTGGCGCTAGGCCTGTCCTCCGGCGCCATCATGCAATGGCAGTTGACCAACGGCAAAGAACAGGGCCAGCGACTCACCGGGCCAAAGGACGTGAAGACGCTCCAATACTCGTCCGACGGCGCCCTGCTCGCCGCCTCGGTGAGCGACTCGCTGTGGGTCTGGGATGCGCAGCGCGACACACCACTGGGGCTGCCCCTGTGTGTCAGCCAGCAACCGTCCTCGCGCAATATCCTGGCGATTCGCTTTGACGATGATTCCGCGACGATTGAATTGCTTCTGGCCGCGAGCGATCAATCGCTATGGCTGGAAACGTGGCCGCTGGCGCCGCTTCGCTGGACGCGAGAAATTCACGTCTTGCGCGGACTGGCCGATTACCGCGGTTCCTCTGACTACAGCCGCGTAGCAACGAGCGACGGCGACTATTACCTCAAACGCAGTTACGCCGACGAAAAATATTCGGTGCAAGCCTATCGCGCTGACAGCGATGTCGCGCTGGGCGTTCCGGCAGAACTCCCGCAAGAATTGCAGAACGCCACGCTCGGCGCTTTGTATTGCGTGGCAACACCCGACGGTAATCACATTGGCTTGGGCAGCGGGAGATTGCTCTTCGTTCTCGAACCGCTCGCGGGCCGCTGGCGACGATGGGAAGCGTTCGATCAAGGAGACCAATACAAAAGCATGTTGGAGTCGATCCGGCAACTTCGCTTCACGCCAGACGCGAAATCAATTGTGGCGATCGGCCTGCAGCGAATGAAAATTTGGGACCTAGAAACCGGCCGAGAGCGCGGTATTGAGTTTGAAGCGAAAATCAAGGAGGGCGCCTATGTCGAGTGTCTGGCCTTTACCCCCGACGGCGCCCAAGTGGTGTGCGGTTTACGGGACAGCTATCGCGATGAAACACAGAATTGGAACAGCACGTACATTCCGGGTACGGTGCAAATCCGGAACTTCGCGACCGGAGAGGTCGTGCGTGAGCTGCGGGTAGGACATCTAAATGGCGTTTCGGCTGTCGCGGTCAGCCCCGACGGCAAGACCGGCTATTCGGCTGGAGGCGATAACACCGTGCGCTGTTGGCGGATGAGTGACGGCGAAGCGCTGGGGAGGCCGCTCGAACATGGCGAGTATGTGGAGCATATTGCCGTCAGTCCCGACGGCGCCCGGCTGCTCAGCGTTTCTCGCGGAAGGCTCCGTCTATGGGACGTGCAAAAATGGGAGATGCTGGGTTATCCCGTTTGGTTTCAGCAGCAGTGGCCGTTATTCGACGCACAAGGCCGTGTCGTTCTATGCGGCGAGCCAATCGCCGCCGCGCCGCTGGTCAGTGGAACGCAATACGTAAACGGCTCTACCGTGCAAACAATGGAAATGTCTGAGGGGAAGATCATCACGGCGCGACGCTTGGGCGAGAACGCTGCCGAGGTGGCTAGCGCGCGTCTAAACCGCCCTGGAGACTGGGTGATCGTAGTAAATCCTAAGAACCAAATCGAACTTCGGAGTGCGGCAACCGGCGAACTGGTCATGTCGCCCATCACGCCGGAAAGCGAGTCGAAGGCGGTGGAGTTGGCATCTGAAGACCACGAGATCGTCGCGTTAGGCGTCGATGGAAAACTGCGACGATGGTTGACCCCCAAAGCGCTACCGCGCGAGTCGTCTGAATTGCTGGATTGGATTGAGTGGTTCACCGGCTCGACGTGGGACCCCTCCCAACCGACGTCGTCGCTTCTTGACGAGGCGCGACGTGTAAAATTGCAAAGCCGTTTTGGCAAGGGTGCTAGTCAAGCGTCCCAGGAATAAAAGCGGTCAACCCGATCCACTGAAGACGTGGGGGCGAACATGGCTTGGCTGACCGTTCAATTCGGCAGCGACGGGAGTCTCCAACGGCACGCGCTTACCGAAGCGGAGATCACGCTAGGCCGTGGTCTCGAAAACTCAGTGTGCATACCCGCGCACTGGTTGCATCGAAGGCACGCCGTCTTGCGCCGCGAACCGGATGGGCGTTATCGGTTGATCGACCTCAACTCGGGGAACGGCGTCTGGATGAACGGCCAGCGCTTGCCCGCCGAGGGTTGCGTGCTGCGGCAGGGCGAGGTTTTTTATCTCGCCGACGTTCGTTGCCAATACTGCGATCAGAACCACGTCGCTCCCACAGAATCAACCTAGTGGAGTTGCCGCCAACGACTTACGTCACCATCAACATCGACCGAAAACCGCGTACGGCTCGAACGGGCTGGTTTTGACTTGCATGTCCGACACCTATCGATCGCTTTCCGATGCATTATCCGGCACAAGCAACGCGGGCTTGATGTGCATGTTGCTGTTTGCCGGCGTCTTGACGATCGCTGCCAGCGTCCATTTCGCAAGTACGCCGCCGACGCCGGATGTATCCGTCGAGATGTTGCCCGGGCGGAACTTGCACCCGTTCCCCGGGTACTCGAACATTCAACGCGACCGTCTCCTGGGTTTTAATCGAAATGGCTCCCAATTGCTGACGGGTCATCTGGGGGAAAACTTCTCCAGCCAACTCCGCGTATGGAACGTCCGAGATGGCGGGCGCCTCGGCCAGTTTGATCTGAACGTTTTTTCCAATGCGGCCATGCCCGACGAGCACACGTTCGTGGCGGCCTTGTCGGACGACGGGCAGTGGCTGGCCGCCGTCGATCGTTCGGCCGACATTTACGATGGACCTAATCTCCGCCTGTGGTCGTTGCCGGACGGCAAGGAACAATGGCGCCTGTCGCTCGATCGCCTGAATACGATCGACGGCGACGAGCTTTTCATGCGCTACCCGGCGCCGCGCTGGTTGCGATTCTCGCCGGATGGGGAATCGCTGTGGATCATCCTTCCCGGCCGAACATTCCTCATGGACCGCCGCACACAACGCATTGCCTGGCAAGTTCACCACGCGGAAACGACGGTCGTGCTGAACGAGGACGGCACACGATTGGCTTGCTTTGCCGCAGGTTGGAGCGTGTTCGACGTTCGTTCGCGGCGGCGCATTTCTCACCTGCCGCTGACCGCGATCCTCGGTGAAGGGCGTTTGGCCTTCGCGGACGAAGATCGCATCGTGGTCGCGTCGCTTCCGCCCTCGCCCGACGTGGGCTTTCCCTTGGACGGCGATGATCCGCGTGCGCATGGTCTAAGGCTGATGGATGCCGCAACCTGGGCTGAGCTTGCGCATGTGCCCGACGAATCGCTCTTGGCCGTGTCCAACAACGGGCAAGCGATTCTGACCATCAACGGGGGCGACAACGCCTTTTACCTCCGCGATGCCGTGAGCGGTTTGGAATTGGCTAAAGCAGCGTTGCCTGCGCAGACCGGGTGGGGATCGAAGGTGACTCCCTGGGACGCGGACTCATTCATGCACAGCGCCTTTGAGCATCATCCGCGGCCATTCAGCGACGGGTTCACTGATGCGACCCTCCGCGACCTCCTGACCCAAACGAGTTTCGGAATCGTTCCCTCAGACATCCCGGCGGCGGAAGTCCACCCACAAACGAAGCGCCTGGCCGCGCTCAGCGAAGGGTGGCTTAGCATCTATTCCCTGCCCGTTCAAAAGCCTCTGGGGCCGTCTGCTGGCTGGGGAGTGATCGCGGCGACGTTGTGCGTAGCGTTCGTTTCGGTCGTTCGCGTCATCGTTCGCAAAATGGTAACGCCGAGGACGCACGTGCATGAGCAATGACGACATACCCGACCGACGGCGCCTGCGGCCTACGGCGATCAAATGGGGCGCCGTGGCCTTTATGCTCTGGCTCGTTCTCTTGGCGTTCCTGCCGCCGCAGCCGCGGTGGTCGGCCAAGGTTCCTTGGGACACCGAAGTACTGGCCATACATCCCGCAAGCAACGCGGTGCTCACCTATAGCCAAGGGCCGGTCTTTGGCGACCTGCATGTTTACGACCTGGAATCGGGGGAACTTAGACTGGCTCTGGACAACGCCGCTTCGCGCGGACGGGGCGTCGGCCATACGGTGACGTACGCGCTTTCGGGCGATGGCAGCCGGTGGGCGGGGGTCAGGCCGGTGGTCCAAGGCCAGTATATTGTGGACGCGGAAATGATCGTCGTGGAGATGGAGCAAGGGAAACTTATCTTCCAACGTAAAGCGTCGGAACTTCTCGTCGGCATTCCGGATTGGGTAGGCGATGTCTCTGCGGGAGCGGTTGGAGATTACACGGTTCAACTCGACGAGACAGGCCAGCGCGTCGCGCTGTTTGGCTGGCACTCAACGGAGCACCGCTTCAGCATTCAAGTGCTTGACGTCGCCACCGGACAATTTCTTTATCGCGAGTCGCTCAGCCATCGCGGCCAATCGCCCGACAGCGCGATTTCCCACGATGGCCAATACCTGGTAATGTCGGGCTTCATCGAAGCCAACGACGATGCGAACGATCGTTGGACGCAAGTCTGGCGGCGCATTGAATTGGCTTCGGGCCGCACGACGCAGGTTTACCGGCCTCGTGGAGGAGAGCTCCGTCGCTTGTTGCTCGTAGAAGAGGCAGGAGTCGTGGTGGGCACGAGTCGCGGCGACTCTGAGGATGAATTAAACACGCGGGACGGCGGTTTGGTGACGCAGGTCTTTGACCTCGCCACTGGCCAAGAACTGTACGCACTTCCGGGCGAAACGATCCTCGAAGCCGATCCGACGGGCCGCTTCTTGCTCTTGACGAACAAGGACTGGAGTCCTGGTTCGGATATCGAGTCAACCATGGTGCGCGGAACGTTCGGCGGTCAAGAAATCGCGCGGGAGTTGAGCACGCGGAAATACGCTTCTTTCCTTGCGGCGACGCTCTCCGAAGCACATCCGATCATTACCGCGGAAATACGGGATTGGGAACATAACGAACCTTGGGTGCGATTTTCACGTTCACGGGGCCAAGTCGAACTGCGCGACCATCGAACCCGCGAGCGACTTCTGGTGGCGGTGGGCAGCCGCGGCGTGTCGTCTCCGGATGGCAGAACCTACTGCCTCGTCACAAGTTACTGGCTGCGCGATTGGATCGACAAAGGACTTCAGCTCATCGACCGCTGGTGGCCGAACGCACAACAAACACAACTCCTCAGCGCCTACGACGTTCCTGCGGGCCGTCCCTGGACAATCGCCGCCATGTGGGCCGCCGGGCTCACCTTGGCCGCAGGGATTTTCCTACTTGCCGTTGCCGGCGCCTGGCGCGCGTGGCGATGGTTGATTGCGTAAGCGAGGCGCGTGACTCCGATGCGAACCGAGATGAGGAAACAGCGATTGACGAAATGGCGCGGCGCCGCTTGCGCGCTGCTGCAGTCTGGTCGTTTCGTCTTGTTTGTCGTTCTCACCGCGATTGCGTACGTCTGTTTTTGGTTGCTTCTGCCCGCCGAACCGGAAACCTCTCTTTCCATCGCGGACGCCACCAACTTCAAGTTCTCCGACGATGGCTCGCGCTTGCTCATCGTGGCTCGCCCTCCCTGGGAAGACCCCAGGGCACACCCGCAAATGCAAGGGCTTACCATTTGGGACTGCCAACGAGAACGAATTTGCACCCAAATCACGGAACGGCCAGGACAACGAGCCTGGACGCGCGACGGCAAGCACCTGCTCGTTTTGCATTACGACCGGCTACGGATGTACGATGCCGAGGCCGGGCAGTTGGTCAAGGAAGTTGAGATCGCCACGCAACCGCTTCACGACTTCAGCACCACAGGTTTAAGTGAAGAAACGAAGTCGTTGCTGGGGTCGATGGCCGAGCGCGGCGTCAGGACGTATGCGACCTCGTTGCAAACCATTTCCAACGACTTGGTGGCGGTGATCTGCAGCCTGGGCATGCAGCATGAACAAACGGACTGGCGCCACTTGATCGGAGCAAGCCATTGCGAACGACGCTATCGCCTGCCCGATCTGACACCGTCCGGCGTCGAGTTGTTTGTTCACCTTCAACCCGAACAGCGTGGCGGCGCTACGGCCGCGCTAGTGGCCGTGGACCGTTCCAACCGCGATCAACTCGTGCAAGGGGACGACACGTATCGCGGGTGGCGGCTTCTTGATCCCAAATCATTGCGAACGAAGCTCTGGATCGCCGAATCCCATACGCACCCGCGGGTTGCCGCGCTCAACGACGACGGTTCCGTGTTGGCCACGGCGTCGCCGTATGCCCCTTCCCCTGACGAATGGCGCCAAGCCGCGCCCAGCACGTGGAGCGTCCGTTTGTACGACGCGGGGACGGGCGGAGAGTTGGCGACGTTTGCCAACGAGTTCACTGTGCAATTCTCTCGTAACAGGCAGTGCTTTTTGACGCAATCCGACTACGAGCCCAGTTACTTCGGTCCCACCAAGGTTCACGTGCGCGACTTCCGAACCGGACAACTACTGGCGACGCGGGAACTGGTCCCTCGTTCCCTGTTGTCGCCCGACCCGGTCTCTTCCACCTCGAAGAAGCGCGATCCGAACGAATCGTCAACGCATGCGCTAACGTGGGGAGCGCATCGCTTTGGGACTTCCGATCACCCCGACATCCCGTTCGTCGACATCGAAATGGTCGGAGGAGATCGGCGTTCATGGCTAGGTCGTTGTCGCCGCATCGAGCACGAATACGTGCTGACCGACGTCATATCAGGCCGCGAATTAACGCGTCTACCGGGCGTCGATGCACTTAGCCCACAACTCGATTTCGCCGTACAAAACCGTGGCAACGACGTGGCGTTGTGGCGGCTCAACGGCGGAATCCGCCCTCCGTCTTGGCGCCGGCTAGGGATAGCCCTGGCGATCGCGTTGGGAGTTTTGATTCTGCTCGAAGCTTGGCGGCACACGCTCCGCTTGGGTGACATTCCCAACGGCGACAGACCTCTTGCCGAGGGCTGATGGAAATAGATCCTCATGCGTCCATGCTAGTCCGTATAGCCGAACTCATGCGAACCTTTCTCCGATTCATTCCTGGCCGCCTGCGACGCTGGGCCATCGTCGGCCCCATAGCGGGCGCGATGACGATGGTTGCCTGTTGGTGGTTCATCAAGCCACAGCCGCGGATCGACTGGGAAATCGGTACGCAACCCATCGCCGCGCAATCGCTCATTGGCTACTCGCCCGGCGGGCGATGGCTGATCGAGGCGGGCTTTCGCGGCGTCCCCCAGAGCGAAGTCGTGCGATTATGGGAGGTGGCCAGTGGGCAGTCCGCGCCGGCGCGCGTTATTCCGCTGATCGAATTGCCCGAACCAACGAACTTGTGGAATCCAACCCATTCGTTTTCCACGAAGGAGCTTTCCGCATCGCCCGACGATCGCGAATTGCTGTGGCTCGTGATGAACCGACGCGAAGCGCGCTTCTTCAGTCTGGAAACAGAAAAGGAAATGGATGTTTGGACGCTCCCGGAAACGAATTGGTTAGACGAGAGCGTGCTCGGCGGACCTACGGGCGAGATGGAAATTGTAACGTATTCGCCCGACGGTCGATGGCTATTGGTCATGACGCGGCTTCGGCTCGGATATGCCTGCGTCGTCGTAGAACGATCCACCCGCGAAGTATGGCTCGTCATCGAGAACGCCGCCGATCCGCGCTTCAGCCGCGATGGGCGCCTGCTGGTCGTTCGCGAGCAAACTCCTGACCCCAGCCGCAGTGGCTCGCTTCACCGAGGTTGGGCCGTTTGGGAATTGGAAACCCGCCGCAAACGGAATTTCACGGCCGGTACACAAGAGGAGTCGCATCCCGCTTACGTCTGTCACGAAGGCAGCGTCCTCATTACTGGCTTACGGGCCGACCGCAACGCGCTCGTGCAGGAAGGCGGAGTGCGGCTTATCGACGTTCTGACCGGCCTCGTCATCCAATCGCTTCCCGACGAAATGCTGGCGATCCTCTCCCACGATGAGAACCTTCTCTTAACGACGCACCGCCGGACGGGCGAGTTGATCTTGCGCGACTCGTTAACCGGCGCCGAGCGGTTGCGGCGCGCAGCTCCCGGAGACGATCCGTTCACGGTCGCCACGCGCAATCCCCAGCGGCCATTCCTCACCCTCGCTACGGCCCCAACTCCGAACGCGGAGTCAACAACTGGCATCCACGCAACCTGGATCGCTTTCGATCCCAGTCAAGGAATTGAGCTGGGGCGTATCCCCGGCCTGGGCCGGCCCTCCGGCAACGCGGCCGTCGCACCCGACGGAGCCCAAGTCGCGTTGATCGACCTAGTCGGCGCCGAGGGACGCCACCACCTGCGGATCTACGACCTTCCGGCAAGACCGCCGTGGCTCCTTCTTTCCGCGATGGTGTTCGGAAGCGCGGTGTTCGCGATCGCGTTTTTGGAAGCCGTTGTCGTCTGGCAGGCGAGGTAGTACAACCTCGCCAAGAACAACAGACAGTTCTTGAAAAACACTAATTGTGCGAGCCGTTGTAGCAAGCATCATGGGTTGCGCGCGTGGGTGGATCCTACGAATGGCACTTCGTTCTCCCGAAAGTCATTCAGGATATGGCGTTTGGCCATCTGCCTTGGCTTCATGAGACGATCATAAGGTTTGGGACGGCGCTTTCTCCGCCGAGGCTCAAAGCGATCGGGCCGATCGGCGACTCGGTGACGAGCAACGGCGTCCAGCAAGTGCTGGTCGAGGGCGATGCGGAAGGCGGCATTGCGATGGCCTTGGCGAGCATTCACCGGTTGAAAGGCTTCCAGCGTCTGCAGCGCACCTTTGAAGCTGATGGTGCGCGGTTCAATCTCGTGCCTTGCGGCGGCTTGCGGCATGAGGGTGCGAATCAGGTTGTACGCCAGGACCTGCGTCCAGAGCTGCTTTCGGACCAGCTCGGCGTCTTGCAGCGCAAGATGTCCATTGGCAGTGTTTGCTTTAACGATCTTCGATCCCACTCCGCGTTCCAACGTGCTCGGTAGAGCTGAGCGAGGTCCTCCTTGGTGAACCCGTTGGGGTCCAGCAAGGTCGTGGCGATCACGAGGAACTTGGTGCGGAAGCCTGGTTGCTCGATGTGAAAACGGCATTCCCGAACCATCAGGAAGTGAGGAAGCGTGCTATAAGTCTTCCGGTCGATCGAGCGCGGTTTGGGAGGCTTGGGCCAACAGACGATGTGATCATCCGGTCCCAGACGCTGTCTGCGGCGGAAGTCGGCTTTGCGGTGCGACGTGAAGCGCTGGTCTGGGAGGAGCAGGGCTCTTGAGGTGTAGCCGTTTTGACGGACAGTCGAATTCACAAGGATTCAGTGGTGGGAGGGAATAAGCGGCCCGCGAGACCCCTCCCAGGTCTCGCGCGGTCGCAGTAGCGCAGCCTCGCGGGGCCTGTCTTGATTTTTGTGTCAGTCGGTTTTTCGGCTGAGTTAGTTGAGGTTTCTGGGCATGCGGTCGGCGAACAGGATGGCGAAGTGATTGAGGGCTTCTTTCCACTTCGGTATAGGCATCGTCCACTTCTTGGACGCTTCATGAATCGCCATGTAGATCAGCTTCAGCGCCGAGTCGCGGTTGGGGTACTGTT